>DATGLY010000090.1:0-69358 GCA_035293905.1 Bryobacteraceae bacterium
ACCTTCTCATTGGATACGACCCAGGCGACGGAGCTGGACGCCATGTTGGTGCGGTTATCGGAGATGGTGGCTCGCCGGCTGCGCGATCATCGCTTGTGGACGCGCGCCGTGCAGATCAAGCTGCGCTATTCGGACTTTTCCACATTCACGCGAGCGCGGAGCCTCGATCACGCGACCCAGATTGACGCAGACTTGGCGGCCGCCGCACGCGATCTGTTCCGCAAAGCTTGGACGGGCCGGCCGATCCGGCTGCTCGGGGTCTACGCTCAGCAACTCGAAAGGGCGGAAGGGCAAGCCAGCTTGCTCGAAGAAAATAAGAGGGAGGCCTGGCGTAAGACGTTGCGCGCGGTCGACCAACTGCGCGACAAGTACGGCGATGGAGTGGTATCGCTGGCCGCAGGCATGAACGCCGCGTTCCGGGCGCGCGTGCACGAGAATCCGGAAAATCTTCCTGGAAAAGAACCGGAGAAGAAGCGAAGCTAGGCTCTGGTGCGATCGCGCGATTTCGCCGGCGCCCGTCATGTTGCCAGGGTCTTTCCGGCGGCGGGGAATGACGCGGACGTGGTCGCGATCTTCTTTAGTATGCTGTTAGCCATGATTTTCCGTGCTCTGACGCTGCTCTGTTGCGCCGGCGCCCTATGGGGACAAGGCGTCACGTTCGATCGCTTGCTGCATCCCGACCGCGAGCCTCAGAATTGGCTCAGCTATTCCCGATCCATCGATGGTCAGCGCTACAGCCCACTCACGCAGATCACGCCGGCTAACGTGAAAAATCTGGAACTGCAATGGGTGTGGCAGGCGCGGTCGCTTGAAAAGTTCGAAGCGTCGCCGATCGTGGTGGACGGCATCGTCTACACCATTCAGGCGCCGAACGATGTGGTGGCGCTAGATGCCGTGACCGGACGCCCTTTCTGGACGTTTCCCTATACTCCCGCGCCCGAAGCGCGGCCGTGTTGCGGCCGGGTGAACCGCGGCTTGGCGATTCTGGGCGATGCATTATTCATGGGCACGCTCGACGCGCACGTCATCGCCATCGATGCAAAGAACGGCAAAAAACTTTGGGATACAACCATCGCCAGCGCGGCTGACCGTTACGTAATAACCCACGCACCTTTGATTGTAAAGGACAAGGTGATTGTCGGCACTGCGGGCGGCGATGGTCCCACGCGGGGCCAAATCGTCGCATTGGATACGAAGACGGGACAAGAAGCCTGGCGATTCTACACGATTCCCGGTCCTGGCGAACCCGGCCATGAGACTTGGTCCGGCGACTCATGGAAAACCGGCGGCGCCGCTGTCTGGAACATCGGCGCCTACGATCCCGAACAGAATCTCACTTACTGGGGCATCGGCAATCCGGCCCCTGATACGAACGGCGACGCGCGGCTGGGCGACAACCTCTATAGCGATTGCGTGGTCGCGCTCGATGCTGATACAGGCAAGCTGAGGTGGTATTACCAATTCACTCCGCACGACGAGTTCGATTACGATTCCACGCAGGTCCCCGTGCTGGCGGATATTCAGTATCAAGGGCGCGCGCGCAAGGTGCTGATGTGGGCCAATCGCAACGGGAACTGGTACGTGCTCGACCGTGTGACGGGCCAGTTTCTCATGGGCAAGCCCTTCACGAAAGTGACCTGGATGACTGGTTTCGATGAGCGTGGCCGCCCGATGCGGACGCCTATAAGCGCCGACAACGACCATCCGACCTTAATCATGCCTCATGGCCTCGGCGGGACCAACTGGTATCCGCCTTCCTACAGCCCGCACACCGGCTGGTTCTACATTCCAGGATGGGAAAACAGTGGAGCCATGGTGACGAAAACTAACGGTTTCGGACGATCTTTGGGAAACACTCCCATGGCCCAAGTGAATCTCCAACCTAACAACAAGACCGAAAACGAGGGCTACGGCATCGTCCGGGCGTTCGATCCCAAGACCGGCGAGCAGAAGTGGGAATTTAAGATGAACGACATTACCTGGGCGGGCGTGTTGACCACCGCATCCGATCTCTTATTCAGCGGCGGCCGCGAAGGTTACTTTTATGCGCTCGACGCCCGCAACGGGAAACTTTTGTGGCATGCGTCGCTAGGCGGGCAGGTGAATAGCGGGCCGATAAGCTATGCCATCAACGGCCGGCAATATATCGCAGTGAATGCAGGGACTGCGATGTTTGTCTACGCCTTGCGGCAGTAAGGAAAGCGGCAATCAAACGATCAAATCTCTGGCGCCCTGATTGGATTCTATCTGCACAAACCAGGTGAAAGAGCGCCGCAGAACAGCGATCATGTCGCGCGGCGCTCGTTAGGTCACTGCGGGTCCTTGGCGCAGCGGAAGCCGATATCACTTGCCGCGTAACTCGCTGGAATCGAATCAAATTCCCAGACCAAAGCCTGCGTCAGCGGAGTCTGATACGATCCTCCGCGAATGGCAAACCATCGCTCCCCGGAAGCCGATGGAGGGCGGAGCCTTGGAAAGGTTCGCAACGAGTTAGCGCTCGGCGTGATCTCGCCTTCCACCATCTCCCACGCATTTCCAATCATCTGAAACGCCGGATACTCGCCAAACGAACGCACGGGCATCAGGGCGTGCTGAGCCAAAGTGGAATTGTTCGACACATTGGCGCGCGATGGATCTTCGGCATCGCCCCATGGAAAAAGAGCGCCACTTGTGCCGCGCGCGGCGCGTTCCCATTCCAGAGCGGTGGGCAGGCGTTTGTGGCTCCATCGGGCATATGCGCGCGCTTGTTCGATAGTTACGTTCACCACGGGAAGATTACGAGCTCCTTCCGGAAGCGTGCAGCCAGTGGCTTCACAGAAGTCGGAATACTCGGCATTGCTAACTTCCGTCGCATCGATGTAGAAAGCATGGAGTTTCACAGAATGTTTATCGCTGCCAGCCAGGAACATTCCGGCCGGAATGTATACCATACCGGGAATCTGCGGGGGCGGCTGAAGCCAATGCCAGGCCCACACGGCAAGCGCAGTTACGAGAATCACTGATCCATACACGACGATAGACAGCCGGATCAGCGATCTTCCAGGATTCCTCGGCTGGCGAACCAGATCCTTGCCGGCTGGATCAGGGATGCGAGTCTCCCTCATAAACGCCTACCCCAGGCCCTGCGAGCCGCGGCTATCCGACGTGCCGACCTTGTTTGGGAACGCTTTCACTGCTTCGACCGCCCACATTTTAACTTGTCTTGGTTAGTCCGAGGAGGGCACCCGTATGGCGCGCGATCATCAACTCCTCATTTGTAGGGATCACCCACGCGGAAACCCTGCTCGCCTGGCTGGAAATGCGAGGACCACCGCTGGAATTGGCCTGTACATCCAGCTTCAACCCTAGCCATTCCAAAGATTCGCATATCCTCCGGCGAATCTCCGCCGAGTTCTCTCCGATTCCGGCCGTGAACACCAACCCGTCCACTCCTCCGGTTACGGCCGCCAAAGCGGCAATCTCTTTCGAGGCGCGGAACACAAAGTAATCGACGGCTAGGCGAGCCTCGGATTGCGTGCTCGCAAGAAGATCGCGCATATCGCCGCTGAAACCGGAAATGCCGAGCAGGCCGGATTCACGATAGAGAATCGCCTCCACTTCGTTCGCCGAAAGCCCCAGGTTTTGGAACAGGTACAAAACTGCGCCAGGGTCGAGGGACCCGGCCCGAGTGCCCATGCAAAGCCCGTCCAGCGCCGTAAAGCCCATAGTGCAATCGAGGCTTTTTCCTTCCTTTATCGCGCAGAGGCTGGCGCCATTTCCCAAGTGCGCCACGATGACGCGCCGGTTGGCAATTGCCGGAGCAATTTTCGGCAGAGCGGATGCGATGTATTCATAAGACAAACCGTGAAAGCCGTACCGCTGCACGCCCCGCCTTCTAATCGCGTCTGGCAGCGGAATAAGTTGCGCCAAGCGCGATTGAGTCCGGTGGAAACTGGTGTCGAAACAAGCGACTTGCGGCACTCCCGCGCGCCATTCGGCCACCGCCTCCATGGCAGCGATGTTGTGCGGCTGATGCAAGGGAGCGAGCGGGATTAAAGCGTGCAGTTGGGCCAAAACTTGAGGCGTTACAATCGTTGGTTTTTCATAGAGCGACCCGCCATGCACCACGCGATGACCTACCGCCGCCACTCGCTGTGCGCCTGGCAGCGTTTGGAGCCTCACGGAAAAAGCCGATAACGCAGCGCTCCAGTCGTGTGCATGCGGGCTTGCCTTCGGGCCTTCAATTTGGTCCCGCAGCTCGAGCCGCCATTCGTCGCCTTCGATGTGACGATATGCGGAAAATTTAAGGCTCGATGAGCCCGCGTTTAAAACCAGGACAAGGTCGCCCACACTAGTGAGTCATCGCGTACACGACATAATTTACTCCCGTGCGAATGCCGAGCGCAGAGTATTTCTCCGGATAACCTGGATCGTCGGCCCATTCCCAGGAATCGCCAGTGTCGTGATTAAACAAAACCGTCAGGATAATGCGCTTTTTGTCGTCATAGACTGCCCGCCAATGGGGATCGGCGCCGCCGTTTAAGTACGGCAGTCCTCCAATGCTCCACGCGCCCGAAACTTGATAGCGTTGATCAAGGTCGAACACGGTGTGAAAGATCGGATCACCGTCCTCGATCTCCACGATCGGCCGCCCAGGGAATAGACGATCCATATTGCGCTGGAAATAATGCCAGTCGCTTTCGCCCCAGAAGTCGTCGCCGAGGATGAAGCCTCCGCGGTCGAGGTATTCGCGAACTCGTGCGTACTGTTCGTCGGTCAAGTTCCATTGATCCGGCCCAGCGCAATAAAGAAACGGCCAGTTAAAAATATCGTCACCATCGAAGGGATCTACGGGCTGCTCGACGGACCGCACTTGAACGCGCGTGAGCCTCCGCAGCGCCAGAACGAAATGGCGGTCTGAGCGCGGATAGTCGTTGGTCCAGGCGCTGCGTCCTTCACGCCAATCAAAGCGCCACAGCCGGCCGAAGATGCCCCAGTTGCCTTGCGGATACATCATGCGGGCGAAAACGAACTCTGTCTTTTCCCCGTAATCCGGCGGGAGCGGAAAGTTGCTGTACTCCTGGCCTGGATATTCGCGGAAGGGCTTCTGGAATGCGTACGCTCCGCCCACGGCGGCGAACGCTACAATCGCCAACAACGGCCGGCTCACAGATTAAGGCTAACATCGAGCCCCACATAATTTTCCGCAAGTGACTGCTGCGCGGCGTGCGACCCCATTAGGTAATCCAGCTCGGCCAGTTGCCTGCGGCGGTCGAACGGGCTATCTGCTGGGAACTGGTGGAGCATCGACGTCATCCACCAGGAAAAGCGCTGCACCTTCCAGGCGTGGCGCAAGCAGATGGAGGAATACCGGTCAAGGAGACCTCGGCTGCCGCGGCGGTAAAATTCGCCCAAGGCTTCCGCCAGGACCCGCACGTCCGCGGCGGCGAGATTCAGACCCTTGGCTCCCGTGGGCGGCACGATATGAGCGGCATCGCCAGCTAGAAACAGCCGCCCAAATTGCATTGGCTCTATCATAAAGCTGCGCATTCCCGTAATGCCCTTTTGAAGCACGGGGCCTTCGGTGAGCGGGTGCGCGCCATCGGCCGCGAGGCGTGCGTGCAACTCTTCCCAGATGCGCTCATCGGGCCAATTGCGCAGGTCCTCCCGCGGATCGCATTGCAGGTATAGGCGCGAAAGCTCGGGGGAGCGCATGCTGGAAAGCGCGAACCCGCGGTCCGTGTGGCAATAGGTGACTTCTTCCGTCGATGGCGGCGCGGCGGCGAGAATCCCTAGCCACGCAAATGGGTAAGCGCTTTGGTAGACAGTGAGCGAACCCTCAGGAACCGCCGCGCGCGAAATGCCGTGAAAGCCATCGCACCCAGCAATAAAATCGCAGATGAGTTTATGCTCGGCTCCGTTATGACGATAATGGATCGCCGGGCGTTGGCTATCCAAATCGCGCAAGCTAACAGCTTCCGCCTCGAATAGAATCTGGCCGCCTGCGGCGAGGCGCGCCGCGACTAAATCTTTAATTACTTCTTGCTGCGCATAGACGGTGATAATGCGGCCGATGAGATCCTGGAAATCGATGCGGTGGCTGCGGCCGGCAAAGCGCAGTCCAATGCCCCGATGCGGCAGGCCCTGGCGCTTCAATCGCTCTCCCACCCCCGAGCTTACCATCAAATCGACAGTTCCTTGCTCCAGCACTCCGGCGCGGACTCGCTCCTCGATGTACTGGCGCGCGTGTATCTCCAGCACTACAGATTCGATTCCTTGCAGATAGAGAAGGTGGGAGAGCAGCAGCCCCGCTGGTCCGGCGCCGGCGATGCCCACTTGAGTGCGCTGAGGAATGGCGCCGGTCACGGCCTGCCCAGCGCACACAGCGGGTCGCCTACCACGATGTTCTGCCAGCTCAGCCGAGGGATGGCCAAATAATAACTCTCCGCCAGATTCCGCCCGCGATAGTATGCGGGGAGAAGGAGGTTTGGTCGCGGCGTCATCGCCAAGTATGGTTCGTATACGTGGCCCGATGCGCCGGTGACGCCTTCCAAAATGTAGTCCGCCGTTAAAGCCTGGGGACTTCCGTGAAACCACAGTTCGCGCGACTCCCAGTTGCTGATGTTCCAATTGTCGGGCGGTCGCTCAAAAGTCCGGCCATCTGTGGAGACATATTCCGTCATGATGGCGCCGGGCAGCCAATGGAATCCCACGAAACGGCGATGCCGGTGCTGGTCGTTGGATCCCCAACCGGCATAACCAATTACATCTGTCTGATTGTAGAGGACCTCAGGTGAATCGTCAACGATCACCCGTTCCTTTGGTAGAACGATGGCCGCGGTTCGCAGCCAATTGTTTCCCGGTTGGTCGTTTGCCGAATTCAAATCAATGACAAACTTGCCGCGATTGGAAGCTTGCAGCGACCTGTCGACAAGACCTTTGATGCCCTGCTCGTCGTAGGCGGCAAGCCGAGTAACCAGATATATCGGAAATTGCGGATGGCCAAATGCAGACTGGCTTTTGCCGAAGAACGGGTTCTCGATCGATCCTTCCACCGGGTGCCGATTCCCGTGAGTAAGGTCAAAATAGAGGGCGGCTAGCTCGCTATCCACTGACGCAGCGTCGCCCTCCAGTCCGCCGGTCCCCTCAATCCGCAACGAAACTCCGTACGTGGTTACGATATACAGAATATTCTGCACCAGCCGGTTTTGTTTCAAAAACTCTCCGATCGGCCGCGCAATTTCGCGATCGTAAACGGCGCGATCGATATCTTCATGAACTGAAGAGCGGATATGGCATATGTTGCCGGCCGGGATGGCGCGCCTGCGCGCGTAGTATTCCCCGACGGAGCGCGAAATGGCGGAGTTGTCGTTCACCACCACCAGCACATGGGCGGGGCCTTGCGCCCACGCGAGGCCCGCCGATATGGCCAGAGAGACGCATAAATAATTCGCCCACGCGCCGAATCGCCGCATGCTGGCAGTCTAACAAACGTCGGGCCTCCCTCATCGGCGAAATCGCCCACACAAGACTCCGCGGCCGCGAACGTTGTGGCAAAAAAATCGCGAAGTTTCTAGCGCGATCAAGCGAAGCGTGGTCGCCAATAGAGCGGGAAGCGAAGCGCGGGACGCCGCTAAAAGTTCTCAAGAAATCGAGAAAGGTCTTATGTCTGCCGGCTTAAACAATCTGAAACATATTTTTGTAATCATGATGGATAACGGTTTTTCGATCACATGCTCGGGGCTTTGAAATCCGTGGCGGCTTTCTGGCTCGCTGCCAGTAGCCAATCGATGGCCAATCTTTCAAATAAAGCTGTGAACCGGCTCCCGGGTTCGGCCCACGGCAGCTTCACCGCTTTGACGCCGTGATCGGGACAATTGCTGCGCGGCGGTTCAGCTTCCAGAATCGTCCGCAACTGACAGGTGTCCAGATGACGCCACCGCCGCCTTGGCTGATGATCGTACAGACCGCACGGTTTCCCGCACTCGGGGCACGGCCGGTTCGCAGAAGCGTCGTGCGTCAACCGCACAACCACCTCGCCCGCCTTGAGATCGAGGTCCACTCCCTCCACCCGCCACGGCTCCCGTACTCCCAATATCTGCGCGTAAAGATCCCGGTCCTGCACTCACCTATTATCGGAATCACCCACTACGTTCCCGGATGGGCCCTTACTTTTAACATTCCCAAGCGAGTTTGAGAGCGGCAGCCCCGACGCACTCTAGCAGAAAGTCTACCGCGTTGTCGCCTGGCGCGCATCTAAATCGACGTGGGATTTAAAATTCCCGGACGGTTCGCAACCGTGATAGCCCTGCTAGCTTGCATAGGCACGTCTTCTCAGCAGGCGCGCGTTGCATCTTCGCCCGCTCCGATGGACGAATACGAACGTACCTTGCGCGCGCTAGAGCAGTATCGGCGGTTGGCTACCATCGACGGCGACGTTATTTTGCCCGAGACTGTCGAACCTCTAGCGCCAGGCGATATCTACGAGGGCGTTTCTGACTTGGCGCGGGTATTGCGCCGGCTGGGTGATCTTCCGTCTAATCGGGATCTTTTTGACCAGGACGTTTACGATGGCGATCTGGTCGACGCCGTTAGGCGGTTTCAGCGCCGCCACGGGCTTGAGCCGGACGGCCGAATCGATGCGGCAACATTCAAACAACTGAATACCCCGCTCTCCACTCGAGTTCACCAATTGGAAATCGCATTGGAGCGCTGGCGCCGGCGGCCTTACGATCCTGCCCGTCCTGCCATCGTCCTGAACTTGCCCGAGTTTCGACTACGAGCGATTCGCGATCATCACGTGGATCTGGAGATGAAGATCATCGTTGGAGAGGCGCCGGAGCGCAAGACCCCGCTCTTGCGGTCGCGATTGCAAACTATCATCTTTTATCCCTATTGGAACGTTCCGCTTAGCATTACTCGCGACGAACTGATGCCGGACATCGAGAAAGATCGCACCTTTTTGGCTGCCAACCATCTCGAGATGGTGAATCTGGGCGGAGAAGTCGTGGACGGCCCGATTTCAGAAAACGAAATGGAGGAACTGCGCTCAGGTCAGCTTCGGCTTCGGCAGACTCCGGGCCCAAAAAACACGCTGGGTTTGGTCAAATTCGAATTTCCCAATGCGCATGGCATTTACATGCACGCTACCTCCGCGCCCTGGCTGTTCGCCAAGTCGCGCCGCGACTTCAGCCACGGCTGCATTCGCGTGGAGCATGCCGCGGATTTGGCGGAATGGGCTCTGCGCGATGAACCAGGCTGGTCACGCGATCGCGTTGAAGACGCCATGGCGGGGCCCGAGCCTGTTCCGGTTAAGCTTCATCGGCCGATTCAGTTGGTGACGATCTACGTAACAGCGATGGTGGTTGAAAGCGGAGAAGTGCGCTTTTTCGATGATATTTATGGCGAAGACGAAACTTTTCAAAAGGAAGGGGCTCGCTTTCGTACGGCTTCGTCGCCGGCTTCCAAAGCGCTCCGGTAGACATGGCATCGCCGCTCAGATCATGTTTTCCGCTTTATCCTCACAGGCGATCCGTGAATCGCGTTGAGTTTCTGAAGGCCCCAGCAGCGCGGCACAGCTCTGAATGCAGCCGGGAATTCGCTAATGTGCTGAGAGATTTGTGAAGAAGCGCCAAAAGATAACTAGCGTGGAGCCATTGGCGGATAGCATAAAAGGGTGTTTCGAAGTGTCCGGTGTAAGTGAGAGGAACGTTCTCGTTCAATTGGAACTATACCGCAGCTAGCGCTGCGTTTCTTGTCCAGTCGAACCGAGGCGCCCGACGACTTCATTGGAAAGCCGAGTTACTTTGCGATTTTGGTAATAGGCGGACGGAATAGCGCCACTACCGGCGGCTTCGGCTCGGCGGTCAGGCGTTCCTTCTTATCGAAGTACGCTTTGATCACATCTCGGACGATCGGCGCGGCCAAGTAGCCGTGCTCGCTCGCTTCATACAGAGCCGCCACGACGATTTCTGGATGATCGCAGGGGGCGAATCCCACGAACCAACCGTTATCCTTTAATTCCTGTGCTAGCGCGCGGTTGGATTTGGCTAGCTCGTTCGAAATCCGCTGCGCGCTGCCGGTCTTGCCACACACCTGAATTCCGTTGATGTGGGCGGAAGCGCCGGTCCCCCCTTCGTTCACCACGCCGTACATCCCGGAAACGACGGTTGCGATATTGTCTGCACGAAGCTCGGCGCGCCGAGGAGGCTCTGGCGCTGTCTCCTTCACCAAGTGAGGCCGATGCCACTCGCCGCCCATCGCCAACCCGCCCATGGCGGTGGCTAATTGAATCGGCGTTACGGTGACGGGTCCTTGGCCGATCGCCACTGAAATCGTCTCACCCGCATACCACTTCTCGCGCTGCGTGCGGAGCTTCCACTTCGACGAGGGGACCACTCCTTCGGCTTCCGAAGGCAGATCCACACCGGTTTTTTTTCCAAACCCCGCCATTTGGGCATATTCCGCGATGGTGTCGATGTTGATTCGATTGCCAACATTGAAAAAGTAGACATCGCAGGAATGAACGATTGCGCGGTGCAAATCCAACGTCCCATGTCCGGTTCTCAAATCGCAATGAAACAGCTTTCCATAGAATGTTGCGCTGCCAGGACAATAGAAGGTTGTGCTAGGATCGAGCGCGCCAGTTTCCAGCCCGGCCAGCGCGACGATGGGCTTGAACGTCGAGCCCGGCGCGAATTGCGCTTGAATCGCGCGGTTCATCAGAGGCTTGTCGGGATTGTTGATGAGATCGTTCCAGTCTTTGGAGCGCACGCGGCCAGCGAAAATGCCCGGGTCGAAAGCCGGACGGCTCACCATTGCCAGGATCTCGCCGCTGCGCGGATCCAGAGCCACCACGGCGCCTTTGCGGTCTTCCATGGACAACTCTGCGACGGCTTGCAAATCCATATCGAGCGTGGTCTGCAAATTTTGTCCCGGCGTGGCCTCGACATCCTCCAAAACAGCGCGTTCATGCATCAGGTTGTCCACCACCACCCGGCGCTGTCCATCCACGCCCATAAGGAGATCGTTGTATTGGCGCTCCAGACCAAACTTGCCCACGCGCTCGCCCTGAGCATATTTTGCGAATTCCGGGCTGTTTAGATCCTGCTCACTCACCTCGCCCACATAGCCGATGACATGCGCCGCCAAGCCGTTCGTGGGGTATAAGCGACGGGGGGTCTGCACCAGTTCCATCTCCGGAAAAGTGTGGGGATCGCGGTGAGATTCGACGAAAGCTAAATCTCGCGGGGTGAGGTCTTGCTTTAGTGGAATTAAGGCGAAGCGTGAGCGGGTATGATAACGCGCCACAATCGCCTTCACCTCCTGCGGATCCATGCTCAAGCCTGCGGCGATTGCATCTAGATGCTCAAGCCTCAAATTTTCCTGCGAAAGCATCAAAGTAAAGGATGGCTGGTTATCGACAATCACGCGGCCGTCACGATCCAGAATCTTGCCCCGAGGCGCCGGCAGCGGCACTACTTTCACGCGGTTCCGTTCGGCCAATTCGCTGTTGACTTCGTGATCGCGAACTTGCAATGCCCAGAAGCCCGCGATCAAAAACAGAAACACGGCGACCACGACATATTGAAACACCGCGATGCGTCCCATCGCGAAGCGGGTGTCGTCGCGTAGCAGGCGGGCAGAGGACTCGCGGGCCTGTTGCCGCTCTGGGTCGAGCGGATAGTCCGGGGGAACCATATCACTCGGTAGTCTTCAGTTTATCTAAGAGAAGGAACAGGGGGGCCGACACTGCTCCGTTCAACATTGCGCGCACCAGCGTGCGAATGGGATCGAAGTCCACAGCTTCACCTAGCAGCGCGCGGCTGAGCACCCAGTAGAAGAAATCATGGAAAAAATAGAAGAAGAAGGCGAGAATCGCCCGAATAGAGGAGTTTCGAACATCGAAGCGCTGGCTCACAAATGCCGTGAAATAGCCGACCAAAGTCTTGACAATGCCGTACATCCCTAGCGGATGCTGCGGGCGCGCGAGAGAATCTTGGGCGAGGCCCACGCTCGCGCCGTAGAGAAGGCCCGCCACGGGCGAGCGGAATGTGAGCGCAAAATACACGGTCGCCAGCAGCGGCAACTCGAGATAGGCGACGTCGGTAACGAAGCGCGGCACATAGACTTGAAATAGAATCGCCGCCAAGGGAATGCCGACAACCACCGACCAGTGATATTTGGAGCTTCCTGCGGATCCGACGGAGTCGCGAAATTTGCCTCGAGGCGCGCTCATGGGCGCGGGACAGGAGGCGGCGGCACCGGCCGCGCCGGATTTTCAGGCGTTACGTTGTAATCCGGCGCGGGACTGTTTTTATCTCCGTACCTGTGGTTCTGCGCCGCACCGATCGCGCGGTAATGCTCGACGCTCCGATCCAGATCCGTGACAACCGTTGACGCCGCCGCGGAGCCACTTTCTGCGGCTGGAGAAAAACGTTCGCCCGCGTCGCTATCCGGCGGCGCAAGAAGGTGCATCGGCTGGTTGGGAAGCGGCGTTTCCGTAATCGTTCCATGCACGCCATCCAACACGATCAGCACGTCCTCCAGCCCGCTCTGCATGCCGCTGGGGGCGAGGTAAACCTCTTTCCGGCTCTTGCCGTTCCGCACGACCGTTGCTTGGCCCACAAGAATCCCGCGCGGGAAAATCAGGTCATCGCCGGAAGTCAGAAACCATTCGCCCGGCTGCACGGCTTCTTCATTCTGGATATAGTCCACTATAACGGTGCTCTGTCCCTGGCCCTTGAGCGTGCCGTGTACGCGATTCTTCTGCGAGACCACGCCCGCCGCAAAGGAGGGATCGGTGACTAGGAGCACGTCGGAGGCATGCGGAAAGACGCCAATGATTTTACCGACGATCCCCTCCGGCTTGATCACGGCCATGCCTTTCTGAATCCCATCCGCGGCGCCGCGATCCACGATGACGGCCTTGCCATTGGGATCGGTGGTGTTACCGATAACGCGCGCCGCCAGCGTCTTGGATTGCGAGGTCTTTTGAAAAATAGCCAGGGCGACGGCGCGGTCGGCCGTGGAAAGCTGCGCTCGAAGATATTGGTTTTCCATTTCCGTCCGGTCCAGGTCCGCTTTCAGGCGCTGATTCTCTTCGCGCACGTTCAAAAGCAGGACATAATTTTTCAAGAAATGCGCGAGGCCGCCGCGGCCTCCTTCGATAAACCGCGCAAGCGGCGTCACCGCGGTCACCGCCCAGACGCGGATTAGGCGTACGTCCTGCCCGCTCTTGATCTGGTAGGCCAACAGAGCCAGTTGCGCCAGAATCGCAGCCAGCAGGGCCGTGAGGTTCCGGAAACGGTTAAGAAAAAAGTCCACAGTCAGCCGCCGGTCGTTCGTCTATCACGCGGGACCCGCCTCTTTCCACTGACCACTAATCTATCGCGATGCGTCTGAGCAGTTTAAACTCGGTCAACATTTTCGCAGTGCCGAGGACCACCGAGGTCAGAGGATCCTCGGCGATGGACACCGGCACGCCCGTCTCCTGGCGTATGCGCTTGTCCAATCCCTTCAGCAGCGCGCCGCCGCCAGTTAGTACGATTCCGCGGTCGCTGATATCGGCGGACAGCTCAGGCGGCGTGCGCTCCAGCGCGACGCGAATCGCGTTCAAGATGGTGGCGACGTTTTCCGCAAGCGCATCGCGAATCTCCGCATCGCAGATTGTAATCGTTTTCGGCAGGCCTTCGAGTACATTGTGGCCTTTGATTTCCATCGTCATGGGATGGTCTTGGGGGCAGGCCGAGCCGATCTGAATCTTGATCTGCTCGGCCGTTCGGTCACCCACCAGAAGGTTATACTTCCGCTTCAAATATTGCACTATGGATTCGTCCATCTCATTGCCTGCCACCCTCACCGAGCGAGAATAGACGATTCCGGAGAGGGAGATGACGGCTACGTCTGTAGTGCCGCCGCCAATATCCACCACCATGTTGCCGCTGGGCTCCGTAATCGGGAGGCCCGCACCGATGGCCGCCACCATGGCCTGTTCAACCAGAAATACTTCGCTAGCCTTGGCGTGGTAGGCCGAATCCACCACGGCGCGCTTTTCCACCTGCGTGATCTCGCTGGGAACGCCGATGATAATGCGCGGATGCACCAGCATCTTGCGTCCGTGCGCCTTCTGGATAAAATAGTTGAGCATTCGCTCGGTGACTTTGAAATCTGCGATCACGCCATCCTTCATAGGCCGGATAGCGACGATGTTGCCCGGTGTGCGGCCCAGCATGTCTTTGGCGTCTTTTCCCACAGCCTCCACTTCGTTGGTGACTTTGTTGATGGCCACGATAGAGGGATCGTTCACGACGACCCCTTTGCCCTTCGCATAAACCAGCGTATTTGCGGTGCCAAGATCGATGGCAAGATCAGACGAAAACAGGCTAAACAGCGAACGCAGATTCATAACCGCGGAACGAGCGCCCTTCCAACCAATGCCGCCAAACCATGCCCCGGCGGAACAAACGGTTACTGGAACCCGCCAGAAAGGTCGAACGAAACCGGAGATAGCCGGAACGGCGCGAGCGGGGTTGGCGCTTCCCTCTGAAGGTAACACAGCGGGCACGGGGAGGCAAGATTTTGTTTTATTTTGCCAAGCCTCGTTAGAAATGCCCCTTCCTTCGTTGTTCGCCCACTCGGATCGGCGAGCACTTTTCGGCGGTTTGTCGAAAAGGCCACGGAGGCATCTGCCGCGTAATGACGCGCTCGCGTATAGCCTTCACCCATGGGCGAGTCTCCAGGTGGGTCACCAGCGACATGGGAGCCACGGAGCCTTCACGATGGCAGATTTGGCATTTTTCTTGAAGAATGGGAGCGACGTCTTTGGAAAGCGTGACCGGCCTTATGCGCTCAAATCCGCCGTAATTAGGGAATCACTGGCCGCCGCAACCGCGACAGCGGCGAACAAGCATGCGCGGTACACCATGGTCGGCTCCTTTCGCTGAGAGTTCCAACCGGCTTTGATTTTAGTGACGCCGGGCGTCAGTGTCAACGCAGGGCGGTTGCTTGACCGTTCGCGAACGGTCGCGGCTCTGAATCCAGTCCATGAGCAAAGAATCCAACCAGAAACGGGGCCGTCGCCGCGATAGAAAACCGAGGTGGCCGCCATGATCCACGGCCATGAGGCGCAAGTACGGATTGCGATGAAAGGCAGGATGATCGAACACTTCGAAGGGAATCAGCGGATCGTCCTTTGCCTGAACGACCAGCGTGGGAACGCGTATGTGATCGAGAAACTGATTTGACGACTGCGTGCGGAAATAATTCTCCGCTGTTCCGAAGCCGAATAAAGGGGCTGTGTAGCAGTTGTCGAAATCGGTGATGGTGCGGATTTTGGAAAGATGTTCGAGGGTATAGAGATGAGGGGCCTGCGCGTGCCGGCGGCGGATGCGTGCTTTGAGCCGCCTCACGAAGCGGTTTTGATAAATAAAATTCGAAGGCCTCTCCAGCGCGGTGGCGCAGACCGCGAGATCGATGGGGACGGAAACGGCGCAGAGGCCGGCGAGAAGGTCCGGCGCGAGTTCGCCCAATTCCCCGGCAAGCTTCAACGCAACATTGCCGCCGAGCGAATACCCAACCAGAAACAAGGGAGGATTTGTCGATCGAATGCGTTGGCGTAAGACCGCCAGCAGGTCCGAGGTCTGGCCGGCATGGTAATTGGAAAGCGCAAGACCGTCGTTTCCGCAGCCGCGCAGATTGAACCGGAGCACGCCATATCCTCTCTGAAGGGCCGCATAAGCCATGCTACGAGCGTATCCAGCCTCGCTGGAACCTTCCAGGCCATGGACTAGCACGATTTCCCCTTTTGGCGGGCCATCGGGATGTTGGAGAAGCGCCAACACTCGCACTTCGGGCTCCGTTTGGATTACGAGGGGTTCAACGGGCCACCGCCGCGCGGCGTCTGGACGCAACCAAAAATTCGCCGCGATTGTGGCCAAGTGGGGATTGCGGAAAAGCGGCTCGAATGGCTGCACACTAAATTGTAAATTAAAAGCCATGAACCGATTCGCCCTTCCCCGCTTCTATCCAATTCTCGACAAAGAAGTTTCAGATCGATTTAAAGTAGGACTAGAGGCCGCCGCCGCGTCAATTCTAGAAGCGGGCGCGAGGATTTTGCAATTTCGCCATAAGGGGTCGTTTTCGCGGGGAACGGTCGAAACGATCGAGCGTATTGCCGCTCTCTGCCGGGACGCCGGGGCGCTGTTCGTGGTGAATGACCGGGCGGATATTGCGCTCATCGTTGGGGCCGCAGTGCATCTGGGACAAGAGGACCTGGCGCCAACGGCCGCCCGGCACTTTGTGGGCCGCCAGGCGATCATCGGCTATTCCACACATAACGAAAGGCAGTTAACAGCGGCCGGTGCGGAGCCAGTCGATTATCTCGCGCTGGGTCCCATTTTCGAAACAGCGTCGAAACGGAATCCGGATTCCGTAGTGGGCCTCGAGCGATTGCGCCTTTGGCGGCCGCTGACACCGCGGCCTTTGGTGGCGATCGGAGGAATTACGCGGGCGAACGCATCCAGCGCGCTTGAGGCGGGAGCCAATTCGGTGGCGGTCATCGGCGATTTGTTCCCTAACGTGCGGGCGCGCGCCAAGGAGTGGATTGCGACCGTGGGCTAATTGGTCCGGTAATTCGTAAACTGCATGTCGATTCCGAAATCCGTACTGCGCAGCAATTGGATGACTTCCTGAAGGGTGTCGCGATCCTTCCCCGCCACGCGCACGAAATCGCCTTGAATGGAGGCCTGCACCTTTTTCTTGCTATCCTTGATTGCACGAACGATGTCGCGCGCCTTTTCGATCGGGATGCCTTGCTGCAACGAGATTTCCTGGCGCACGGTGGACCCGGCCGCCGGGGTCACGATTCCGTAGCTTAAGCCCTTGAGCGGGACCTTGCGCTTGACGAGTTTCTGTTCAAGGATGTCGATGACTGCCTTAAGCTTAAACTCGTCCTGGCTTTGCAGCAGGACCTTGTGTTCCTTTTCGCGCAGCTCGATTGAGGAATGCGAATTTTTCAAGTCGTAGCGCTGCTCGATCTCCTTTAGCGCCTGTTGGATGGCATTGGAGACCTCGGGCATTTCAATTTTGGAGACAACGTCGAATGTGTTTTCAGGCATCTTTGCTCAAACGCGCACATTGCCGCTAGCAGGCTGTGCGCTAATGACTCAGTGACCCAATGCTACCAGAACCTTTACCAAGACTTTCTCGGTGACTTCGCGAATGAGCGGGGGCAGAGCGGCTTCCAGCGCCTCGGCGATGGCCGCCTCGACGCGCCGCGGTTCGGGCGCCTGGCGGGCGGGAGGCGGAGGCGCATCCGGGCCTGGGGTGGCGCCGGTCAGAGCTTCGGCGAACAGCCCCCGCGCCAGTTGTGCTTCTCGGACCAGGGGACGGATCGTTTCGACGAAGACACTCGCTTCGAATGGCTTGCGGAGAATGGCGTCGCATCCGGCTTTGCGAGCATCTTCTTCGTTAAAGGATTCCAGCAAGCCTGCGGTGAGAATTACGCGTGCGTGTCGGCGCTGAGATTTCACATGCCGGCATAGCTCGAAGCCATTTTGACCAGGCAGAAAAACGTCGGCAATCACCAAGTCGGGATCGACGTCGCCCAGCCGCATCGCGGCCGTGTCGCCATCGGTCAGGCTGACGACCTCATAGCCTTCGTCGCGCAAAATCCGCTCGCCCATACGCTGAGCATGCACGCTGTCATCGGCTAGCAGGATGATGCTCATGCGGACGCTACGGATTGGTGGGATTGGGCGGATTGGCGGGGGGCTGGGGAATTTGGGAATCCTGCCCGTTCGGATTATTTTGGTTGTTTTGCTTCTTCGGATTCTTCTTGGGCTTTTTCTTGCCTTTGGCGTTGGCGTTATCTTCCTGGGCTTGTGGCGTTGCGCCTCCGGCGACGGCTGTGGCCGGCGCGCTGGAAGAAGCCTGGGCGCCAGGCTGAGCGGAGCGCGCATCGGGTTGAGTTTCGAGCGCGGAAGTCCCGTTCACGGGCGTCACGGTCACATCGCCTGTGAACCCGGCTGCCGCCTCCGCGGGGACGGGAACGCTCGCGGGGATGTTCTGCTTGGGATTATTCATCTGCGGCGCGCCGGCTTTGGCGGCGGCGCTGGTGTCGGGAGCGCTGTGCAGCCAGCCGGTGGCGCGGCTTAGCATGCCGGGTTTGGTCCGGTTTTCGAGCTCGTATTTCATGCGCGCGACGGCGGCAGGGTCGGGCTGGGGAACCTCCATTTCCATCTCCGCCAGCTTTTTCCTGGCCGGATCGGCGTATTCGCTCAAGGGATAGCTGCGCACAATCGAAGCAAGGGCTTCGCCGGATTTCTGCCGGAAACGGGCACCCATGTGGCTATAGGCGTCAGCTTCTTTCCAGAGCGCTTCATCGGCGCGGCTATAAAGCGGATAGGTGTCAGCTAAGCCGGAGAGACGATTCGCGGCCGCCGCCCAGCTACCTTTGTTGTAATAAAAAGTACCCGCCCGCATCTCGGCTTCGGCCAGCACTTCCTGGATATCGCGCAACTCCTGCTCCGCGCCGGGCACAAACTTCGAATTCGGATACTGAATCAGGACCTGCTTGCACTCCTGCTCGGCGCGAAGCGCCTGATTGGGATCGCGGTCCGGCTTATCCATCTGCTTGTAATGAATGTCGCAGAGCTTCTTTTGAGATTCGGCCGCCTCTTCCATGGTGGGATAGAACAGGATGAAGTCCTTGTACTCGGCCTCAGCCTGAGTGAGACCCTGAACCCCACCCTCGCGATACCAGCTATCGGCGATCGCCAGCTTGGCTTTGGCCAGGTACTCACTTGTGTCGTAGGTGTTAATGAGAGTATTCAAAGTGAGCCGAGCCACCTCGTAACGGCCGCGCTCGATATCGTGGATCGCTTTATCGAATAGAATCTTGTCCGGCTGCTGAGTGTCTTTGGCAATCGGGTTTTCGTATTTGGCATGATGAAAGCCACAAGAAGCCAGGATCGCCGCGGCAAACCCTACGGCGCACGCGTTACGTCTCTTCATAAAACTTTGGTCCCCCATTCTAACAGGCAAACTCTCCCATAAACGCGCACATGCTACGCGGACGCAGCTTTACTAAAGTCAGCGAGGACGCCGCCGCGCCCTGTGCGACGCTCAGAGACCCTACACGCGAACTAAAGTCGCCTCCCGAGCGATTTGTTTCAGCTCTTCGAAGGCGTTCACTGGGTTCACAGTGTGAAAAATCGACGACCCGGCTACTATCCATTCCACACCGGCTCGGACCGCATCCCCAAGATTTTCATGCGTGATCCCGCCATCGATCTGAATGGGGAAGTGCAACCCGCGTTCCATTTTCCGGCGTGCGAGCTGGCGGACCTTGTGAAGGGCATTGGGAATAAATTCCTGGCCGCCAAAGCCCGGATTGACGCTCATCACCAGAACGTAATCGGCTACGCCGAGAACTTCGTCGAGCGCGGCGACGGGAGTAGCTGGATTCAGGACGACGCCCGCTTTGGCTCCTTCGGAGCGGATCATCCGCAGCGTGCGATCCAAGTGCTTGCAGGCTTCCTGATGCACGGAGATCTGATTCGCCCCAGCTTCAATGAACACGGGCGCATATTTGTCGGGATCGTCGATCATCAGGTGGACGTCGAAAATCGCCCTACTGGCTTTGCGCAACGATTCGACCACGGGCGGTCCGATGGTGAGGTTCGGGACGAAGTGGCCGTCCATCACGTCCAAATGGAGCATGCGGCAGCCCGCGGCCTCAAGGCCCGCCACCTGTTCTCCCAGCCGCGCAAAATCGGCGGAGAGAATGGACGGAAGGATCTCAACCATGGTGGAATCCCAATCCTTCGACAATGCTATCACGATGGGGCAATGACTGCCGCGAAAAATCCATCTCCGGCACTGTCGATTCCGGGAAGCCATCGGCGAACTTGTTTCACGGGAAGGCCGGCGACGACGCTTTCGTTTTCTTCCGTTTCCAGCGAGCAGGTGGAATAAATCAGGCGGCCATTCGGCTTCAGGAGGGCGAAGGCGCGCTGCAGAATGCTTCGTTGCAAAATCGAGAAACGGGCGAGATCAGAAGGCCGTAAGCGCCATTTGATTTCCGGATTTCTGGCGAGCGTTCCGGTTCCCGAGCAGGGGGCGTCCACAAGAATGCGGTCGAAATTCGTGCGGAAGGGTAAGGGAAAGCTTGCATCCGCAACAACCCTTATGGACTCGGTGGGAACTTCGGCAAGCCGGGCAAGATACCGGTCACAAGCGACGACTGCCACACCCTCCGCCAACGCTTGCGCGGTTTTATTGCCCGGCGCAGCGCAGACGTCGAGCAAAGTCATTCCGGGCTCAAGGCCGAGCAGCGGCACGATCTGCCCGGAAGCCGGATCCTGGCGGCGCCCGGTAAGCGAGTTGATGGCGGTGACTGGCTCTGTGAGCGCCATCCGCGCGATGCGGCGCGCTTGCTCCGCCCCAAAGTGGCGGGTCCAGCGCTCGAGAATCCATGCTGGGATGCTGAGCTCGGTAGCCTCGTCAGGCCAGCTTACCGGCGCTTGCGTCACCTTGCGCAGGATCGCGTTTACGAAGGCGCCAGCCGAGCGCTTATGCGCGCGCTTGACCAACTCCACACTTTCCGCAACGGCGGCGTGAGGGGGAATGCGCTGGAGATAGCGGAGTTGATAAATCGCCATGCGGAGGGCGATCCGCACCTCCGGATCCAGCTTCGAGCAGGTACGGCTCGAAAAGTATTCGATCAGGAAATCGAGCTGCGCCTGGAACCGCAGGCAGCCGAACACGAGCATTCCGGCGAGGGCGGCGTCGCGGGCATCGAGACGCGCTGTCTCGCGCCTCAGAAGATCGGAGGCGTAACCGCCGCCATAGACCCGCTTAAGGATACGAAAAGCGATTTCACGCGCGGGGGACATGTGGGATATGGCCGTCAAGCAAAGCGTCCGATCTTGGGATTGGGCTCGCTTGGAAAAATTGCGTTTTCATAAGCGCGGCTCCGAGTTTAAGCGAAATCGTCCTATGTCCCAGCGAAGTCGTGGGAGGGATGGGAACCGGTGGGTCTGGCGGCAATCCGGCGCACAGGAAAGAACGATCACGCAAGTGAGCTTGGGTTACTGACAAAATTTGCAGCCGCGAGCCAACGGTGCGCCGAGGCACATGCTACCATGCGCTTTCATGGAGCCGCCGAGGGACTTGAGAACCGATGCGCTGTTGCGCCTGACCGGCGGCATTGAAGCGGGCGTGGTGGGCGGAGCAGCGATGTTGGCGCTGCTCATGTGTGGATCACTCGTTGATGGCCGGGGGTGGTGGGAGATTCCGAACCTGCTCGGGTCGACTTTCTATGGCCAGCGCGCGTTTCGGGGGGGGCCGGCTATGGCCACGCTTTCCGGCGCGGCGCTGCACTTTACGATCAGCGGCGGAGTGGGGGCGGCTTTTGGGTTGATCTGTGGCGGAATACGGCAACGCAAGCGACTGCTATTTTGCGGCATCCTGGCGGCTCTGTTGTGGCACTATATCTCGCAGGCGTGGTTTTGGACTCGAGTGAATCCCAGAGTTCCGGCCTATGCCCCGCAGCCACTATTGATGCTGTCGCACCTGATGTTCGGGGCATGTCTCGGCCCGACGATGGGGAGAACGCTGCCGAAACCGGAGGGCGAGGCGAAGCGGTTCCCAGACCAGGGCGAGGGCCCTGGGGAAGAGGGGATCGAGGTCTCCAAGAGTCCCCGAATGGATCGAATGGAGACGGATGGGATAGAATAATTTGTGTTCGCGCCTGCTTCGCAGAAATGCGGGCAGGGAAAGGCGAGCCAGCGGTCGCGTTCCCGGCGCGGCGCCGGCGAATTTTCGCGAGGGTGGGGGAGCCGGGGACGTCACAATCACTTCCAGTTTCAGGTGCTCGGTTGATTGAAACCGGAAGCCGCGAGGGGGCGTCAAGAGTAAAGCGCAGAGTGGAAAGGAAACCGGTTGAATGAGCTCCAGGCCTGGAAGCCTGCGCGCCCTGATCGTTTGTTTATGTTTGTTGTCGCCGGCGGGACTGCTGGAGGCTCAGCAGAACGCTCAGCCGGCGCCGCAGCCGCCTCCCCAACAATCAAAACCGCAGAACCCGTTCGAGCCGGTTTTCCAGGCTCCGCCGGAAGCGCAGCCGCAAACTCCACCGCCGGCGAAGCCGCAGAATCCTTTCGAGGCGGTTCCGCAAGCTCCCGAGCAGCCCAAACCGGAGCCGCCAAAAGCGGAGGTCCAAACAGTTTCGCCAGACCGGCCTCCGGAAGACGTCATCGAGGCGATCGATTTCCGCGGGTCGCGCCGCGTGCCGCAGGACACGTTGCGCGCAATGATTTTCACAAAGCCGGGAGACAAATACGACGACGACGGCCTGCACCGAGATTTTATGGTGCTGTGGAACACGGGCCGCTTCGACGATATCCGCATGGAGCGCGAGGCAGGCCAAAAAGGCTGGATCGTGCGCTATGTGCTGGTGGAACGGCGGATCGTGCGCGCCATCAAATATGACGGCCTGAAATCCATCCAGACCTCTGAAGTTTTGGATCGTTTTAAAGAGCGAAAGGTCGGATTGAGCGTCGAATCGCAATACGATCCCAACAAGGTGCAGCACGCCAAGAACGTGCTGCTTGAGTATCTGGCCGAGCGCGGTCGGCAGTTCGCCACGGTGGAGCCCGAAATCCATCAGGTCCCGCCTTCGTCGCTAGAAATCACCTTCAAAGTCGACGAAGGCCCCAAGGTCAAAGTTCACGATATCGAGTTCGAAGGCAACCACGTCTTCAACCATCGGGTTTTGCTGCGGGCGATGAAGGCTCTCCATCCGGTCGGAATTCCGCATTCGATCGTACTGGAAGACATGTTCGCCAAGACCTACGATTCGACGAAGCTAGAAGACGACGAGTCTCGGCTGGAGCTGTTTTACCGCGATAACGGATATTTCAAGGCGCACGTCACCAACGCGAGCACCAAGATTGTGGACACAGGCGGGGGCGGATTCCGCCTGCCGATTTTCCATTCCAATAAGCCCGGCAAAGGGGTGGACATCGATATTTCCCTGGAAGAAGACCGGCTGTATTACCTCAATACGGTGAATTACGTGGGCGTAAAGGCATTCCGCACGCCGGAAACTCTTTTCGCCAGCACATTCGGCAAGCCCGGCGACGTCTTCTCTACAGCCAAGCTTCGCAAAGGCTTCGAGGATTTGCGTAAGCTCTATGGTAACTTCGGCTATATCAACTTCGTCGCCGAGCCGGATATCGAGCCGATTCCGGGCACGAACAAAGTGGACCTTACGCTGACGTTCGATGAAGGCAAGCAGTTCTTCGTCCGCCGCATCGATTTTTCCGGGAACACGACTACGCGAGATAAAGTCATCCGGCGCGAGTTGCTTATAGATGAAGGAGCCATTTTTAACACTCGACTGTGGGAGCTGAGCATCTTGCGTCTCAATCAGCTCGGTTATTTCGAGACGCTGAAACAGGACGAGTCCGCGGACATCAAGACCGACACGAAAACGGACACGGTGGACATCACGCTGAAAGTGAAGGAGCGGGCAAAGAACTCAATTCAATTGCAAGGCGGAGTTTCGGGCATCTCGGGGAGCTTCATTGGCCTTTCCTATTCGACGAATAATTTTTTGGGACTGGGCGAGACGCTCAGCATCAGCTCGCAGGTGGGAACGCGGATGGACAACGTGACCTTCGGGTTTACGGAGCCCTATTTTCTAGATCGACCGCTGGCCGTGGGATTCACGGTTTTTTTGACGCGCTTTAATTACGACCAGGCTCGGGAAGCATCCATTCTGGCAGGCGCCAACCTGATTCCGCTGTATAACCAGTTGGGGACCAATAATCTGCTGAACTACACATCGGATTCCAAGGGATTTACGGTTTACGGCAGCTATCCGCTCAGGCGTAGCTTCGCTCGTCTGGGCTTGAGCTACGGGTTCACCACCCAGAGCATTCGGACGCTGACTACGGCGGCCGACGTTTACTACCAATACCTGAATTTTCTGAACTTCAACGGGCCGAATTCGTTGAACGGCATCCGGTCATCCACGGTAATTCCGAGTTACACGTATAACTCGGTGAACAATCCGATCAACCCGACAGGCGGAAAGAGCCTCTCGATTTCGACGCAATTTTCAGGCAGCGTTTTGGGCGGCAACGTGAACCAGATCGAGCCGGTGATCGACGCGCGCTACTTTCGCAAGGGGTTGGGCAAAACCCATGTGATCGGGATGCACCTTTCGGCGCGCTTCATCACGGGCTATGGGGGTAAGGACGCGGCGCCGTTCAATCGCTTCTACATCGGCGGCGAGAACGACATCCGCGGATTCGATATCTGGGGAATTAGCCCGATCGCCTACGTGCCATCGGAGGGAAGCGTCACCGTCTACAACAACGACGGTACCCCACGCCAACAGCTATACATCGATCCCTCCACCGGCGCGAAAAGCCTGGTGAACGTCACGCAGACAGTTCCGAGCTACCAACTGGTCTTCCCGGGCGGAGATATGGCGGTGACAGGCAACTTCGAATATCGCATCCCCATCATGGGACCGCTTACGATGGCGCTGTTCTTCGACGCCGGACAAGACCGGATCGTGAATACCAGCCAGTTGCAACTGAACCCGGGCCGCATTGCGCAATTGAACACCGAGTTTCCCGAGGCGGCCTTCCAGAACAAGGCGGTAGTGGCCGCGGGGACCCAGGCGATTCGCACATCTACAGGCATCGAGTTTCAGGTATTAATGCCGGTGGTGAACGCGCCGTTCCGGGTGTATTGGGCGTACAATCCGAACGTCGTGCGGGAGTATTTGCAGCCGCCCATAGCGGCCGACCGGAGCTATTTTCCAAATTCGGCAACTTACGAGAATGCGCTGGCGGTATTCGGCCAGCAACAGCCTTTCTTTGAGCGCCATTCCATGTTCCGGTTTACAGTGGGACGGACGTTCTAAACCGAGGAGCCGAACGAGGGGCAGAAGGCTCCGATGCTAGGATGATTGATTAGGACAATCCTCAGGAGTTTGCGCGTGAAGAATATCGGATTTGCTCTGTGTTGTCTGATGGTTGCCGCGGAATGGAGTTACGGCCAAGCCCCGGCGCCCACGAAGTTTTGCGTCATTCAGGCGGAAGCTGCTTTGGTGAGCACAAAGGACGGCCAAGCGGCGGTGGCGGACCTGGAGAAGCAGCTCAACCCCAAGAAATCGGCTTTGCAAAAGCAGCAGGCCGATATCCAGGAGATGCAGGATAAGCTGCAAAAGCAGGCCAATACGCTTTCCCAAACCGCCAAAGACGAAGAGGCGCGGAAGATAGACGCGGCGAACAAGAAATTCAACCGCGACGTGGAAGACTACAACGCCGAGGCTGAAAACGCGCAACGTAAGGCCATGGATGGCCTTACCGGCAGGATGAAGCAGGTAATTGATCTCTACGCGAAGGATCACGGGTGCGCCGTGGTGATGAATGTGGCCGACCAAAACACGCCTATCATCTACGCCTGCGATTCCTGCGACATCACGACGGCCGTGGTGGATTTGTACGACAAGACTCAGGCTTCGGCAAGGACGGCGCCGGCTAAGCCGGCAAGCTCGACGTCGGCGGCTCCTTCGGCGGTCAAACCTCCGGCCGCGCCGCTCACTCCCACGGCGACGCCGCCATCGGGGGCGAAGAAGCAGCCATAGGATTTATCTCTAGAAGTCGCCGCGCCATCGTGGCAAATAGACTCCCGCAATGCCGATTAGCGCCGTGGCATACGCGTAGCGCTGGTAGAAGAAGAAACGGTT
This sequence comes from Bryobacteraceae bacterium, assembly GCA_035293905.1. Lineage (GTDB taxonomy): Bacteria > Acidobacteriota > Terriglobia > Bryobacterales > Bryobacteraceae > Palsa-187. The sequence goes on from DATGLY010000090.1 coordinate 25,748, forward strand.
GTCGTGCAAACCGTAAGCCATCAGCACGGCGGTTAACAGGAGTAGGGCGCCCGTCAGGCGGCTCCACCAGTCCCCCTTTTGCCACAACAAGGCTGCCATTAGAGTGAGCGCAAGAGCAGCCAAGGCCCACTTTGCCGCGCTGGGCCTCCGAATAGCGTTCATCATCTGGGGCGTCGTGACAACCAGGGGAACATCCAGAATTGCCAGAATCGCCAGATCCTGCATGACGTTGAAAACGGCGGCGGCGGCGGCGATGGCCATCGCCGCCGCCGCCGCCACCGAAGCCCAGCCGCCCTGGCGCGACAGTATAATGGCCAAAATCATCAACAAGCCCGTGTGAGACGCCATGAATGCGAGGTCGAGGCGCTGCTTGAAGCGCATCACTTCACGATCGGGACTGGGCGCATCACCGAGGATATCGTCGACCTCCTCGACGCTTCGAACCGCCTGAATGGCCGCTTCCGAATCGGGAATTCCGCGCGGAGGGCGAGAAGCGTTGGTGAAATAAGGTTTGCCTTGCAAAAGAACGAAGATGAGAAAAGTAACGACGGCGAGGGCCGCCGCCAGCTTTTCCAGCCTAGGAGATGAGACGCGCGGCATCGCGGGCAAAATAGGTGAGAATGATATCGGCGCCGGCGCGACGAATGGAGGTCAGCGTCTCGATCATGGCGCGCTCATATTCGAGCCAGCCTCGCTCCACGGCCGCCATGAGCATGCTGAATTCGCCGGACACCTGATAGGCGGCAAGGGGCACGGGAAATCGCTCCCGCGCCTGGCGGATCAGATCGAGGTATGGCAGGGCGGGCTTGACCATGAGCATGTCAGCTCCCTCCTCAAAGTCCAGCGCCATTTCGTGCATGGCCTCGCGGCCGTTGGCGGGGTCCATCTGGTAACTGCGGCGGTCGCCGAATTGGGGGGCTGATTCCGCAGCTTCGCGAAACGGACCATAATACGCTGACGCGAATTTCGCCGCATAGGCGAGAATAGCCGTTTTTTGAAAGCCGTGTTCGTCGAGCTTGTGGCGGATGGCCGCGACGCGCCCGTCCATCATGTCTGAAGGGGCCACGATATCGGCGCCGGCGCAAGCGTGGGACAATGCGGCTTTGGCCAGCCATTCAAGCGTGGCGTCGTTATCTACGTCGCCATCGACGATTTTGCCGCAGTGGCCATGGCTCGTGTATTCGCAGTTGCAGACGTCAGTGATCACCAGGAGTTTGGGAAGAGCCTGTTTTACCGCGCGCACGGCGCGCTGGGTGATGCCGTTTTCAGCGTATGCCTCGGAGGCCTCTTCGTCCTTCTCTTCCGGAATTCCGAACAAAATGACGCCGCCGATCCCCGCGGCATAAGCCGTCTGGCATTCCTTCACCAGTTCATCGACGGAAAGCTGAAAATTGCCGGGCATGGATGAGATGGGACGGCGAACTCCTTGGCCGGGACACACGAACAGCGGAAGGACAAGCTGCGACGGCTCCAAATGCGTTTCGCGAACCAGCCGCCGCATCGGCTCCGACGCGCGCAGCCGCCGCATACGATGAATAGGGAACGACATGAAGAATTTCTCCTGCCAAGGCGCACGATCGAAGGCGAGCTCTGGCATCAACGATAAGGACGGCGCCGCGTCCCGCGCTTAAAAAACGATTGTAGCGCCGGGGCTGTATGTGGATAAGCGGCCGCGGATGATAAAATGAGTTTTTAGCAGAGCAGTGACCTTCGTCCCCCAGGAGGGCGGTACGATGCAATCCCGACGGGCCGTCGCAGCAAGGCAATTCACGGTTGTTCTAGTCTCGGTAACGGCTTCGACGCTGCTCTCCTTCGCCCTGAAGCCGTATCTTCAAGGCCAGGCTCATTTTCTTCCGTACACGCTGGCGGTGATCGTTTCTGCATGGTACGGCGGCTTCGCGCCGGGCCTGAGCGCCACCGCCTTGAGCTTTCTGACCGCGGATTACTTTTTCGTCGGCCAGGGTTTTCTGCCGGTTTCCAGCGCCCATTTTGCACTGTTCGGTCTTTTTCTTGCCGTCGGCGTCTCAATCAGTGTGTTGCACGGCGCGCTCAAAAAGAGCAACGCGGCTCTACAGGCGACCGTCGAGCGGCTGGACGAAGCCGTTCATCGCTCTGAATTGGCCTCGCAGCAGGCCAGAATCGGATTTCATGAATACCTCGCAAGCGAGGATCGCCAGATTTGGACACCGGAGATGGAGCGTCTGTTTGGGCTCGAGTATGGAAGCTTCGAGGGACGATTTGGGGATTGGATGAAGCGCATTCATCCGGACGACCGGGACAGAATCATACGGAATCGGGCGGATTCCATCCAGCGGCGCGCCGCCGATTGGAAGGACGAGTATCGGGCAGTGCTGCCGGACGGGCGGATTCGATGGATGGAGAGCCGGAGCCGCCTGTTTTATTCCTCAACCGGCTCGCTTAGCCGCATTTTGGGCGCCACCATCGACGTCACGGAGCGGAGAGAGCTTGAAGAAGGGTTGCGTGAGCGCTCGGATCAACTGGCGCGCTCCAATCAAGAACTTGAGCGTTTCGCCTATGCCGTTTCCCACGATCTGAAAGAGCCGTTGCGTGGGATTACGGCGATGACGGAGTTGTTTCTGAGCCGCACGAGGGACTCACTGGACCAGGATTCGCTACACATGTTGGGTTTTGTCCTGAGCAGCGCCGAGAGGATGAAACGGCTGATCCAGGACATTCTGGAGCTTGCGCGCGCCAGCGCCGATCCAGGCGAGCCGGACAGCGAAGTGGACTTGGGGGCGATTTTGCAAGCGGTGATTCAGGACTTGCGGGAAGCCATTGTGGAATCGGGCGCGCGGATCAGCGCGGACCCGCTGCCGAGCATCCGGGCAAACGAGGCGCAGCTTTTGCGGTTGTTTGAAAACCTGATCGGGAACGCGATCAAGTACCGGAGTCAGGATTCCCCCAAGATCCACGTCTCGGCAGCGGAGCGGGGCGAGGAATGGGTATTTTGCGTGAGCGACAACGGCATCGGCATCGACGTCGCGCATCAGAAATATGTATTTGAGGTATTCTGGAGAGCTCACGGCGGGTCTCAGATTGATGGCACTGGCTTGGGCCTGGCGATTTGCAAACGGATCGTTCAGAGGCATGGGGGACAGATATGGGTGGAATCTGAGGCGGGGAAGGGCTCCCGGTTCTATTTCACCTTTCCCAACCAGGTTAGGAATTCGAAGCCGGCCGAGGCCCTCGAGAGCGAAGCCAGCCGCGAGTCCGCCGCGGCGCCGGCCTGAGAGCGCGGCGACGCCGAGTTAGGCCTGCGGCTAATCGTAAGATAAAGAGTAAGTGGTCTCTACAAGCATCTTCTGGCTCCGGGCTGCGGCCTGTTTCTATGCGGTGGGCCTGCTGCACTCGATGCTGGCCCTGCTCGGCAAGCGGACCAGCCTCTATCCCATCGCCCGCGGGACTTTCCGGATCGGCGCGATCCTGCAAGGCGTGTCGATCGTGGATTTGGGCATGGCCACCGGGCATATTCCCGTCGCCAATCCCTTTCAAACGCTCAATCTGTGCGCGTTCCTGATCGCGCTGTTGTTTTTGGCGGTGGAATGGCGCTACCACTTCGCGTCCACAGCGGTGGCGCACTTCCCGCTGGTTTTTGTTATGACGCTGGTGGGCGCCATGGAGCGTCCTGTGGCGATTTTGACGGGCGCGCGCGAGACTTGGCTAGCGATCCATATCGTGCTCGTTCTGGCGGGATATGCGGCGCTTGCGATTATGGCGGCGGCCAGCGTTTTTTATCTCATCCAGGAGCGGCGGCTCAAGACGAAGCAATCACTGCGGCTGTTCGAAAAGCTTCCTCCGCTCGCCACGCTGGACGATCTGGTGAGCCGGTATCTGGAGTACGGGTTCGTGTTCATCACGCTCGGCGTGATCATCGTATTTTTGGGTTACGGAGGACGCTGGATCGGCGAGCCTCGGGTCGCTATCTCTCTTCTAACCTGGGCTCTTTTGCTGGCCACTCTTTACCTGCGGACGACCGCGGGTTGGCGGGGGCGGCGCGCCGCGGCGATGGCGCTGGCGGTGGTGGTTTGCTCGGCCATCACCTGGGTGGCGCATATAGGATTGCGGACCCCATGAGGCTGCTGGTCACCGGTCTGAACCACCGGACCGCGCCTGTGGAAGTGCGGGAACGGCTGGCGTTTGAAGAGCGGGCGCTTCCGGATGCGCTCGATCAGTTGTCCCAGCGGCCCGGCGTTCGCGAAGGAATGATTTTGTCCACCTGCAACCGGGTTGAAGTTGCCGTGACGGCCGATGAGAAGGCCGATGCGGAATTGTCCGTGGAGTCGTTTTTGGCGGAAGCGCATAGCGTAGAGCGTGGTTGGGTTTCGCCGTACCTGTATCATTTGGGGGGCTCCGAAGCCATCCGCCATTTGTTCCGCGTTGCATCGAGCCTAGACTCGATGATCGTGGGGGAGCCGCAGATTTTGGGCCAGCTCAAGTCAGCCTATGCGCTCGCCAAGCAGCGGGGCACAATCAACGGTTATCTGGATCTGGTGATGACTCGCGCCTTCAATGTCGCCAAGCGGGTGCGATCCGAGACGGACATTGGGGAGAGCGCGGTGTCGGTGAGTTACGCCGCGGTGGAGCTGGCGCGCGACATCTTTGGCTCGCTTCAAGGCCAGCGCGTCCTTGTGGTGGGTGCGGGAAAGATGGCGGAAAGCGCGGCTCGGCATCTGCGCCGAGCGGGAGTTTCAGAAATTTTCGTGACCAACCGCACACGGGAGCGGGCTGAATCGGTAGCGAAGAGCGTGGGAGGGCGCGTGATCGATTACGATTATTTCCACGATTCCCTTCCGGCTGTGGATATCCTGCTTGCCTCAAGCGGATCACCCTCCTATATCATCACGCGCGAAGAGATGAGAGGGGCCATCGAAAAGCGGCGGAACCGGCCGATGTTCCTCATCGATATCGCCGTGCCACGAAACATCGAGCCGGGGACGGGCGATCTCGACAATGTATTCCTTTATGATATCGACGATCTGGATAAGGTAGTTGACGCCAACCTGCGCGGACGGAACGAAGTGGCGCAGCAGGCGGAAGAAATCATCCGGGAAGAAGTGGAGCGGATGATGGCGCGGCTGAAGACGAGAGAGGTGGCGCCGACGATAATCTCTTTGCAAGAGCAGATTGAGTTGTGGAGGCTTGGTGAAATTGAAAGGCAACGATCCAAACTCGGAGCGTTAACTCCGCAACAGGAAGAAGCGCTCGATACGATCACTCGCGGAATCGTCAAGAAGGTTCTACACGCTCCCATGACCGAGCTTGGCCGGGACCCGTCGCTTCTGAGTTTCTTTAGGAGGCTGTTCCGGTTGCGGTCCGGCGCGGAGGAGGACGCGTGAGGAAAGGCCGGTGATTGTCATTGGTTCGCGCGGGTCGGCGCTGGCTATGTGGCAAGCGCGCTACGTGGCGGCTAGGCTCGAGGCGCTCGGAGAACAGATCAGGATTGAGGTGATCAAGACTAGCGGCGACAGAATCCAGGATGTTCCGCTTGCCGCGGCCGGTGGAAAAGGGCTGTTCACTAAGGAAATCGAAGAGGCTTTGCTCGCGGGAGCGATCGATTTGGCGGTGCACAGCATGAAGGACCTTCCCACTGAGCTGGCGCCCGGCCTGGCAATTGCCGCCATTCCGGAACGTGAGGATCCGCGCGACGCACTGGTGGGCGCTTCGCTGGAGGCCGCGGCAAAGATCGGCACCAGTTCGCTCCGGCGCGCGGCGCAGCTTCGGGCGTTTCGCAGCACTTTGACTATCGAGACCCTCCGCGGCAATGTGGATACGCGGCTGCGGAAGTTGGATGAAGGCCGTTATGATTCGATCGTGCTTGCGGCTGCCGGATTGCGGCGTCTGGGGTGGGAGAATCGCATTGGCGAGATCCTTCCCGTGGAAATCATGTGTCCGGCCGGCGGCCAAGGCGCTTTGGCCATTGAAACACGCGCCGGTTTTGGGCGCGGGAGCGAACTCGCGCGCAAGCTGGACCACGCGGAAACGCGCGCTGCAGTCGAGGCCGAGCGGGCGTTTCTCGCCATGATGGGCGGAGGCTGCCAAGTTCCCATCGGCGCTTATGCGCGGCTGGACGGGGGAGCGATCCATCTGATCGCAGTTGTGGCTTCTCCTGATGGCGCGCGAACGATCCGGGGACATCATCACGGTCCTAATCCGGCAGTAGTAGGAACCGAGCTTGGCCAGCGATTGCTGGATCGAGGAGCGCGCGAGATTCTCGACGAAATCTTTACCGCATGAAGGTCTACCTTGTCGGCGCCGGACCGGGCGATCCGGGGCTGATCACTCTGAAAGGGCGCAAAGTCCTGGAGCGGGCCGACTGCGTTCTCTACGACAACCTAGCAAGCGAGAAGCTTTTGTGTTTGGCCCCGGCCCGCGCGGAACGAATTTATGTTGGCAAGAAGCGCGCCAAGCACGAAATGTCGCAGCAGGAAATCAGCGCGCTCATGGTAGACCGCGCGCGCAAAGGCCGCATCGTCGTGCGGCTCAAAGGGGGTGATCCGTTCATCTTCGGCCGGGGTGGGGAAGAAGCGGAGGCGCTCGCGGCTTCGGGGATTCCCTTCGAAATCGTTCCGGGCGTCACGGCGGCATTGGGCCTCGCCGCTTACACGGGCGTTCCGCTGACCCACCGCGAGCACACCTCGGCGGTAACATTCGTGACGGGCCATCGCGTTGAAGCGATCGACTGGGCCAGAGTGGGAGCTACGGAAACCATCGTGCTGTTCATGGGACTGGTGAATTTCCCTGCGATCGCACGCGAGTTGATCGCCCATGGCCGAGCCGCAGAAACGCCCGCCATGGCCGTGCGCTGGGCGACGCGTCCGGACCAGCAGACGCTGGTCGGGACGCTGGCGACGTTGCCGGATCTGATCGCCCAGAAAGAGCTGAAGCCGCCGGCGACGATCGTGGTGGGAGAAGTGGTGGCTTTGCGCGATCGCTTCAATTGGTTCGAGCATCTGCCTCTGTTCGGGAAGCGCATCGTGGTGACGCGGGATCGGCGTCAGGCCGCCGAGCTGAGCGGACCTTTGGAGGAGTTAGGCGCAGAGGTTATTCTTCTTCCCGCCATCGAGATCCGCCCGGCGGAAGATTTGGAGCCGCTGGATGCGGCGATCGCGCGCTTGCGAACCTACGATTGGATCGTCTTCACCAGCGTAAATGGCGTGAAGCATTTTTTAGAGCGCCTGGATGCGTCGCGGCGGGACTTGCGGGCGATCAGCGCAAAGCTCTGCGCCATCGGGCCCGCCACGCGCGCGGCCATTGAAGCTCTTCACCTCAAAGTAGATCTGACGCCCGAGCAGTATGTAGCGGAAAGCCTGGTGGCGGCATTCACCGAAGAGCGTCTGGCGGGACGCCGCATTCTGATTCCACGCGCCGCCGTGGCTCGCGATCTGATTCCCGTCGAGCTTACGCGCCGGGGCGCTCATGTGGATGTGGTGGAGGCGTATCGAACAGTTGCTCCCGCGGATCTGGCCGAGCACGCCGCGGAGGTATTGGCCCGTGAGCCGGATTGGATTTCCTTTACCAGCTCGTCGACGGTTAAGAATATCGAGAAGGCCGCCGAGCCGGGGGCGCTGCAAGGAATTAAGATCGCATCGATCGGTCCGATTACATCTCAGACCATTCGCGAGTGTGGCCTGGATGTGGATGCCGAAGCCGATCCCCACACCGTCCAAGGACTCGTAGACGCGATTGTGAAGGCGACCTGACCCTACTTCGGGCCGCTGTTGGACGCCGGGTCCATCAACGCAATGTCCGCCCGATTCGTTACGGCGCTGGCGGAGGGAAATGACGCGGGGATGGACTGCGTCACTTGGCCTGTCGCGGCCCATTCGGCGCCGCGTTGAAAGGTTGTTATAAAGCCTGTGCAGCTCATGGCCGCGATGTCATGGCCGAGAGTGGTGTGAAAAATCCGGCCCTTTCCGTATCTCAACGCCATCAGAATTGGCTCATCACGGCCCGAACCACGGTTGGCTGGATCGGAGTAAGCGGTCGCAAGAACGGTCATGTTCGCGCCGGGACCTCGAAGTTGTGCGTACAGTTCGTCGGCGGCATGCATCCACACCTTCGGCAATCCCTTGGTGATTGGATGCCCGGGGTTACGGATGGTCACCTGAAAGGGAAGGCGCGACCCGTGGGAGCCGGCGGCGCCGGGAGAAGCATCCGGGACTAAGGCGCCATCGCGGTAAAACCAATGAGGGCCTGCTGTTTCCGTGCGGCCCCGCCATCCGCCCACGCCAATCATCTGGTTGAATGCGCTCCATCCCGGAAATGCGTTATCGGCGGCGTGCACGGCAACCATGCCTCCGCCATTTTTTATGTACTGCTCAAATGAGGAGCGCAAATCCGGCGGCCAATCCGCGGCGTCGTAATTGAAAATCACGGCCTTGTACAGGAAGAAATCGGGCTTAAAGGCAACGAGACTCGACGCGCCTTCCGGAGCTGTGACTACCTCGATTTGAAACAGACCGGTCTCTTCCAATTCTTTCTTAAGAACAGGCGTAGTCAGCCGCCAGGCATGATACGGCCCGGCACTTTCGCCATCCAGAAGCATCACCCGGATAGGCCCGGCGGCTCGCGCGTTCAAGAGTGAGAAAACCGCCAGCGCGGCGCGGCAGAGCAAGGCGCGCTTGGTCATGAGCTTACTATAAAAATTGAGCGTGTAGAATTGCAAATGCGAGCTGCGGAGCGATCGAGGACTTACAAGTGAATTTGTTGGCGATTCGGGATCTGCTGGGATCCGCTTCACGGATCGCTGCCCTTACCGGCGCTGGAAGTTCTGCGGAAAGCGGGATTCCGACTTTTCGCGGCGCCGGCGGGTCGTGGCGAGGATATAAGGCTGAGAATTTCGCCACGCCAGGCGCGTTCGCCCGCGATCCGAAACTCGTTTGGGAATGGTATGACTGGCGGCGTGAAGTGATTGCCCGGGTCGAGCCGAACGCAGCCCACCGCGCTTTGGCGAAAATCGAGGAGAGCGCCAGGGAGTTTACCCTGATCACGCAAAATGTGGATGGACTGCACGACCGGGCCGGGAGCCGCAACATTTTGAAAGTCCATGGCGACATTTGGACGATCCGCTGCATAGCCTGCGGCTCCGAGCGGTCGGACCTTCGAAGCCCCCTCCGCGCTATTCCTCCGTTGTGCTCGTGCGGCGGTTTGGAGCGGCCCGGAGTGGTGTGGTTCGGCGAGGCGTTGCCCGAGCAGGTTTGGGCTGGCGCGCAGCGCGCTGCGATGAACGCGGACGTGCTGCTAGTGGTGGGAACTTCGGCGGTAGTGTATCCGGCGGCGGGGCTCGTGAGCCGGGCGAAATTCACAGGGAAGAAGGTCATCGAAATCAATATCGAAGAGACTCCTGTATCAACCTTGGTTGACTTTTCCGTGCGTGCTCCCGCGGCCGTGGTTTTGCCTCAATTGATTCCATGAAAATCTGTTACCTGGACGCCTTTTCCGGCATCAGCGGAGACATGACTGTCGGGGCGCTGGTGGACGCCGGAGCTCCCGCAGACGAGCTGCTTGAAGCTTTACGGAGCCTGGGAACCGGAGCCCGATATGAGATAGAAAAGACGAAGCGTCGAGGCATCGCGGCTTCGAAATTTCGCGTCCACACGGACGGCGTCGCACATCCGCACCGACATTTGGCGCAGATATTTGGAATGATCGACGCGGCGCCAATTAGTGGGCGCGCGAAGGAGAAAGCGGCGGCAATATTCGAGCGGCTAGGTCAAGCCGAGGCGCAGGTGCATGGCTCGCCCATTCAAAGGGTGCACTTTCATGAAGTGGGCGCGGCCGATTCGCTGGCGGATATCGTCGGCGCTTGCATCGCGCTCGATCTTCTCGACATTGATGAAGTGCACGTATCGGCGATCAATGTCGGCAGCGGCACGGCGCAGACGGAGCATGGAGTGCTGCCGGTCCCCGCGCCGGCGACGGCGGTGTTGCTCGCGGGCAAGCCGGTGTATGCGCGAGGGCCGGAAATAGAGTTGACGACACCCACGGGAGCCGCGATCGCCGCCACGCTTGGCGTAAGCTTTGGGCCGCTTCCCGCCATGCGGATATCGGCTATTGGCTACGGCGCGGGCGACCGAGACTTTCCTCAGCAGGCCAATGTTCTGCGCGCGACAATCGGCGAAAAGATCGCGGCCGCCGAGGCGACGCTGGTGAGCGTGATCGAAGCCAACATCGACGACTCCAGCCCGCAAGTGCTCGGCTACGCTTTGGAACGGCTGATGGAGGAAGGCGCGCTGGACGTTTCTCTTTCGCCCATCCAGATGAAGAAAAATCGCCCGGGAACGCTGCTTCGAGTGATCGCCCGGCAAGAGGACCAGGAAAGGCTTGCGCAGATTATTTTCGCCGAAACCTCTACTCTGGGATTGCGGGTGTACTCCGCGGAGCGGCGAGTGCAGGAACGCTCTGTTATTGAGGTGGAGACGCCCTGGGGAGCGGCGCGGGGAAAAGTTTCTGGCGCCGGGGCGTTTCTGCCGGAATACGAGGATTGCCGCGCCATCGCGCATCGTACGGGGACTCCGCTGGCTCAAGTGATGGCCGCCGCGGCGGACGCATACTTGAAGAAGCGGCGCAGGGCCGCCCGCGATACTGGAGATATCAGTTAGCGTGCGGACCGGCAGTTGCGAACAGGCTCCGTTACGCCGCAGATCTCAGGAAAGGCCATGAAATATTATCTGACCACTCCGATTTATTACGTAAACGCAGCTCCGCATCTCGGCCATACGTACACCACCATCGCCGCCGACGCCATCAAGCGGTTCAAGAGGATGCAGGGCTTTGACGTAACGCTTACCACGGGCACGGATGAGCATGGCCAAAAGATCGAGCGCGCCGCCACGGCCGTGGGCAAGACTCCTCAGGAATTCTGCGATTTGATCGCCGAGGAATTCCGAAGGCAATGGCGGATTCTGGGATTGGAAATCGACCGCTTCCAGCGCACTACCAATTCCAATCACGCCAGAGTAGTAGCGGATTTATTTCTTCGCTGCAAGCGCAACGGCTACGTCTATAAGGGAAGCTATACGGGACAGTATTGCGTTTCCTGCGAGTTGTACGTCAACGACGCCAAACCCGGGGATCCTTGCCCGGACTGCGGCCGCCCCACTGAGACGGTGACGGAAGAGAACTACTACTTCAAGCTTTCCGAATTTCAAGACCGGCTGCTGGACCTCTATATGAAGCAGCCGGATTTCATTCAGCCGGAGACGCGGCGCAATGAAGTGCTGGCTTTTGTCAGGCAGGGCCTTCAGGATCTTTCCATTAGCCGCACGACCATCAAGTGGGGGATTCCGGTCCCGGAGGAAGACAAGCACGTTTTCTATGTCTGGTTCGATGCGCTGGGCGCGTACATGAGCGCGGTAGACGGGGAAAATCTGTGGCCCGCTCAGTTGCATCTGATTGGAAAGGAAATTGTGCGATTCCACGCGGTTTATTGGCCGGCATTTCTGTGGGCCGCGGGACTGGACCTTCCCAAGCGCATTTTCGCCCACGGGTGGCTGCTGATCGAAGAGGAAAAAATGAGCAAGTCGCGCGGCAACATGGTGCGCGCAACGCCCATCCACGAAGTGCTGGGCGCCGATGCGCTGCGCTATTTTCTATTGCGCGAAGTGGTGTTCGGACAGGACGGCAGCTTCAGCTACGATGCCCTCCTAGGGCGCTATAACGCGGATCTGGCAAACGGTTTGGGCAATCTGGCAAGCCGGACGCTCGCGATGATTCAACAATATCGCGACGGCGTCCAACCGAAGACTCCGGCCGATACTTCGGCCTTCGCATCGCACGCGTGGGCAGTGGTGGAGGGAGCGCTCCATTCTTACGAAACGCTGGACTTTTCTAAGGCGCTCGAGGAGATCTGGAAGCTGATCGCCTGGATGGACCGGACCATTGTTGAGTATGCTCCATGGAAGCTGGCGAAGGAAGGAAATCAGGAGCGGCTAGATCTGATTCTTTACTGCGCGGCAGAGACGGTTCGCATCGTGACGGGCCTTGCCTATCCCGTCATCCCTCAATCGGCGGAGAAGATCTGGGCGCAACTTGGCATGTCCAAGCCGCTTAGAGATTGTCGCGTCGCCGATTTGCGCTGGGGCCACTCGCCAGGCGGCCAGAAGATCGGCGCCGTAAAGCCGGTGTTTCCGCGAGCAGACGCCAAGGCCATTGCGAAGATGAAGGAGCACGAAGCGGCGGAATACGAGCGGCAGCAGGAGCTGCTGGGAAGAAAGCCGGCGCTGCCGGCGCCGGCAAGCGAGCGCGACGGCGCGAAGATCACAATTGAGGATTTCGCTAAAGTCGATCTGCGCGTGGGCCAAGTGAAATCCGCCGCCGCGGTGAAAGGGGCGAACAAGCTGCTTCACCTCCACATCGACATCGGTGAGCCGCAGCCGCGAAGCATTGTCGCCGGCATCGCTGAGAAGTACCAGCCCGAGCAACTTATTGGGCGCAAAGTGGTGATCGTGGCCAATCTAGCTCCGCGCAAACTGCGCGGACTGGAGTCGCAGGGCATGATCGTGGCGGCCTCGACGGAAGGCGGCGAGCCATTTCTGGCCGGTTTTCTTGAAGACGCGCCGGTGGGGGCGCGGCTGAAGTAGCCGATGCTCATCGATTCCCACTGTCACCTGGACAGCGAACAATTCGACGCCGATCGCGACGCCGTAATCGAACGCGCGCTGGCCGCAGGCGTCGAGCGCATGGTGGCTATCGGGACGGGGAATGGTCCGCCGGATGTGGAAGCGGGTCTGCGGCTCGCCGACCGGCACGCCGCGTTGTACGCCACGGTGGGCGTGCATCCCCACGACGCCAGCAAGGCCGGCGCGGATACTTACAAGCGGCTGGAGGAATTACTGCGGCATCCCAGAACGATTGCGATGGGGGAAATCGGCCTCGATTATCATTACGACTTTTCTCCGCGGGAAACACAGCGCGACGTTTTTGCCGAGCAGATGCGCTTGGCCCGAGTCGCCGGCAAGCCGATTGTGATTCACACGCGCGAGGCGTGGGAGGATACTTTTAAGCTGCTGGAGCAGCACTGGACGGGGTCGGGACTGCCGGCGGTGATGCACTGTTTTTCGGGAAGCGTAACGGAGGCGCAGCGATGCATAGCTCTTGGGTGTTATCTCAGCTTCGGCGGAATCCTGACATTTCCAAAGGCTGAAGAACTGCGCGAGGCCGCCCGCTTTGCGCCCGCCGACCGCCTTTTGATCGAAACCGACGCACCCTATCTCGCGCCCGTGCCGAAGCGCGGGAAGAGAAATGAACCCGCCTTCTTGGTGGAAACCGCTCGCAAGCTGGCGGAGATACGAGACGTGACGCCGGAAACGATTGCGGCCACCACCACTCGTAACTTCGAGGTATTATTTTGTAGCCTGCGCCCTAGTCCGGGTATTTCCAGCGGCTGCCGGCAGTGAGCCAGGCGCCAATCGTTAGCCGTCGACTAAGGTATACCGGCGCGGCAAATTTTGAGCTCGTCAAAAAGACGAGCATGTGTAAGTATCGAATTGTGCACTCCATGAAATGCTTAAAATAGCGCTCACGATTGCAGGATCCGATCCAAGCGGCGGGGCGGGCATTCAGGCGGACCTGAAAACATTTCATCGCTTCGGAGTCTACGGCGAAGCTGTTATTGCGCTCCTGACGGCGCAGAATACAGAAGGCATCCAGCGGGTTGAAGTCGTGCCGCCGGACTTGGTCGCAGAGCAGATCCTTATGGTGCTGGCCGATATCCCGCCGCACGCCGCCAAAATTGGCGCTCTTGGAAGCGTGGAAGTGGTGAAAACGGTGGCGCGGATAGCCGAAACTTTCGACTTTCCCTTGGTCGTCGACACGGTGATGGCGAGCAAGAATGGCGCGCCGCTGCTGGACCGGGGCGCCAGAACAGCAGTATTGGACAAACTGGCCCCTCTCGCATTCCTGTTGACTCCGAATCTTGACGAGGCGGAAGCGCTAACCTCGACGAGGGTCCGCGACCTGGATGGCATGGCTCGCGCGGCGGAAAAGCTCGTCTCGGCGGGTGCAAAGAACGTTCTGGTGAAGGGTGGGCATCTGGACGGCGATCCTGTGGACCTGCTGCTGGCTTCTAGCGGCGAGTACCGCCAGTTCGGCGCGCGCCGCGCCGCCACCCGCCATACTCACGGCGCCGGATGTACGTATTCGGCGGCCATCACCGCGCAGCTTGCCCTGGGCCAGCCTCTGACGGAAGCGATTGCGTGCGCCAAGTCCTTCATAACCGAGGCCATTCGGCGCGCCGCCGGGCTTGGGCGAGGCGCCGGGCCGTTGAATCATTTCGCCTGAGATTCTAGCCCTGCCCGGCCGACTAATACTGTGGTGAATCACGTTGCCGGATGGATGGCTTCCTTCGACCGCGGCGTGGTGTGGCTGCTGGCCCCCTTGTCCGCCGCCCTTCTGGTCAGCGGCCTGGATGACTTGGCCGTGGATCTTCTGTGGGCGCTTTCCTGGCTCAAGGATCGGCTCAGGCCTGGCGCGCGGTTGTTTCCCCCGGGCGAACGCCAGCTCGATTTGGCGCCTCGGCGGCGGATCGCCATTCTGATTCCTCTGTGGAAGGAGCATCGAGTGATTGGCGAAATGTTGGAGCACAATCTCGCCGCCATTCGCTACGACCGATACGAGATCTTTGCCGGAGTCTATCTCAACGATCCGCAAACCGAAGGGGCCGTGAAAAACATTTGCGAACGTTTCGCAAACGTACACCTTGCTCTTGTTCCCCACAAAGGGCCCACTTCTAAGGCCGATTGCCTGAACTGGACATTTCAGCGTTTGCTGATCGAGGAGGAGTCGCGAAAAGAGCAGTTCGACGTAGTGATAGTCCATGACGCGGAGGACCTGATTCACCCCGAGGAGCTGCGCTGGATCAATTACTATTTGGGGCGCTTTGATTTCATACAGACGCCGGTTTTGCCGTTACGAACTCCCTTCCGCGCGTTCACCCATGGCTTGTACTGCGATGACTTCGCCGAAAACCACACGCGCGATATGACGGTGCGGCCGAGATTCGGAGGATTCGTCCCCGGCGCCGGCGTGGGAACGGGTTTCCGTCGCGAGGCGCTGGAAAAGCTCGCGGTGGCATCGCGCAACCAAATCTTCGATCCCGAAGCCCTCACCGAAGACTATTCCAACGGCCTTCGCATGTTCCGGATGGGATGCGCCCAAGCTTTCGCGCCATTGCTGCGCAGCAGACGAACGAAAGACTTTGTGGCGACGCGCGAATATTTTCCCAAAACATGGCGCTCCGCCCTCCGGCAACGATCGCGTTGGATTACGGGCATCGCGCTTCAAGGTTGGGAGCATTTCGGGTGGGGCGTTAGCCCACGCGAACGGTATTGGCTGTGGCGGGACCGCAAAGGCCTCATTGGCAATCCCTTGAATTTGGCGGCTGGTTTGACGTTTTGCTACGGGCTCGCCACCGCGATCTGGGCGCGCCTTCCAGCGCTTTCGGCTCATTTGGCCGAGGCCACGCTTACTTTTCAGATCTTGCGGTTCGCAATCCGCATAGCGTGTTCGGCGCGCGTGTACGGATTCGTGTTCGCGCTGGGGGCGCCTCTGCGCGCGCTGTATGGAAACGCGCTGAACTCCGCGGCCACTTTCCATGCGGTAGGCACCTACATCCGGGCAAAGGTTCGTGGGGAGCAACTGCGATGGCTTAAAACCGAGCACGCCTATCCGGCGCGCAGCGCCCTGCTTGATCACAAGCGGCGATTGGGCGAGATTTTGGTTGGCTTCGGACAACTTAGCGCCGCTGCGCTTGAGGCGGCGCTCGAAAGCTTGCCTCCGGCAACCCGCCTCGGCGAGCATCTGATCAAGACCGGGCAGCTGAGTGACGAGGCAGTGTATGAGGCCCTCAGTTTTCAACAGGGACTGCCCCGCGCGCGAATCGAGCCTAAAGACGTGTCTCCGCAAGTCGCCCATGCGCTGCCGGAGCGCGCCGCGCGGGATTGGAAAGTGCTGCCATTTCAGGTATCTGAAGGTAGCCTGTTTCTTGCTGGCCCCGAAATTCCAAGCATGGAAATGAATCGAGCGCTTCAGGGATTTACCGGCCTGGAGCTGAAATTTCACCTGGTGACGCCGGCGGAGTTTGAAGCGTTGAGCGAGGCGCTACTCTGAGAGCTATCAGCTCTCAGCTACCAGCCTCTAGCTATAGCGATCTCATCCAGGCTGCGCTCAAAGCCTGGGAGAGAGCGCACGCGCCTTATTCTGGGTTTCGCGTCGGCTCCGCGCTGGAAGATTTCACCGGGCGGATTTATACCGGCTGTAATATTGAAAACGCGACTTATGGCCTAACAATCTGCGCGGAACGCGTGGCGACATTCAAAGCCATCTCCGAAGGCGCACGCAATTTCCGGCGGATCGCGATCGTGGCTGATACGGACGAGCTTACGCCGCCATGCGGAGCTTGCCGCCAGATCCTGTGGGAATTTTGCGGCGATATCGAAATCGCTTTGGCGAACCTGCAAGGAAGCGTTGAAATGTGGCGCCTGAAGGACTTGCTTCCTAAAGCTTTCGATCGCCGATTCCTGTAATCGCCACGGCGCCAAGCGATAGGAAACGGATCGAAATTCCATAAACAGATGGGAACGACCAAGGGCGTGAGCGCGTTTGGCCGCCTTAACTGCGCGACGGACCGGCGAATCGTGCAGGCGGATTGAAGCTGTAGGAGGTAGGTTTCACCCTCATTGCATCAGCGCGAACGTCCAGACGGAACCGCCCGCGGGCACTAGCCGCGCGGCAAAGCGACTTGCCACGATGCCTCCCACTCCCGATACGACCGTCACATACTGCCGCCCTTTGTGCATGTAGGTGATAGCGGTGGAGTTTACGCTTGAGCTGGTCTTGAACTGCCACAAAGTCCTGCCGGTAGTTTCTTCCAGCGCGAGAAACTCGCCTGTCAGTTTACCGGTGAATACGAGCCCGCCGCCGGTGGCGAGCATACCCGCGCAACTGGGCAAATCCGTCAAGGGGATCTCCCACTTCTTCTCGCCCGTAAGCGGATTGATGGCGGCGAAATGACCCACGACTTCGCCCGGCTTGATTTCCGGCTGGCGGGCGATGACGCCGGTGGAGTCCTTGCCGATTTCCGCGCGCTTGAGCGGGCCGAGTTTTTGAATTCGCGGAATATTGAACGTGCTTGCGTAGATCAGGCCCGTGGAGGGGTTGAACGCGGCGGGTACGGCATTGGTTCCGCGAGAGGGCCAAATCTCCACTTCTTCTCCCGCGGCGAACCGTCTGAAGATGTCGCTTAATACGGGCCGCCCCGTTTTGAGGTCGATTCCCGTCGCCCAGTTTACTTTTACATAAGGATGGGCGGCAATGAGTTTGCAATTGGTACGGTCCAGAACGTAGAGAAAACCGCTCTTGTTGGTTTGAATCATCACCTTTCGCATCTGGCCTTGCACGGGAAAATCCGCGAGCACTTGCTCATCGGTGGCGTCTACGTCGTAAACGTCATTTGGGGTGTATTGGTAATAGCAGACGACTTCACCGGTCTTTGGACGGATTGCGAGAACGCTGTTGGTGAATAGACTGTCGAGATTTTCGCGAGGCCGGGGATCGTAAGGCTCGGCGTTGCCGGTTCCCCAGTAAACAAGATCAAGTTGAGGATCGTAGGAGCCTGAGCGCCAGGTGGGACCGCCTCCTTGGGACCACGCGTCGCTATTCTTGGGCCAAGTCTCTGAGCCGGGCTCGCCCGGGCCGGGAATCGTGTACCGGCGCCACAATTTCTTTCCGGTCTCCGGATCCCACCCGTCGAGGAATCCGCGTGTCGTAGATTCGCCGCCTGAGACGCCGGAAATCAAAACGCCGTTGGCGACAATCGGCCCGCCGGTGGCATAGTAACCGTCGCGCGTCTCGGCGAACTTCTGGTTCCAGATCTGCCTGCCGGTCTTCATATCGAGCGCCAGCACGTGATTGTCGATGGTGACGCGAAACAATTTGCCGTTGTAAATGGTCGCCGAGCCGCGGTTGATCGCAGCTCTGGTGACGCCGGGTTCCAGCTCGACGGGCGTGCGCCAGATCTGCCTGCCGGTTTCCACATCAATGGCGAAGCTCCATTTGCCGTTGACGACGTACATGACGCCGTTATAGATGGTGGGTTGTCCCAATTCGCCCAGATCGTTCATCAGGCTCGAGCTCCAGATGGGCACGAGCCGCTTTACGTTGGTCTTGTCAATCTGTTTGAGCGGGCTGTAGCTCTTCCGGTCATACCCCATGCTCTGCGTGAGCACGTTCTCCGGATTCTTACCGTCGTTATTGAGCTCTTCGGTGGTTTGAGCCGCGGCGAGGCTTGCGAGGGCAGCAAGCAGAAGAACGCTCGTCATAAAGCACTCACGGTAGCGGCTTGGCCAGATTCTTCAGCTTTGGCCGCTGGTTGTCCGACAAGGGCAAGCCCTCCAGCTTCATGAACATGGACACCACCTGGCAATAGGCGGAACTGACCAACAAGTCCACCACGCCGCGCTCGCCGAACTGATTCTTAGCGGCGGCGAAAACGGCGTCGCTCACCTGCCTGGTTTTGAATAGTTCGGCGAACAGATTGTAGACGGCCGCCTCATCGGCGGACATCCGCGCCGGCCGCCTTCCTTCGGCGATGGCGTTGGCTTTATCCTCGCTTATTCCAGCTTGCACCGCCGCACGGCTATGAACGGTCCATTCGTGAGGCGCGCCCCAATAGCGAGCTGTAATCGCGAGTGCCAGTTCTTTCAGTTTGTCGGGAATCGACATGTGAGACTGCACTCGCTCGCCCATTTGATAAAACAGCTCGCCCGCCTCGGGGCTGCGGAGGAACAAATTGAATGTTGCGTCGGGGCCGCGGCCTGCCACGACCATTTCGGTATACTTCTTCTGCTCGGGATTCATTTGGTCGTAGGTCAGGGGTTGGAACCGGCCGCCTGTTATGCTGAGCGCTTTGCCGTTGACCGTCGATCGAGCGACTTTGGAATAGGTTGGAACGGGAATCGGAGTGGCAAACCCCATTCTCACCGGGGGAAGCGGATTGTCCAGCGGTTGGAGCTCGGGCTGAACGCCCTCGGGCATTGGATACTCGTCCACATCCAGCATCGTCGAGACGATGGTGTACCAGCCGCTGAGTCCTGTCATGTCGACGATGCCTTTCTCGCCGTACAATTCTTTTGCAGCTCTGAACGTAGCCTGGGTGACTTGGTGCGTTGTGAGCAGTTCATCGATGAAGTTATAGGCCGCTTCCATAACGGCCGGCATCCCGGTGGGGCGCTTGCCCGTGGCGATCGCCTCTACGATCTCCGGCTTCACGCCGAGTTGGAGCGCTGCACGTTTGTGCGCATTCCACTCGAACTGCGCCATCCAGTAGCGGCCAGTCATCATAATGACGGTCTCGGCGATATCTCTCGGCAACGAGGCGCGGAAACGCATGGCTTCGCCGAATTGCGCGGCCAAGTCGCCGACTTCGGGACTGCGCAGCAGAACATTGAACGGTCCGGCGGCGCCGCGACGCGGCCCAGCCAGCAGGTGGTCGATCATGACCTTCTGCTGAGGCGTCATCTCATCGTACTTGAGCGGCTTGAATCGGCCGCCCGCCAATACAAGGCTATGAGGATCGGGGACTTGCTTGGCCTCTTGCGAAGTTGTCTGGCCGCGGGCGATACACAAAATGCCTAGCGCGCACGCGCGCGGAAAGCGAAGACGCATTTTGTCCTCCTATCGTCTCAAGTCATGTTATGACAAAATGCGCTTGTGTGGGAGCGAGGTTTGACTCGCACAAACCGCCTTCGTTGGTGAGCGTATGATGGTTGGTTCCGCATGACGATCCCCGCCGAGATTGGGGCCTCGCGGGCCGCTTCTGCCGCCTCCAAATCGGCTCCTGTAATGCTGATTCTCTTCACGGCAAGCGGTTGCCCGGCGTTAATTTATGCGTTGGTCTGGAGCCAACTCTTGCAACTAGCGATCGGCTCGAGTTCTGTTTCGCTCGCCATTCTGCTGGCGGTGTTTTTGGGAGGCTTGAGCATTGGCGGCGTCTGGTTTCCGCGGCTGAAACCGCGCAGCCATCCCCTGTGCGTCTATGCGGCTTTGGAGCTGGGCATCGGTCTGCTTGGCATCGCCGCGCTGTTCGAGATTCCGCTGCTGTCGCGGGTTTACCTTGCCGCCTTGGGTACCGGCGCGCCAGAAATGCTTCTGCGGGAACTGCTGGCCGCCATTTGCCTATTGCCTCCGGCCGTGTTGATGGGCGCTTGTTTTCCCGCGATCGTTGGTTGCGGTGAGTCGCGGGAGGTTTCATGGTGGGGATTGTTGTACGCCGGCAGGATAGCCGGGGCCGCAGTCGGCTGTTTGCTGGCCGGATTTTATTTACTTCGGATTTACAACGTGGCGGTCGCGACCTTCGTCGCGGCGGCCTTTAATTTCGTAATCGGGCTAGCCGCGTATTCGATAAGCGCCGATCAAATCTGGTGGGCGACAGGCCGGGTCGACCCGGGCGACGGGACCATATCCTCGACGCGATCGGCGAACGGGACGGTTTACGTCACAATCGGCCTTTCGGGTTCCTGCGCGTTCGGCGCCGCGATCCTTTGGACACGGCTGATGGGATATTTGATGGGCTCAACCGTGTACGCATTTACGATTATTATCTTTGTCCTGGCCATCGGCTTGGCGATCGGCGCCGCGCTGGGATGCGCGGCGCTGCGGGTAGTGCGGCCTAGGCCCGCTCTGGGCGCGGCCCAAATTGCGGTATGTGGGGCGATCGCCTGGAGCGCCCGTACTATTACCGATTCTTTGCCCAACTGGCCGATCAATCCACTGCTGGCGGCCAATCCCTGGTTTTTATTCCAGCTCGATCTCGCGAGAACGCTTTGGACCCTCTTGCCGCCGGCGATTTTGTGGGGCGCGTGTTTCCCGCTAGCTCTAGCGGCTGCGGCCAGATTTGGCAGCCCGTCCAAAATAGCCGGTGGAATCTATGCAACCAATACCCTGGGCGGCATCGCTGGCGCCATCAGCGTCAGCCTGATCCTGATTCCGCGGCTCGGCACGCAGCAGACGCAGCGGTTGATGCTAATTGTTTCCGCAGGAGGCGCGTTGCTTCTACTATTACCCTACATTCGCCAAACGAAATCCGCCGGCGGGCTGGCGCTGCTTGCCATCTCATTGTCCATCGCGATCCGGCTCGCCTGGGGCATTCACGCGACGCCTGGCGAGCTGATCGCCTATGGCCGCCGCGCGGCGCTCAACGCCGGGCAATCGCAGATCTCCTATAGCGCCGAGGGCCGCAATTCCTCTGTGGCGATTTCGCAGTGGAATGGCGGCGGGACCTATCTCAACGTCAACGGTCACGTGGAAGCCACCACCGAAATCTACGACATGAAAGTGCAACGCATGCTAGGCCATCTGCCGGCGCTACTTCATCCAAATCCCAAGTCGGTGCTGGGAATTGGATTCGGCGGAGGGGTTACGGCGGGTGCGTTTACGCGCTATCCCTCCATCGAACACATTACGGTATGCGAAATCGAGCCTGTGATCCCGTTCATTTCTACGCGATATTTCCGCCCGCAGAATTATGGAGTGATGCTCAATCCCAAGACCCGCATGGTTTATGACGACCCTCGCCACTGCGTATTGAGCGCGCGGGAGAAATTCGACATTATCGCCTCCAATCCCATGGACGCATTTGTGATAGGCGCGGCGATGTTGCGCTCCAAGGACTATTTTGAGGTTGTGAAGCAGCACCTGAATCCCGGCGGCATGTTTACGTTGTACACAGCGCTTTATGAGAGCGACGAGAACACCGTACGCAGCGAACTGGCGACGTTCCTGGAGGCCTTCCCATACGCCGCCGTATGGGCGAACACTCGTGAGGGTCTGGGTTATGACATGGTTTTTCTGGGTCAAACCGAGCCTCTCGTTATAAACCTTGAGGAGTTGCAGGCTCGCTGGAACCGGCCCGACTACGCGGGTGCAGTGGAATCGCTCCGCCAAGTAGGATTTGCTTCGATCATCGATTTGCTCGCAACCTATACTGGAGGCAATTCCGATCTGGGCGAATGGAGTAAGGGCGCGAAAATAAATAGCGATCAGGATTTGAGTTTGCAATATATGGCTGGATGGGGAATGAATTCGCAGTTGGAAGATTATATTTATCGTCAGATGCTCAGTTACCGGAAGGTGCCCGAGAACCTGTTCACAGGGTCGGCAGAGCTGGTGGGAACGGTTCTGTCCGCAGTTCAGGCGGATCGATAACGTGGGCTCAGGCCCAGCACGGGAGCTAAAGTATTTCGAGCCGCCCGCGGGCGACATCGCGGCGCGGTTGGACCGGTTGCCGATGACGCGGGCTCTTTGGCGGCTGGTGTTTCTGATCGCGCTGGGCGGCGTCTTTGAGTTTTACGATATCTTTCTCGCCGCCTACATCGCTCCCGGTCTGGTTGCGGACGGCATGTATCCAAGCGGCGCCGGGTGGTTCGTCTTTTGGTCCTTCGCGGGCATGTTTGTTGGCTGCGTGGTATTCGGACCCATAGCCGACAGGTTGGGCCGTAGGTCGATTTTTATTTCGGCTCTGGCCTGGTACTCGATCGCCAGCGCGGTCATGGCTTTTCAGAATGCCGCCGCCTCGGTGAATGCTTGGCGCTTTCTCGCCAGCGCCGGGGCGGGATTGGAGCAAGTGACCATTGATACGTTCGTTGCCGAGATCGTTCCGGCCAAGGCGCGCGGCAAGGCTTTCGCATTTTGCCAGTTTATCCAGTTCTGCGCAGTGCCGGTGGTGGCGCTTTTGGGATGGCTTCTGGTTCCGATGCGGCCTTTTGGGTTCGCGGGCTGGCGTTGGGTAACTTTGATCGGGTCGATAGGAGCTTTAACCGCATGGCGGTTGCGTCGCGGACTGCCCGAAAGTCCACGCTGGCTTTCTTTGCATGGCCGCGGAGCGGAGGCAGATCGCGTCACAAGTGAACTGGAAAAGCGCGTCGAACGCGATTTGGCCGCAGCTCTTTCTTCGGCGCGTCTTGAGCCACCGATACCGGTTCCGTCGCGCGAAAGCGGCTTGCGAGAGATATTTCGTCCTCCCTATGGAAAACGCACGCTCATTTTGTCCGTGTTCAATCTGATGCAGACCATCGCCTTCTACGGGTTCGGCTCCTGGGTTCCGACCTTGCTGATCGCCAAGGGAATTCACATAGCCGCCAGCCTCAAATACGCCTTCGTTATAGCGATCGCGAACCCGGCGGGACCGCTTCTCGGGATGGCAGTGGCCGACCGCATGGAGCGCAAATGGCAGATCGTCTTTGCGGGGTTTTCGATCGGCGCGTTCATTTATTTGTTCGCCCATCCGGCTGGCGCGGGGCTGGCGATCGTGTCCGGAGCGATGGTGACTCTCTCCAATAACTGGATGTCATTTGCGTTCCACAACTACCAGAGCGAACTGTTTCCTACTCGGATTCGAGCTCGGGCTGTAGGATTTGTCTATGCTTGGAGCCGCGTAAGCGCTGCGCTGGCGGGGCTTTGGATCAATTTCTTTCTTCGGGAAGGCGGAACGGAGGCTGTAGCGCTGTTTATCGCTGGGGCGACGGCTGTCATGGTCATCGTTATTGGAGGATTTGGCCCAAGAACGAAGGATCTGGCGCTCGAGAAGATTTCCTGGTAGCAGGTTATGCCACACCTAGGTTGTGGCGAAGGCCGGGGCATGTAAGGTTTTCGTGCCGGGTTAATCGAAGCTCGATCTCCTAGTGGCCGTTTCGATGCCTTCCAGCCATCGTCTTGGCCCTTGCGCGAATCCCGAGCGCTTCCAGGGTGAAATAATCCTGAAAAATCCGACTAAATTCTTCCGGGCGTATATCGGTTCGCTCCGGGTGCTTCAATAGACTTCTGGCAAGGTGTGGGGCATCGCCGTGGAGCCGCTGGAAAAACTACCGCGGGCGAGATTGCTTGTCTGACAGCGAATTATTGCGCCAAGGCCTGCGTACTTAGGCTGGAACTTGGGCTTATGGAAGTCACGCGAGGTTTGGCTTCGTCTCGTAACCAAACAAGAAGTTTCGCGTCCGGATCGGGGGGGGGCGGAATGTGGCTTTGCAAAGTTTCCTGCTGGCCGTTGCCCGTGGGCAAGGGCAAGCCATCCACCGGCTGGCCTTTATCCGGCGTCCAGCCTATCTTAGCGATGGTCTCGAGATTTTGGCCGGTAAGAAGGGCTCGATAGGAGTCGCCAACATCGGAATCTGGACTAAGGTTGAAATCATCGATGCCCGGGAGAAACACAACCCGGCCAACCTTAAAGGGCGCGGATTCGCCTTCCGCCCCGTTGGCGAGGGTCGCCTGCAACATGCAGCCATTCGGCCATCGGGAGGTGTCAAACGACAAAAAGACCTGGCTGGGCGTCAACTGCTGCGCATACAAGAGGCCAGATCGAACGCCCAGATGCAAGATCAGGTTCTCGCCGTCCCCGCAGCCGAGCTTCACGGATCCGTTTGATTGTAAATCCTCCACGTTCAACATAGCGCTGAGAAGCGCGCCGCCCGGAAGCTCGCCTTGGTTGAGAGGAACCGTTCGAGCAGGCGGCTGCCCCAGGCTGATGCTAACGATAGCAGGCTTAGGCCCGATGATCCGGACAGCTCCGGAAAACGTCAGCGGCTCGCTGCGGCCTTGCACAATAGCCCGGATATCGAAGCTGGCTCCAGCTTTGAGGTTACTGGAAATCCGCAATTCGGCATTTCGTTCCTCCTGCCCCGGACCGGCGGGTCCGAGCTCAACCTCGCCTTTCGCAATTTCCAAACGCTTCAGCAAATCCAATCGTTGGCCTTTCAAAGTGAAATCGATTTTGGAAACGCCCTGGTTCACCGCGATAGGCAGATTGTCCAGCGTAGGAGGGGGTGGCAGCAACTCGATTGGAACATCGTGGGTCTTGCCATCGAGTTGGGTCACGATCAGCTTATAATTGCCCGGGTCGAAGCTGCTGGTGTCGATTTGAAGATCGGCTTGTTTCTGCGGGCCGGCGCGCAAGCCCTGGGGCAAAACGAAAGGGACCGGGGATGGAGAGGCGAATTCATCCTGAAGCTTTTCGATTTCCACCTTGGTGACAAACTCGAAATCGCCGCCGTCTAAAGTGACAGGGACTTTGCCGGTTTTAGCGACCAAACGGTCCTGAGAGGAGGGAGTCAATCGGACCGATTTAAAGTCATCGAGGGAACGGACCTCGATGGCTCCGGCGGCGGAGAATTTGTCCCAATCCCAATTGGCGTGGAGCGTGTAACGGCCCGGCGCGACTCCCTTGAGGTCGATTTCAAGCTTTTGTGCATCTCCCAGCTTTTGGACGCCCACCGGAACCGGCTTTCCACTTTCCGGTTGAAGCGTCCAACCGCGAGCGCGGTCGATATAATTCCATCCCGGGCCGGGCGCCGCCACTGGCAAAGGGGATTTGACGCCCGCCGGCAGCGAATTTTCCTTGCCGACGATCACGGCGGGCGGGCCCACATTGGGAATTCGGGTGGCCCATAAAAATGCCACTCTGGTGTGCGCCGCGGGAGCGCCGGTTTTTCCGCACAGTCCGAGGGCGTCGTCGGGCATCGGCTGCGAAAAGGAAGAACGGAATTCGGAATTCGGAAACGCCAGCATCCGCAGGTTCATGAGCATGGCCGTGCCTCCAGCGGCTAAACCCACGGGCGTGCCGAAAAACATCTCTCCCACCATCCCGGCCAAGCCAGCTGTCTGGCGCGCTCCCGCCGCCGG
This sequence comes from Bryobacteraceae bacterium, assembly GCA_035293905.1. GTDB lineage: Bacteria > Acidobacteriota > Terriglobia > Bryobacterales > Bryobacteraceae > Palsa-187. The sequence goes on from DATGLY010000090.1 coordinate 51,437, forward strand.
TTGGGGAGAAAGAGGGTCGTAGTTGGCGATGGCGGGATTCAACGCTTGAAACAGAGCGTTGGTCTGCTGATTCATGGGCGTGCCGCGCGCGATCTGCACGTTCAGTCCGTACTGCGCGGAAAATCCCTGCAAGGCAGATTGAAAGCGCTCGCTCGAAATGTTGGGAGAAGAAAGCTCGGCAATGAGGGCTTCTGTCTTGGCTGTCCTATCGGCGTAATCGGCCAACTCTCCCACGACATCGGAGTCCTTTTCGAGGAAGCCGCGGACTTTGTTCACGTTGAGGCCGGAGGGTCCGTAGACAAGGGCGACGATCCCGGTTCTCCAGGGGATTTTCCATTGCTGTGGCTTGCGCGCGTCTTTGGCGGGAGAGACCAGCAAAGGCTCGGAGGCATGGACGCCTTGGGCCGGCACGACAACCAGCGCCACTTCGCCTTTGCGTTCTTCGCCCGCACGAAGAACCGGGCGATAGGTGAGGGTTTCGCCTTCTTCGAGACGATTGATAGTGCGCAGCGGAAGCGGCTTCTCGCCGGATTTTCCGGAGTCCACGCGAAGATCGACTGTACCGATCGGACCGCCGGAGGAACAGACCAGTGGGGGAAGGGAAGCGGGAAATGCGAACCGGTAGCAAACGGCAATCGCCGCGATAAGCGGACGGCGCATAATTTTTATTATCGCGCGGACTAAAACTTTCTGGGATAAGTTTGGCAGGTAAGCCAGAGCTATCCGCGGCGGTGATGCTCAGATCCTCTTCTCGTGCTGCCAGGCCATAAAAAGGTGTGTCGGGGCGACACACCGACTGGGTCGCAGGCCCGGGTCGGGATGGGCTATGTGGCATCTATCTCGTTGAAAAGTAAACTGCTCTGGCTGGAAGGCCGGATGCTGTGACGAACCCGAATTGATGTAGTAATTCTTTGAAACCTGCCCTCTGTTTGCAATGGGCTTGAGGCCAGAGAAGCGAGTGGCTTTAAATACGAGCGTGCTTGCGGGAGCCGGTGTTTGAAATTTGCTCCGCTCTTTCTTTGGATTTGAGCGCGTTGCAACAGAGGGGTTTTTTGTGTCGGTGCTCTCACAAATGGCTTTGTTTTGGCCGCGAACATATGGCCTTACCTGGATCCGCAGTCTCGGTTCAGGCCTCTTCGCTGGAGAACTATTAGGACGCGGGCTCCAGTGGAGTTGGAATGGACGGAAACGAGGATCTGAGCCCGTCCTGACTCCATAAGCGGCGGGCGGAACCGCATCGGAAGGGGCAGCGTTGGCTACCTCCGACCCTTTTCCGATGCGGTTTTTCCTTATTATTGCGGCCGCCTCCCGGGCCGAGAATGCGGTTTGACTCTTCCTGCTGAGCGGTGCTAAAGTGACCGGTGCCGGCAAGGAATCCCGGCGTAATCCATGTCCGTAAGGTGTACAAGACACTGCAACTTAAACATGTCCCAGCGGAGTTGAATCATGCCATACACCCTAACCGTTAACGGCAAAAAACAGACCGTGGACGCGACGCCGGACACCCCCCTTTTGTGGGTGCTGCGCGACGTCCTCGACCTAAAAGGAACCAAATTCGGCTGCGGGATCGGCCAATGCCGGGCGTGCACGGTGCACGTGGACGGCAAGGCCATGCCTTCTTGCCAAATTCAAATTTCCGCCGTCAAAGGCGAGATCACCACGATTGAAGGGCTCGGCAGCGGGAACGACCTGCATCCAGTTCAGCAAGCGTGGCTTGAAACCGACGTTCCTCAGTGCGGCTACTGCCAGGCCGGCCAGATAATGGCGGCGGCGGCTTTGTTAAAGCAGAAGCCGCATCCGAGCAACCAGGACATCGACACAGCGATGAATGGCAATCTTTGCCGCTGCGGAACGTACCTGCGGATTCGGGCGGCGATCGTGAGAGCGGCGGCTATCGCCAGCCAGAGCCGGCCACCAGCGTCGTCGGCGGCCATTCGATAAAGGAGGAACGAACATGAAAACTGAATCTCCTGACAAAAGACTCATCGCGCGCCGCTCCTTTTTGAAAGTCACGGCGACCGGCGCCGGAGGCGTGCTGATCGGGCTGTGCGTAGAGCCTCCCGCGAAGGCCCAACAGGTCGGGCGTGGGGGCGTCGCGCGCGCGGGCGGAGGAGGGTTTGGCGGACCGCCTCCGAAGGTCGAAAATTACATCAAAGTGAACGCGGACGGCACGTTCACGATCATGGCCAAGAATCCCGAAGTGGGCCAGGGCGTTCGGACCATGTTGCCCATGCTGATCGCCGAGGAGTTCGACGTCGATTGGAAGGACGTGCGAATCGAGCAAACCGATTTTGACCCCGCCAAATACGCCGGCCAGCTTGCGGGCGGCAGCACGGCCACGCCGCAAAACTGGAACCCCATGCGGCAAGTGGGCGCCACGGCGCGCGCGATGTTCGTAACCGCGGCCGCGCAAACCTGGAACGTGCCCGAATCGGAGATAACCACGGGTTCCGGCAAGGCTTATCACAAATCTTCTGGCCGTTCGATGACGTATGCGCAGCTCGCTTCCAAAGTCGCCACGCTGCCGGCGCCGGAGCTGATTCCACCCGACAAGCTGAAAAAGCCCGCCGATTACAAAATCATCGGCAGCCGGCAAAAGAATAACGACATTATGGCGATTGTCACCGGCAAGCCGTTGTTCGGGATCGATCAGGCCGTCCCCGGCATGTTGTACGCGGTTTATGAAAAGTGCGGCGTGTTCGGCGGCAAGCCTGTCAGCGTAAACGTTGATGAAATTAAGAAATTGCCGGGCGTGAAGCAAGTGATCGTCGTGAACGATCGTCCGGACGTGAAGGAAGAGGTGCTTCCTGGCGATCCCGGACTCGAGAACGGCGTCGCGATTTTGGCCGACACCTGGTGGAACGCTCAATCGGCGCGCAGAAAGGCTCAGGCGAATTCGTGGATCAAGTGGGACGAGGGTCCGCGCGGCGTCGCCGAGCATTCTAGCGCCGCCTACGCGCAGAAGGCCGAAGAGATCAATAAGCAGAAGCCGATGACCACGACCCGCAATGACGGCGACGTCGAGGCGGCGCTTTCCAGCGCGGCGAAGACGGTTGAAGCGGCTTACTCGTATCCGTTCATCTCCCACGCTCCATTGGAGCCGCAGAACTGTACGGCCGACTACAAAGACGGCAAATGCACCATCTGGTCCACCAGCCAGATTCCGCAAAACGGGCGCAACCTGGCGGCGGCCGCGCTGGGGATCGATCCATCCGCCGTGACGCTGCACATGGTGCGCGGCGGCGGCGGATTTGGAAGGCGTCTCACCAACGACTACATGGTGGAGGCAGCGTACATCTCCAAAATGGCCGGCGTTCCGGTGAAGCTCGTATGGTCGCGCGAGGACGATATGGCGCACGATTACTATCGTCCGGGCGGCTACCATTTCCTGAAAGCCGGAGTGGATTCACAAGGCAAGATTGTCGCTTGGCGCAATCACTTCGTAACTTACGGCGCGATGGTCACCGGACCGGCTCCGGGCGGGTTCGGCGGACCGGGCGGCGGGAAAGGAAATAATGGTCCGCGGCTCCAAACCGTCAGCGCGGGCGGCATGGGCGCGACCGAATTCCCGCAACCCTTCATAAAGGATTACGCTCTGCACACTTCGGCTATGCCGCTGGCGATCCGCACCGGCTCGCTGCGCGCGCCATCGAGCAACTCGCAGGCGTTCGTGATCCAGTCGTTTATCGACGAACTGGCGCACGCCGCAGGCAAAGATCCGGTGCAGTTCCGGTTGGATTTGCTCGCGCAGGGCAACAAGAACGGCATGGGCTTCAGCGCGGAACGCATGACCGGAGTAACCAAGCTTGTCGCCGAAAAGTCCAACTGGGGCAAGCGCAATCTGCCCAAAGGAACGGCGATGGGCATCGCCTTTCACTTCAGCCACCAAGGCTATTTTGCCGAAGTGGCTGAAGTCAGCGTCACCGGCAATAAAAAGGTTAAGGTGAACAAGGTCTGGGTGGCCGCTGACGTCGGCAGCCAGATCATCAACGCCAGCATGGCGGAGAATATGGCTCAAGGCGCGGTCATCGACGGAATGAGCGAACTGATGGGCCAGGAGATTACGGTGAAGAACGGCCGCGTGGAGCAGGGCAACTTCAATCAGCACCCCATGGTGCGCATGGCGCAGGTTCCAGCCGACATCGAGATCCATTTCCTCAAGTCGGATAACCCGCCGACCGGTTTGGGCGAGCCCTCGCTGCCGCCGATCCTGCCGGCCATCGCTAATGCGATTTTCTCGGCGACAGGCGATCGCGTGCGGCATTTGCCGATCGCGAAGTCAGGCTATAGCTGGGCGTAAGGCCGCCAAAGCCACACTCAAGCTATGCAAAGGGGCCCTTCAGGGCCCCTTTTTGGTCTGCTGCAAAGCGCGCGGACAGCAAGGAAAAGCGCACTTAGCCGGCTTGGGTAGCCAGTGCGCGGCGTGCGCCAAGCTGCCGGAGGCAGCGGTCGATCCAGAGGCGGGTGAGCTTTTCCTGAACGCCGTTGAGCGAAAGGCGAGCGCGGAGCACGTCGAAATCGACCTGATCGAGAGCCTGGTCTTGATTGAAGCAGGAGAAGACGATGGTTTCTTTGCCGGTCTGAGGATCGACATGGCGCTGGAGGCACTGAGCGCAAATTTCCTTCATCATGCACTGCATGGGCGAGTTGATGCTGGCGACGCCGTAGTGGTCGGGATCGAGGAAGGGCTTGAGGAGCGTGTGGCGGGCGCGTTGCACCGCGCGCATCATGCCGTCGGAGCCGATGACGATCAGCCGCCGGGCGGAGGATAGGGGGATTTCGACATCGCCCAATTGGCCGCTTGCGTAGGCGGCCATGGCCTCGACGATATTGCCGGTGAAGGCGAGGTCGCGGGCGCGGGAGGGTACGAAGCCGGGGGCCTGGTCGCAGCACCAGACGACCACATCCGCGGCGCGCTCGATCTCTTCGACTTTGAAGCGATCCTCGATTTTCTTATAGCCCGCGAAATAGAGGACGCGGCTGCCGAGGTCGCGGAGGCGGCGGCCGATAGAGAAAAGCACGGCATTGCCCAAGCCCCCGCCGGCGAGCAACACGGTTTCGCGCGAAGGCGTGTGGGTCGGCGCGCCCGTGGGACCCATCAGGACCACGGGTTCGCCGGGCTTCAGCAGGGCGCAGAGATCCGAGGAGCCGCCCATTTCGAGCACGATCGTGGACAGCAGACCTTGCCCGGGATCCACCCAGGCTCCGGTAAGGGCCAGGCCTTCCATGGCGAGCGTGGCGCCATGGGAGCGCGGGGCAAAAGTTTCGTAGTTCTGGAGCCGATAGAATTGGCCGGGTTCGAAAGCGCGAGCGGCCATGGGGGCCTTAACCACGACCTCCACGGTATTGGGAGTAAGACGGACCACTTGGCTGACAGTGGGGCGGAGTTCTTCGTCGAGCTTCGAGATCAGGGCTTGCGGGGAAGGCTCAGATGGGGCGATGCGGGCAAGGAGACGAGATATGACGGGATAGCCCTGTTTGGCGCTGGCCATGGCTTTAACGACGTTGCCGGCGAAGGAGGGGTGGAGATCGCCGAAGAAACTGATGGCGCGTCCATCGGAGAGAAGCGAAGTGAGCACGCGCGGGGATTGGGGCTTGGCGACCCTTTCCGGCTGGACGGGCTGTCCGTCTTCATCGAGGGTCTGATAATAGCGGCCGTCGAGATGGAAGCGGCCGGGGTCTTCGCGCGAGAGGACCGTGTTGGGTTGGGTTCCGGCGGCAATCAGAATGGATTTCGCGGGGAGCAGGACATTTTCGCCGGAGGGCTTTTTCAAGCGCAGGCCAGAGGCGTGGCCGTGGCGGTCGATTTCGACGGCGACAGGGGTCAGCTCCTCGGCGAAATGGACGCCTTCCTCGAGGGCTTTCGCAACCTCCTCGTGATTGAGGGTGTAGCTGGGGGCATCGACGAGGCGGCGGCGATAAGCGATGGTTACGCCGCCCCAGGAGTTAAGCAGAGCGAGGCGCTGGGAAGGTTGGGCGGCGCGAAGGGCGCGGGCATGGGCGAGGAATTCTTCGGCGGTCTCTTCTTCTTCCTCGCTCCAGCTTTCGCGAACTTCGCGCTCGCCTCGCTCTTCGACAAGCTTTTCGTAGCGGTCGAGGAACTTTTCCACCTGGACGACGTAATAGGCAAGCGACTCGGTGGCGGTGTCGATGGCGGTGAGGCCGCCGCCGACGACCACGATGGGCAGACGGATCTGGAGATTGGCGACCGAATCGCGCTTGGCCGCGCCGGTGAGTTGCAAGGCCATGAGGAAATCGGAGGCCTGGCGGACGCCGCGGGCCAGGCCATTGGCCATGGGCACGATGGTGGGTCGGCCAGCGCCGGCGCAGAGGGCGATGTGATCGAAACCGAGCCGGAAGGCGCGATCGACGGTAATGGCGCCGCCAAAGCGGACGCCGCCGTATATGGCGAACTCGCGGCGCCGCTCCACAAGAAGGCGCGCAATTTTCAAAAAGTTCTTATTCCAGCGGACCGTAATGCCGTATTCGGCGACGCCCCCGAAGCCGGCCATCACGCGATCGTCGAGCGATTCGTAGATTTCGCGAACGTCGTAAATGGGGCGAAAGGGAACGCGCCGGCCGGACGGCTCAACGCCGGAAATTTCAGCGGGCAGGGGCTCGATCTTCAGGCCATCCACGCCGACAACGGCGTGGCCGTCGTTCATCAAATGATGCGCCAGGGTAAAGCCGGCTGGCCCGAGGCCGACCACGAGGACTTTCCGGCCGGTGGCGGGGCGGGGAAGCGGGCGTTCAAAATTCAGCGGATTCCAGCGCGTGAGCAGGCTGTAGATTTCAAATCCCCAGGGCAGCGCAAGCACCTGTTTCAGCGTTTCGGTTTCGATTTGTGGAATATCGACGGGATCTTGCCTTTGGAACACGCAGGATTTCATGCAGTCGTTGCAGATGCGATGGCCGGTGGCGGCGGCCATGGGATTGTCGACCGTGACGATGGCCAGCGCGCCGACCGGATAGCCGCGCTGGCGGATGACGTTCATCTCCGAGATCTTCTCTGAAAGAGGGCAGCCGGCGAGAGCGACGCCCAGCGGGCTTTTGCGGAATTCCCCCCCTTTGTCCCGAAGGCCGGTGGAGCAACTGTCCTTGGCCTGATTGTGGCACTTGATGCAGTAATGGACCTGATCAAGGGCTCCTACGATATCCATGCCCGGGTCGGTGAGTTTGAATCCATCGCGTTGGCGCCAGTGTTCGGGCGAAAGACCGAGGGCGGAATGGCCGTTGGAAGTTAAGGTTTCCACCGGGACGAGATGCGCGAAGTCGAGTTTGTGGGGGGTTTTGAACAGGACGCCATGTTTATGTTTCAATCGTCCGGCGGGGGAAAGCGTGGCCCAGGCGGCGTAGCGCGCCGCGAGATCGATATCCGCTGCGTATTGAGACTCGGCCTCGAGCCAGCGCGAGACGTGATCGGCGAACACGCGCTCGGTGAGCGGACCGCCAAAGCGTTTTTCCAATTCCCCCGCGATTGCCTCGCCGTCGATCGAGGAAGCTTGCTCGGCGGTCATGCCGCTGATCGCGCGGCGTTGTACGAACTTGCGCTTGACGGCGTACAAGGGGGCCAACTCGTGATGGCTCGCCTGAAGCTCAGACAATTCGCGGGAAATTCCGAATTGATCGCCCAGGAAGTCCTCAAGACGGGGCGCCAGCTCAATGATGAGCTCCGAGCGAGATTTGTCCTGCCAGGAGGCTGGATCGCGGCGGGCAAGGATCAAGCGATGATGAAGTTCCGTGTTGGTCTGATCGAGGCGCTGAAGAAACAGCTCGTCAAGCTGCTCCAAGCCTTGACGCGAATAGAGATCGACTATTGGAATACCGCTCAACAGAATAGGCTGAGACACGTGAGGGTTCTTGGTCCAGAATAGCATCCGGCTTTGCATAGAGGAAAATGCGACCGCAGGAGGGGGACCGGATGGAAGATAGCGAGGCTGCCGGGGATTGAATCCAAGAGGAGCTTATCAAGTAAAATGCATTTCATGCGAATCTCCTCCCTTTTTGTGGCTCTGGCGGCGATCTTTTCGATCGTTTCCGCGTTTGCGGCCGATTGCGACCGGTCTTGCTTGAAGAGCGTGCTTGACCAGTACCTAAACGCGGTCATAGAACACAACCCCTCTGCAGCGCCGCTGACGCCCGGCTATAGGCAAACCGAGAACGGAGTGGTTCGGCGGCCAGGCCAAGGAATCTGGCAGACGGCGAAGGCGCTCGGCAAGGTGCAGCGGAGATATTTCGATCCGGTGACAGGGAACGCGGGTTACTTCGGCACCCTGGAGGAAACATCAGGAAATGCGGCCGTTGTGACGCTGCGGGTGAAGGCGGCCGACCGCAAAGGTGGCGGAGGCGGAGTGGTATCTGGCGCGAAAAGGCGATCCCGGCATCGGCGTGGGCGCGGGCGCCCAGTCGAACGCGGCATTTTGGGACCCGGAATACCTGGCAGCGCATCCGCCGGCGGAGCGCGTGGTTCCCAAAGGCGAGCGGGTTTCGCGCGACGATCTGGTGGCGATCACGAACAGCTATTTCGATTCCCTTTCGGCGCACGACGGCCACATCATGATCGCACATCCTGGCTGCGTGCGCCTGGAAAACGGGGTACTAACGACGCAACGGGAGGCGCCGGCGAATCTGGGGGCGAACGCGGCGGGGGTTTTTAACGGCAAGACCGATTGCATGAATGAGGGCGCCATGACGAACATCTACGCCGTGGTGGCTCGCCGCTTCCCGATAGTGGATGAAGAAGCCGGGGTGGTGCTCGGGTTGGGGGTGTTCCTACGCAAACCGGGGGTGGCCATGCGGCGGAATCAGTTCAGCGAGTGGTTCGTGATTGAGCAAGGGAAGCTGCGGGCGATTTATTCGTCGATGTTCTATCCAGACCAGGATGCACTGGCGCCCAATTGGCCGCCGTACGACGGTAATTGGCCGGTGCTTCCGGCGCCGAAGTAAAAGCCGCTCTAAGGGGCGGCGCGGTGCTCGGTTACCTGGCGCGGCGGAGGGAGTTCGCGGGAGGCGGTTCGGAGCAAGGCGGCGCGGAGAGGATCGGAGGGTTCCAGCGAATCGGCAAGGTGACGGAGGATGGCGCGGGCGACGGTCTTGTGAAAGTCGGCGCCGCCGGAATCGCCCGTGGCCTGGCAGAGCTGAGCGGCGGTCCAGTGGATGCGCCACGCCGCCGGAGGCGGCTCAGAGGGCTTAAGAGCGGCCAGGGCGCGATCGACCGATTGGCGGGCTCGAGTTGGGTTGCCTTCGGCAAAAAGGAGCCGGGCTTGAAGATTAAGGGCGCGCACTTTGAGAGAAGGATCGGCGGTGGCCAATGCAGAATCGAGAAAGGCATCCATTTCGTGGCGGGCGCGATGGAGGTCGCCCATTTCGAGAAGGGCGGAGACGTGACCCAGTTGGGCGATGATTCTCCAGTACCACTGAAGGAAGAATTTGGGATGGGCGGGGCGGTCGCGCACGCGGAGAAAAGCTTGAAGGGCCCGAGCGGGCTGGCCGGTTTCGACGCTGGCGAAGGCGGCGGTTAGCAGGGCCATGGAGCGAACCTGGCCGGGCGGATCGTCGCGGAACGAGTCCAACAAGCCGGCGGCGGCGATCTGAGCTCCCTCCCAATCGGTGGCTTCAAGCGAGAGCCAGGCGAGAATGGCGCGGAAGATTCCTTCCCAGGGTTGATTTCCGTTTTTGGCAGCCATGGAGATAGCAGTTTCGGCGACGCGCCGGAGCTCGCCCCAATAGCCGAGGTGCAGAAGGGCTAAAGCCTTAGAGGAAAGCGCCGATAGGTAGACCACCAGGCTGTGAGTTTCGACGGACTGGGGGATGCCGGAATCGGCAGTTTTACAGGCTTCGAGGTATTCGCCCTGGATGGACTGGACGTGCGCGTAAAGGATTTCGTAGTAGGCCGGAAGATCGGCGCCATGGAGACGGCGGATGGTTTGGCGAGCTTCGGCGCAGACGGCGGAGTCGCGGGCATTCCAACCGTTGTTGACAACGCGCCAGCAAGCGGCGAGGAGGCGCGCCCTGGCGTGAAGTAAGGTATCCGCGTGTTGGGCGCAAATCTCCTCGGCGCGCTCGCAGACAGCGACGCATCCATCGGGATCGAGGAAGGCGAGAGCGCGGGCTAGACGCGCCAGAGCGTCTACCTGGGCCGTGACGATGCCCAATTCGGAGGCGAGGTGGGCTACTTTGCGGTCGGCTTCGGCGGATTCGGGCATTTCGCCCATCGCGTAGTGGGCATCACTGAGCCGTTCGAGGACGGAGATTTCGAGCTTCGGGGCGGATGGGGAGGAGACGCGGGCGAGGAGTTCGAGGGCGCGGGTGAGCGCCTGGACGGAATCGCCGTGGGCGAAACGGCGGGCGGCATTTGAGGCGCTTAAGACTAAGTAGTGGGCGGCCCGCTCAAAATCGCGGGCGTGCTCGAAATGGAGGGCGAGCTCGGAGGCAAGCTCGGGTATTTTGGCGGGGGCGGACATCGTTTCGAGGGTTTGAGCGAGGCGAAGATGATAGTCGGCGCGGGTAGCGGGAGGAAGCTGGAGATAGAGGGTTTCGCGATAGAGGGAGTGGCGGAATTCGTAATGGAGGGCTTCGTGGCCGTTGCCATGAGCGGCGGCCACTTGAATGAATTGTTGACGCTTGAGCAATGCCGCGCAGGCGTGTTCGACCTGAGCGGGGGATTCATGGAGAACTGCGGCTAGCGTGCTCGGAGAAAAGCGCGAGCCAGCCACGCTGCCGCATTGGAGTATCCGCCGCTCAGATGGATTAAGCTGGTCGATTTGGAGGTCAAGGAGGCGACGGAGCGTATCGGGAGCACTAAGCTTCAGGGAAGCTAGCGGAACCGTGAGGGACCATAGACCTTCGCGCTGGGCCAGGGCTCCTGTTTTAATGAGCTCGTTTACGATGGCCACCATGAACATGGGATTGCCGCCGGAGTGACGTTGTAGGGCGCTCGCGAGCGCGGAGGGCAGATGAGCTCCGGGAAAGCGTTCTTGGAGGTAGCGGTCAATTTCTTGCTCGGCCAAGCCGCGGAGGGATATTTCACGACACAATCCGTGGATCAAAAGGTCCTGTTTCAGTATATTGAGAGGACTTTTTGAAAGAATCACATCAATGGTGCGGAAGGTTCCGAGCAAGATCAGTTTGGCGAGGCTGCGACGACGGGCGACGGCGGAGATGACATCGAGGGTGGAGTGGTCGGCCCAGTGGAGATCTTCAAGAACGAGCAGGAGGGGGGTGGAAGCGGCGATGGCTTCGAGCGCTTCGCAGATTTCGCGGAGCATGCGCTGGCGCGAGGCGCCGAAAATTTCTTTTTGCAGAGCTTCCCGCTCGGCGGCGGTCAGGAGTGAGGGGAATTGGACCAGCCAGGTGGGGGCATGGCGCGACAAAATCTGAAGGACGAACGCTCCGGCCGGACCGGCGGAAAGCTGACCGAGGGCTTCGAGCAGGGGATAGTAAGGTTCTTTGCCGCCAAAGCCTTCCAGGCATTGTCCACGAGCGATGCAAACGGTCTGGCCGCGGGCGAGCGAGCGCTCGAAGGCGTCCGAGACGGTGGTCTTTCCGATACCCGATTCTCCGGTAATGAAGACTACCTGGCGGCGGCCTTCGAGAATTTTCTGGAAGCAGGCATTGAGTTCCGTCATGGGACCTTCGCGGCCCACCGGGATAGGCGCAGGGGCGGCGGCCGGGGGAAGGGTGACGTAGGTTGAGGTGAGAGGAATGAATTGGTAGCCCCGCTTTGGAAGAGTGCGGATGAAACGCGGTTGGCTGGCTACGTCTCCGAGAGCTTTGCGCAATTCGAGGATGTACGTTCGGAGGATTTCGGGTTGGACATAGGTTTCTGGCCAGACGGCTTCGAGCAATTCCTGCTGGGTAACAAGGCGGCCGGGATGGTCAACGAGGTAGCGGAGGACGGCGAAAGCTTTCGGCGCAAGGTCAATGCGGACCGCTTCCCGCCAGAGGCATTGATTGACAAGATCGAGCCGGAAGGGCGGGAAGACTTTAGCCGGCGGATCGCTCATGCGAGTTTCGATTATACAATTGCGCCGCAGCGGGACTTTACTGTTTTTGGAGGAAATCTCTACAGGGAATTCACGCAGAGTTCACGGGGGCTTCACGGCAAAACACAGAGATACTTGTAATCTGGGTGTGCAGACAGATAGAGAGACAGCCGAAAGACTAGAGAGACAGCCGAAATGCGACTGGGGCCGCATCGGAGGACTCGCCGGAAGCCCGAAGACGGAGGACCTAGGGAGATACGGAGGGCGCAGCGGCCCCAGTTGCTGGTCATGATAGGCTGGAGGCATTAGGGTGAAGGAGGAAGCATGCGGCGGATAGCTCTCCTTTTGATCGCAGCGGGATTGGCGCTGGCGCAGGAGCCCACATTTTACAAAGACGTCGCTCCGATTCTGCAACAACACTGTCAGAGTTGTCACCGTCCGGGCGAGGTCGGGCCGATGCCGCTGTTAAGCTATTCGGATGCGCGGCCGTGGGCGAAGGCGATCAAGACGGCGGTTCTGTCGCACAAGATGCCGCCTTGGTACGCGGCCCCGCAGGTGGGAAGATTTTCAAACGACCCCACGCTCAAGCCCTCCGAGATCGACACGCTGGTGAAATGGGCTGATAGCGGGGCTGCGCAGGGGAATGTGGAGGACGCCCCGGCTCCACGCCAGTTCACCAACGGTTGGACAATCGGGAAGCCGGACCAAGTGTTCGATATTGGGACGGATTTCAAGGTGCCCGCCAAGGGGACAATTGAGTACACTTATTTTATCGTACCGACGGGATTCACGGAAGACAAATGGGTGAAGGACATTGAAGTGCGGCCAGGCAATAGCTCGGTGGTGCACCACGTGGTTCTGTATGCGCGGCCCCGGGGATCAAAATTTATTGCGGACGCCAAACCGGGCGCGCCCTACGTGCCGCCGCCGGATCAAAACTCAGGGGGCAAGCGGCCGCCGCAGGGCGATCAGGGCAGGCTGTATGGAATTAACAACGGCGCTTATGAGATGGTCGGAGTGTACGTGCCGGGCGGGGTTGCGTACCGAACGCGGCTTGGGCAGGCGCGGCTGATTCCTGCGGGCGCGGACCTCATTTTCCAAATGCACTACACGGCGAACGGAAAGGAAACGCTGGACCGAAGCAAGGTGGGAATCATCTTTGCGAGGGAGAAGCCCAAGGAACGAGTGGTGAACGCGTTTATCTTAAATGAGACGCTGCGTATTCCGCCGGGCGCGGAAAATCATCGGGTGGACGCCAAGGTGACTCTTCAGGCGGATGCTACGCTCCAATCGATGTTTCCGCACATGCATCTTCGCGGGAAGGCTTTTGAATATGTGGCTACGTTTCTGGACGGAGAGACGCTGACGCTGCTGAAGGTTCCGCAATATGACTTCAACTGGCAGTTGACGTATTACCTGGATCAACCGATCAAGCTGCCAAAGGGCACGGTTTTGACGGCAACGGCGTACTACGACAACTCCCGCAACAATCCCTACAACCCGGACCCAAACAAAGAAGTGTACTGGGGCGATCAAAGCTGGGATGAGATGCTGGCGGGCTTCGTCGATTTGGCCATCCCGGTTGATGAAAATCCGCTCGACTTGGCCCGGCCAAAATTTGGGGGCAAGGCGTCGGTGGCGGAGCTCCGGTAAGGCGGCGATGAGGCGAAGCGCGCTATGCTTAGTGGCGCTGGCCGCGTTGACGGCCTCGGCTCAGAAGCGGACTTTCACCGGAATCATCACAGACAGCATGTGTCCGAAGGGGGACCATTCCGGGATGCGAATGGGACCGACGGACGCCGAGTGTACGATCGCGTGCGTATCGGTGCATGGCGCGAGCTACGTGCTGTTTGACGGCAACAACACATATAAGCTGAGCGACCAGCAGACGCCGGAAAAGTTCGCGGCCAAGAAAGTGCTTGTGACCGGGACCTTGGATGCCAAGAGCAATACCATCCAGGTAGATTCCATTGCCGAGTCGAAGTGAAGTTGCTCAAGAATTGAAGTTTCTTTAATTCGACTACGGACGCAGGAAGCCTGGAATGCTCTGGCCGGCCCCAACTGACCTGAAGCCATTCATCGATCGTAATAAGAGTGTGCGAAGCTAAGATTTCGCTATGCAAAGCTTCGACATGATTGTGCTGGGCTCGGGGCCAGCCGGGCAGCGGGCGGCAATTCAGGCGGCCAAGACCGGCAAGCGCGTGGCGATCGTGGAGAAGCGGGAGTGCGTGGGCGGGACCTGCATCAACACCGGCACGATACCGTCCAAGACAATGCGCGAGGCCGTGCTGCACCTATCCGGCTACAACTACCAAAGCATCTATGGGGTCAACTACCGTGTGAAGGACAAGATCACCATGGACGATCTGGTCTTCCGGGTGCAGCATGTGATCAAGACGGAGATTGACGTGACGCTGGCGCAGCTTTCGCGCAACGGGGTCGAGACGTTATTTGGGGTTGCGAGCTTTGTAGATCCACACACGATCCGAGTAGAGGGGCTGCGAGGGACGAGCGACTACCGCGCAGAGATCATCGTGATTGCGACGGGGACCAAGCCGGCGGTTTCTCCCAAAGCGCCGTTCAACAATCGCACCATCATCAACAGCGACCAGATTCTCCAGATGCCGGCGATACCGAAAACATTCATTGTGGTAGGCGGCGGGGTGATTGGCGTGGAGTACGCTTGCATGTTCGCGACGCTGGGCGTGCGCGTGATTCTGGTGGAGAAGCGGCCGCGGTTGCTGGAGTTTGCAGATGCTGAGATCGTTGAGGCGCTGTCGTACCATCTTCGCGACCGACGAGTAACGATGCGTTTAAACGAGGAAGTTTCCTCGGTGGAGGAGACAGCCGACGGCGGGGTTGTGGCGAATTTGGAAAGTAAGAAGAGAATCGCGGGCGAAGCGTTACTCTACGCCGTGGGACGGCAGGGCAACATCGATGAGTTGAATCTGGGGGCAGCGGGTCTGGAGGCCGACAGTCGCGGCCGCATTCAGGTGGACGCGGATTACCGAACACGGCAGCCGCATATTTTCGCCACAGGAGACGTGATCGGATTTCCAAGCCTGGCGTCGGTTTCGATGGAGCAGGGACGTATTGCCGCGGCACGAGCCTACAACCTCAACGTGCATTCCAACCCGGCCACCTACCCGTACGGCATTTACACGATTCCCGAGATTTCATTCATCGGAAAGAACGAAGAACAGCTAACCGAGGAAGACGTTCCTTATGAAGTGGGACTGGCGTATTACCGGGAAATTGCGCGCGGGCAGATTCGGGGCGACACAACCGGGCGGCTGAAGCTGATATTTCATCGCGAGACGCTGGAATTGCTGGGAGTGCATATCATCGGCGAGGGCGCAAGCGAGCTTCTGCACATCGGCCAGGCCGTGATGATTTTGAAAGGCAAGGTGAGCTATTTTGTCGACACTGTTTTCAATTATCCGACGCTGGCGGAATGCTACAAGGCGGCGGCGTTCAACGGCTTGAATAAGCTGACGCGGATGGGCGAGGAAAACCACCCCACCGCGGAGCCGGCAGGGGCAACGGGCTGACCATTGCCGATGTTCGGATATGCGGAAAGGCTGGCTGGGTCATTCGAATTTAAAAACGACGATGGCGGTCGTATCTTTGATGCGAAGGGCGAATCGCTCCAGAACGCGAAAGCGGAAATTTCCGCTGGAGTCTTGTTGGATGAAAGCGACAACGGGATCGAGGCTCGTGACAAGGTCAACTGCATATCCGCCGAGCGAAACGAACACCCCGAAGAAGGGAGGTCCGGGCGGAATAGGGAGGGCTGGCGGGGCTGGCGGCGGCGAGGGGTTTGGAGGAAGGGCGGCGGCGCCGAAGAATCCCGCGGTTGCCAGCGGATTGATTCGGCTGGCGGTAAGGGTTGAGGCCGAGGGCAGGGGAGCGTAGGTATCCGCATAAGGGGTGGTTTGAACCGCCAACGCGTAAGGGCCGTGGTGACCGATGGTCTGAAGAAGAGAATAGGCTTTTGAAACTGCCTCAAACGTATTGGGGCCGTAGAGCACGCCGGGGACGGGAGGACTCAAACGCGGGACTTGGATCACGATGATCTGCGGCGACAAAGGTCCAGCACCGGTGGGGGATACGCCGGCAGTGGTGTAGAGGGGCTGATTAAGAAGACCCGTATCGGCGGGCGATCCTTCGTGGAGCACCAAGGACGAGGTGAAAGGATGGGAACAGTGAATGGCGTTGACACCCTGAAAGACGATAAGGTCTTCGGCTTGGGCGAGCAGGTTGGCGGCTTTGGCGGCCAGGGTGACCGCGGTGCTGTGGCCTAGTTGCTTGGAGCTGCCCTCTTCCTGATCGACTTGCTGGGGGGTTAGCTCGAACTCAACGTAGTATTCATTTATGCAGATAGTGGCGCGCGCATCCGCAGTGAGTACGGGCTTGGGGCCGACGGTGGCGGCGTAGGAATCGGTGGGGATAGTGATGGTGTCGGGCGGTACGGAGATCTTGGGCAGGAATTGGGCAGCGATGCAGGTGCGTTTGAATTCCAATTCGACGGCCTTGTCGATGCGTTCCCAGACTTGTTGGCTCCAGGGAAGTTTGGCTTTGTTGTTTTCGAGCGGCGATCGGGCAGAACCATGGGACAAAGCAGAGATGGTGGACGCATCGGGGTCGTCATGCTGGTGTGCGCCGTTTAGGTAAGAAGGCGACGCGGCTGACGGTTGGGAGGAAGCTCCGTTGGCGGGCGCATTCGTTGTGGGATCCATGTCTCAGTTCCTCCGACTGGCTTGTGGTTTGGGACGCCGGGCACAAAAGGAAGCATGAGAGAGACCAAGCGTAAGTATTTGAAACGGCGGAGGCGGTAGATTTCCAGCCTATCTTTTTGGTGAGAGGACTAGCCGGCGGGTTGCGCCATTGCGGGGTCTGTTTTGCCTTCGATTCGGCTAAGCCGGGATGTGGGAACGCCTCGGCAGGTGGAACATAAATAGCCACCGTTCGTCATTCAGATTAGGGATTGTAGCTAAGATTGAGGGGTTACGTATCCTGGTGACGTTAAAATGTTAAAAAAATGTAATCTTAACGTCGAATATACGCAACTTTGGATTTGATGATAACATCAAAAGATTAGGGAGAAACCTCTTCCTTGGCCTGAAACGGCAACCCCGACAATCAGTTCTAACGAGACGGTACATTTCGAGGTCGCCGAGCGGTCGGATTTTAGCTAAATGGAACGATTTGAAGAACATATGAGCGAACCCGCCGGCGCGCGGGGCATTCGGTTAGACGAAACGCCAGAGTTCCTGGAGACGGACTTCCACGAGGATCTGTACGGCCAGGGATCGGAAGAACACGTTGAAGAGGCGGTTTCCACCGACGATCCCGTTCGCGTGTATCTGCGCGAGATGGGATCAGTGCGGCTTCTGAACCGGGAAGGCGAGATCACGCTTGCACGGCGAATGGAGCGGGGAAAACTTAGGATGGTGAAGTCTCTTACGCGATCCCCTCTGGTCTGGCGCAGGGCATTGGAGTTGTATCAAGCGGCCCGAAAGCCCGACTTCCGGTTCGACGAATTCTTCGAATTCGGGGGTGCGGAAGAGCAGGCGCGGCAGCGCGCCCGGCTGGATGTAATTCGTCAGCTCGCGGTGTTTGCCCAGGCGTATGACCGTCTTCAGGATCAGCGGCGAAAGGTGGCCTTGACGCCAAAGCGGCATGCGAACGTGCGAGCAAGACTGGAAGCTAAGGTTCCGCGCCTACAAGTGAAGTGCTCGCAGGCTCTTCGAGGCCTGCCGTTTCAACCGGCTTTGTGGAAGCAGTTCCGGGCTCTAATCGAGCAGGAAGTGGATGAGATCTCTCGGCTGGAGCGGGAGGCGGTCGAGAACCGGATCAAGCTGGGCGGAATGCGAAATGGCAACGCGGCGGCGGTGCGCTCGCGGATAAGCGCGATCAACCGAGAAATTCGCAAGCG
>DATGLY010000091.1:0-22273 GCA_035293905.1 Bryobacteraceae bacterium
GATCATGGCGCTGTTCGAGCGGCTGCACGAAAAGGGCAACACCATCGTTTTAGTGACGCACGAGCACGACATCGCCATGAACGCGCGCAGGATCGTGCATATTCGCGACGGCAAGGTGGAGCGCGACGAACGGGTGAAGTAGCGCTGGAGTGAGCAAGGATCGCGGCCAGCAGATGGTTGGTTCTTCCACCATCCAATTCACGCCTTGCGCCGCTGTGGCGGCGGTTTTGTGGCGACGATTTCGACGAACACTTCCAGAATTTGCCCGCGCTTTGACGGGTCTACGATGAGACGGCGGGCAGTTTGGGCATCGGGCTCAGAGAGACGGAAGAACTCAGAGTCGGGACGAAGGGCGAAGTATAGGGCGGCAAGATCGTAAGTGGGGGCGTCATAAGGCATCGAGCGAAAGGCGCGGTAGGCGTCAACCAGGGGATGCGCAGGCGCCCACACAAAATCTTTCTCAATGCTGGAGGCGGGGAAGGGCAGCAATTCGCCTACTTCTCTGCCGCACCAAACGATCGGCGAGGGCCATTCGGCCCAAACTTTTTGAAGCGCAGACGGGTTCTGGCGTAAGGCGGCCGAGTCGACCAGGACAAGGCGTTTCACTCGCTCGCGATACAGATCTTTCACGCCAAGTAAATCGAGGGTGTTCGCAAGATTCGTAGCGGGAGCGCTCAGAATCACAACGGTTTCCGAGTTATAAAGGACGCCATTGCGGAGAACGGCTTCGGCTTGGGCCGTATCAGCGATTTTGCGAATGCTATGCGAATAGGGGGGATCATGATCGACCGCGGACTTGACCATCGGCGAATCTGGCGGCAGCGGATGAATGTCGGCCAAGCCTACAGGCAAGGCTTCGTTGGTGTTGCGCGGAGCGGCGTAAAAGCGGCTTAGAATATCGCAGAAAATGGCGGAGTCGAGTCCCGCGCCGGTTACGCAGACGCTGCCAATGCGCGCCTCGCCTCTTGTCTGGAACGCGCACAACGCAGCCAGCGCCAGCGCCGCGTCGGGCCGGCTCATCGACGTGTTGTAAACGACTCCAATTGCGGGCAAATCGAATTCCTAGCTGAGGGAGAGTCCCGGTAAGGGGCCGGTCGAATCTCCCACGCGCCCGATGGGGACGCCGATGCGCTCGATCATGGTCACAAAGAGATTCGCCACGGGCGTTTCGCGCTGGTAAATCAGATGGCGGCCTGGGCCGACGAAGCCTCCGCCTCGGCCGGCGATCAAAACGGGCAGTTGATCGTGCTGGTGGCTGTTGCCGTCCGATAACCCGCTGCCGTAAACAATCATCGAGCGGTCCAAAAGATTCGAATCGCCTTCTTTGGCATTTTTCAATTTCGTGAGAAATTCCGCAAAAAGCTGCAAGTGAAAAGAATTGATCTTGCAAACTTTTTCGAGCATCTGCAAGTTGCCCCGATGATGAGTCAGAGGGTGGTGGCCGTCGGAGATGCCGATTTCAGGATAGGCGCGCGTTGACCCTTCGCGGCCGATCATCATCGTTGAGATGCGAGTTATGTCGGCTTTGAAGGCGGCCAACATCATGTCGGTCATTAAGCGGAAATAATCGGGAAATTCTGCGGGAACTCCAAAGGGTTTTTCAAGGCCCGGATCGACTTGTGCGCTGTCATGTTCCGCGCGCTCGACTTGCCGCTCGATTTCGCGAACCGAAGTAAGGTATTCATCAAGCTTGCGGCGGTCGCCCGCGCCAAGTGTGGACTCCAGATGGCGCGTATCGTCAATGGCCAGATCAAGAATGCTTTGCCGCATCGCGAGCCGCCGCGCACGCGCGGCGGCCGGTTCGCTTGCGTCGGAGCCGAAAAGGCGCTCGAACAGGATGCGCGGATCGCAAATCGGGGGAAGCGGCTGCGATTCGGTCTTCCAGGCGAGATTGTAGACGTAGGCGCAGGAGTAGCCATTGTCGCAATTGCCGGCGAGGCGCGCTTCCTCCAAACCGGCTTCGAGGGAAGGCAGTTTGGTCAGATGGCCGACGGCGGCAGCGGCGATCTGATCGGCGGAAACGCCGAGCTTCAGATCGGCTCCCGTGGTCCGGTGCACTTCCATGCCGGTCATATACGCGGCGGCGGCCCGTCCGTGATCGCCCGCGCCCACCAGCAGAGGCCGTCCCCAGTTGGAGGTTAGGTTGGAAAGCACCAGCACGTCATTTTTCAATGGTTCGAGCGGGGCGAGGATCGCGGGTAGCTTTTCAAGCGGGCCTTCCTCGGCGGGAGTCCAATTGCGCATATCGATGCCATTCGGGACGTAAAACCAGGCAAGGCGGACCGGCTCTTGAGCGGCCGACTGTGCAAAGGCGGGCGTCATGGCGTCGAGGAAAGGAACGGCGATGGCGGCTCCGAGGCCGCGAAGAACGGTGCGCCGGTTCAGCGCTTTACGAAGTACGATCATTTCGACGCTCCTTTGCGATGTTGAAATGGCGCGCTGTGGACAATGGCGAGAATCATCGTTTGAAATTTGTAGCCGTCTTGAGCCGTTTGCGCCGCCACGGCGCGGACAGCGTCGCGGTCGTCCGGATCCTTAAGATCCACTGTCCTGCCCAAAGAGTATGTCAGCAATTTCGAGGCGAGGCAACGCGCGAACTCCGGCATGTTCTGTTTGAGCAGAACTTTTAGCTCGGCTGGGCCGCGGAAGGTTCGCCCGTCGGGAAGCGAGCCGCGGGAGTCGATGGGAAACTTGCCGTCCTCGGTCCGCCACCTTCCGATGGCGTCGTAGTTTTCAAATGCGAAGCCCAGCGCGTCCATCTTCGAATGGCACGACGCGCAGACCGGATTCGAGCGGTGCGCCTCCATCTGCTGCCGCTGCGACTGAGATACGCCGACGGCTTCCTCATCCAAGCGCGGCACATCTGGCGGAGGAGGGGGAGGAGGCGCGCCCAGGATATTTTCTAGAATGAATTTGCCGCGAAGGACAACCGATGTTCGCGAAGGGTAACTGGATGCGGTGAGGACGCTCGCCTGGGTAAGAACGCCGCTGCGCTCCTGTGTCGCGAGTTCAATACGGCGGAATTCACGTCCAGTCACGCCGTCAATGCCATAATGCTTCGCCAGCATCTCATTCAAAAACGTATATTTGCCATCAAGAAAATCGGAAATAGGGCGGTCTTCACGCATCACGGCCTCGAAGAACATGCGAGTCTCCAGGCGCATGGCTTGCTTCAGTTCGGCATTCCATTCAGGGAACTTTTGGGGATCGGGCCGGATAGCGTTCAGACTGCGCGTCTCCAGCCACTGGCCGGCGAAATTGTCGGCGAAGGCAGACGATTTCGGATCGGCCAGCATGCGTAGGACCTGCGCATCCAATACCGAGGGCAGATGAAGCCTGTCGCCTTCGCCCAGCGCCAGCAGTGCGTCGTCCGGCATCGAGCTCCAGAGAAAATAGCTGAGCCGGGACGCGAGCTCAATGTCGTTAATTCGACCACCGACGCCAGGCGGGGGATCTCGCTCGATACGGAATAGGAAATTTGGCGAGACCAGCAGGGCGGTTATGGCAAATTGAAGGCTCTGCGCCGGCGTGTAGCCAGAAGCGCGGGCTTGATCGAAGACGCGAAGCAATTTGGCCTTCTCCGACTCTTTGATAGGACGGCGATAGGCTCGGCGTTCGAGAGTCGACAGGATTCGGTCCACGCAAGCCCGGCCGGAAGCAGGATCGCAGGGTAGCGCGAAACGGGCCGGGGAGTGCGCTTCGGCTGCCGGATAAGGGCCAAGCAATTCGATATTTTCCAGGTAAATGTTGCGGCTATTGTTGAACCATTGATCCCGAGGAATACTGGCCAGATCCGCGTCGTTCACAAACTCTGCGCGGAACAAATGTTGGCTAGCGGCGAGAAACACTCTGGCCTCCACGGTGGCGCGCTGCGTGCTGCCGCCTTGCCGGTTCACGGCGCTCCATTGGACGGGGACACTCAACGTCTTCACCGGCTGCCCATCCACGGAGATCACCAGAGTCACGGGTCCATCCTGATCACCTCGATGGCCCGTAAGATTGGCGCGCACGATGTAATCGGCGTCGTAATCCAAAGATTGCTTGAGCTCGATTGCCCCGGGCGCCAGGCGGCTTGCGCGGGTGTGAGAATTGAGAAGAACGGGCTTGGGCAGTGGGTCGCCTCCCACGGCGCGAGAAGCGATACGCTCGGCGGCCGAAAGATATCTCTCCATGAGGGCGGGCGAGACCGTCAACGTTTCGCCGATGTTGTCGAAACCTTGGCTGGAATCGTCCGGGGGGAATTCGTCGGTGGCGTGAAAATCGACGCCGAGCAAATCGCGAATCGTGTTGGCGTATTCGTTGCGATTGAGCCGGTGGGCAACGATGGCCCGCCCGGCCATATGCGTGGCTGCCACAAGGAGCAAAATGGCGGCGCGGCGAGGCACGACAAGGACATTTTAGCGAAGTCTTGATATTCTGGAACGCGGACAGGAGGTCGTACATGAGATTCAGCGGAATTTTGACGATTGGAATTTTGGGCGCCGCGATGGCATGGTGCCAACAGCCGCTTCCAGCCGGCTTGACCAGCGGGCCGGGAATACAGGCGCCGTTGGACCCGAAATATCCTGATCTGATTAAAACCTGCAAGACGCCGCCTCCGGGAAGGGGGGCGGGGCGCGGAAAGGGCAAAGGCGGTCCTTCCGCCGCTGCGGCCTCGGGTCCGAGCGAAACCGTTGTGACTGCCATTCCGGGCGTGATCGCCGCGGGCGCGCAGTGGAAGGAGGTCTGGCAGGTGGACGGCAACAATGCCGATGGCATTATCGCGACAAAGGACGGCGGGCTGCTGATCGCTCAGAACGATAAGAGCAACGTGGTGAAGATGGACAAGGATGGGAAAGTTTCGACCGCTTATACGGGATTGAACACCAGCGGCTCGGTGGCGACGAACTCCAAAGGAGCATTGTTTGTCAACAACCGGGGCTTGAATGAATCCATCATGCAGCTTGCGCCGCAGCGCAAAATCCTGGCGGATAGATATAATGGCGACCCCATTGACTGCCTCGGCGGCGTCTTAAACGATTTGACCGCAGACAGCAAGGGCGGAGTATATTTCACGATGGGCGGGGTTTTCTACGCCAACCCGCAAGGCGTCATCACTCGATACGGAGAGAATCTCAACACCAACGGCATTGTGCTCAGCGCGGACGAAAAGCATCTCTTTGTGACGAACGGGGCGGCCTTAGCGGAGTTCGACGTCCAGAAGGACGGCTCCCTCGCCAACCAGCGTGAGTTCGCGAAACTGGTTGGAGGCGGCGATGGCAGCACGTTCGACGCGGCGGGCCGCCTCTATGTGACCGTTAATCTGGGCGGCGGCAAGGGTGGCGTGCAGGTGATCTCGCCGGACGGGAAGAGTCTCGGCGTAATCCCGGCGCCGCGCGGAGTCATCAGCGTGGCTTTCAGCGGTCCCGATCGAAAGACACTCTATGCCGTATCCAGGGACAACGCTCAGAACAAAGACTGGATCATCGCCATCCCGACTATCGCGCAAGGACCGAAGGGGCGGGGGAAATAGGCCGGGCAGCGCCGTCTGTTATTCTGAAGCCGTGAAGACGCTCACACGATTCATCTTGTGGGATTTCAAACGCGGCAGCTGGCAGTACGATGTCATGTGCGTCTTCATTCTGGGCTTCATCTTCTTCACGCCGCGGGACATATTTCATGACCAGCCCAGGCCGGCTAACGTGCAAATGCTGCCCGGCGAACCCGGTACGGCGTTATTCTGGATCGCTCCAGAGTTGTTAGGCGGCGTTTCTACCCAAGAAGATCGTACCGCCAAAGCATCCGATTTGGTCAACAGCCGTTTTAAGACTCGCTTGACTTTTACGCGCGTGGAGCCGATCCGAGACCAGGAAAACGAAATTACGGGTTACATGGCCTACGCCCGGCGCTAGAATGATTTTTCTCGGCAGGCTCGCATTATTTGGATTAGCGGTTGCATCCCTAAGCCGGGCGGACTCCCTGGAGGAAGTGCTGGCGCGGATGGATCGGGGCGCGAAAGATTTCAAGTCCGTTGTCGCCAATGTCAAAACGACGGACTTCACGGCTGTCCTGAACGAATCCACTACATCCACCGGCTCTCTGGCGATGCGCCGGACGAAGAATGGGAACGAAGTGCTGATTAAGTTTTGGGAGCCTGATCCTTACGAAGTTCACCTCAGTGGGCGCCAGGCGAGGAAATATTCCCCGCGCGCCCACACCGTAGAAGTGTACGACACCAGCAAACTCTCGGCGGCGGAGAAGATGATGCTGCTCGGCTTCGGCGTTTCCGCCTCGGATCTGCGCAAGGATTACGACATAAGGCTAATCGGGAGCGAAAATGTAGGTTCGGTCCACGCCACGCGCATCGAGTTGACGCCAAAGTCCCCTGAAGTTCGTAACAATTACGCGGCCAAGATTGAGTTGTGGATTCCAGATGGACAGATCAGCCCCGTTCAGGAAAAAGTAACGATGCCGTCCAAAGATTATCACCTGGTGGTGTATTCGGCCCTGAAGGCGAATGAGGCTCTGCCCGATTCCGCCTTTGAACTCAAGCTCCCACCTGGCGTAAAAGAAGTTCACCCGTAGAAGTTGGCGCTTCCGCTAACGGATTTCCAGCTTATTCCGCAAGGTCAAGAAAAATTTTATCGCCCCATAGGCGCAGCGCCGCCTCGGCCGGAGCCTCCCCGCGAGGTCATCGGACGGGCTTCATTGACCACCAGCGGCCGACCCATCATTTCTTTGCCATTACATAACTCAACAGCGCGTAAAGCAGCGGCGTCATCGTTAATTTCGACGAAGCCAAAACCCCGGGCCTGGCCCGTGAAGCGATCGCGCATGACCGTTACAGTGTCTACGGTAACGCCTTGCGCGGCGAAGAAGTTCTGGACGTCTTGTTCGTTCGCCGCGTATGGAAGGTTCCCCACAAAAAGCTTCTTCACTCAAATACTCCTCAGACAGTATGGGACGCAGGTAACCATCAGGCGGCTGGGAATTGAATCTTTTTAGCCAATCCGACAATCAGACCTGGCACTCCGATATCGGGTAGTATGCCAGAAAGGAGTTACGGAGTCAAAACAAAAAGACAAAATAGATTAGGGAAGCCGGGATACATGAAATGGATAACGGCGATAAAGCTTGAAGTGGAATGTGACTCCTACCTTATTTTTTGGGAGCAGCGGAGGCGCTGCGCCAATTCCTCCAATCCTCGAGCGTCCAATGAACCGCTGCTTCCGCTGCTGAGTGGAGCCAATGCGAAGGCCTCGCGTTTAAATCTTTCAATAATATGGCTGGATTGGCCGAACCAAGATGGATATTCGCGGTCTCCCATCCCATGGCGTGCAAGAGCCGGACGGAGTCGTGCCGCTCTGGCAGCGAAGAAAGCTCGATACGCGAACAATCCGGAGCGAGGCGCCGTATGATCCAACGTCCTCGAACGCGGACAAAAGGATCCGGTACGCGGACAGCCTGTTCTAGGATTTTTCCGTAGAAAAGTTTTCCGACATTTCTCGGCGATTGAGCCCATTTCCAAGCGGATCCAGTCAGCTCTTTTGCCTCTCTGGCGATGCTCCCGCCCCGCCACTGCGCCAGCGCAAGGTAGCGTCTACGTCCCAAGCTGCCGGTCCCGGCGATTCGGTGGGACAGGCGAAACTTAAGGTTGCGCTCCGGAAGCATTTTAATCAAACCTTTGAGCGCGCTAGAAGGAGGCTCAGTTTTGATATGAGGAAACGAATATAATTTTTGCCAGAATTTCTCAGGTTCTTTAAGTCTTTCAACAGCGGCCTGCCGCAGAGCCATATGATGCTCGGCCAGGACAAACGGCTGGCCGCCGGCGTTCAGAGCCGCGACGTATCCGTCGAGAATCGCCTTACAGGCGCGCGGCCTGGAAAGATGCAAATGATCGCCCTCGATGGCTAAGTGAACGCTAGCCGCGAGGCGCACTAAATCGGCCGTGTAGGGCAACCGGCAGGCTTCGTCGAAGTCGTTAACGCCCCAGATTAAGCGCCCTTCCTCATCGCGCCAGGTGCCGAAATTTTCAGCGTGCAAATCCCCGACCCCAAGCAGTTGCGGAGCATTCATCAGGCGCGCGCAGACGCGAGGAAAAAGTTGCGCCCAGCGGTAAAACGTGCCTCGAAAGAAGCGAAAGGGGCTCTCGGCCATCGAGCGGTGCTTGAGCTCCAGATCGGCCCGAATAAGCGGCATCCGCTCTCCCAGCCACGCCTCATACTTTTGTGTCGCCACCTGGATTTCCATAATTTGCTTGTCCAAAGTTTAACGGAATTGGATGGCAACATGATCGCATCAGCCCTTTTTTCTTTAACGCCTTGGCGGCGTGGGGATGTGATAAATTAAACCCGCTATGGGGTCCCGGTATGGTTGGGCCTTGGGGGTGGCCGCGGCCATTGTTGCGTTGGAGCCGTGGCCCGCTTGTGCGCTGGACCCTTCGAAATTGTTATCGCAATATACCCGGACAGTGTGGACGCAGGCGCAAGGCTTGCCGCAGGATACGGTGCGGGCCATCACGCAAACTCCCGACGGCTATCTTTGGCTCGGCACCAACGAGGGTTTGGCAAGGTTCGACGGCTATGAGTTCGCA
Organism: Bryobacteraceae bacterium; assembly: GCA_035293905.1. Taxonomy (GTDB): domain Bacteria; phylum Acidobacteriota; class Terriglobia; order Bryobacterales; family Bryobacteraceae; genus Palsa-187. The sequence goes on from DATGLY010000091.1 coordinate 8,573, forward strand.
ACGTTCACCAAGGATCGGGCAGCGCTGCCGACCAATCCCATCAGCACGCTTTGGGCGGCGCGGAATGGCGACTTGTGGATTGGAACGGCCGCCGGCCTTGGCCTCTACTCCGGGGGCCAGTTCCGGACCTTCACCGAGAAAGACCGGATTCCGTCCGGGACCGTAACTTCGATAACCGAAGACAGAGAGGGCGTTATCTGGATGGCGGTGGGCGGCCGACTTGTGCGCTTGGTTGGCAAGACATTCGAGGCGTATGGGCAAGCCGATTTGGCTCCCGTGCAATCGGTTCAAGCAGTGTACGGAGATCGCGAAGGGCAACTATGGATAGGGGGCATCGGCGGCGTGGTGAAATACGCTGGGCATCGATTCGCGCCGGTGCTGGGTCCTCGCGATCTGCACGGCAACATGATCACCTCGATTTTGCGAGACTCGCGCGGAACCTGGATGGCGGGAATCAATGGAATGCTGTTGCTTCGCCCAGATGGGTCCTTGCGCCGCTTCACCACAAAAGATGGCCTTCCGAATGTCTTCATTCTCGCTCTGTGCGAGGACCGCTCGGGGAATTTGTGGGTGGGAACGTATGGGGGGCTGAGCCGCTTGCAAGGAGATCGCTTCGTCAGCCCCGCGCGGGATGATAAGGAGGATCGCGACTGGGTCTGGTCGGTGTTTGAAGACCGCGAAGGCGATCTGTGGGTGGGCGCCAATAGCGCGCTCATCCGTTTCCGTGATGATCTGTTCACCATGTACGGGCGGCCGGAGGGTTTGCCGAGCGACGAACCGACCGTTGTCCACCAGGACGCCTTTGGCCAGATGTGGATCGGATATCACGACAGCGGCCTGGTGGCGTTTTCGCCAGGGGCCGGGCAAAAGGCCGGAACGGGTCCGGCGCAGCTTAAAAATCCGAACGGCCGGCCCAATGAGTCGCGATTATACACCACGCAAGATGGTTTGCCGAGCAACGAAATGTTCGCGCTGCGCGACGCCCGCAACGGCGATCTTCTCATCGCAAGCCGCGGCGGCGTTAGTCGTTTTCATCAAGGCAAATTCCTGAACTACACGGTCCCGGACCCGGTGGGCCGCACGGTGGTTTACGACGTTTTGGAGGACGCTCGGGGCCATCTTTGGGCGGCCGCCGCCAGCGGCGTGTATGAGTTCGACGGGCGAAAATGGCGCGTAACCACGCCTCTACATGGCTCCGGGATGTTTGCGTCATCGCTGGCCAAGGGGCGGGACGGAAGCATCTGGGCTGGAACCTTGGGAAACGGATTGTGGCGTATTTCGGGAATCGGGCCAAGCGCCGCGAAAAAGTTTACGCCGGCGGAGGGCTTCGAAGCAAATGACGTTCGCTCGCTCTATCTCGATGACGAAGGCTCGTTGTGGATTGGCTCGCAAGGAGGCGGCCTGGTGGCCTTTCGCGCCGGCGTCTTTCACCATTTCAGCGCGCGCGATGGCTTGCTTAGCGACACCATCGCGCACGTCGAGGAAGATGGCCAGGGCCGTTTATGGCTCAGCACTCCGCGGGGAATTTGCCGCGTCCCAAAGCGGCATCTTTGGGATTTTGCCGAGGGTAGGATTCGCGCGCTTGTTCCGGAAAACTTCGGCGTAGAAGACGGCCTGCGAAGCGCGCAGTGCGCTCCCGCGGCCCCGGCCGCCGGAGGGGCCACGCGTTCCCGGGATGGCCGGCTGTGGTTTCCGACCGGACGCGGGCTGGCGATGGTAGACCCCAACGCCAGCCCAAAAGTGGTTTCCGGTTCGCTGGCGCCGGTGACTCATATTGTCGAGGTGGCCGTGAATGGCCGCGCTGTGAATCTGGCTGGGAATTCGCGATGGAAGCCGGGACAGGGGCGAGTTCAGTTCCGCTATACGGGAATCTATTTGAACGCTCCCGAACACGTCCAATATTCGTACAAGTTGGAGGGACTGGATCCGGACTGGATTCCTGCCGGAAACAGGCGTGTGATCGACTACAATCCACTGCCGCACGGCAGCTACCGGTTCGTGGTGAGGGCTTCTCTGGCCGGAGGCGGTTCCAGCCAGGCGGCCTATTCGTTCGAAGTGCTTCCCCGGTTTTTTGAGACCACGTGGTTCTTGGGCGCTTGCGGCATCGCGCTGGCGGCCGCGGTGTACGGCCTTTACCGGCTGCGTCTCCAGCGTATTCATGCTCGTTTCGCCTTGGTGTTCGAGGAGCGGGCGCGGCTGGCGCGCGAGATCCACGACACGCTGGCCCAGGGCTTCGTGGGCATCTCCGCGCAACTGGATGCCGTTGCGATCCGCTTGAATCAGGACATGGAAAGCGCGCGGCAGCATTTGAACCTGGCCCGCAAGATGGCGCGCCATAGCTTGACGGAAGCGCGGAGATCCGTGATGGATTTACGCACCACCGACCTCCAGGAGCAGGATCTACCCGCCGCGTTGCGGGCGTCGGCGGAGCGATTGGTTGCCGGCACGCCTTTGAATCTGTCCTGCGATGTTGCCCAAATCGACGCGCCGCTTGCGCCGGAAGTGGAGCAAAATGTGCTCCGCATTGCGCAAGAAGCTGTGGCGAACGCCGTAAAGCACGCTCGGGCTAAAACCGTGCAACTGGAGCTGAGTAGAGAAAACGGATTTGTCTTTCTTCGGGTGAAAGACGACGGCGAGGGCTTCGACGCTTCTGGCGCGTTTTCGGCGTCCGGCGGACATTTCGGAATCATGGGCATGCGCGAGCGCGCGGCCCGGTGCAGCGGCGATTTCACATTGTCAAGCCAACCCGGCTGCGGCACTCAGGTCGAGGTGAAGATCCCAGTCGGCTCCAACGCCGGAAGTGCGATAACAAACTTCAACGGCGCGAAACCTCGACGAGATCGTTCTCGTTAAGGTCCGAAATTTGCCGCTCCCCTTTACTTTCAAAAGATCCTTCTTAATCCGAACCGCGCCTCGAACGGTTCAACGGGATGGAAAACGTCGGTGAATGCAGGTTCGGCCGTCGGCGTCGTTCGTGATAGATAGGCGTAGTCGATGTCGTGATCCCTGCGGTTCAGCAAATTCAAACCCTCGACGAAAAAACGCCAGTTTCTATTAATTCGATAGCTGACCTCGGCATTGAGCAAAATGGTTGCGTTCGAGCGGAAGAGCCCATCGGATGTCAAGTCGCGTGGGCCAAAGGTGCGCAGCCGCAAACTCGTCGAAAAGCGATTGTAATTGTGCAGCGTAATGCCCGATGAAATCACGAGTCCGACTGCTTCGGGCGTCCGCTTGCCGCCCGGGCTGTTTGGCGCGGCGTCATCTGCGTCCGTTGCGGTAAAGAAGGCTTTCGAATTCGCAATGTCAAAATCAAAAGCCGCATGTTCCCAAGGCGTGTAGTAGTTCGCCCATTCGAAGCCATAGCGGTTGCTCGGTTGCGCTGACGGAACCGTGCCTCCGGTGTCGCCGCTCTGCTGCAGTTCAGAAGCGCTGTGAAGCCACCACAGAGAGAGCGTGCTTTGAAGATTTCGGACGGCGGAAGTGCGCACGCCGACTTCGCCGCCCTTGGTTGGGATCAGAAGAGGAATTCTCGCGGCGGGCGTATTGGGATAAGGATTTTCGTTCGAAATTGGTTGCACCGTTTGCGTTGCGCCGCGCGCATCGTTGCTATGAAAACCGAAGCCGGCTTGCACATAAAACTCGGTGCTGGACCACGGCCCGAAGATCATGCTCAATTTTGGGCTGAACAACGCCTTGCTGGCCGTGCCGGAATTGGCCGCAGTAACCAAACTCGTAACGTCAACGTGTCCCACATCGCCGCGTAGGGCCGCGACCGTGCGGACTTTGTCCGCCCACTGGATTTTGCTTTCCACATAAAAGCCTGCTTGCGTGTCCGCAAAGCGATCCTCTTGGGTGGTCGCGGGCAGAGTAGTGCCAGTATCGGAATCGGTTTTGGTCACGCGCACGCGATTTTCCGTCTGGAAAAGGCCGTTGTGGACCCAATCGTTGCGGACCTGTAATCCGAAACTATTTTCCGCTTTGCGCCCAAACCATTGGCTGAATATTGTGTGGCGTGCGTCTACTCCGAGCACCCAGCGGTTGTCTTTTTGTTCAAACTGGTCGCCGCGAACGGGGTCCGTCAGGTAGTAAGTAAAATCGGAAAATAGATCCAGATCGTAATAAAATCCGTATAGCGTAATTTTCGTCTTGGAATGTGCGTCTTGGCGATGCCATTCACCCTGCAAGCTGTAACGCTGCGAATTGCCGCCGTCGGTTGGATTCAGCGTGCCAAAAAAACCAACGAGGGGCACGGCGTTGTCGGCGATTTGATCGCTCGAGTTCCATTTTCCGTGATAACCGCGCGCCGTGATGCTGAAACCAGTGGCGTTGTCGCCGTGGCTATAGGTAAGAAGGCCGTTGAATTTCAGATAGTCATCCGGATATTTCCATGGGCCATCATCGTGATAGATCTCTCCGCCATAGAGCAAATTGCCCGATCCCAGCTTCTCCGATACGCCAAAAACGGCCCTGCCGTAACCTTCCGGGCCGCTTTCAACCTGAACAAAGTTCTCGGGCAGGGCCTTAAAGAATTCCAAATGGGCCGATCCGGCCGACCCATAGTCGCCGACATCGGCGTAATAGGGTCCTTTCTCGAAATTCACGCGCTGCACTAACTCCGGGATGACAGTGTTCATGTCTGAGTACCCCTCTCCGTGAGCGTGCGACGGCAAATTCAGCGGCATATCGTCCAGGAAAACCGCGAAATCTGTGCCGTGGTCCAGATTGAACCCGCGAAGAAAATATTGGTTGGCCTTCCCGCCGCCCGCATGCTGAGTGATGATAAGCCCGGGAACCGTCTCCAGCACTTCTCCGGAACGAAGAATCGGACGATCCTGAAGTTCCTTTGCGCCCACCGTTCCCTGAGTCCCGGAATCGGCGATCCCGACAAGATTATCCTCCCGGCCCTGCACGTTGATGGTGGTGCTGCCACCGCTGACGGCCAGTGAGATGCGCAGCGGGAGTGGTGTTTCAGCTCCGATCGTTAACGCGATTTCTTTGGTTTCAAAAGCGGAATGCGACACCACGAGCCGGTATTCACCCGGCGTAAGTCCAGAAATAACGAAGAAACCGTTGCTATCCGCCTGTGCGGTCCTTTGAACGGCGCCGTTCGCGCTTTGAACCTGTAGCGTTACGCCGGCGATCGCCGCGCCAGAGGTGTCCACGACCGTTCCCGACAACAGCACGTCCGCGGCCCAAGCACACCACATAGTTGCGAATAGGATAGAAGGGATGACGACTGGGCGTCGGGGCATAAGCTCCTTTCATGCGTGCTACAGAAGTTATGAACGTGCTACGAATCCTAAGATGGTAGCACTAATCGTCAAAAGATGTTACGTGCCGGACGGGCGCTTCGGATTCCCCCTTTGCCGGACAGGAGGGCGAAATGGGTGAGTTGGCGCGCATTGGAATCGCGATTCCCGAAGAGCTATTGGAGGAATTCGACCGGTTGATCGAGCGGCGTGGGTATGCAACTCGGTCTGAGGCCGTCCGCGATCTTGTCCGCAAGGAGCTCGTAGACGAGATCGCGGCGTCGCCGAACGCGGAGGTATACGGAACGGTGACGCTGATTTACAATCATCATGCGCGGCTACTCCTCGACAAGCTGACGGTCATTCAGCATCAGCACCACGCTGCCATCATGTCGAGCGTTCACGTACATCTGGATCACGACAATTGTCTTGAAGTGATCCTGGTGCGGGGCAAATCGAGTATGGTTCAGAAGCTTGCAAATGCCTTGATCGCGACAAAGGGCGTAAAACACGGCCGCTTCATGTTGACGACTTCAGGCCGGGATCTGCCTTGAATCAAATTTTTAAAATTTCGATAAAGCCATTTTGCGCCGGATTCGATTTGTTCCGAAGTCTGCTTTACGATGGCCTTTCCAATCGCCCTATTTTGCGTACAGTTTTTCGAAGTACGATTGGAAGAATGCGAGTTGAGCTTCCGTAGGCGTTTGCACGCCCTCGGGCGGACCGCCGAAAACCTTGACCGTCGCGATCTTTCCGTCGTACGGCGCCCATTTCGGCAGGTTCTTGCCATTGGGGTCTCCGTTGGCGGCGAAGTTTACCCAATACGTAGACATCGCGTCGGCAACCTTGCGGTCGGCGTCAGTCCACGGGCGGCTGTTGTCAAGATGGTTGAAGACGTACAAAATCTCAGAGACGTGAGTGGCGCTTCCGTGCGGACCCGGACCGAACGCCCCGCCCTCTTTGCCGTTCGCCGCCGGCGGCCGCTGCTGAGTGAAGTAGTAGACGTACGACTTGGACTTGCCTGGCTTGGCCGCAAGGCGCGCCCAATTCCGCATGACGAAGGCCATCTCATCGCGGCCGGAAAAGAATGCGGATTCACGTGCCTGCTCGTCGGAGGAAGCGGGGTAGAGCTTCAGATAGGCGTCGGCCAGATCGCCGAATCGCTGCCTCGACCGCTGAACAAAATCATCCGCGCCGCGCGCGTTTCCGCCGAACGACTCGTCGCGGTTTGATCCGGCGAGCACCGGCACGTCGATCTGCTTTCCCGCGGCGAACACCGAGCCGGGATCTTCGGGAATCAGCCAGCCATCCACCACCGGGCCGCCGCCCCGGCCGGCTTTGAGAATGGCGTCCGCCGGTTTCGCGCGCAGCTCGGCCAGCGATTTGGCGCCGAGTGCGTCGGCGATTCTTGCGCCCGTTTGTTCGGCCTCCGCCAGAGTATTGAGGCGCGCGACGGTTGTGGTGGCCCAGGCGCTGCTCTCGCCGATGGCGCGATGGAAAAGCCCTTTTGCTTGCGGCGCGGTCATCAGGTTGGCGACCATGCCCGCTCCCGCAGATTCGCCAAAGATGGTGACTCGCTTCGGATCGCCGCCGAATTGCGAGATATTCCTCTGCACCCATTGAAGAGCCGCGATGGCGTCCATTAGCCCAAAATTCGCCGCGCCCCGGCGGTCGGACTCTTTCGTCAGTTCCGGATAAGCAAAAAAACCGAACAAGCCCAGGCGGTAGTTAAATGTCACGATAACCGCGCCCTTCTTGGCCAGCGCCTCGCCATCGTACATGGCTTGCGAGCCCGAGCCGGTATAATAGCCGCCGCCGTAGATCCACACCATTACTGGACGCTTTTCGGAAGCCGATTTCGCGCCCGTCCAAACGTTGAGATAGAGGCAGTCCTCGCTCGACGCGTTTCCGTTGCCTTGCATGCATGTGGGGCCGAATTTATCGGCCTGCCGCACGCCTTCCCAGTGAGCTACTGGTTTGGGAGCGCGCCAGCGTAGATCGCCAACCGGTGGAGCGGCGAACGGGATGCCTTTGTAGATGCGCACGTCTGCGGCGCCGAGCGTTCCGGAAACCATTCCGGAATCCAGCTTCGCAACGAGAGGATCATTTTGCGCCGCCGGGGCCGCGGCGCCCATGGCGAGAGCAAAAGTAGCGGCGAGAAGGAATTGTAAGCGCATGGCCAAGCTAGTATACATGAGCCGGTCACGTCAGCGCGAGGCTCGCGTCGGCCTTCAAGTCCCAGCCGGAGAACTCGCCGCGGCCGAGCTTCACAAAAGCAGCGGCCGCGATCATCGCGGCGTTGTCTGTGGCCAGGCCTGGCGCGGGAAAAAACACGGGGTGGGGAAGCCGGCTGGCTTCCACGGCCCGGCGCAGACCGGCGTTGCAAGCCACGCCGCCTGAAAAAATGAGGCTGCGCGCATCGATATCTTCCGCGCAGCTCGCGGCTCGGCGAAACAATTCTTCGATCACGGTGTGTTGGAACGAAGCGAGCAAATCCAGGGTAGCCTGCGAAGTCACCTTCAGCCACTGCTCCAGCGCAGGCTTGGGGTTCGATGCGAGCAGCTCGCGGCGCGCGGCGACCTCCGCCGCCATATCGCATGATTGGAACCAGCGCAGCACGGCGGTCTTAATGCCGCTGAAGCTGAAGTCCCGCGGATTGCCTTTCATCTTCGCCAGCGTGAAGCGGACGGCTTCGGGGTTGCCGTAAGGCGCCAGCATGTCGATGACGGGTCCGCCCGGATAACCGAAGCCGAGAAGTTTGGCCACCTTGTCGAAAGCCTCACCCGCCGCATCATCTCGAGTCTTGCCGAGCAGGCGGTAAACAAACCCCTCGCGCACCTCGTAGAGGTGAGTATGACCGCCGCTCACCACCAGCGCCAGGGCCGGAAATTGGATCGGATTCTGACTGGCGACGGCGTGAATATGGCCCTCGATGTGGTTTACGGCGATTAATGGCAGTCCGTGCGCCATCGCCAGCGCCTTCGCGTAAGTGATCCCGACCAGAAGCGAACCGACTAATCCGGGGCCTTGCGTGACCGCGACGGCCGCCAGATCGCCGAAATCTGCACATGCCTGTTCTAGCGCGAGGCGCACCACCGGCACAATCGCGCGCAAATGCTCCCGCGAAGCCAGCTCCGGCACCACGCCTCCGTAACGCGAGTGAGTCGCCATCTGCGAACTGACGACGGAAGAGAGAATGCGCGATCCGTCTTCCACTACCGCCGCCGCCGTTTCATCGCAGGAGCTTTCGATGCCTAAGATAAGAGCCATCCGCTATCAGCTTTCCGTTTTTAGATTAATGGGATAAGCTAGCGGCGTGCTGAAAGGGTCAACTCTTGCGGCTATTCTGTTTGTCATGGGCGCCGCGCCGGTCGTCGCACAACCTCTTGTAGGGCGGAACTACGGCCGCTCCATGGTCATCGCGCAGCAGGGCATCGTCGCCACGAGCCAGACGCTGGCGTCGCAGGCGGGAGCGCAGATTCTGGCGGCGGGCGGATCAGCGGTGGACGCGGCCATCGCCGCCAATGCCGTGCTGAGCGTCCTGGAGCCCATGATGGACGGTCCAGGCGGCGATCTCTTCGTGCTCTATTGGGACGCGAAGACGGGAAAGCTAACCGGGCTGAATTCCTCCGGGCCTGCGCCGCGAGCTCTGACGCCGCAATTCCTCTCCTCCAAAGGCGTCAAAACAATGCCGGCCAGCGGCATTCATAGCGTCACGGTTCCCGGAGCGGTGAGGGGCTGGGCCGCGATGCACGAACGCTACGGCAAGCTGCCGTGGAGGGATTTGTTTGCCTCCGCGATCGCCTATGCCGACCAAGGCTTCCCTCTGCCGGAAGCCATCCGCGAACAATGGTTTACCGACAGACTCGCGACAACCGGGGAATCCAAGCGGCTGTTTTTGCCGGCAGGCAAGCCGCCAGCCATCGGCGAGATCTTCCGCAATCCGGATCTGGCGCGAGCTTATCGGCTGATTGCTTCGGAGGGTCCGGACGCGGTTTACAAAGGCAAGATCGCCGCGGCGATTCTGGCGACGTCCCAAAGCCTAGGCGGAACGATGACCGCCGAAGATCTGGCTGCATTTTCGCCGGAATGGGTTCAGCCGATTTTCATCGATTATCGCGGCTGGCGAGTCTACGAGCTGCCGCCCAACGGGCAGGGTATGGCCGCGCTCGAGATGCTGAACATCATGGAGGCGTCGCCCGCGGATCCCAAAGGGCCGTTCACCGCCGCGGAGCTGCACAAGCGCATCGAAGCGATGAAGCTGGCCTATTCGGATTTGCACCGCTACAACGCCGACCCCCGCTCGCACTACGTGCCGGTGGCGGCGCTGCTTTCCAAAGACTACGCCCGCAAACGGGCAGCCTTAATCGATCCGAACAAAGCCAATTGCGCGGTCGCCGCGGGCGATGCCATTGGCAGCGACACGACCTATCTGACCGTGGTGGACCGCGAAGGCAACATCGCAAGCTGGATTCAGAGCATCTATAGTCAGTTCGGCTCAGGCGTCGCGGTGAAAGGGATGGGGTTTGAGCTGCAAAACCGCGGCGCGGCTTTCACGCTCGATCGGACCAGCCCCAATGTGCTTGCGGGCGGAAAGCGTCCATTCCACACGATCATTCCGGCGTTCATGGAGCGCGGCGACCTGCACATCGGCTTTGGAATTATGGGCGGCGCGAACCAGCCTTTAGCGCACGCACAATTCGTTTCAAATCTAGTCGATTACCGGATGAATATTCAACAAGCGCTTGAAGCGCCGCGCTTCTTCAAGAGCACCTCCGCGGGATGCGAATTGTCGATCGAGCGGCGCGTCCCGGCATCTGTCATCGCGCAGCTCTCGAAGCTAGGGCACAAGCCGGCTGTGCGGCGCGAATACACCCAGGAGATGGGGCGTGGCCAGGCGATTTTGCGCGATTCCAAGACCGGAGTTAATTATGCGGCATCCGATCCGAGAGCAGACGGGTCGGCTGTGCCGGAGCCAATTGCGCCCCGCTGACACGAACGGGCGCTACGTAAAATTGGGCTCCGTCTCAACGGCCTGGTTCGGACCGCGGCAGGAGAGGCGGGCAGTCTCCACAGCGGTCGAACTTCAACACACGTTGGCGGGTTTCCCTTGAGCGTCGGTCACGTTAACTTCGAGCATGCTCATATTCAGTGCACACACGCGGTCCTTAGCCCGAGCGCAGAAGATGCCGTAGTGCCCGCCGCCTCCATCAGTGGTGCTGCCATTATAAACGCTCTCCGCATAGCTCACTGGATATCCCGGAAGGTACCAGCAGGTGCCGGTGCCATAGGTTTGGCCACCAATCCCCAGGTAGCCCAGCCCGTAGCCGTCTCAGTAGTCGTAACAGTCGCCAAAGCAGCCGGGATCGAATTGGTACGTATAGTAGTCGATGTATTCGGTGTGGTACCCGGTGAACGAGAGATAGTCAGTTGTCGTTGGCACACTGAAGTACCAGCTACCTCTGCATCCGTTGCATCACAGTTTTGCGGCGAATAGTAGCTGTCGTAGCTGCCACCGCGGGCGAGCGGTGGGTGGGTTAGGGAGACCCCAGTCGGCTGCTGAGCGTGCACACACGGGCCGATGCCAATAACGGCGAAAGCAAGGAGCCGAAGGGTAGAGCAGATTATCTCTCCCATTTCCTGAGAAACTCTTACATTTTTCCGAGAAACTAACGGAGTATAGATCAAGGGGCCATCTCGCGCACTGTTGCATCATGGCGTCATAAAGACGGCGTCATGTGAACAAGGGCCGGCCTTCGCCGGAGACCATGGCCTCGCGGGGTCAGCTGGCGGGCTCGTGGGCGCTGCCCAGCTTGACGGAGTAATGGGTGATGTGACCGTTTTCGACGAACACATCGGGTATCCAGATCGAATCGTTACCCGGCGCGTGCACCCAGAGTGAATAGCGCCCGGCGCGAAGGCTCTCGAATTTGTAATTGCCTTTCGCATCGGACTCGGTGTGAAGGAACAGACCGGTGATGACATTACGAATTTCGACGGCCGCCTTAGCGACGGGTCCGGAGGCGTTCGTAATCGTGCCATCGAGCGATCCTCTCGCGATCTGCGAGGCCGATGGATGCGATCCAATCAGCAACAGGGACAACGCCAAAATGAGAAACTTCGCCCAGAGCAGCATGAGCGCCTCCGCCTGTGTTGGCAGCAAGCGTCCAGCCAAATCCGCGAGCCCCGACGGCGGCGATCGGTTACGCGCGCGCGCCGCGGAGGGCCACCAACGCCGACCGTTCGGCGCCATAAGGATCGTTGGCGACCTTGCATTCGTTGTTAAAAATCATGGTCGCGCGCGTGTCGGTATTGAACGCGGGCCAGTGCGGCAAAGTCTTATGATTCGGATTGCCGCTGCGGGCGAAGGCCGCCCACGCGCCGCTCATCTTTTCCTGAAGCGCGTAGCGGTCTTGGCCAACTCCGGTCATCGACTTCCCTTCATCCACGTTTTCGAGCACGAATGGAATCTCCAGCGTGTGGAACGCCTTCAGCTTGCCCTCACGCACCGGCGAGCGCCAGGTGAAGTAGTACATATACACGGGAGCTTTCTGCGCGGACTTGCGCTCCGCCTCCGTGATTACGCCCGCCCGGAAGTTATCCGAGGCGATCACCTGCTCAAGCTCGACGTTGCTGTAGCCGGGCCGGCCCCTTTTGTATACCGCGATGAGCTTGTCCACGTCCGCATCGCTAGCCCGCGTCGCTTGCTTAACCGCGGCGTGCAGGGCTGCATCGTCAATGGGATTGAAATTGGTATTGGGGAAGAAGTTCACTTCGAACTCCGTCGAGCCAATCAACACGGGAATTTCGGCTGACATGGCCGGCGCGGCAGGAGTAAACGGCCCTTCCGGAAGGGTCTTTCCGTCCAGAACCGGAGCGAGCCGGAGTCCGGGCGTTGACAGCGTCGCTTCCACAAGCTGATCCATCGGGACCTTTTGAAGCTGGGCGGCGGTCTTCACGTTCAGCTTGCTCATGAGCGTCTGCGCGGTTTTCTCGGCGTCAGCGGTGGAAACGCCTAGCAGATTCGCTCCGCTCTGAATGATGGCGCGATGAAACAATCCCTTAGCCGAAGGCATCGCCAGCAGCGTGCTCACTTTGCCCGCGCCGCCGGATTGCCCGAAAATGGTCACATTATTCGGATCGCCGCCAAAGTTCGCAATGTTATCGCGCACCCATTGAAGCGCGGCCACGATATCCAGCATGCCTGCGTTGCTTGCTCCGATCTCGGGCAAATAAAGAAAGCCGAATGAATTCAGACGGTGATTCACTGTGACGGTCACCACGTCGTGCTTGCGCGCCATGTTGGCCCCGTCATAGATTGAATAGCTGCCCGATCCGCTGGTGAAGCCGCCGCCATGCAGCCAAAGCATCACCGGACGCTTCCCGCCCCGGCCAACGCTGTTGGTCCAGACATTCAGATGCAGGCAATCTTCGCTGTGGCCCTGCCTGGGGATGGTCGCCGCGACCTCCGGAATTTCCGTATGCGGGCCTTGCGGCGCTTCCGGGCCCCACTCAAGCGCGTCTTTCACTCCGCTCCAGGGTTTCGGTTTCGCCGGCGCCATGAAGCGGCCCGACACGTCGGTGGCCTCGCCATAGGAGATGCCCTTGAAGGCGTTCACTTTGTTTAAGACCGCGCCACGAATCTTTCCGGATGTAGTTTCCACCACCGGACCCGAGGACGCCCCCCTTATATCGGCCGCCTTGGCCTTTACGAGAATCGCGGCGGATTGAGTCGCCATGAGCGCTGCGCTGCCGAGAAAAGAACGCCGATGAATGTGCATGTGACTCTCCTAACGTTATCGGGGACTATTTTATAACTTTGGCTTGCCCTTGTGTAGATCAATCCTGCGCTGTGTATGGCCGGAAGCCTCCGCGTTCCATCGCATGCCGCGCCGCCTCCGCATCCGCGGGCAGAACGTAAAAAAACGCGCCAATTCGCTCGGCTTGGAACATTACGCCGCCCCGGTACCGATCCGGCTCGACCAGATAATCTAATCCCGCCTCCGTAAGAAGCTTTTCCAGGCGAAGCGCTTCCCGCAACCTTTTGGCGATATAGAGAAGGTCCAGTTCGCTCTCGCCGAAATGATCGGGTTCTCGACGCATGCGTTTGCTTTGAGCGTAGCATCGGGCCGGACAGAACAGCTGTGGCAGCAAAGTGATAACGTCCCCTTTGGGCAAAGTAGAAATGTCCCCTTGACAACCTCACGATGTGGGGATGCAGGAAGGACCGACACTACTGATGACCCAAGCCGAGCGTGACCGCCTGGGTCACGCTGAAAAAGGGGCTGTTAGGGGCGGCGAGGAACGGAGCCGTTTTTGGCGGGCTGGGGCGGAGCCAGTGAACCAAAGCCCGGAGCCTGCGCAGAGGTGGTGAGCAGCAACCCCGCCGCCAGTGGCGGCGGCCTGGACGCCTGCCATGGGCCAGGACGCGGTGCGTACTCTATATCAGCTT
>DATGLY010000092.1:0-2115 GCA_035293905.1 Bryobacteraceae bacterium
CTACAAGCGCGCGGTCGCCATTGCCCGCGCCCTCGCGGCAGAACCCCAGTGCCTTCTGTACGACGAGCCCACAACGATGGTTGACCCGATCATGAGCGACCACCTCACCCAGCTCATGCTCCGCCTCAAACGCGAGCACCACCTGACCAGCGTCGTCGTCACTCACGATCTCGATCTGATGAACAACGTTGCCGACGCGGTCGTGTTTCTGAGCAAAGGCCACGTGGCCTTCTTCGGTCCGCCCAAAGAGCTTTACGAATCCGAAGATCCCGATATCCAGGAGTTTCTCGAGCTCGACAAGGTCATCCGCGGCACCCATATCGGCGACCGGAATCCCATCCGCTCGGGCCTGGGGGGCGCCGAAGCGTGAATGAACGGCCTCTGGAGCCGCGGCGGACTATCCTGGCGCGTTCTCATCGCTCGCACCGCCCGGGAAAGCTGGGAAGATAACGTCTTCGGCCAGGCCGCCCGGCTGGCTTTCTATCACCTGCTGGCTCTTTTTCCGTCGCTGCTCCTGCTGTTTCTCGTTTCAGGCCCGGGTTCTGCATCGGAATCGTCGCTGCGCAACGCGCTTGTCGATGCAGTACGCCATCTTCTTCCACAGCGTGTATCCCTCCTGATCACGGAAGCCGTTGCCGATCTGCACGCGAGCGCTCTCGAGCCCGGCGGGATATGGATCGCGGTCGCCAGCGCTCTCTGGGCCTGCGTAAACGGCGCCTGGGCTGTGATTGACGGCCTCAACGTAGCCTACGAAGTCGAAGAATGCCGCTCGGCCATCCGGGTAACCCTCATCGCGCTTGGGCTTACGGCCACGATCGCTGTTTTGACTTTCCTCGCTCTGACCGCCGGCCACTACGGCGGCGGATGGCTCGACGGCGCAGGCTACGCGATACCGGCCGCGGTCGCACGCTGGGCGATCGTAACCGCGGCTCTGCTGATTTGCTTCAGCGTCTTCTTCCGCATCGCTCCGAATCTTGAAAACCGGCAGTGGCGCTGGAGCACGCCCGGGGCCGCCTCAGCCGCCGTGATCTGGGTGGGAGCGACTCTCGTCTTCCGGTTCTGGACAGACCACTTCGGCTCCTATCCCCGGATCTATGGACGAATCGCTCCCACCGTATCGCTGCTGATGTGGCTCTATGTAACCGGGGCCGCTGTTCTGATCGGCGGCGAAATGAATTCGGAGATCGAGAAAGCAGAGGCCGAGGGCGGCCGCGATCACGAAATCAAACGCGGCAAAAGCCAGTAGCTATTTGCCTTCGACCATCGAATCCGGCAGCGCCCACGCAAACATCACGCCGCCGGCGCTGGTCACGATGTACTGGCGCCCGTCCATCTCATAACTGATCGGTGAACTCTGCATGCCCGCGCCCTCGCCCGCATGCCAAAGGGTCGAGCCGTCGCTTGTCCGGAAGGCAATCACATTCCCCATGGCGTCGCCGCTGAACGTGAGTCCGGAATCGGTGGTCAGCACCCCGGCGCCCGAACCGTTCGGACCGAGCTCGTGGCTCCAGCGAATCTTACCCGTCTGGTAATCGATCGCTTCGAGCACTCCCTTGCCCCATACGCCGTAGTCCGCGCCGGCCCAACCGAAAGCGCCATCCTCCGGCTTGAAGAAATAGATTCCGTAGCTCGGATGAGCATCCACGATGAACAACCCGGTTTTTTGGTCGAAGCTGGGCGAACGATAGTTCGTCATCCCGCCTTCATCGGGCGCGATCAGGCGTCCATCGGCAGCTGGCTCTTTTTCCTGATTCGGAATCGGCCGTCCGTCTTCATCCACGCCCTTCGACCAGTTCACCGGCCCGAAAGGAACCGTCAGCAGGCTCTTGCCGTTCGTCCGGTCCAGGACGAAGAAATAGCCGTTGCGCGAAGTCTGCATCAGCATCTTGCGCGGCGCGCCGTGGAAATCCGCGTCCACCAGAACCGGCGTCTCCACGGCATCCCAGTCATGCGTATCGTGCGGAGAGGCCTGGAAATGCCAGACCAGCTTTCCAGTTTCGGGGTTCAGCGCCACGATGCTGCAGGTGTACAGGTTGTCGCCCGGCCGCACCTTCCCGTTCAGCACCGGAGTCGGATTCCCGGTTCCCCAATAAAGCAGGTTCAGGTCGGGATCGT
>DATGLY010000093.1:0-16507 GCA_035293905.1 Bryobacteraceae bacterium
AATTTTTCTCGAAGGCAAGCTGCTCGGCATAGACGAATTCCTTCTGGCGCCGGCCGGCGGCGATGCCGACCAAGTGTTTCTTGGGCGGTCCCATTGGATCAGCCTGCTGAGCGAAGTTTTGCCGCGCGCCTTGCTCGGCGAGTTGGGTTTGGCGAAAATTCTGTTGGGATCGAGCGGCGGAGGGCAGTTCTTGCTGCTGCTGCCTGAAGAGGCCCGCTCCGCCGCCGAAGCGTTTTTGGAAGCCTCCGCAAAGGAAATCGCCGAGATGAGCGGAGGGACCTTGAAGCTGCTCTGGAGCATCACCGAGAATCTGGGAGATTGGAGCGACGTTCGCCGCAGGCTCCAGGAAACCATGGATCAACGGCGCGGCGCGCCGCTGGCGGCCATGCCGGCGGACGCCCCTGTGCAGGGCGCCGAGACCGAGTCCGGGCCTTTCCACGAGTATTTCGCCGATCTGGCCCGGCGGCTCCGCGATGCCGAAGCGGCCGGGTGGTCTCCCCAACATCCGGGCCGCGTGCCGGTCGGCGAAGGCAAGCACCTTTTTCCGCTTACCGCCACGCCGGAAGCGCTTCCGCTGGCGCGCCACGCGGCGCTGAGCGACGACGGATTTCGTCCCGCCTCGACCGCCGAGCTGGCCGCCCGCGCCTCCGGCCTTCAAACCTGGGGCGTTTTGCGCGGCGACGTGGACAATATCGGAATCCGCATTCGGCGCGCGCAGACCATCGAGGAGCACATCCAACTCTCGGTGATGTACAAGCAGTTCTTCGCGGGCGAAATGGAAGTGATCTGCTCGATGCCGGAATTCTGGCGCAAGGTCACCGTCATTTACTCCGGCGGCGACGATTTCGCGGTTTACGGCGCCTGGGACGCCCTGCTAGGCCTGGCCGGCGAAATGGAGAGATTGTTCCACCGCTTCGCCGGGCAAAACCTGCAAGAGTTTCCAGGAGCCGAGGGTAAGACCATCAGCATGGCGCTGGCGTTGGCGCCCGCCGTCGACGCCTCGCTCGGAGCCGTGTTCGAAGAAGCGGGCCGGCGGCTGGAATCGGCCAAGTCGGCCGACAAGGACTGCATCTGGCTGCTGGGCCGGACGCTGGAATGGAAGCAATTCGCCGAAGCCAGCGCTTTGCGGGACTCGCTGATCCGCATGATCGCCGAGTTCCACTGCTCGCCGCAGTATTTGCGCGATCTCTGCGGCATCTATCGCGAGACGCAAGCGCGCCTGTCGCGCAAGCAAGCCCGCCGCGCCGGCGGCGAACGTCCCTGGCGCTACCATCGCCGCATCCGCCGGATTTTGGCCGCGGCGCGGCCTTCGGCCAATCCTCGCGGCGATTTTCAAAAAGCGCGGAATGCGTTGATCGCCGATTTGATCGGACGCAGCGCCGTTACCGTGAAGTTGCGTCCCGCGGGCCGCGTAGCGTTAGAATGGGCGAGATTGGCGGCGGAAAGCTAGCCATCAAGGGGTCGGAAGACAGAAGTCCGAAAACGGAATATGGAAGAAGAAGTCCAGACTGAAGCGCCGCCCGCGGCGGCGGAAGCCGCGCCCGCGGCAGAGCCTGCCCGGCAGGAGCCACCGAAACCGGCCGGAGAGCCCGGCAAAAGAGAGGAGCGGCCGCGCCGCGACGATCGCCCGCCCAGGGGGCCCCAGGCGGGCGGCGCCCGCCCGGCGGAGCGCGGCCGGGGCGAAGAACGCCGTCCGGACGATCGCCGCTCCGAGGAACGCAGAGGAGACCGGCGCGAAGGCGGCCGCCCCGGAGGGGGACGTCCCTTTGAAGGTCCTCCCGAGATCGAAATCGAAAAGCTGATTTCCGACAGCTTATACCTGGATAATCAGGCCCACGCCATTGTCGCGCGCATGCGGGATATGGACAGCGGCACCAAGAGCCAGCTCCGGCGACTCTACAACGCAGTCCGCCGCGCCGTGAGGGCGCCCGAGAATGAGCGCCAGCACCAGTTCGTAATGCTGCGGGCGCGGCTGGCCTACACCATCGCGCGGCATTCCTTGCGCAGCTTGGATGCCCTGGAGCGCCTGCTCCTCCAGGTCACCCGCAAAAACGACGCCCGCGGTTACGAGCGTTTCAAGGACCTTTTCGAAGCCATCGTGGCTTACAACGAATAGCTTATGACTGCACATACGGCTCAGACCCAACTGAAGCTGGTGGGAAAATTGATTCTCACCGCCGATCTGCACTGCGAAACCGGCCTGCACATCGGAGCCGGCAAGGGATCGCTCGAAATCGGCGGCGCGGATAATCCCGTTGTGAAGGACGCCTTCGGACTTCCCTATATCCCCGGCAGCTCGCTGCGGGGAAAGCTCCGCTCGCTGCTAGAGAACGCCATGGGGCTGACATCGCCCTCCGAGCTAGTGTATCTGTCCAAGCGCAGAGGCCAGGAGGTCCGCATCCATCAGAGCGACCGCCCGGACGACGAAATCTGCCTGCTGTTCGGCCGCAATCCCGGCCGGATGGAGCGGGTGGAAGGCGAGGCGCTGGAATCCGCCGCGGCGAGCCCGGCGCGGCTCACCGTCTATGACGCCCCGCTCGATCCCGACAGCATTACGCCTCAGATGCGCGAAAACCTCGACGATGAAATCACCGAAGTCAAAAGCGAAAACGCCATCGACCGCATCACCTCGCAATCCAATCCGCGAACTCTGGAGCGCGTGCCCGCGCGGGCCCGCTTCCGCGTGCGCATGGTGCTGGATGTGCTGTGCGAGGAAGATAAGGCGCTGCCGCCGAGGCTGCTGGAAGGTCTCCGGCTGCTGGAAGACGACGCGCTGGGCGGCGGCGGATCGCGGGGCAGCGGCCGCGTCCGCTTCTCGAATGTCCGGCTGGTCTGGCGCAATCGCCAATTTTATTCCTCCGGCGGCCAGGAGGCCGAGTTGGCGTCTGGCGCCGACTTGGCCCAAGTACAGGCGTTGGCCAACAACGGCGGCTTCGCGGAAAAGCTCGCGTAACTGCGCTTTTCTGCCACCAACTCGCCTTTGCAAAACGCCGCCGCGATGACTGGTTAAGCTGTTCGGCTCAAACGGCGATTTTCCGTATCTCCCAAACGTTACAATAGGGAAGTGAAAGCGCGCGTGTACGTGTCGTTTAAGCCGACCGTGCTCGACCCCCAAGGTCAGACCATTCAACATGCCCTGAACGGTCTCGGGCACAAGATCGTAACGGGTGTGCGCCAGGGAAAATTCTTCGAAATCGAGCTGGCTCCGGACGCGGAAAAGGAACGCGCCGTGCAGGAGATCGAGCAGATTGCCCGCGACGTGCTGGCAAACCCGGTGATGGAAGATTTTCAGGTGGAATGGATTGACTAATGTGCGGAATTGTCGGATACATTGGACCTCGGCCGGCCGTGCCGATCATCCTGGACGGCCTTAAACGGCTGGAATACCGCGGTTATGACTCCGCGGGACTGGCCGTGCTGGAACACAACAATGGGTTGGGCGTGCGCCGGGCCCAGGGCAAGCTGCGCAATTTGGAAGACGCCCTCAAGCTCAACCCGGTGAACGGTCCGTACGGAATCGGCCATACCCGATGGGCTACGCATGGCCGGCCCACGGAGGAAAACGCGCATCCCCACAAGGACTGCCATGGCGACATTGTCGTGGTGCACAACGGCATTGTCGAAAATTATCTGGCGCTGAAACATCAGTTGCTCGAAGAGGGCCACAATTTCTTGACGGAGACGGACACCGAGGTCATCGCGCACCTGGTGGAAAAGCATTACGATGGCAACCTCGAAAACGCCGTCCGCGACGCGGTCCGCCAACTTACGGGCGTCTTCGCCCTCAGCGTAATTTCCCGGAAAGATCCCAACAAGATCGTCGCCGCGCGGTCCGGCCCGCCCGTAGTCGTGGGGCTGGGCAACGGCGAATATTTTGTGGCTTCCGACGTCCCCGCCATCCTCAGCCATACGCGCGATATGTTTTTCCTTGCCGACGGCGATATGGCCGTGCTGACCAAGGACGGCGTGCATCTTACGGATTTTAGCGGCCGCCCCGTCAAGCGCCAGGTATCCCACATCCTTTGGGACCCCATCATGGCCGAAAAGGGCGGCTACAAGCACTTCATGCTCAAGGAGATCTACGAGCAGCCGCGGGCCGTCCGGGACACCACCTTGGGGCGCGTGGGCCAGGAGTCCGGGCGCATCTTCCTGGACGAGATGGACATCAGCCCTCGCGAATTCAAGGAGTTCAGACAGGTGCGCATCGTCGCCTGCGGCACAAGCTGGCACGCGGCGGTGGCCGGAAAGTTCATGATCGAGAGGCTCGCGCGGATTCCCGTGGAAGTGGATTATGGCAGCGAGTTCCGGTATCGCGATCCGCTCGTCGGCCGCGACACGCTCACCATCGTCATTTCCCAATCTGGCGAGACTGCCGATACGCTGGCGGCCCAACGCGAGGCCAAGCAGAAGGGCTCCAAAACGCTGGCGATTTGCAACGTGGTCGGATCCATGATCACGCGCGAGGCCGCCGGCACCCTCATCACCCACGCCGGCCCCGAAATCGGAGTCGCTTCCACCAAAGCTTTCACGGGACAGTTGACCGCCTTATTCTTGGTGGCTCTTTATCTGGCCCAGGTGCGCGAGGCGGTGAGCCAGGAGACTTCCCTCAAACTGGTCGAAAGGCTGCTGCACGTGCCCAGCCAGCTCGAGGATATTCTGCGCCGCGACGCCGTCTATGAAGAGCTGGCGAAAACGCTTCACAAAGCTTCCGATTTCCTCTATCTCGGCCGCGGCATCCACTTCCCCATTGCGCTGGAAGGCGCCTTGAAGCTGAAGGAAATCTCCTACATCCACGCCGAAGGTTATCCGGCGGGCGAAATGAAACATGGCCCCAACGCCTTGATCGACGAAAACCTGCCGACCGTGGTGCTGGCCACGCGAGACCCCTCCGACGAACTTAGCAAGACCATCTACGAAAAGACTCTATCGAACATTCAGGAAGTCAAGGCGCGCGAGGGCGTTGTCGTCGCGATTGCGTGCGAGGACGACGAAGAAGTTTCCAAGATGGCCGACCATGTCATTCGCATCGGAACCACTCACGACCTGTTGCTGCCGATTCTGGAGGTTGTGCCCCTTCAGTTGCTCGCGTATCATATCGCCGTCCGGCGCGGCTGTGACGTGGATCAGCCCCGGAATTTGGCCAAGAGCGTGACGGTGGAATGAGCGCGCGTCCGCGCGGTTTCTCCCAACTCCGGACTACGAAGTCGAGCTGGTAGCCTGCACCGCCGCCTCGCGGGCTTTTTCGTGCACCGTGTGCGTGCGCTCGTCGAACCGGCCGAAAATCATCTTGCCCGCCGTGGTCTGTAAGACGCTGGTCACCGCCACGTCGATGGTCTTTGAAATCATCCGCCGCGCGTTGTCCACAACCACCATCGTTCCATCGTCCAGATACGCCACGCCCTGATTGTATTCTTTCCCCTCCTTCAGAATGAACACCCGCATGGTCTCGCCAGGCAAAACCACCGGCTTCAAGGCATTCGCCAGTTCGTTTATGTTGAGCACTTCCACTTTATGAAGCTGGGCCACTTTGTTGAGATTGAAATCGTTCGTGACGATCTTGCACCCGTAGACTTTGGCTAGCTCGATCAGCTTCATATCCACTTCGCGGACCTGCGGAAAGTCGTCCTCGATGATCTGCACGCTCAGTTCCGGCATCTTCTGGAGACGCTGCAAGATATCCAGGCCGCGCCGGCCGCGGTTGCGCTTCATGGAGTCCGAGGAGTCCGCCACCAGTTGAAGCTCGCGCAGCACGAATTGCGGAATCACGATGACTCCGTCGATGAATCCCGTCTCGGCGACGTCGACGATGCGGCCATCGATGATGACGCTGGTATCCAGAATTTTGAAAGCCGTCACGGCGGCCTTCTCCCCCCCAAATAATCCTCCCAGCGCGGCCAGATTCAGCAGGTCGCCTTTGGCGGCGCCGATTACCAGGCCGCAGTACGTCATCCAGGCAAGCAAAGCGACCTGGAGAAATCCGATCGTGCTTGAATGAACCGGCAACCGGCCCAGGACCAGGGAAATTAAGTACGCCCCGAGGATCCCCAATACGCTGCCAAAAGCCGCGCCTATCAAGCGCTTCAGGCTGACTTTCTGAATGCGAACCTCGAAGATCACCACGCCGATGCCGGCCAAAACGCCAATCCCCCCGGCGGCGAGGCCTTGCTGGCCCAGAGGGTGCAAAAAGAACGCGGCGCACCCAAGTACGGCGATGAAGAGCCCGCGGATGAGGAGCAAGTCCGTCATGAGTCCGGCCTCCGGCTTATATTAGGGACTGAGTATAGCAGTTTCCGGGGTGGCAGGGGAATGCGCTCCTCGGGCGGCGCCGCGCAACCCCAGCGCGAGGAAGGATGAAAGTTGCCTAGAGGACTTTCGCGAGTTCTTCGGCGAACGCGCTCTGCGCGCCGCCTTGGTCGGCGCGTTTTGCGCCGCTCTTCCTAGAGCGACGCGGCGGCCGTGCTTCGCCATGGTTGGCGGCGCCGCGACTGCCCGCGGCCGGGCTCGCGCCGGGACCCGGACCATGTCCGGGCGCCGGACGCGCCTGACCCTTCGATTTTGGCGGTTGTGCGGGATTGGCGCGCAGCAGTCGATCTTCGAGCGGCGCGCGGTCGAAGCGGCGGATGATCGCGTTCATTTCCTCCGTATTGGGAGCGTCGATGAATGCGAAGCCCTTCGACTCCTGCGTTTCGGGGTTGCGAATCACTTTAATCGCATCGGCGACCAGGTTTTCGGCTGCCAGCCAGCCCTTGATGTCGTCCGCGGTGACCCACGTTGGCAAATTGCCCAGGAAAACGGTAAAACTCATTCGACGGTTGTCTTCGACTCCAGTGAAAAGGGGGATGCTTCAAGGAAACCCATGGAAGCACCCTTATGCTACCACACTCCCGCAAGACTGCAAAAGGCGAAACCATGCTGGTTGGAGGGATGTGGCTGCTGCCGCCTATTTGCCCGGCGCGGAATTCGGCTGCTCGTCCGGGTTCGATCCGCCCACAAAGATCTTGCGGCCGTCCGGGAAAGCGATATCGCGGCCGTTGGCGCGCGGCGAGCCGTCTTTCGCCTGATAGCCGTCGGCCACGATCTCCGTTCCCACTGGCAAAGCGTCCTTGGTGAAGCCCCGCCGGATTAACGCATTCGGGCTTCCACCTTCCACCATCCAATTAGTCACCTTGCCGTCGGGACCGGCGACGTCCATATGGATCCACGAGTGGGGATTGATCAATTCGACTTTGGTCACCTTGCCGCACAGCTTCACCGGTTTGGCGGCGTCGAACTCCGCCGCGAAGGCGTGATGGGCCCGCGCGGGCCCCGCCAAGAGTCCAGCTCCCGCCAAAATCGACGCAAGCTTGGCCCGCATTTCCCTTCTACTTCTCGGGAGCGGAAACCGGAGCGTCCTGCCCCGGCACGTTGTTGGACAGGAACAGCTTCCGCCCATCCTTAAATGTTACGTTGGAGCCCACGCCCCGCGTGGACCCATCTTTGGCCTGGAAGCCTTCCACCATGATCTCCGAACCGATAGGAAGCGAATCTTTGGTGAAGCCCTGCCGAAATAGGGCGTTCGGGCTGCCGCCCTCGATCATCCAGCTCGTGACTTTACCGTCCGGTCCTTTTACGTCCAAATGAATCCAGGAGTGGGGGTTGATGACTTCCCACTTGGTCACGGTCCCTTGCAGTTTAATCGGACGCTTCTCGTCGAACTCCTGCGCGAAGGCGTGATGCCCCCACGCCGGCAAGCCCGTGAGCAGCGTGGCTGCCGCGGCAATCAAGGCAAACTTGGCTTGCATGATCCCTTCTCCTTGTAACCTTACTTCCCCGCGTTGGCCTGCTCTTTCTCGGCGGCGCGCTGGCCGCTCAAAATGTTGGGCAAGCCGTAATTGCCTTCCTGGCAGGCGTACTCATAAATCGGACTGTCGATCTTCTGCCAGGTGACTTCGGCCGACCACGGCTTGGCCCAGGTCTTCGGATCTTCCACGGTGAACTGATAAAGCAGCGTCTTGTCGGAAGTGCGCGTCAAGCGCTCGATCACGTGCAAATTCTCGCTCGAATTGCGAAAAGCCGTGCGATCGGTGAAATTGGTGGTGTCGATCACCAGCGTATTTCCCTCCCAATGGCCCCGCGAATCGCCCATCAGCAGCCGGATGTGATCCGGCAGATGCGCGCTTCCATCCGTCGGTATCACGCGAGTATCGTGGATCATCTCTTGCATGATGGCTACGTAACCCTGACCCTGCACGATCTGGAGATCGCTGTTGTAGCCGGGAGAAAGCATGGGCGGCCCTTCATTCGGCCATAGAATGCAGCGCTCGCTCAAAGAGCGGTGCTGAGCGTCGTCGAAGTTGTGCCCGCGCATCGCCGCGTTCTTCGCCGCGATCCTCGCCTGCGCTTCCGGCAGCAGCGGAGGAATGGCGCCTTCCGGCCCAATCACCTGAGAAGTCCGGTTCGTCACGGCGGTCACCCGCTGGTTCAAACCGAACTGGTTGAGGTCGTAGTGCACCGTATTGGGATCGGCTTCCCGGTTGGCCCGGGCCGCCTCGGCGGCCGCGTCGGCCTTGATCTTTTCCGCCATCTCCTGCTCAGTGTAAAACTCTTTCGACCCAAGATTCTTGGGGCGCTCGAAGGGCACCGTGGTGGCGTTGGAATACACACCCTGTAAATCCGGAACTCCATCCGCGGTCTTGGGCGGAGTCCAGGTCTTCACCGCATTGGCCGTCTGAGCAGCCAGAGGCGCGGGCGCAAGCACAACGGCTTCCAGAAAAGCGGCCAGGAACAGGAAGGCGACTACTCGATGGCTCATTCTTCAATCTCCTAGATCGGTCATTCGGGGGGCTTCACGCCCGGCTTGCGAAGGCGCCCATAGAGCACCTCCTCGGCAAACTCGACGCATTTGAATTCCATCAACTGCGCATTTTTTTCCACATGCCGGTACAGCGGCATGCTGATCTTCCAGGGGCGCGAAAATACCTTAGGGTCCTCGATGGTGGCCTCGTACATCATCGTTTCCGGGCTGCGAGGCGTGTAGCGCTCTACCACGTGAAGCGCGTCGCTGTGGTAATCTCCGGACCGGTCGAACCACGTATCCTCCACCTGGCTAGTCACGTCCACCACCAGGCTCTCGCCCTCCCAGTGCCCATTGGACCAGCCCATCCAGCTATCGGCCGGCGCCTTGGTCGGAGCGCCCATGTTCACTACCCGCACCGACCCTGCGTATTCGTACACGATCATGATGTTCTGGGTCGATTGCACGATCTGAAATGGATACGGCATGTAAGTCGCGCGCGGAACGCCCGGCATGTAACACTTCACTTCCGGATCCAGTTTCACTCGGTTGGCGAAATTGTCCTTTTTTTTCTGAAGCGCTGCCGGAAGATACGGAATCGTCCCCCCCTCCACTACCCCCACATCGGGCGGCGTGGCGAACTGCGCTCCGAGAATTCCCACTACTTCTTTCGCGGGCATCCTGGCGGCATGCCCCTCCAGATCCCAGTTGGCGTTGTTCATCGCCTGCCAGATGCCGTTGAGGTTCGGTTTGCCGTCGGCCGTGCGCGGCGCGCGATAGGGGGCTTGGGCCTGTTGGCCCAGCGCGGGAAACGCCGCCATAGCCAAGGCGGCCAACGCTGCCGCGGGCGGGAACGGCTGAAAACGGATTTGCATCGAAAAAGTCTTTCCGCGCCTTTGCGCGAACCCCAACATTGTACACCTCGCCGCGGGCGATTTTGATAGTACCTGGAAGGGCTATGCGTGTCAATGCCCCTCGCGCGCAACCGCCTCGGCGCTCGCGGCCCGGGCTACAGAGAGTTAAGATTACAGTTTACTTCTGGAAGGGACATAAAGACGGATATGACGGTCCACCGACTCACGACCCAAGCCCCGGCCTTCGCCTGTGCGCAAATCCTGACGGCCCTGCTATTGGCCGGGCCGCTCCTGGCGCAGCCTGCATCGCAGGATAAGCCCCTTTTGGCCGAACAGGTCTTCAAAAACGTCCAGGCGCTGAAGGGCATTCCCGTCGACGACTTTTTGGAAACCATGGGACTCATGACGGCGGCTCTTCAGTTCGATTGCGCCGATTGCCATGTCGGCGCCGGCACCGACTCCGTTGATTGGGCCGCCGATACCCCTAAGAAACGAACCGCGCGCAGAATGGTGAACATGGTCGCCGCCATCAATCGAGACAACTTCGGCGGCCGCCAGATGGTGACCTGTTGGACCTGTCACCGCAATCGCGACCGCCCTCTCACCACTCCCCTCATGGAAACCATCTACGGCATGCCCACGTTCGTCTCCGACGACGTCATTGTGAGCCCTCCCGGCATGCCCTCGCCGGAGTCGATTCTGGACAAATACATTGAGGCGTCCGGAGGCGCCCAACGCCTCGCCGGACTCAAGACCATTGTCGGCAAAGGAACCAGCGTCGGCTTCGGCGGTCTCGGAGGCGGGGGAGATGTCGAGCTTCTCGCCGAGGCTCCCGACAAGCGCGCCACCATCATCCTGTTCAAAGCCGAAACCGGCCGCGGAGATCAGGTCAGGGCCTACGATGGCCGCGACGGCTGGCTCAGAACTCCCCTCAACGTATTGGGAGAATTTCAATTGCGCGGCGGCGATCTGGACGGCGCCCGGTTCGACGCCCAACTGTCGTTTCCCGGGCAGATCAAGCAGATCTTGACCAATTTGAAATCCGGACCGCCCAACACAATTACCGATCTCCCCGCGCCCGACAGCCAGTCTTCCCTGCAACAGGACGTGACTTTGGGCCAGAGTCACAGCGTCAACGTCGTTCAGGGAACCGGACCGAGGGGCTTGTTGGTGACCCTGTACTTCGACCGCCAGACGGGCTTGCTGTTGCGCGAGCTGCGATACGGCAACTCGCCTATCGGCCGCGTTCCCACGCAAATCGATTTTGCCGATTACCGCGACGTGAACGGAATCAAGTTACCTTTCCGTATCACCTACGCCTGGCTCGATGGGCGCGATTCCATCGTACTGAGCGATATAAAGACAAACGTGCCGGTGGACGAGGCCAAGTTCGGCAAGCCCGCGCCCCTCAAGCCGCGCTAGCGCCAAGGCCGGCCTGTTGCCCCGTAACGAAAAATCTTTCTCTAGCCGTCCTTAGTAATATGGTCTGTTTCGCCCTCTTGGAACCATGCGGCCGCCGTTGATTGCGTTCTTGTCCGCCGTCTTCGCCCTGCCGGCCCTTCTTGCTCAAGCCGATAAAGGCAAGCAACCCAAAGCCTTTCCTATCGCTCCCGGCGACTGGCCTCTATACAGCCGCGACTTTGCCAGCACGCGTTATTCTCCCCTCACTCAGATCAACGTCGGGAACGTTTCCAAACTCGCGCTGGCCTGGAGCTACAAGCCCGCTCCGTCTCCTTCGCCCGCCGCCGAGGGGACGAAAAGCAAGGGCAAAGGCGGCGCGGCCAACGGTCTTTCTCCCGAAGTCACTCCCATCGTGGTTAATGGCGTGATGTATCTGCCCGGCGGCAATCGTGTGTTTGCGCTGGAGGCGGATACCGGAAAGGAAATCTGGAGCTACATCGCCCCCGCGGCGGTGGGCAATCGCGCCGTCGGCTACTGGCCCGGGGACCAGTCCAATCCGCCAAGAATCCTCTTCACCGTTGGCGCGAAACTGATGGCCCTCAACGCCAACACTGGCAAGATCGATCCCGGCTTCGGCAACGAGGGAGCCGTCGAAATCGGAATCAATTGGGGAGGCGCTCCTTATATTTACAAAAATCTCATCGTCATGGGGAATAACAACGGCGAAAGCACCGACGGCCCGCCTGGCGACACCCGCGCTTTTGACGCCCGCACCGGCGCAAAATTGTGGGTCTTCAAAACGACTCCCCAGCCCGGCGAGCCCGGCCATGAGACCTGGCTCGACGACGGTTGGAGGAAGCGCGCGGGTCTGAATACCTGGGGTTGGTACTTCACCGTCGATCAAGCGCGGGATATCCTCTACATGCCCATAGGCAGTCCAGCCGGCAATTACTGGGGCGGGGACCGGCCCGGCGCCAATCTCTACGGCAATTCCGTCGTCGCCGTCGACGCCAACACCGGCAAATACAAATGGCATTTCCAGATCGTGCATCATGACCTGTGGGACACCGATCTGCCTCCCGGCCCCAGCCTGGTCGATATTCGCCGCAACGGACGCTCCATCCCCGCGCTCGCCGCCATCGGCAAGAGCGCCTGGATGTTCATTCTCGATCGCACAAACGGCAAGCCCGTTTTCGGGGTCGAGGAGCGGCCCGTGCCTAAAGGCGACGCGCCGGGCGAGTGGTATTCGCCCACGCAGCCATTCCCGCGGAAGCCTCCGGCGCTAGCGCGCACCAGCTTCAAGAAGGAAGATATGGTCACCGCCGACGACACCACGCCCGAGCACGCCCAGGCTTGCCAGGAACTGTGGGATAAAGCCGGCGGCTTCTACAACGCAGGCCCCTTCACGCCTTTTCTTTTCCACCCTGCGGGCGCGCCGCCTAAAAGCACTCTTCAGTTTCCCGGAAACGGAGGACCCAACTGGGGCGGAACCGCGGCCGATCCCACCACCGGCTACGTCTTTGTCCAAACGCACGACTCCGCTCTCAGCGGCTGGATCGAGAAGAAAGTCGAGGGCGGAAACTACGGCAGCGGCAACGGCTCGCCCCAACCCTACGATCGCGGCAGCGTCAACGGGCCCGGCCCTTACAGCGGATTCAGCGCCATGGGCATGCCCTGCCAGAAACCGCCATGGGGCCGGCTGTTCGCCGTGAACGCCAACACCGGCGATATCGCCTGGGAAGTCCGCCTCGGATTGACCGAGCGGCTCTCCGAAGGAAAACAGCTTACGGGCAACACCGGCAGCGCCGGCCCTTCCGTCACGGCCGGCGGCTTGGTTTTCATCGGCGCCTCCAACGACGCCCGTTTCCGCGCCTTCGACTCCAAGACCGGCAAGGAGCTCTGGACTTACAAAATGGAGCGCAATGGCAACGCCAATCCCATGATCTATCAGGGCCGTAACGGCAAGGAGTACGTTGCGATCATGGCCACCGATACGTTGAACGTGTTCGCCCTGCCCTGAACAACCGGGCGCTCTTCCTCGTTTTGCGGCGGCTGCCGCGCCACCCCTTGCCATAATGGAAGCGTGTCCATCGTTGTAGCCCGGAATCTCACGAAAATCATCGATACCGGAGCTCATCGCATCGAAATTCTTCGCGGCATCGACCTTGAAATTCCCGCCGGCCAGTTCGTCGCCATCATGGGCGCCTCCGGCAGCGGCAAGAGCACTTTGCTCGGCCTGCTAGCCGGCCTCGACGCCCCCACATCCGGAACCATCGTTGTGGATGGAATCGACATCACCGGCCTGGGGGAAGACGATCTCGCGCTGGTGCGCGGGCGCAAAATCGGCTTTGTCTTTCAGAGCTATCAGCTCATCCCCACGCTGACCGCCGAAGAGAACGTTTTGCTGCCCTTCGAGCTTTTGGGAGGAGGCGTGCGCGAAGGCCTGGACCGCGCCAGAAATCTGCTCGGAAGCGTCGGGCTCGGCGATCGCCTCGACCACTACCCCGTGCAGCTTTCCGGCGGCGAACAGCAGCGCGTGGCGCTGGCCCGCGCTTTCATGGTCCGGCCCCCCATTCTCATGGCGGACGAGCCGACGGGCAACTTAGACAGCGTCAACGGCCGACACGTGCTGGACCTGCTGCTGGCCCTGAACCGCAGCGAAAACACCACTTTGATTCTGGTCACGCACGATGCGATGCTCGCCTCGCGAGCCGGCCGCATCGTGACCCTGCGCGACGGCAGGGTTGTGGCCGATGAGATGCGCGAGACCGCGCCGGCCGCCCATCAACACGCATGAGCCCTCCCGCCAGTCAGGGCGCAACCAAGGCCGGCGCCTATTTCCGGGAGGAAACGAGGCGGCCCGCTTCTGGGCGGCTTTCGCTCCGCACCGCCGCGCGCATCGCCTGGCGCGAAACGCGATCCTCGCTCGCCAAGTTTCTCTTCGTCGTGCTGGGCGTCGCTACCGGAGTGGGCGCGCTTTCCGGCGTCCGCGGCTTTAGCCAAAGCTTCGAGTCCATGCTCACGCGCGAAGCCCGCTCGGTCATGGCCGCCGATCTAACGGCCCGCCAATTCGCGCTGCCAGACGCGAACCAAACCGCTCAGCTTGACTCGCTCGCCGCTCTGGGGGTGGATCGAACGCTGATCACCGAAACCGTATCGATGGCCTCTTCGCCCGCGCCCGATTCCACGCCCGTGCTCGTATCCATCAAAGCGGTGGATCCGTCGCGCTATCCGTACTACGGAACCGTCAAGTTGAATCCTCCCATGCCGCTGGCGCGGGCCCTCCAGCCCGATACGCTCGTCGCCGGGGAAGACGTCCTGATCCGGCTCAACCTCAAATTGGGAGACTCCATCCGGGTCGGCGGCCAAAACTACCGCGTTTCCGCGACCGTGGTGTCCGAGCCGGATCGCATGTCGGGCAGTCTCAATATCGGACTGCGGACGATGATGTCTCGCGAAGCGTTCGAGCGCACCGGGTTGATGCAGCTTGGAAGCCGCGCCGCGCAGCGCTATCTTTTCAAGCTCGGCCCCGCCGCTCCTCCCGTGGGGCAGGTCCGCGGGGCCATCAAGCGCGCTCTGCCGGAAGCGGCGATTGCCGATTTCCGCCAGTCGCACCCCATCATTACCAATGGGCTGGATCGCGCCACCATGTTCCTCAGCCTGGTGAGCCTTATCGCGCTGATCGTGGGAGCCATCGGCGTCGGCATGGCGATGCATACCCACCTTCAACAGAAGATGGACCACATCGCTGTGATGAAATCGCTGGGCGCCGCCTCCCGCCACATTATCCGCATCTACGCGCTCCAGACCTTGATGCTCGGCCTGGCTGGCGGCGCCGCCGGCGTGCTCGTGGGACGCGGAGTGGAGCAGGTCTTCCCTTCTCTCGTCAACAAGCTCTTCGCCATCGATGCGCCAGCCGGCTGGCATTTCGCGGCCGCGGCGCAAGGCATCGCCGTGGGAATCCTCACCACCATGTTGTTCACCCTCCCTCCGCTGCTGGCGATCCGGAAAATCCGGCCGGCGTTGATTCTGCGCCGCGGAATGCCCGAAGCGAAGCCTCCCTGGAAGGTTCGCGTCCGCCAGAGCCGTTCCGCTTGGATGGCCGGCCTGGCCATTCTGTTCGGGATCGGCGCCATTGCCGCTTGGCTCGCCGATTCGCCCAAAGTCGGCGGATATTTCGCCGGCGGCCTTACCGCCAGCCTTCTGGCGCTGGCGGCCGCCGCCTCCGTTCTGTTGCGGCTGGTGCGCCAATTCCTGCGCCGCTCGCCCTGGCGCGTCGCGGCGCTCACGCGGCAAGGCTTGGCGAATCTCTACCGGCAAGGCAACCAGGCTCAAGCCGTGTTGGTGGCTCTGGGATTGGGCGTGATGTTCACTTTGAGCGTCTATCTGGTGCAAAAGTCTCTGATCAAAGAGATCGTCGCCACCGCGCCGCCGGGTATGCCCAATGTCTTCCTCATCGGAGTCACCGAGGCCCAAGTCGAGCCTCTGAAAGCCTTGATTGAAAGACAGCCCGGCGTCGCCGCCGAGCCCGTCCTGGGCCCCAGCGTCGCCGCCCGCCTGGTCGCCATCGACGGGGAGCCGATCGCCGGCCGCAACCTGCGCGGCGTCGGCCGCCGTTTCGTCAACACCCGCTCCGTGACCTGGGAAGATTCGCAGCCCCTCGATGTGCGCGTCCTTCAAGGAGCGTGGTGGCCTAAAGACAAGAAAGATCCCGTCGTCTCGGTGGACGACGAAGCCGCCAAGGCCCTCCAGATCGCGCCGGGCGCCTGGCTCGAGTTCACTGCCAGCGGCCGGACCCTTCGCGCTCGCGTCGCCGCCATCTTTGAAATCCAGGCCATGCGCGCCACCCCCTCGGCCGAATTCGTCTTCAACCGTTCCGCCCTCGCCGGCTTGCCCGTGGTGTTTTATGGCGGCGTGCGGATGCAGGCTTCCCAGGTGGACGCCCTCCAGCGGGCGGTATTCGAAAAATTCCCCACCGTCACGGTGGTCAATATCGCCGACGCGCTGGCCATTGCGCAGCAAGTGATCGATCAGATCGCCTTGGTGATCCGCTTCCTTTCGGCGTTCACCATTGCCGCGGGGGCCATTATCCTGGCCGCCAGCGTGGCCGGAACGCGCTTCCGCCGCGTTCGCGAGGTCGTTATTTTGAAAACCCTCGGCGCGACGCGGCGCCGCGTGCGCAAGATCTTTTCGGTGGAGTTTCTAACTTTGGGCGCGGCCGCCGGATTTTTGGGTTCCCTCCTTGCGGCGGCCTTTTCCAGCCTGATTTTGAAGCGCCTCTTGAACGCCACGTTTCAATTCGATCCTTGGGCTAGCCTCGTCGCCATCGCCCTCACCGCTCTGCTCGCCAACGCCTCGGGCTGGCTCGTCAGCGTCCGGATTCTGCGGCAAAAGCCTCTCGAAGTTCTGCGAGAGGAATAGCCGTCAGCCCCCCGGGCGTCGCCGCCGACAACCGAAAAGCGGACAGCTAACGCCTTCA
>DATGLY010000094.1:0-33314 GCA_035293905.1 Bryobacteraceae bacterium
ATAACGTCCTGCTCGATACGTCCGATCTGGCCGCCGCGCAGGCCATCGCCAGGAGGATTCGCGAATCCTCGGGAGGATTTCGCCATGTGAAGGCCATCGGCTTATATCTGAAATCCCGGGGGCGCGCGCAAGTGTCCATGAATTTGACCCGATTCGCCGAAACGCCGCTGGATCAGGTGCTTGAGTGCATCGAGGCCGAAGCCAAGCGCTTGGGAGCGCGGGTGGAAGACGGCGAGCTCATCGGATTCATTCCCCGGCGCGCGTTCCAAATGTGGCCGGCCTTCTTCGAGCGCGCTTCCAACTTCGATTCCTCGCGCATTATCGAAAATCGGGTGGACCGGTTGCTACACTCGGCATAGATGCTTGCGGGAACGTCTTTAGTCTCCATCGATCCGGCGGGGCGGCCCCAGCCCGTCCCCAAGCCAAGCTGGCTTCGCGCGCCGGCGCCGGTTGGGGAAAACTATCGCGATTTGAAGAGGCTGGTGGAGTCGCTTCAGCTTCACACGGTCTGCGAAAGCGCGGCCTGCCCGAATGTGGGAGATTGCTGGAACCGGCGTACGGCGACGTTCATGATTCTGGGCAACGTCTGCACGCGCCGCTGCGGATTTTGCGCCGTGCAGAAGGGCGGTCCGCTCCCGGTGGACTATGACGAGCCGCGGCGGGTGGCCGAAGCCTGCGCGGCGCTGGGCCTGAAGTTCGCCGTGATTACCAGCGTGAATCGCGACGACCGCAAGGACGGCGGGGCGGAGCTATTCGCACTGACCATCCGCGCGATTCGCGAGCGCGTGCCCGGCTGCGGGGTGGAAGTCCTGACGCCGGATTTTCAGGGCTCGCATGCGGCCATGGATCTGGTGCTCGAGGCCCGTCCGGATATTCTGAATCACAACACCGAAACGGCGCCGAGGTTGTACCGGCAGGTTCGCTTGGGCGCGCGTTACGAGCGGTCGCTCAACATGCTGGCGTACGTAAAGCAGGTCGATCCTGGCATGCCGACTAAAAGCGGGCTGATGTTGGGGCTTGGCGAGACGATGGAAGAAGTGCTCGGAGTCATGCGCGATCTTCGCTCGGCGCAAGTGGATATTCTGACGCTGGGCCAATACCTGCGGCCGACGATGAAGCATCTTCCGGTCATCCGCTTCGTCCGGCCCGAGGAGTTCGACGAGTTGAAGCGCCGGGGCTATGAAATGGGTTTCCGCCACGTGGAAAGCGGGCCGCTTGTCCGCAGCTCGTACCACGCCGCCGATGCCGCGCCCGAGCGTAGTCCCCGCGCCCCACGCCGCGCCTGAGGTATTCTTAAAAAGCCTCGGTCTGGGAGCATATCCGGACGAGGGGGGTCCAATTATGCATAGGCTGGTGTGCTTATTTTTCGCGGCTTTGGGGCCTGTCTTCGCTCAAGTCACGGCCGCGATTTCCGGGCAAGTAGAGGACGCCACGGGGGCCGGCGTCACCGGCGCCACCGTTACTGTGAAAAACCTCGAAACTGGGGCGACGCGCTCGGTCACCACGGACGAAGTCGGGGCTTTCCGAATTCTGTCTTTGCCGCTCGGACCGCAAGAGATCAAAGCGGAAAAGACCGGGTTTCGCCCGGCGGTGCGGACGGGCGTCAATTTGGAGGTGGGCCAGGACGCAGTCGTGAAGCTGCGGCTGGAGGTGGGCGAAATCGCGCAGGCCATCACCGTGCTGGAAGAGGCGCCCGTGGTGAACACCACGACGTCGCCGGTGGCGGGAGTGGTGGGCGAGCGCGAGGTCAAGGAATTGCCTCTCAATGGCCGCAGTTTCGACAACCTGATCACGCTCAATCCCGGCGCCGTCAACTACACCTCCATGAAGACCGCCAACACGACCACCAGCGAAGGAAATTCGTTCTCGGTGGAGGGGCGGCGGCCTCAAGACAACCTTTTTTTGATTAACGGCATTGAATGGACCGGCACAAGCCAGCTTGCCGATACGCCGGGGAGCGTAAGCGGCTACATGCTCGGCATCGACGCCGTGCGGGAATTCAATCTGCTCACCGATACATACGGCGCCGAGTACGGCAAACGCTCCGGAGGGCAAGTTGCCGTGGTTACGCAATCGGGATCGAACGCTCTGCATGGCTCGATCTTCGAGTTTCTGCGTAACAGCGCGCTGGATGAGCCGGGGATTTTCGACCAAGGCGTCGTTCCTCCCTTCCGGCGCAATCAATTCGGCGGCGCGCTGGGAGGACCAGTCAAGAAAGACCGCTTCTTTCTTTTCGGAAATTACGAAGGATACCGCCAGTCGCTGGCGGTGAGCAGCGTGAGCGTGGTTCCGGATCTGCAAGCGCGGCAAGGGAACCTGTGGAATTCCGCCGCCAACTCGTATGCTCCGGCGCCCAAACTGAATCCGGCGATGTTGCCGTTCATGGCGTTGTGGCCTCAGCCTAATGGCCCGGAGCTCACCGTGAACGGAGCGCCGAGCGGCAGCGCACTGGCCTACTACAATCCAAAAAACTCCGTGAGCGAAGATTTCGGCACGCTGCGGGCCGACTATAATCTTCGCGATCAAGACCGGCTTTCCGCATCCTACACGGTGGATAACGGCTATAGCGTGATTCCTCTTCCGGACCCGTTGTTCGCCTCGGGGCTTCAGCTTAGCTCACAGGTGGCGAGCGTGGAAGAGACGCATGTGTTTTCCCCCAATGTCCTGAATACGTTTCGGGCGGGATTTTCGCGAGCGGGGTTCGATTTCAACCCTGTCACGGTGACTCAATTTCCTTCCAGCCTTTCGTTTGTGAGCGGCGCTCTGCCGGGAAATATCGCCATTAACAGCGGAATCACATCGGCGGGAGATAGCACGAACGCGGGAGCATGGAACCGCCGCAATCTGTTTACTTACACCGACGACGTGCAGATCACGAAAGGAATTCACCAATTCAGCGCGGGCGCGTGGCTGCAATGGGTGCAAGACAATGAGGACATCGTATCGAAGCGCCTGGGCATCGCCACGTTCAGCACCCTGACCACGTTCCTGCAGGGAACCTTGGTCAATAACGGACTCTCCGTGGTGCCGAATCATAATGAGCTGGGCTGGCGAAGCTTGTTCGGCGCCTGGTACGTGCAGGACGCGATCCGGTTGCGGCGCAATTTCACGCTGCAAGCCGGCCTGCGTTATGAATTCACCACCGGCTGGAACGAGGAATCCGGCCGCGCCGCCAACTACGTCACCGGCGCCGATGGCGTGCTGCTGACGAACCCCAGAGTCGGCCGGTCGGCATTTACGCGCAACAACGCGACTCACCTGTTGGGTCCAAGAACCGCGCTGGCATGGGATCCGCTCGGCAATGGAAAAACGGCGGTGCGGGCGGGATTTGGGCTCTATTATTCGCTGATCGACGCCCTGAGCTTTCAACTGAACGATCTGCCTCCTTATAACGGAGCCGTTGCTTTCAACGGTTCGCTGCCTTCGCTTTTGCCGATCACGGCGAACGTTCCCGTGCCTCCCACGTGCGGGCCCGGAGTTGCTCAGCCCTGCACAATCTATCAGCCCTTTGGCGTAAAGCCCGACGCGCAGACTCCGGCCGTGGCGGAATGGAATTTCAGCGTCCAGCAACAGCTCAGCCCCAACATGGCCCTCCGCGCCGCGTATGTGGGCTCGCACGGTTATCACGGATTGCTGAACATTGATCCCAATAGCGTCCCGCCGCAGATCTGCGAGGACCCCGCCGGATGCGCGGCGGGGGGAATCAACGCGGCTCGATCCACCGCGGCGCAAGGAACGCTCTACATTCCGGTGGCGGCGGGCCGCCCCAATCCCTACCTCTCCGCCGGCTTTTTTTGGTATACGGAGGGCAACAGCAGCTACAACGCGCTGCAACTGGATTGGACGCGCCGGTTGAGCCGCGGCCTGCAATTCCGCGCCGCGTACACCTGGGCGAAGAATCTGGACATGAATTCGGGCCTCACGGGCGCGCAGGCCAACAATCAGTCGCAAATGGTGATGGACCGCTTCGATCCACGCAGGGACTGGGGCCTGTCCGCTCTTAATGTGACCAGTCAGGCGAACCTTTCCGCCTCCTACGAGCTCCCTTTTGGCAAGCGGGTTCACGGATTCGAGCGGAAGCTGGTGGACGGCTGGCAAGTAAACGGCATCGCTACGCTGATGAGCGGCTTCCCGTTCACGCCGGTGGTAGGCGCGAATCTTTCCGGCGACGGAAATACGCGAAACCCCGACCGTCCTTCCCTGAACCCGTCCTTCACCGGACCTGTGATTGTGGGCTCGCAGGCTCAATGGTTCAACCCCAACGCCTTCGTGCTTCCCGCGGCAGGGACGTGGGGAAATCTGGGCCGCGGAGTTTACACGGGGCCCGGCCTCGCCGACGTAGACTTCTCCCTGTTCAAGAACACGCCTCTTTCCGAGCGCGCTCGTTTGCAGTTCCGCGCCGAGATGTTCAACCTTTTCAATCGCACCAACCTCGGCACGCCCAATGCGACCGTATTTTCGGGAAGCACACTTAGCCCGTCGGCCGGATTGATCACCACGCTTGCGACCACGCCGAGGCAGGTGCAGTTCGGCTTGAAGTTGATTTTTTAAAGACCAGCGGGCTCGCCGGGGGCCGGGGCTTGAAAATCGGCCGGTGAGGGCCGCCAAGCCGCGACCCGACGGGAGCGCCTGCGACGGACCTAGGCTAAGCGGCTCGCCTTACCACGGGGAACCGCAGCCTCTCCGGCAGATTGGCTGGCCCCGTGCGGCGAGGGGGCGTCCGCGGAGCGACTCCCAGGCGCGACGGCCCATGGAAGTATTCGTCAAGCGGAAATAGAGAATAAGGCTCCAATTCCCTGAAAACACGGCCCAGTTTCTGCTCAATCCGGTATACCGCGTGAAAGAATGTGCCTCGATCGATCCCGAGCTTCCGGCTGCACAGCTTCCAGTCCGCGCCCAACAAAAAATGGTAGCGGAAAATCTTGTGCTCGAAATCATCCAAAGTTCTGCGCGACACCAGGCAAAAATCCGCCAGATATTCTTCGTCTTTCCTTCCCCATGTCGAGGCTCTCTGCTTGCCGCGGTGCGGCTCGACAGAGATTCTGCTCAGGTGCGGCTCCTGCGTGGCGCATCGCACAAAGCGGTCATAACAGATCCGGAAAATCGCCCGCAAAACGCAATTGCAGGGCGCCAGCGACTTGGTTCTATTCAAACGCAATCCAGACCCGTGGCAATGCGTGCAATTGTGTTTGGCGAGCGCCAGTGTTTCCGATCTTGTCCATTCCATTTTGTTTCCGTTGTATCCTCCCGAGATGTTATCCCGGCTTATGCCTCTAACTGCAAGGCTTTCCCTTATGGCCAAAAAGGCCAGTAGAGGTATAGTACGGCTATTTTGCGAATATGTCAAACATTTTCTCGCCAAATGTTAAATCACTTCCGCGTAAACCGACAGCACTTGAAGCGCGGTTTCATCCCAACTAAAACGCGCGGCTCGCGCGCGGCCCGCGGCGGATAGATTGCGGCGTTTTTCTTCATTTATCAGTAATTCCCGCAATCCTCTGGCTATATCGAACACATTGTCGGGAGTGACCAGTTCGGCGGCGTCACCCACGGCTTCCACCAAAGCGGGCAGATTCGACGCCACCACCGGCGTTCCGCAGGCCATGGCCTCTAAGGGAGCGAGACCGAAGCCCTCATAAAGAGATGGAAAGGCGAAAATCTGAGCGGCTCGATAAAAGACTTTAAGAGTATCGATGGGGACAAATCCCAAAAAGCGGACATACGATTCGACGCGCGTGGCGATCACCGCGCGCCGGACGGCGGAATTTTGGGAAAGCTCGTCGCCGATAATCACCAGACGGAGATCTCGGTACACGGGGTGACTTTCAAAATCGCCCCGCAAGACCGCAAACGCTTCCACCAGACGGGAGACGTTTTTCTCGGGACGGACATTGCCGGCGTAGAGGATGAAAGGCGCATGAATGGAATAGCGCTCCAGAACCTGCCGGGTTTCGGATTCGTCGTGATTCAGAGTGAAGGCCGGGTCCGGTGCGCTGTAAATTGTCCGTATGCGCCGCGACTCGATAGGAAGGACGGCTTCCAGATCGCGGCGGGTGGCGTGAGAGACGGCGATCACGCGCTCGGCGCGCAGTGCGCCCCGGCGGTAGCGCTGCTCGTGCAGGGAGCCCCGCAATTCGCTATGGGGGCTAAATAGCACGCTGCTCATATCATGCACGGTGACGATATAAGGCTGGGGCATCCAATATGCGACGGAATTCAAGGGAATATGGTAAAGATTAGCCCCAAATCTTCGAAGGAAGTACGGGAAGGTGAAATTGTGGAATATCTCCGTGTCGCGGCGGGAGTAGGAGGCGATTTGAAAATTGGGCGGCAGGTCCGCCAGTTCGGCGCAGTTTTCAGGGCGCGCGATCAAGGTATAACGGTTCTGGCGATCCACGCGAGCAAGCGCGCGCACGAGGTTGCGAACGTAGGTGCCGATGCCGAAGCCCCGCCAGCGGCGAACGTCGATGACTGCGTGAAAGGAACGCACGTTCATGCGGAAGAAGGCCGACGCCGCGCTTAGGCTTGCACGGACGAAGAGACGGCGGAGCCGTCCCTTCGCCAAGCATAGAGCGGGAACCTCGCGGCGAGCTCGGAGACTCGCTGACGGACGCCAGAGAGAACGGCTTCGCTGGCGATATTTTCAAGCACTTGAACGATGAGCGCGCCCACCTCGCGCATCTCGGCTTCGCCAAAGCCGCGCGTGGTGACGGCGGGGCTGCCAAAGCGCATACCGCTGGGATTCAGCGGGGGATTGACGTCGAACGGGATTGCGTTTTTATTGGCGGTGATATAGGCGCGGTCGAGCGCGGTCTCGGCATCTTTGCCGCGGACGCCTTTGGCGAAAACATCCACGAGCATCAGATGCGTGTCGGTGCCTCCGGAAACCAGGCGGCAGCCCGCCTCCGCCAGACTCGCCGCCAGAGCCTGAGCGTTCTGGAGCACGCGCCGCGAATACTCCACGAACTCCGGCTCCAGCGCCAGCTTGAAACAGACCGCTTTGGCCGCCATCACATGCGCCAAAGGGCCGCCTTGGACGCCGGGAAACACGCTGCGGTCAATGGCTGGGCCGTACTGCGCCCGCGCCAGAATGATGCCGCTGCGAGGCCCGCGGAGGGTCTTATGAGTGGTGGAAGTGACGATATCGGCGTAGGGGCACGGGTTGGGATGCAACCCCGCCGCGACCAGCCCCGAAAAATGGGCCATGTCCACCAGCAGCCGCGCGCCAGAGTCGTCGGCGATCTGGCGGAACCTGGGAAAATCCAAGGTGCGGGGATAGGCGCTGCCTCCCGCGATAATCATCTTGGGTTTATGCCGCTCAGCCAGGCGCGCGAGCGCGTCGTAGTCGATGCGCTCATCCTCGCGGCGCACGCCGTAGGGAATCACCTTATAAAACTTCCCGGAAAAATTTAAATGATGCCCGTGGGTCAAATGACCTCCATGGGCCAAATCCATGCCGAGGATCGTATCGCCGGGATTCAGTACGGCCGCATAGGCCGCTTCATTGGCCTGCGATCCCGAATGGGGCTGAACGTTAACGTACTCGGCGCCGAAGAGTTTTTGAGCTCTTTGGCGGGCAAGATTTTCCACTGCGTCGACATGCTCGCAGCCGCCGTAATATCGCTTTCCGGGGTAACCCTCCGCATATTTGTTGGTGAGAACACTGCCCGCGGCCTCCAAAACCGCTTCGGAGGTGAAATTTTCGCTGGCGATCAGCTCCAGGCGCAAGTTTTGGCGCCGAGTCTCGGCGCAGATCTGTTCATAGACTTCGGGATCCGCCTCCCGGAGCGGGCGGGACATGCGTTGTTGCTCGGTCATTCCCTGATTTGCAGGCGTTGCATTCACGAATGAACCTTGATTCTAGCAGCTAGAAGCCGCCATCTAGGCTTGGCTGAGCCCGCCGTCGACGGCGAGGATCTGGCCCGTGATGAAATCAGGCGCGGTGAGGAAGAAGAGCACGGCATCGGCGATATCCCCGCCCGTTCCGGGCCGGCCGGCGGGGGTTTTCGCGACCAGCCGGCGAATTCGCTCATCAGGTTGTTCGAATGGAATGACACCCGGCGCAACGGAATTCACCGTCACCTCAGGCGCGAACGCTTTCGCCAGCGCCCTTGTCAGCATAATGACGCCCGCCTTAGAGGCGCAATAGTGGGCATGATGAGCCCACGGGCGCAGGCCGCCCAGCGAGCTGAGGTTGACGATTCGCCCGCCTCCCGCCGGAAGCATCCTCCGCGCCGCCTGCTGGCAGCAAAAGAAAGTGGCCTTGAGATTGACGGAGTGAATGAAATCCCAATCGGCTTCGGTAATCTCCAGCGGATTTATGCGGGTAAAACGGGCGGCGTTATTCACCAATCCATCGAGGCGGCCCAAGGATCGCTCGACGGCGGCAAACATCTCTTGGATCTCCGGGACCCGCTCCAGATTGGCGCGAAACAGGGGTGCGCCGCCGCACTCGGCCGCCGTGGCGCGGGCCTGATTCTCGGACTGATGGTAATGAATCGCCACTCGCGCGCCTTCTTGAGCGAGGCGGAGAGCAATGGCCCGGCCGATGCGCTTGGCCGCGCCGGTGACCAGAATCACGCGGCCTTCGAGAGCCCCCTGGGACATGCTTAGCGGTCCCGGGCGGTAACCAAATCGGTCACCGCCAGGAGGGCGCTGCGGTAAAGCGAATCGGGAAATTCTCCGACGATTTCGCGAGCTTTTTCCGTAAAAGCTTCGGCGCGCCTTTGGGCTCTCTCAATTCCGCCGTGGCGGTTCAAGATTTGCAGAATCTTGCCGAAGGGGACCTGAT
Organism: Bryobacteraceae bacterium; assembly: GCA_035293905.1. GTDB lineage: Bacteria > Acidobacteriota > Terriglobia > Bryobacterales > Bryobacteraceae > Palsa-187. Next base: position 8,792 of record DATGLY010000094.1, read on the forward strand.
CGTAGCTTCCGTCGGCCAGCACCGTCTCCACCAGCTTCCGCTCCTCCGCGCCCGCGGCCTCGAGCGCATAGATCAGCGGCAAGGTCACTTTTCCTTCACGCAGGTCGTTCCCTACAGGCTTGCCCAGAATTTTTTCGCGGGAAGTGAAATCGAGCACGTCGTCGATCAACTGAAAGGCAATGCCGAGATTCCAGGCGTATTCGCCCAGCTTCGCTTCCGCGGCCTCCCCGGCTCCTTGCGCCAGCGCGCCCAATTTTGCGCAGGCCGAAAAGAGACTGGCGGTCTTGCGGTCGATCAATTCCATGTAATCGGCCTCCGTGACGCCGATCTTTCCGAGACGCTCGAGCTGAAGCAGCTCGCCCTCCACCATCATCTGGGTCAAGTTGATCAGGACGTCGAGAATGGGAAAGCTTCTCTCTCGCAGCGCCACTTGAAAAGCCTGCATATACATCCAGTCGCCCGCGAGCACCGAGGTGTGGTTGCCCCACACAACGTTGATGGAGGGACGGCCGCGGCGCGTCTTGGCCATGTCGATCACATCGTCGTGGACCAGGGTGGCGGTGTGAATCATTTCGGCCACCGCGGCCATGCGGATCAGGCTAGGATTGGACTCTCCAAACAGGCGCCCGCACAACAGCACCAGGATGGGGCGCAGGCGCTTGCCTCCGCCCGATTGAAGATACTGGCCAATATAGGTGATCGCGTCGACCGAGGCGATCGACTCAAGGCCAATTTCCCGCTCGGCTTGGGCAAGGTCTGCGCGCACCAAATCGAAGATTTCCGCGGCGGAGATCGCTTGACGAATATTGGCAATGGGATTGCCGAAGGCCATGAAGCACTGAGTCTAGCAGAGTGCATAGAGGCAGCGGGACTTCACTGGGCGGATTCGGCCTTCGGAGCCTGACGCGCCGGCTTCAAGGTCTCGGCCCACCAGAGAAGATCGTCGATCATGGCCTTGGCCGACGGGGCAAGCTCCGCGAGGCCCTTCTGGACGTCGCCGCCCTGAAAATGAGCCATGAGAACGTTTCTCGGAATATGGACGGCAAAGCGGGTGGGGACCATCTGAAGCTCAATGGCCGTCAGGCGCAATTGCTGGACGCTGCGAGCGCCGCCGACGCCGCCGTAGCTGACGAAAGCGGCGGGCTTACGATTCCATTCCGGATAGACCCAATCGAGCGCATTCTTCAGCACGCCGGGGGGGCCAAAATTGTATTCGGGCGTGACGACGACAAATCCGTCGGAGACGCCGATGGCGGCGGTCCATCGCCGCACGGCTTCGTGCGGGTAGGGTTCGTGGGGCCAGCCGGGACTGACCGCCTGGTCGAAGAACGGCATGGGAAAATCTCGCAGATCCAGCAGACGCGCGTCGACGTTTTCGCGCTCGCGCAATTGTTCAAAAATCCAGCGCGCTGGCTTCTCGGAAAACCGGCCCTGGCGCGTGCTGCCGACAATCACGGAAATGACGTTCATCTTGTTATCCTTTGTTGGAATCCGCCCGCGAGCGGGCTAAAGTATATGATGCTTGAGAACGGAGCGGGGCGCAGGATCGGGTGAAGCCGTTACGCCCCCTGATACAGCCGGGCGGCAAGCACGGGAGGCAATCCGGCGCTCAGGATCTTCCGGGCCGCCGCGGCGATGTCATAATGAACGCGGCGGAACTGGACCGTGCGCTGCGCGGGAGAGTAGATGGCATAGGCGGCCCGAGGGTCCAGGTCGCGAGGCTGGCCGACCGAGCCGGGATTGATCAGATAGTAATCGTCGGGGCCAATTTCCAGCAGCTCGTCCTGGCGCAGATTGCCCGGGGTAAAACGCTTGATTCCGCGCCGGGCGATCAAAAAGCCACCCTGGACGTGGGTGTGCCCGAAAAACGTGACGCGCGCGTCCAGTTCCTGGCGGAGCGGCGCGACGTCGCCCGGAACGAGCAGATATTCGTCTTCGTCGAGCGGGGAGCCATGGCATAGATCGAATCCCTCGATGCGCAGCGGGCCGCGCGCCAGGTCGCGCAAGAACCCGGAGTTTTCCGCGGTGAGCTGGCCGTGAGTCCACTTTGCCGAGGCTTGGGCGGCGAAATTGTAATCTTCCATAGAATCGCCGTCCACGCAAATGCGGTCGTGATTGCCGCGGATGACCGCCGCGGCGTTCGCCCGCACCCATTCCACCGCGTAATTTGGATCCGCTCCGTATCCCACGACGTCGCCGAGGCACAGGATTCTTTCATATTGGCCGGCGGCGTCGCGCAAGACGGCTTCGAGCGCTTCGCGGTTGGCGTGAAGATCGCTGAGGATCAGATACGGCACAACTTGAGCAAAGCGACTTCGGGCGGCGCTCCCAGGCGCGCGGGCAAGCCAATGGCGCCGATTCCCCGGGAAACGAAGACGGCGGCGTTCTGCCGGCGGTAAAGACCGTCCACGTAAGGAGTGAAAAACCGCGCGACGTTCAGATCCTGCCCGAGAAGCTCGAAGCGGACTTGGCCTCCATGGGTGTGTCCAGCAAGCGTCAAGGGGAAGCCCTTGGCCGCCGCGGTGGGAAAGACATCGGGGTTATGAGACAGGAGCAGGTTGAAGGCGCCGGGGACGAGGAAGCGCTCCGCGCCTTGCAGATAGGGACGGCGGAAGGGCTGGTAATCGACGCCGACCAGGTTTAGCTCCGCCGCCCGGAAGCGTAAAACCGCCGCCTGCTGGCGAAGAAAATGCATTCCCAGGCGCGCGCCCTCGACCTGAGCGTAATGTTCGGCGCCCGCGATGATCTCATGATTGCCCATGCAGCCATATACGCCGGCCGGGGCGCGCAGCCGCGAAAGGATCGAAAGGCACTGGTCCAAGGGATCGTCCTCGCCGGTGATGAGGTCGCCCGTAACGACGGTTAGGTCGGGCCGGATTTCGTTGGCCAGGTGGACCGCCCGCTCCAAATCGCGAGCGCTGAGAAACGGTCCGAGGTGAATGTCGGTCAACTGGGCGATTCGAACTCCGTCGAGGTCCGGATGCAGGCCCGGGATATAAATGTCTTGCTCGCGCAGAGTCAGACGAAATCGTTGCACGAAGGTTCCGTATCCGATGACCGCCACGGGGGCGGCGAGCACGGCCGTTTTCGCGGAACGAAGAAACGCGCGGCGCGCGGGGCTGTGCTCCGGGCGGGGACGGGGCGTCAGAGACGCGACGGCGTAGACCGCGATCATGAGAAGAGCGAACAGCGCCCATAGCATTGCTAGGCCGCGCACCCAATTGCCCCAAGCGCCGGGAAGGAAGTGGGCGACCCGCCGAAAACGGAACGTGAAGCCCAGCGTGGCTAGGCCGCCGGAGGCAGCCCAGGCGGCGATAATCAAGAGCCGCCGCCGAGAAAACAGGCCGCCACTAGCGCGCGCGGCGGGGCTGAACCAAAGGGCGAGAGCGGGCAACGACTGCAAAAACCAGAAAATGCAAAGGGCCACCAGGTCGGGTAGATAACGGCTGGAAAGCATTACAGAGGACACCTTTTTCAATCTTATCGGAAGCAGACGGCAAGGTTTTAGAGCGGGTCTGAGAGGCTAAACGCGCCGGGCTTGCGTGCTCCCTTCGGCGGCGTTCTGACAAGATGTTTTTCTGACGCAACGCCATCCGCGGCGGGAGGCGGTTGCGTCAGGGATCAGCGCGAAACGGGTCGACGCCCGAGCGCTGGACGGCAGGCCGGTTTCCGCGGCCGCTATCGCGCCGCGCAGGAGGCAAGCTTCCTCCGAAAAGCCTGCCTCCTGCGCCCCTCCGACTAGGAAAGCGAACCGCGAAATCGGACCGGGGCAGAAAGCGGTTGCTGGGCGTTAAACGGGGCGCAGGACCGCCGGATTAGCGCCTAGGCGGCCGCCGCTTCCTTGGGCCGATTCTTGCTTCCTGGGGGACGGCCGCGCCTTTTTAGAGCCGCCATCCAAGCCGGCGGACGGCCGCGCCTTTTGCCGCGGCCACGCGCCAACCGCTCCAGGGTCAGAATCGCTTCCTCGATCTGTTCCCTCTCCTGCCGTAAATCAGCCAACATTTTCAAAACATCCATAGAATTTAAGTCTCCCGGCATCGATCGGTCTCCCACGGCGATGGGTTCTGAAAACGGAACGCCACTAACCTCTCTGCTCCGAAGTGGACTGTACAAGCTTATACCGTTTTTATAGTGATTTCAAGATACTTGTTCTGAAAACAGAACAAAAATGCAGTTTTTGCCCCTTACTTGTCCCGATATCGCCGCAGGAGGGGCGGGGCGCGGCCGGATGGGGTGGGACCGTAAAATTGGCGCGGTATTTCGTCTTAGACATGTGGATAGCCCGCTAAGTCCCTATATTTCAGCGATAATCGCGATGGCGCCCGAGCAAATTCGGCGCCGCTTCCAACGGTTTTGTACTTCCCTTTACCAGCGGCGGGTGCGGCTGCAAGGGCGATCGAAGACCCACGACGCCATAACCCCGACCGCGAATGTGGCGGCGGTCCCGATCAGGACATACCAGGTGAAGGCGATGGGAGTGGCGAAACGGACATAGATCATGACCGCCAGACCCGCAATCATGCCGGCGATGGCGCTGGACTCGCGTATGCGGCGCGTGAGAATCCCCAGAAGAAAGACGCCCAAAAGCGATCCATACAGCACGGAAGCAATGGACAGGCCGGCTTGCAGCACGCCCCCCCAGCGCCGAGCCAGCAGCGCCAGCGCGAACAGCGTCAGGGCCCAAAAGACCGTCGCGAAGCGGGCGACGAGGACCCACATCCGCTCGCTCACGCCGCCCGGCGCGAACGGCCGCAGAAAATCGACTACGGTGGTCGAGGCCAGCGAGTTGAGCGCGGCGGAGAGATTCGACATGGCCGCCGCCAGAATGGCCGCCATAATGAGACCGGCGGCGCCGGACGGAAGATAACTCCAAACAAACTGGGGATAGATCGAATCCGGCACGGCCGGAGCTGGCAAATGCCGGTCGGAATAGAAAGTAAATAAGCATGCGCCGATAAAGAGAAACAGCGTGAACTGCGCCGCGACGACGAGCCAACTTGCGAAAAGGGCGCCGCGGCTTTGGGCTTGGCTGCGCGCAGCCAACAGCCTCTGCACCATGAGCTGTTCGGCGCCGTGGCTGGCGGTGGTAAGAAAGCAACCTCCCAGGATTCCGGCCCAGAAACTGTAGGACCGGCTGAAGAATTCCGAGGGCGCGCCCAGCCGGAAGTCGAAGATTTGGAATTTGCCGAATCTGGCGCCGATCGCGACCACATGCGCCCATCCGCCTGGAATATGACTCAAAATGGCTATCAGGCTAAACGCCGCTCCTGCGATATAGAGACCCATCTGGACAACGTCGGTCCAGATCACCGCGGTCATGCCGCCTTCATAGGTGTAAATCAGGGTCAGGCAGAGGATCACCGCGATTGAACCGACCTGGCCCGTCCCCAAAAGGATCGAAATTACGATGGAGATCGCAAACACCCGCACCCCTTCGGCCAGAGCCCGCAAGACCAAAAACATCGCCGCAGTGAGCTTCCGCGCGCGCTCGCCAAATCGGACGCGGATCAACTCGTAAGCGGTGAACAGCTCGCCGCGGAAGTAGGCGGGAAGAAACAGCGTTGCGATCACCACGCGCGCCAACAAGTACCCCAGGACAAGCTGAAGGAAGGCGAAGTTACCCTGGAAGGCGAGAGCGGGGGCGCCAATGACTGTCAGGGTGCTGGTTTCGGCCGAGACAATGGAGAGCGCAATGGCCCACCACGGCGCGGTTCTGCCTCCTAGGAAGTAGTCTTTCAGAGACTTTTGGGAGGAGCGGAACTGGACGCCGAACCAAGTGATTCCCGCCAGGTACACGCCGATGACGGCCAGGTCCAGCCAGCGCATGGATTAAAGCATAGCGCCAGGCGGGCCTTTCGCCCAGAAAAGGCGAATCTGCTCATGTTAAATGCACGTGAGGCGCGCGGCGGCAGGCCCGCTAAATTTCCCGTGACCTACAGAACCTTTTTGGGGAGGGGGCGCGCTATAATACTAATGAAGATGCACCGCTCTGCCAGAGAGGCGGTTGCGGCGTATCGTTGCCCGGTTGGAATCAGGGTTTTCGGTTTAGCCTGAAATATGGATCGTAAAATCCGGGTGCTTGTCGCCAAGCCCGGCCTCGACGGACATGATCGCGGCGCAAAGGTAATCGCTCGCGCGCTGCGAGACGCCGGCATGGAGGTCATTTATACGGGATTGCGGCAGACGCCGGAAATGATCGTTAACGCCGCGCTGCAAGAGGACGTTCAAGTTATTGGACTATCGATTCTTTCCGGCGCGCACAACGCCATCGTGCCTCGCGTGATGGAGTTGCTCAAGCAAAATCACATGGACGACGTGATCGTCTTGGTGGGCGGCATCGTTCCGGATGGGGATGCCGAACGGCTTAAGGCCCTCGGGGTGGCGGCGGTTTTTCAGCCGGGAGCCTCGCTGGAGAACATTGTGGAATTCATCCGGCGCTCGGTCCCGCAGATGGCTTGACCGAGGGAAGCGCACCGGGCGCGGCGGCGCCGTTGGAGGAACGGAATACGCCGCGTGGCGTTGCGCGTGTCTTATAAGGAGATCGAGGCAGGCGGCCGGAATGGCGTCTGCGGCGCGGCCAGTTGGATGACGCCGCGCCACGGAGAATGTGAATGCAAGAAAAATTGAATATCGCCGTGTTCGTCGACTACGACAACATCGAGATTGGATTGAAGTCGACGCTGCGGCGCGAATTTGACGTGTCGCTGGCGTTGGACGCATTGAAGGAACGGGGCGACATCGTGGCCAAATTCGCCTACGCGAATTGGGGCCGCCAGGACGGCGCAACGCGCCAGATGGCGGAAAGCGCGGTGCAGATGGTGCAGCGAATTCCTTCGCCGCGCGGCGACAAAAACGGGGCGGACATTAACCTGGCGCTGGATGCCCTGGAGATGGCCTTCACGCACACCCACGTGAACGCCTTCGCCATTGTGAGCGGCGACAGCGATTTCATCCCGCTGGTAAATAAGCTGAAGGAGTACGGAAAGACGGTTTTTGTGGTGGGCGGTAAAGCCTTCACCTCGACGATTCTTCAGCAAAATTGCCACGAGTTCATCAGCTTCGAATCGCTGTTGGCCGACGCGCCACAAGCCGCGCCCGCGTTGGAGCCGCGTCCGCAACGCCAGCGCGGAGAACGGGGAGAGCGCCGGCAACGCCCGGCTCCGCTGGATCTCTCGCTTGTGATGCCGCTGGTGGAGCGGGCGCTTCAGGTGCTGGAGCGCCGGGCCGTTCAGCCGCAGCTGGGCCTTCTGAAATCCACCATGCTTCAGCTCGATCCGGCGTTTAACGAGCGCGCATATGGCGCATCGAGCTTTTCGGATTTCGTAGAAAAGCTGAAGCGGGCGGATTTGGTGGAAGTCAGCGGGCAGGGCGGCCGCTATGTGATCGAGCGCAAAGGCGCCGCGCAGCCCGAGCATCCCGCCTTGAAGCCGGAAGACTTGCTGCCTCCGCTGCGGGATGTCCTGGAGAACCACCGTTTGGAGCTTGAAAATGGCTGCCCGTTGGACGACTTAGCCGGCTGGTTCAAGGCCGAGCAGCCGCATTTCGACATCAGCGCTTACGGTTTTCAGGAATTCAGCGAGTTTCTAAACTATGCGCAAGACAAGCTGGTCGTGCGCATGGAGCCTCATGAGGAGATGGGCATCATGATGGTCCATTTAGGGGCGGAATTCTATCCGCCGGCCGAACCTCCGGCTCCCGCCGTTGAGGCTCCGGCCGAAGTGGAAGAAGAATACGAGCCTCAGCCTTACGTAGAGGGCCAGCCAACCATCTTCGAGCCGAACCCCCCGCCGCCGAAGCCCAAGAAGGCGCCGGCGAGGAAACGCGCTCCCAAGGCGGCCGGCTCCGGCGGGGCGCGCCGCCCCCGGCGCAAGAAACCGGAGGTTCATTAGGACTCAGATGGCGATCGAATTTGTCTTCCCTCAAGGAGCGCCCAGCCCCCGCGGAGCTTACTCACCGGCGGTTCGCGCCGGCGATTTCATCTATGTAAGCGGCCAGGGGCCAATCGACGCGGCCACCGACAAACTTTCTCCTGGCGATATCCAGCACCAAACCGCGCTGACGCTTTCCAATCTCCGCAGGATCTTGGAAGCCTGCGGCGCGAGCCTTAAGGACGTCGTGAAATGCTCGGTCTTTTTAAGAGACGCGGGCGAATTTCACCAGATGAACGAAGTCTATGCGCAGTTTTTTGGCGATCACCGGCCGGCGCGCACCACCGTGGAAGCCAAATTCCATAGCGCGGAAATGCGCGTCGAGATCGACTGCGTAGCGTACAAGCCGAGGACTTGACGGGTCTACACGGCCAGCCGCCGAATTGATATTCTGTTTTAGGCCCGTGCACTCTCTTTCAGGAGAACGCTTATGCTCAACAAGACTCTGGCGGCGGCCGCATTGTTAGCGCTCGCTGTGGGCGCCGCGCTCGCTCAGGAAAAGGGAAAGGGCGGCCCCAAAGCTCCGGCGCCGCCGGGAATGGCTCTTTCCTCGCCCGACTTTCAAGATGGCGGCGTGATTCCAGACAAGTTCACTCAAGTGAACCCCAATGCGCCCTCGCCGAAGTTGGAATGGACCAACGTGCCGATGGGCACGCAGACTTTTGTGCTGATCATGCACGATCCGGATGCCGCTCTAAACAAGATGCCCGAAGACGTTCTGCATTGGATGGCGTTCAATATTCCCGGCACGGCGCGCGGTCTGGAAGGCGGGCAGCCCGCGGTGGCGCAGTTGCCCGATGGAACGGTCCAAGCCAAAAACCGCGGCGGCCGCGTGGGCTACATGGGCCCCGGCAACCCGGCGCAGAATCCCTATCATCACTACACGTGGGAGCTGTTTGCGCTGGACGATAAGCTGTCGCTCGGCCCGGACGCCACCCGCGATCAGGTGATCGAAGCGATGAAAGGACACATTATCGGCAAGGCCGTGCTGGTAGGCCGTTTCCATCGCCCGCCAGCCTAGCGACCGAGCCGCGGCCATTACTTGCCGACGAGGTGCTTCAAATCTTTTTCGTTCTCGTCGCAGACGTACTCGATCAGCTCGGTGTCGGGCGAGGCGTTGAGGACCAGATTCACGGTCCAGGGCTTGGTGTAGGCTTTCGGATCGTCGATCGTGATCGTTAGATCGATATGGCCGAAGTCGCGGCGATGGAACCGCTCGGTCAGTTGAAGCGCTTCGGTGCCGGGATGGCCGTTGTTGTCGAGCCAGTTGTTGCCTACGAAGCCGGAGGAGTTGACCACGAGCGTGTCGCCTTCCCAATGGCCGACCGAATATCCCATCCATGCGGGATTGGGATCCTTGGGGAGTTTGCGGCCGTCCATGAAGATCTGGCGATAGCTGTGCAAAGCCTCATAGAGGATCACGATCATTCCGTTGGTGGTGTTGACGATCTTGAAGGGATACGGCACTACGTTCTCGCGAGGCACGCCGGAAAGCACGCAATAGGCTTGCGGATCGTCCTTGCTGAGGGTGTCCTGCCGATGCTTGTACAGTTCCGCCGCCCAGGGCTGGAACGAGACCTCGCCCGGTTTCAGGTCCTTGGCGATGTTTCCTGTATAGCCTGCGCGGGTGACCCACACTCCGGAAAGATCGGGCTTGCCGTCGGCCATCTTGGGCGCGGGAGCGGACATATCCGGCTTGCCGTTCGCCAGCCGCGGGACGCCGGGCGTCGGAAAATCGGTCCACTGAGCCAGCGCCAGAATCGGCGCCAGCGAGATCATCAACGCAGTTCGGAGCATCGCATCACCCCCGCCGTCCGAATACTTTATCACGTTCGGCGCACTCTTCCACGATCCATGCGCCGCTAGGCCACGATACGCCCATCGCGCATCTGTACAATGCGGTGGGCGTAGGCGGCGGCCTCGGGGTTATGGGTGATCATGAGAATGGTCTGGCCGATGCGCTCGTTCAAGTCGCGGAGCACCGCCAGCACGGCGTTGGAGTTTTCCGTGTCCAGGTTGCCCGTAGGCTCGTCGGCCAGCAGCAGCGCCGGATGATTGACGATCGCCCGAGCGATGGCCACCCTTTGCTGTTCGCCTCCGGAAAGAGCGCGGGGCTTATGATTGAGTCGCCCGTCGATTCCGAGCAGCTTGAGCACGTCTTGAAACCAGGGATCCGGGGCATGATTGCGGCGGCCGGCGATGTCGCGGGCGATCTCGATGTTTTCGCGCGCCGTCAGCGTCGGCAGGAGATTATATTTCTGAAATACGAATCCCACGCCCGTTTTTCTAAGATTGGTGCGCTGAACGTCGCTCATCTTAAGCAGGTCTTGCCCATCGATCAAGACAGAACCAGACGTAGGGGGCGTGAGGCCGCCCAAAATATGGAACAGCGTCGATTTTCCGGAGCCGCTCGGACCGACGACGGCGACAAATTCGCCTTTCGCCACGGAGAGATCCACGCCTCGCAGCGCGTGAACATCCACGTCGCCCACGTGAAAGACCTTCGTGAGGCCGCGAATTTCAATCATAGGCGAGGGCTTCGATCGGATCCTGCCGCGCGGCCTTGAGGCCCGGATAAATCGCCCCGATGAGCGCGCCTGCTAAAGCGATCAGCCCCGCGATCGCCCACCAATCCTGCACAATGGCCGCCGGCAGAGTGGGCGCGAACGTATCCATGAGCCATTTCGTTCCAAAGCTCATAGCGATTCCAAGCAGGGAGCCCGCAACCGCCAGCAGCACCGTCTCGCGCAAGAGCGCGCCGAGGATATAGCCGGGCGAGGCGCCCAAAGCCTTCAGGATTCCGATCTCGCGCGTGCGCTCCAGCACCGCGGTGTACATCGACAAAAACACCATCAGAAATCCGACGATGGCCGCGATGGCGATCACCACCGTGGTGAAAGGCTTTAGCAGCGGAATATTGTCCACCGAATAAAGCGACGTGATTTCCTGCATCTTGTAAAGCTTGTACCCATCGAGCTTCTGCTCCAGCGCGTCAAAAACCGCGTCGATATTTGTCGAATTATCGGCTTTAACGTAGAGGTTGCTGATGTAGCCGCTGGGCGGATACAGATGCTGAAGCGTGGCGATGTCAACGAACATGCGCGACAGCTTGCCAGACGCAACAACCCCGGCTACATGCCATTTCCGGCCCAAGTCGATGGTGTCGCCCGCATGCAAACCCTTCGATCGGGCTTCCACGTCGTCGATTAGGATATCGTCTGGTTGCTTCCACGGCCCGCCTTCCAGATACTGAAAGCCTCCACTGAGCCGGTTGAATTCGTCCAAAGTGATTCCCGTGATATATTCAAGCGCGCTCACGGGCTGAATCAATGTGCCCGTGGCGAAAGCGACGTGCGGCATCGATCGCACGAGCTTGACCAAGCCCTCCGGCATCTTTCCCGAGGTGCTAAGCAAGGAGCTGTCGGGCGGCCGCACCCAAATGTCGCCTCCGCTGCCTTGCGAGCGGCGCGTCAAATCCTGCAGCATGCCGTGGCTCAGGCCCACCAGCGTCAAAATCATCGCGACCTCTACGCCAATTGCGATTACGCTGAGGAAAGTCCGCACCGGCCGGTGCTTGAGGTTTTCCAGGACCAGACGATAGATCAAACTTCAGCTTAGCGTATGGGCGTAAAACCACGCCGAGGCTCGATTCGCGGCGGGCGCCAGACGGGCTTTTCGGTTCTCGCGAATCAGCCAGCGTTGCTCGCGGCCTATCCCGAGTTGCCCTCCTCCATCTGTTCCAGCGCGTCCGCCTGTTGGCTGAAGCGTTTGAGCACGCGGATGGAGGCGCTTGCGCTGAAACCCGCGCCGCGCAGACGGCGGTAGACGGAGGCAAGCCGCTTCGGTTCGGCCAGCATCTCGCCTAGGTTCCTACCCCGGTATTTGCGATCGAGAAAGCTTTCTATCAGCGCCGGCTCATCGACTTCCGCATAAGCGGCATCGGCGGCCTGCTTGGCCACGGCCGGGGCAACGCGGCGCGCCATCAGGTCGCGCATCACGCGAGCTTTGCCGAATCCCCGATTGTCGCGCCTCCCATGAGCGAATGAATCGGCGAACTGGCGGTCGTTGAGCAGGCCGGCTTGTTTCAGCCGCGCGAGCGCCTCGGCGACGTCCTCCGGGCGCGCCGCCCGCTGCTTCAGCCGCAGCCGCAGCTCGCTGATGGATTGAGCGCGCCGAGAAAGAGACTGCCCAGCGTAGTCAATCAGGCCGTCGAGATCGAGTTTTTTGGGTTGCCTTTTCACGATATCGCCGCCCGACCCGTTTGTTTCAGACGAAGCGGCGCCCATTCCCGGAACAGCGGCGGGTTCTCCAGCCACGTGGTCATCCACAGGATCATCTCTTGTTTCTCCGCCCCTCTATCTTCGCTCCGGCGAAGCGCCCAGCGGGCGTGGTCCTTGGCGGTGATGACGGAGCGTCGAATGCGGGCGCGGCGTTCGGGGCCGCTTTGCTCATACTCGTCGAGGAGCTTGTTAAGACTCGCCTCGAGCGCGCCCAGCGATTCCTGCCGCACGCCTTCGATCAAGGGCGCAAGCGGGGCGCCCGATTCGCGCAACAGGCGCCGCAGATGGCTCTCGGAAACCGGAGAGAGAGCAGCCTTCAATTGCTCCCATTCGCGATCGCCGATCACTGTTGGCTTTTCCCGTTCGAGCCAGGCTGCCAGCTCAGAGGCCTTTGCGCGCGGCTTCGGCTTTACGTTTTGGGGCTTTATGTCTTTGGGAAACTTTATATTCTTGGGGGTCATGCCGGTAGGCCTGCACGGCTTTTTCATGGTCGGCGAGCGTGGAGGAAAACCAGTGCCCTTCGCCAGAGCGCTTCGCGACGAAGTACAGATATTTGGTCGTGGCGGGATGAAGCGCGGCTTCCAGCGCTTCGGCGCCGGGATTGGCGATGGGGCCGGGCGGTAATCCCGGATTCCGATAAGTGTTATAGGGATTGTCGCTATCGAGATCGGAGCGATGAATCGCGCCGCGATACCTTTCCTCGAGAAGAGCGGCGTAAATCGTGGTGGGATCGCATTCAAGATGCATTCCGCGCGTCAAACGATTGGTAAACACGCCCGCCACGAGCGGCCGCTCCTGGGCAATGCCCGTTTCTTTCTCGACCATGGAGGCCAGCGTTACTACAAAGTGCGGGGCTCCGCCGCCGAGCCTTTTCCATTGCTTGCGAAATTGAGCGGTCATCATCCGGCATAGTTCCCCGGCCGTTGTGAGATGCGAAAGACGATAGGTAGCCGGGAACAAATAACCTTCCAAAGTTCGCGCCTGGGGATCGATGTCGCGGATCGGGGTGGGGTCGGATGCGGCTCGCAGGAATTCGTCCGCGGAGATGCGTCCAGAGGCTTCGACCAATTTCGCGACGTCAAACATATTGCTGCCTTCCGGCACCCGCAGCTCAATGTAAAAAATATCGCCGCGAGCGATGCGGTCGAAAATCGCGTGGACGCTCGCAGGTCCGGCAAAGCGGTATTCGCCGGCGGTGAGCTTGGCCGAGGAACGGAAGGCCCGCTCGAGCCAAAACTGCCAGGCATAGCGAATCACTCCGGCCCGTTGGAGAGCGCGCCCCAGAGCCAGCGTTCCGGCGCCGCGATCCAGCTCCACAAAGGTTTCGCCCCGGAAGCCCTGGTACGGCGCCCAGAGCGAGGCCACCGCCGCCCCAGCCACCGCCGCCAGCAAGATTAAGATGGCGGCCCAGATCGCCGCCTTCTTCATGCGCTTTCCTGGGCAGCCAGGAAGCTTTGCAGAAGTATTTGAGCCGACAACCTGTCCACCGCTTTCGCGCGTTTTTCGATTCCGATTCGACTCTCCCTGAGCACCCGCTGAGCTTCCACGGTGGTCAGGCGCTCATCCCAGAGGCGGACTTCCAAGCCGGTGCGCGCTTGCAGGCGTCCGGCAAATTCGCGCGCGTACTGGGCCTGACGGCCTTCATGCCCGCTCATGTGCAGCGGATGGCCCATCACAATGAAGCGGACTTCAAATTCGGCGGCGATCTTCGCCAGGGCGGCTAAGTCGTTACGGAGATTGGTGCGTTCCAACGTCGGCAAGCCCTGCGCGGTGATGCCGAGGGGATCGCTGAGCGCTAGCCCGATGCGCCGTTTTCCCAAGTCGAGCGCCAGTATCCGCCGCTTCAGCGGCACGCCGCCCAACCCGGCCGGGCGCTCCTCTGGCCCGTGAGAGCCGTGAGCGCTCCGGTCCTGCGTCCGGCGCTGTGCGCTATCGCTCTTATTTTCCTGCATCGCGGAATTTACTTGGAAACCGACGCCAATTCAATTATAGTGAAGGCAACACAGGCTTCCCGATGTACACTCCCACGGCTCCCATGCAGCGTTCGGTCCGGACGGGTCTGGGCATTCTGGCCACCACAGGGGCGGTAGCCCTGCTGTACTACGGCCGCATCTTCTTCATTACAGTGACCATCGCCGCCATGATCGCCTTTCTGCTGGAGCCACTGGTGGAATTGTTCATGAAATTGCGGCTTCCGCGCGGCTTGGCGAGCTTTTTAGCTTGCAGCATCTCGTTGCTGGCGCTTTACCTGATGGGGCTGGGGCTGTATAGCGAGGGGCAGCTCATGGTGGAAGACCTGCCGGCATACAGCGCCCGGCTTAACGAACTGGTGGACGACGCAGCGGCCCGGGCAGACCGGGTGGAGCAGGAAGTCTACCGGACCCTGGTTCCACGAAGGTTCCAGGAGGGCGCCGAGCCGGCGCCGCCGGCGCCGCCGCCAAACGCGGCCACCCGCGCAAAAAAGAAGAAGCCAGACCCGCTTGAGCCCCCGCCGATTCAGGAAGTGCGGGTGCGGCCGGAATCCACTTCTCTGGTCAACTATCTGTACAACTACTTGAGCTCTTACTACAGCGTCTTCCTGATGGCGTCCTTTGTGCCGTTTCTGGTGTATTTCATTTTGAGCTGGCGCGATCATATCCGTTCACGGCTACTGGTGATGTTCGAGGGCGACGCCCGGTATACCATCGCGAAAGCCCTAGATGGGGTCGCCGATATGGTGCGCGCCTACGTGGTGGGCAATTTTCTGCTGGGCATGCTGCTGAGCGTGGCCAGCGCGTTGATCTTCGCCCTGGTGAAACTGCCCTATTGGATTCTGGTGGCTCCGCTGAGCGGATTTCTGAGCCTGATTCCGTATATTGGCCTGCCGCTGGCGCTTATTCCTCCGCTTATCGCGGCCCTGCCGGCAACGCGCCAACCGGCGGTCTACGTCGTTCTGGTCGCCAGCGTCGCGATCCTGCATCTGTTGGCGCTGAATCTTCTCTACCCCAAGTTTGTTGGATCCCGGGTCCATCTAAACCCGCTGGTGGGGACGCTGGCGCTGATGTTCTGGGGAATGTTGTGGGGCGGAATCGGTCTGCTGCTGGCGATTCCCGTCACAGCCGCCCTTAAGGCGATCTGCGACAATGTGAGCGGGCTGCGTCCCTACGGCCGCCTGCTAGGGGATTAAGCGCGCGCGGCGCGCGGCGGGGGCGAAGAGTCATGAGCAAGCAGTTCTGGGGTTTTCTTCTAGCCGGCGTGGCCGTGGTCGGAATCGCGCTCGCGGGCCTGTGGTTTGGGACGAAGAGCTCTCATCTAGCGCTGGACGGGAAGTTTCTGAAGGTGCGCACCCTGGCCCTCGGCAAGGACGCCTGTCTGGTGGTGGTGGATTTTCGAGTCGCCAATACGTCCGCCGTGCCATTTGTGGTGCGAGACGTGACGTTGAAACTGACTCCCGCCTCGGGCGCGGAAGTAGACGGCTCGCCGGCCTCCAAGACCGACATCGACCACGTGTTCGAAGCGGAGAAACTCATCGGCCCGCGTTTCAACGACGTGCTGAGCATTGAGGACCGGATCGCGCCGAACAAAACGCTGGACAGAATGACCGCCGCGCGGTTTGAGCTTCCCGAATCCCTGGTGGATGGGCGCAAATCGCTGGCGTTGCGGCTGGAGGATGTGGACGGAACGGCGGCGGAGGTTCGGGAGGGACCGTAGCCGCGATCATGCGGAGCTAGGCGGCGAGGCCAGGCGCGCGGCTCGCGCGAACACTTGGCTCAGCATCGCGGCGGTTAGCTTGCCGGTGAAGGTGTTTTGCTGGCTCGGATGATAGGAGCAGATTAACACCGGGGCGCCGGGAGCGGTGTGGTACTCCTTCCCATGCGCGAACACGAAAGCCGGCCGGCGCGCCAAGCCTCCGCGGTCCCGAAGAATCGCCAAATAAGCGCCGAATGCGGCTCGCCCCAAAACCACCACCACGCGCAGGTCTTTCAACAGATCCAATTCCCGTTCCAAGTAAGTCCGGCAGTTTCGAAATTCCTGGGGCAAGGGCTTGTTGCCGGGAGGGGCGCAGCGCACCGCGGCAGTGACGTATGCGCCGGTCAGCTTCAGACCGTCGTCGCGCGAAACGCTCTCCGGTTGAGACGCGAATCCGGTTTCATATAGGGCTCGGAACAAAAAGTCGCCGGAGCGGTCGCCGGTGAAGATGCGCCCCGTGCGGTTTCCGCCGTGGGCAGCCGGGGCCAGTCCGATCACCAGCAGACGCGCCTTGGGATCGCCCAGGGACGGAACCGGCTTGGTCCAATAGTTCCAATCGCGATAAGCCCGACGCCGGATCTCACCGACATGCTCGCAATATTCGCGGAGACGCGGACAGCGCCGGCAGGCGACGACTTCTTGCATCAACTTATCGAAGGCCGGGGCGGAGGAAAATCTCATGCGTGCAGCTTTCGATAGAGGGCGGCGAGCTCGGCGACGCTTAACTGCTCGGCGCGCAAGCCTCCTTCTTCCATCGCATCCAGGCGCTCGCGCCCATAAATGGGAGCGAGATTGTTGCGCAGCGTTTTACGCTTCTGACGAAAACAGGCCGCCGCGAACTTGAGGAATGCGGCTTTATCCGGAAGCTGGAGCTCGGCGATCCTGTCGCGCGGCTCCAAACGCACCACCGCGCTATCGACTTTGGGCGGCGGACGAAAGGCGGCGCGAGGCGCCTCGAACAGGATCTCGGGCCGCGAGCCGAGCTGGGCCTGCACGGTGAGATATCCATAGTCGCGGCTTCCGGGAGAAGCCGCGAGCCGAGACGCGACCTCCGATTGCACCAGAAAGACGGCGCGCCGCCAGAATCCGCCCATCGCAAATACTTTTTCCATGATAGGCGAAGTGATGTAGTAGGGCAGATTGCCCGCGATCACAGCCGGACCGAACGCGGCGAGCTCGGTCTTGAGCACGTCTCCCTCGATCAGATCCAGCCGGCCTGTATTTAGAGCGGCTGCAAACTTGTGGCGCAGATAATGGACCAGGAAGGGATCGACTTCGATTGCGACGACCTTGGAGGCAAGCTGGAGGAGCGGCGCGGTAAGAGCGCCTTTGCCCGGACCGATTTCGACGACCAGCGGAGCATCGAAACCCTGGCAGGCCGCGCGAGCGATGCGGTGAAGAATCGATTGGCGCGAGAGAAAATGTTGTCCGAGCCGACGCCCCACTCGCTCCAGCGTAGCGCTTGCATCAACCTCGTACTTCGACCGAACTAGGCGAAAGCGTAAGGCGCAGAGTGCTGAGGCCGGGCTTGCCGAAGGCGGTGGCGGGAACGAATTCGGTGAGCAAAAGAAGGTTTTCCAAGCTGCGGCGGAAACCCGGCGCAAGAACGGCGCCGGGACCGCTGACGATGCGATAGTCCACCATACGCCCGAGCGCGTCGATTCTCACATCGACCACCACGTCGTCGCCGGCCACGGCCACGGCCTGGGCGATTCCCTGCGCCAGCCGGTGCGCCTCGCCAGCGCTTCTGACTCCCACTTCGGTGGTTAATTCAGTGGGCACGTCGAAAGCGCTGTTGACGCGGGCCGGATAGGTCGGCACGATCCACATACCCAACAAGACGATGGCGGAGAAAACTCCGCCGGCGGCGGGAAGCGCCACCGGTCCCATGACGTTACGCGCCAGCAAGCGCAGGCGGCCGCACCAATCGGCGAAGGCGCCGCGGGGACTGCTTAGGACCAGCAAGCGCTGGCGCTCGCGAGAAGCATGCACGCGCAAGGCAATGGCCAGATCCGCAGGGGGATTCCGCTTCGGCAACGCCCTCAGCATGCGGCTGAGCGCGTCGTCTGGGCTGCCTAGGCCGACACGGTGTGGGCCAAAACCCTCCGAGTCGGATCTCTTCAGGCCTGTTTTCAGACGAGTATTCCAAGTCATCGTCACTCCACCGGCCCACGCCGCCAAGCGCTGGCCTCCACGTGTTTAAATTCCTTCGCTGGCGACCTTTGCGGGCCGCCCGCATGCCGTTCCCACCGCCGAGGCGCGATCCAGTTCCGCGGCCAGACTCTTCCGGAGGGCCTCCCTGCCCCGCAGAATTTTGGATTTCACGGTTCCCAGCGAAATTTGGAGGATCTCGGCGACCTCCTCATAACTCAATCCTTCGATTTCACGCAGCACCAGAGCGGCGCGAAAGGCCGGGCTGACCTTCCTCAGCGCATCCTCGACCAGCTTTTCGGTTTCACGGTCCAGAGCCAATTCGAACGGGGATCTTGCTGCGTCTTCCAGCCAATCGCTGTAGCCCCGGGTCTCTCCCGGCAACGGCTCTAGCGTAACCTCCCTCCTTTTGTGGCGCGCAAACCAGCGGCGGTGATTGCGGGCTTCATTGACCGCAATCCGATAGATCCACGTCCTTAAACTACTTTCGCCGCGAAAAGAAGTTACCTTGCGGAAGACCTTAATGAACACCTCTTGCACCACATCGGCCGCGTCCGCGGAATCGTCAACCAGGCGGCTTACCAAGTTGAAAATCGGGAGTTCATAGTCCTGAATCAGAACTTCGAAGGCAGATTCGTCGCCCCGGCGAAGGCCCACGAGCAGGCGTTCCTCGCTGCCGGCGCGCCCAAGCGCCAGCGCCGCTTCGAATTCCAAGCCGACGGCGGTATCTGCCACGTGCTCCCCGATTTACGATTCTACCGCGACTTTACGGAAGATTAGACACCGCCGCCGGAGGCAGAGTTCCCGCCCGGCCAACTGGGCCGCAACGCCGCATCAGGGCAAGGGAACGTCTTGCTGGGTGGTGAAGGTGAGGAGCGTTTCGGAAGGAATCTTCACTCGCTGGCCGTGCATAAAAACACCCGAGCCGGCACCGGCCGCGGCTCCGGCTCCCGCGCCGATGGCGGCTCCTTTGCCGCCTCCCGCCAGCGCGCCGATAATGGCGCCTACGGCGCCGACCGCGGCCGCTTTCTTGGCGGTACTGGCGCCCTGAGATTTGCTGTACTCCGACACCGAGGCGGTCTCCACAGGAACGGTCTTTCCGTTCACGGCGAAGGACAGAAGCTGTACGGTCAACTCGGCCTTGCCGGTGAACTTACCCGCTTGCTTGTCTTCGATCAGGCGAACCCGGGCGTCGGCTCCCTTCGGCGCAACGATTTCGTCTCCCACCTTGATGGGGTCTTCCAGGCTGGCGCGAAATTCATCGCCCGCTTTGTCCTTTTCCGAATCGATCGAATCGATCAACCGGACGCTAATGGCCGTGCCGCTCGGCAGAGTCCGGGCGGAGGATTGGCCGACCATGAGCGACAGCAGCCGCTCGCTCACGCCGGCTTGCTTCAACTCCACGATGCGCGACCCGCTTACGGCGAACTTTCCGGGCTGGCTCATGATGAGATTCGCGACGAAGTTATCGCTAAACCCGGCCTGCACCAGCCGCACAACGGAATCGCTATTCAACGGCTCTTGCGAAGGCGCCTTTTTGACCACTTCAGACAGGATGCGCTCGTTCACTCCCGCCTTCTTCATGTCGATGAGGCTGGCGACGTCGCTTGAAAGATGGGATCCCTGCTGATTGACGAGACTGATGATGAAATCATCGCTTAACCCAGAGTTGGCCATTTTAACGACATCGCTGTTGGACAGGGCGGGTTGGGCCTGAACCGCGGCGCTCGCCGCCAACAGGAGCAGAGTAGGGGTCATCAAAAGTTTCTTCATGCTACCTCTCTTATTTTCGATGTTAACCCGACGCGTCAAGTTCCGCGGAGAGGCGGAGAAATATCTCGAAAAAACGAAGCCATGGCGCGTTAAATCGAGCCGGGCCATCGGCCTCCGATCAATAATGTAATTTTCTACATGATCTTTAATGAGATAAATTATTCATGCTATGGAAGCACATGTCAGGCTGGAGTTTCGACCGGTTCTTCTCTGCCGGGGACGCGCTTGTTGCCTTTGCCGTGCCCGAGACGCTGCAAAGCGGCCATGTAGGTATAAACGACCGGAGTCAGATACAGCGTGACGAGCTGGGAGAACATCAATCCGCCCACAACTACAAGCCCGAGCGGCTGGCGGGCTTCGCCGCCGGCGCCGTAGCCGAGCGCGATCGGCACCGCGCCTAACAGCGCCGCCATGGTAGTCATCATGATGGGACGGAAGCGGATCAGGCAACCTTCGTAAATCGCCTTCACCGGCGTCAGTCCCTGGTTGCGCTCGGCGTCTAAGGCGAAATCGATCTGCATGATGGCGTTCTTTTCCACAATTCCGATCAGCATAATCAAACCGACGAAGGCGTAGATGTTGAGATCCATGTGGAAGAGCATCAAAGTGACCAGGGCTCCAAAACCGGCCGAGGGCAGGCCCGAGAGAATGGTGAGCGGGTGAATGTAGCTCTCATAGAGAATGCCCAGCACGATGTAGACGACCAAAATGGCTACGACGAGCAAAATAGAGAGATTGCTAAGGGAACTTTCGAACTCCTTAGCCGTTCCCTGAAAGGAGACGCTGACGTCGTTTGGAAGCGTTTGGGCGGCGATCGCCTGCACCTTCGACACCACGTCGCCGAGCGCGTAACCGGGCTTCAGATTGAACGACAGGGTGACGGCGGGAAGCATTCCGAAGTGGTTGATGGACTGCGGGCCAGCTTCCTGGCTGACTTTTGCGAGGGTGTCGAGGGGAATCAGTTGGCCGCCGGTAGATTTAAAGTAGAGCATGGAAAGCGCCCGGGGATCTGCTTGATATCGCGGCTCCAGCTCCAGCAGCACCTGATATTCGTTGATGGAGGCGTAAATCGTGGAGACCCATTTTGGGCCGAAGGCGTCGTAGAACGCGCCTTCGACGGTGCTGGCGTTGACCTGAAGGGCGGCCGCCTTGTCGCGGTCAATATCCACCTTCACTTGCGGGCTCGTGATGGCGAGGTCGCTCGATAGATCGTCGATGCCGGGAACGCTGGCGATAGCCGCCATTAGCTTTTGCGACGAGTCGTAGAGAGCGGGACGGTTTGGAGAGACCATGGACACCTGATACAAGCTCTTGGTCACCTGCCCGCCAATTTGTATGGTGGGCGGGTTTTGCAGATAAACCTTCATTCCGGGGATATTGGAAACCTTGGGCCGAAGGTCGTCGATGATCTGGTTGACCAGTTGCTTGCGCTGAGCGCGGGGCTTCAGACGGACGATCATCTCCCCATAATTGGGACCGCCCAGGGTGGAGGCCTCGGTTCCGCCGACCGTGGACATGAGCGCTTCGATATTGGGATTCTGCTTCACGATATCGGCGACCATCTGTTGATAGCGGGCCATCTCGTAAAACGAGGCGCCCTGGGCCGCCTCCGTGATCACCAGCAACTGATCGGTATCCTGATCGGGGATGAAGCCTTTGGGGATTTTGATAAATAAATAGGCGGTGGCGGCCAGCACCAACACGAAGGTGGCCATGGTTGCGGGGCGGTAGCGCAGGGCGACCTGAAGGGTGCGGTCATAGACGCGCAACAGGGCTTGGAAAAACCGCTCGGTGATGCGGTAAAACCAAGACTGCCTTCCATGCTCCGGCGCGCGCAGGAACCGGCTGCACAACATCGGCGTGAGCGTGACGGAAACGACGCCGGAAATCAGAATCGCCACGCAGATCGTGACGGCGAATTCGCGGAACAGGCGGCCTAGAATCCCGCCCATAAACAGCACGGGAATGAAGACGGCCGCAAGCGACAAAGTCATGGAGACGATGGTGAAGCCGATCTCGCTTGAGCCGACCAGCGACGCCACCAGCGGGCGCTTGCCCAGCTCCAGGTGCCGGAAAATGTTCTCGAGCATGACGATGGCGTCGTCGACGACGAAGCCCACCGAGAGGATCAAGGCCATCATCGAGAGATTATCCAGGCTGTAATGCAGCAGATACATCACCGAGAAAGTGCCAATGATGGAGAACGGCAACGCCAGACTGGGGATGACGGTTGCCGAGACGTTGCGCAGAAACGAGAAGATGACGGCGATCACCAGCCCCAGCGTCAGCAGCATGGTGAACTTGACGTCGGAATAGGATTCGCGGATGGTGTCGGAGCGGTCGTAGAGGACATCCATGGTCACCGACGGAGGAAGCTCGGAGCGGAAGGCCGGTATCAGCTTCTTGATGGCGTCGGTGACGGCGATGGTGTTCGTACCGGGCTGGCGCTGAATCCCGAGCACGATGGCGCGCTCGCCGTCGCTGCCGTTTTCGTAATACCAGGAGGCGGTTTTATCGTCCTGGACGCTGTCTTTGAGCGTGCCCAGTTCTTGCAGCCGGACGGGGTTTCCGTTGCGGTAGGAGACAATGAGGCTTTTATATTGATCCGCGGAGGTCAATTGCCCGCTGGCCATCAACGTGAAAGCCCGCTGCGGCCCCGTGATCTGTCCGGTGGGAAGATTGACGTTCCAGTTTTGAAGGGCCGCCTCGACTTCATTGATGCCGACTCCGTGCGTCGCCAGTTGGCGGGGATCCATCTGGACGTGCACGGCGTATTTCTGCTGTCCTAAGACCTGCACTTGAGCCACGCCGCTGATGGTGGAGATGCGCTGGGCGATGCGCGTTTCGGCGTATTCGTCCAAGGTGTAGAGCGGAACCATTTTCGAGCGGAGCGAAAGGAAGATGATGGGCTGGTTGGCCGGATTCACCTTGGTGAAGGTGGGCGGCGTGGGCATGTTTTGGGGCAGGAGCTTAGAAGCTTGCGTGATGGCGGCCTGCGTGTCCACGGCGGCGCCATCCAGGCTCCGGTTCAGATCGAACTCCAGAGTGATTTGCGAGGAGCCGAGCGAGTTCACGCTGGTCATGGCGATCAAACCGGCGATGGTGGAGAACTGATTTTCAAGCGGCGTGGCGACGGCGGAGGCCATGGTTTCCGGGCTGGCGCCGGGCAAAGCCGCCGTGACCAGCAGGGTGGGGAAATCGACGTTAGGCAAATCGCTCACCGGCAGGGACTTGTAGGCCACGGCGCCGAACAAAGCGATGGCGGCCATCAGAAGGCTGGTGGCGATGGGCCGCTGTATAAATGGCTCGGAGATATTCATGGGCTAGAAAATCAGTCCCCGAACTCCAGCGCCGGCTCGGGAGCGGCCGCGCGGCGCCCACGCCACCAAGTGAGCGCGCTGGACATGTAAGTGTAGACCACGGGAGTCAGGTACAAAGTCATTAACTGCGACACCATCAGGCCGCCGACGACGCACAGGCCGAGGGGGCGGCGCGCCTCGCCTCCGGCGCCGTAGCCCAACGCCATGGGAAGGCCGCCAAGCAGGGCGGCCATGGTCGTCATCATGATGGGCCGGAATCGTATAACGCAGCCTTGATAAATCGCTTCCATAGGCGTTTTGCCCTCGCGCCGCTCGGCGTCGAGAGCAAAATCGATCTGCATGATGGCGTTCTTTTTCACGATGCCGATCAGCATCACCAGGCCGACGAAAGAATAAATGTTCAGCTCGTTTCCAAACAGGATCAAGGTCAACAGAGCCCCGACGCCGGCCGAAGGCAGCCCGGAGAGGATGGTGATGGGGTGAATGTAGCTTTCATAGAGAACGCCCAGCACGATGTAGACGACCGCGATGGCGACAATCAGCAGCAGGCCGAGATTGGAAAGCGAATCCTGGAACATCTGGGCGTTGCCGGAGAAAGCGCCGGTAACGTTGGCGGGCAGAATCCGCGCCGCAAGCTCGTTCACCGCCCGCACGGCTTGCCCGAGCGAGACGCCGGACTTCACGTTAAAGGAAAGCGTGACCGAAGGAAGCTGGCCGGAATGCGCGATGCTTTGCGGCCCGACCGAGGGCTTGACCTCGGCAAGCGAATCGAGCGGGACGAGCTGGCCGTTGCCGGCCTTAAAGTAAATCTTGGAGAGATAATCGGTCCATTCCTGGTATTTCGGCTTCATCTCTTCGAGCACCTGATACTGGTTTACAGGCGTGTAGATGTTGCTGGTAAGTTCCGGACCATAGGCGCTATAGAGCGCGTTTTCGATCTGCTTGGCGTTCAGTCCGTACAGGGCGGCCCGCTCGCGATCGATCTTCACCGACATCAGCGGATTTTTCATCTGCAAGTCGGTGCCGACATCGAGCACTTCGGGGAGCTTGGCGATTTCGCCTTCCATGACCTCGGCCCATTTATAGAGCGTGTCGTTGTCCAGGGCCTGAAGGGTGAACTGATAATTGCTGCTCGACTGGCGTCCGCCGATGCGGATGGCCGGCGGCAAATTGAGGAAGACTTTGAAGCCGGGAAAATTCGAAACCTGCGGACGAAGCTTGTCCACCAGTTGCTGGGCGGAAAGCGGCCGCTCCTTGCGCGGCTTCAACGTGACTTGCATCTGGTTGTAATTGCCGTTGCCGACGTTGGCGAGAAATGTGTCGACGTTGGGATCCTTGCGCA
>DATGLY010000095.1:0-8156 GCA_035293905.1 Bryobacteraceae bacterium
GGCGGAAATCCATGGACGCATCCTCGCCGATCAGCTTGCGGCGCTCGGCTGCATACTCTTTGGAAAGCAGGCGTTCGGTGGGAATCTTATTGAATTTGGGATCGCCGTAATAAGTGTCGCGGTCGGCATAGGCGAGCTTCAGCGACTCCACCATGGTGTGGATGTAGTCGGCGGAAATGGGCTGCATCTGCTCGAGGTTGAAGCCTTCGAGGATGTTCAGCGCTTCGATCATGGCCGGTCCCTGGCTCCAGAAGCCCGGCTTGTAGACGGTGTAGCCGTGGAAGGTGGTGGAGACCGCTTCTTCCGGCTCCAGGTGGAAGGCCGCCATATCCTCATAGCGGAGCAGGCCGCCATTGGCCTTGCTGAACGCGTCGATGCGGTGGGCGATGTCGCCGCGATAGAAGTAGTCGCGGACGGCGTCGATGGCCTTTTCGCGGCTGGCCCCGGCGGCGAGGGCTTTCTTCTCCACTTCCGCCATCGCGCGAAGCGTGCGGGCGGTATCGGGCTGGCGGAAAATCTCGCCCACCTGGGGAAGCCGGCCATTGGGCATGAAATGCGCTTTCGAAGTGGGCCACAGATCGAAGAAGCGGCGGCTGTTGCTGATAACGGCCACGCGCAATTCGTCGATGGCGTAGCCGTCGGCGTCTTCGATGGCGGAAGCGATCGCTTCCTGAAAAGATTTCGTTCCGAAATCGCGCAGCGCCAGCAACCCGGCATCGACCATGCCCGGAACGAGCGCCGGCAGGATTCCGGCCACTGGGATAATTCCCTTGAGCCCGCCCGGCTCTCGTTCCATCATCTCGGCCTCCCCCGGGCCCAACTTATGGTTCCGGAAAAAGTCGGCGGTGGCGAGCTTAGGCATGGTTCCCACCCCGGCGATGGCGTAGACCTTGCCCGCTTTGGAGCGGATGAGAATGGGCGCTTCGCCGCCAAGGCCGAAGTGCGACAACTCGGTGACCGAGGCGGCGAACATGGCGGCGACGCCTACATCCACGGCGTTGCCGCCGCGGTAATACATGCGCATGCCGGCTTCAGTGGCGTATTCGCTCCCGGCGGCGACGGCCCCGTGAGGGCCTCGCACAGCTTGCCGCATCGGATGGTCGGCAAGCTGGCGTTGCGCCAGGGCGACAGCCGCGCAAACAAGGATGGATAGGGCGGTTTTGGTGAGGGACATGAGCCGTCTCGCTCCTCAATTATAATGGTTTCACTTTGAGCGAACTCGCAAATCTACTGGAACGCTTCCGCCGCGGAGCGGAGCTGTTGGCGGTGGCGACGACGGGAGCGGCGGGACCGGAGTTGGATTTCAAGCCCTCGCCGGAGAAATGGAGCGTGAGGCAGATCGTCTGCCACCTGGCCGATACGGAAGCTGTCTATGTGATGCGGCTGCGGCAGGTCTTGGCGGAGGACAATCCCACCCTTTACCCCTTCAACGGGGAGGCTTGGGCCGACCGGCTGGACTACGCGAGACGCAAGATCTCGCAAGCATTGGAGACGTTCCGGGTGCTGCGGTCGGAGAACTACGAATTGCTGAAGGGGATGCCGGAGGAAGCCTTCCAGCGGCCCTGCGTGCATGCGGAGGCGGGGCGCTGGACGCTGCGGGACCTGGTATTGAACAACGCGCATCATGTCGAGGACCACGTAAAGCAGATTCAGGCCGCGCGGGCGGCCTACCGGGAGCATCGGGCCAAACAAAGCGCCGGGGCGACTCAAGCGGGAGAACGCTGAGAGGCGCAATCGTGCCCATGCTCGTGCCGCAGCAGGGCGGTACGGGCGTCGTCGCAGGTTTTGCGGGCTCGCTCGGCTCGTTCCCAGGCTCGATTAAATTCCGAGCCCGGGGCAAGAGGCAGGGCGTTTATGGCGTCGCTGAAGCTCCGGGCGGCCTGGGCATACAACTCCAAGAGTGCGCGCCACTCCGGGCAGGGCATCTTTCGGGTCCTGCCAGAGAGGAAGGGTATGGGAGCGGGCGTAATCGCGGATAATGACATCGAAGCCTCTATTTTTGTTCGCCGAAACCGGGCCGTTAGTTTGAGTAGATGGGCGCACGCGCCGACGTGCGTCAAATTCTTTTCGACGGGGAAAGCGGCGTCCTTTAGGGAGAAAACCGTTACGACGCCCGGGGGTCCAAAAAAGACATACAGGACCGCACTCTCAGAATAGAGCAGAATTGTTTCGGCTTCCAATCGAAATTTTCTATCCGGCGCCGGGCGCAGGGTCTATTGGAATGAAGTGGGAGCGGCGCGGCAGCGGGTTTTACTTTCCATCCACGGAAAAGGCGAGGAGCACGTTGCCGGGCATGCCGCCGGCGGTGGGATAGCCGGAGTTGACGAAGAGCATGCCGCCGGCGATGGCGGGACCGGGGCCGTCGAGGGATCCGCCGCGGGCGGCGACGCCGTTGACGGTTTGGAATGGCTGGATGGTGTCGAAGTCCCAGACGATGCGGCCATCGGCCATGGAATAGGCTCGGAGATGGCCGTCGACCGATCCGGAAAAGGCGATTCCGGGAATGGCGGAGACCGCGGCGGATTGGGCGGGGCTGCAACGGGGGCGGCCGGCGCAGCCTGGGGGAGGGGTATACCAGAGGCGGCGTCCGTCGGAGAGGCGAAGGGCGAACATGCCGCCGCCGCGCGTGGGATCGGCGTCGGTATTGGGGCTGTAAGTCAACATGATGCGTCCAATATCGGACAAGGCGACATAGACGTTGGAGCCGTCGGAAGCTGAGCCCCACTGCACTCCGCCCATGGTTCCGCCCTGGCCGATGCGAGTCGACCAGAGGAGCTCGCCTTGCTGATCGGGATCGAGCGCGTGCACGACGCCGGATTTTTGTCCGGCGACCAGGGCGCGTTTGCCGTTGGAAAGGGTTAGCAAGATGGGAGGGGAGGCGAAGTCGAGGTCCGGGCCGTTGGAATCCGGGCAATTGGATTTGTCCGGCAGACGGCAGGCGGCGGTGTAGGCGTCTCCGGCGGTCATCTGGCGGGTCCAAAGGATGCGGCCGGTGGAGAGATCGAGGGCGATAAAGGCGTCGCTTGAGCGGGTAGGGGGATCGCTGTAATTGTCGCCGGTGGAAGCGTAAAGGGCATTGCGGCGGGGATCGATGGCGGGGCTGGACCAGATGGGGGCGCCGGAAGGGCCCCATTGCTGGACTCCGGTTTTGCTCTTTTTGGTGGGCTTGGGGGGATCGACGGTGTAGGTTTTCCAAACTTGTTTGCCGGTAGATGCGTCGAGGGCGACGATGCTGCCGCGGAACCGGCAGCACTGATAGCCGGGGGCGGAGGCAGCCAGCTCTTCGCCGGAAGCGACGGGGACGAACAGGCGGCCGTTGTAGAACACGGGGCTGCCGGTGATGCGGGCGACGGGAAAGTCGTCGACCCTGGTTTTCCAAAGAAGCTGGCCGGTGGCGGCGTCCAGGGCAAAGGCGTTGGCGGCCTGGTCGCCGAAGAAAGCCGCGAAGCGGGAGCCGGAGGCCGCCGGCAGGGGCGCGACGCTAATGCCGCTGCGGACGGCGGCGCCGGCGTCGAAGAACCAGTAAACGCAGCCGGTGGCCGCGCTTAGGGAATAGACCTTTCCGCCCTGACTGCCGACGAAGACGCGGCCTCCGACGACGGCGGGATGACCGTAAGCTTGGATATCGCCGGGGAAGCCGAAAGCCCATTTGACTTTCAAACGAGGGACCTGTTCCGGGGCGAGGCCGGCGGCGGAGGCTTGCTGGAACCGAGTGTTGGCGGCGTCGAGGCCCCATCCATTCCAGGCGGGTCCGGACAAGGAGAAGGAAGGCGCTCCGGGCGGGCACATGGCGTGGGGGGGCGGGGTGGTGACGAGAGGCTGGGAGAAGGATTTTCCGGTGACATATTCGGCGACGGCGCGACGGTCCTGAGCTTTGAGGCGGCTGGCCATGGAGATCATGGGGCCGGACTCCATGGCGGCGAGGACGCGCTCGGGGGTCATGGCGCGGAGGGCGCTGCGGGCGGGCGCGCGGCCGTTGCCGCCGTCGTGACAGGAGGCGCAGTTCTGCATATATCCGGCGGCGCCATCCTGGGAGGCGGCGAACTGGGCCAGGGCGAGCAAGGCGAAGAGGATGGGTTTCATCAGAAGCGAAATTGGGCGACGAGCTGGCCGGTGCGGGGCGGGTAAGCCACGCTGGAGGTATTGATGGAGCCGAAGCCGGAGACAATCTGCTGGCCGGGGGAAGTGCAGGACCCGTTTGCTCCGCTGGGAAGCTTGCACACGGGGGCGGTTTGCGGACTGGCGGCGCTGGGATTATTCATGTAGGCGCGGTTCAAGACGTTGGTGAATTCGGCCCGGAGGTTCAGGCTGATTCCTTCGCGAATGCGGAATTGCCGGCCAAAGCCGAGGTTCTCGACAGGGCGGCGCTCGCCGCGGAAATCGGAGTAGTATTGCTGGCCGCCATACTGGCCGGGAGCGGGATCGGCCCACGCGGCCGGATTCAACACGAACGTGGTGTTGGGATCGAAGCAGTGGCAATTGAGATCTTTTAGGAAAAGCGGCTGGCCGGTGCGGAATTGATACTGGCCGGTTTGGAAGGTGAGATTGCTGATGGTCGCGGTGGCGAGGGCGGAGGGATATCCGGTGGCGTTGGCGGTAGGCGCGGACAGCGGCGTCCCACTGGCGTAATACAAGAAGGGATTGAACATCCAATCACGGACCAGGAACGAGACGACCTTGGGACCCCACTTGGGCGTCGAATAAGTAAGGCCGACCCTCATCACCAAGGGCTGATCGAGCGAGGAGATGCCCTTGGCCAAGGCGCGGTTCTGGACATCGGGCGTTCCGGCGAAGGTATCCATGGACTTGGACCATGTAAAGGCCCAATCGAATTGAAGGCCGCGAGACAAACGCTTGTTCGCGGTCAGTTGAAGGCCGTTGTACCAACTGTCGCCGAGCGGGGGATTAACCAGGCTGATGGAGCCGTACTGAGGCAGGGGCCGCAAGGACTGGGCGACGGAAAGGGTGGTAGGAAACCCGGCAAAGGGGATATGATTCTGGAACCGCCCGGCGGCGGCCGAACCGACCGGGGCAAGCAAAGTGGCGAGGTCGGCCTGATTGTTCAGATTCAGACCATACTGATTCAGTAACGCCGTGCTCAAGTAGTTGTAGTTGGTGAGCGCGGCGCCGACATAAGTGGGCCACCAGATTCCTCGATTGCCGATATAGGCGGCTTGCACGACGAGGTCGCGGGCGAGTTCGCGCTGCACGCTGAAGCTCCATTGATACTGCCGAGCAGGCCGTCCGGCGTTCTGGTCGTAATACTGCGGGCCGGCGCTGGCGTAGACTCCGCCGACCGGATAGAAGCCCGGGTTGAAGTTGGGCCATGCGATCTGGGCGGCCGTGAGCGGGGAGCCATTGATCGCCACGCCTTGCCCCAGCGTCAGGATCGGACTGCCGAGAGTGGTGGATGGGCCGAAGCGGTTGGCGGCGGCGGCATTGCCGCTGGCCGCGCCGAAAACCTGCGCCACGCCGGTGCCTGTGTATTCGATTCCGAAGCCGCCGCGAAGCACGGTTTTGTCGAGAGCCTGATAGGCGAAGCCGAAGCGCGGCCCGAAGCCCCAGGGGTAATTATGGGCGAAGGAGCAGCCGCAGGTGGCCTGATAGATGGTGGCGCCGGGATGGCCGCCGGCGGTGGGGTCGGGCAGGTTGGGGGCCAGGTTCGGCGAGCGGCCGTATTGCTCCTTGTACCAGGTCGAATAGTCATAACGCAGACCCAGATCCAGCGTCAGCTTGCGGGTTACCTTCCAACTATCCTGGGCGTAAAATCCCCACTGCTGTTTTCCGAAGCGGACGCGGGAGGGCGGATCGACTTCCGTGGTGTCCGCCTGGCCCAGTAAGAAACTAGCGTAGGGAAGTCCGATGTGATTGGCTCCGATATTGGCGCCGCTGGTGCTGTTGGCCGTGTTGATTGCGACCAGGTAAGGCATCGCCGTCTGCGCGCTGCTGAAGCCATAAGTTCCCTGAAGATTGCTGACAGTGATGGTGTAGCTTCCCTGGAACTCGCCGCTGCCGCCGAATTTGAAAGTATGGTTGCCTTTCACCCAGGTTAGGCTGGCGATGGAATCGACAATGCTGTAGACGTTATCGGCGCGGCCGGGCGGGCCGATTTGCGGCTCGAGTGTGCTGCCGAATCCGCCGGCGGTCGCGTCATTGAGACCGGTGAAACTGGGGAATGTCGCAGGCCGCTGAAAGGCCTGGCTGCACAAGCCAATGCCCGCGCAGGCGTCGTAATCGGGGGTCACCGAAGGCCGGCCCAAGTAGTCGGTGTCGTAGCCGGCGCCGAGATGGAGCAAAACGGTGGGCGAGATTGTGTGGTCGAAGTTCAGGCGCTCGCGATGCGAATAGATGCCGCCGCCAAAGGTGTAGGAGATCGGCTGCGGGAGGCCGTCTTCACCGTAGCCGGACTGGGTATAGGTCATAGTGCGGGCCCAGAAGAAGGAAAGCTTGTCTTTGGGGCCGAGGATCTGGTCGATTTTGAGGGAGGGGGCTTCGGTATCGCGGCTGACCGGCTCGGTATTTTGAAAATTATTCACCACGCCCGCGGCGTTGCAAGGCGCGCCGGCGACGCAGAACGGCAGCGGGAGCATGTTTTGAACTCTCAGCGCAATGGGATCGAAGCGAGCGGCCGGGATCTGGTTGTTTGGAAAGGGACTGGTTACGACCTGGCCATTGACCAATTGGCTGGACATCGGATCGTAAATGGTGTTGGCGACGATCGGACGGCCGAGAGGATCGCAGCTCGGGGTGGCGGCGGGGCAAAGGTTTTTGTTGCCGGCGGCCGTGATGGCCGCGCTGAAATCGCCGCGGCGATAGGCCTGAGTGGGAATGGAGAAAGCAGCGGGAAGAAAGATCTGGTTTTGAAGGAA
The DNA here is from genome assembly GCA_035293905.1 of Bryobacteraceae bacterium. Lineage (GTDB taxonomy): Bacteria > Acidobacteriota > Terriglobia > Bryobacterales > Bryobacteraceae > Palsa-187. Next base: position 6,870 of record DATGLY010000095.1, read on the forward strand.
CTGTTCCCAACTAAAGAAGAAAAAAGTTTTGTCACGGCCATTGAAGACTTTGGGGATCCGGACGGGACCGCCCAGGGTCAAGCCGTAATCGTTGCGGCGCTGGGTGGGGCGGAGCAGGCCTCCGCTGCCGTTGTTGGTGAAGGGCTGTCCGGCGTTCAAGAATTCGTTTTGAAAATATTCGTACAGGCTGCCGTGGTATTGATTGGTTCCGGACTTCATGGTGATATTCATTACGGCGCTGCCGGCCTGGCCGAATTCAGCCGAGTAGTTGCTGGTTTGAACGGTCCATTCCTGGATGGAATCCATGCCGGGCTGGTTTTGCTGATTGGCGCCCTGGCCGAGAATGTTGGTGCCGTCCATGCCGTCGACTAGGACGGTTTCGGAGCCGGCGACGCCGCCATTGATGCGGACGGTGGGACCGGTGAAAGAAGGGCTGGGCTGATAGAAGGCGCCGGGCAGCATGGCCACGATGTTGAATGGATTGCGGATGCCGGAGGAGTTCTGGCCGACGGCCAGCAGGGGGAGAGTGTCCATGGTCTGCGTGGCGACGGTGTTGCTCAATTCGCCGCTTTCGGTTTTGAGCAAGGTCGCTTCTCCGGTGACGGTGACGGATTCGGCCGCGCTGCCCACTTCGAGCGTAGCGTCGACGCGAATGGTTTGGGCGGCCTGCACGACGAGACCCGAACGGACGTATTTCTTAAAGCCGGGGACGACGATAGAAATCTGATATGTGCCGGAGGGCAGTTGGACGATGGTGTAATTTCCGGTCTCGGAGGCCGCTACGGGATAGACGGCTCCGGTGTCGGTGTTGCGGGCTTCCACGGCGGCGTTGGCGACCACGGCGCCCGCAGGATCGGAGATGGTTCCGGTGATAGTTCCGCGATCGCTCTGAGCCAACGCGGCGACAGAGCCAACCAGAAGGGCGCAGGCGGACAGCGTTATGGCGCGAACACTCCGGCAAAGCACAGCAAGAAATGTATGGGAATGCATCGATACCCCCCTTTTTGAGTCACCCGGCATGAAGCCACGTGAAGTGCGGGCTAGTATATCAAAGAATCGCGGCGGGGGGAATGAGAATTCCGCAGGCGCGCAGGACGAGCGGTCAGAGGGTGAGGGCCGCGGCGCCATTCGGTTCGATTGGACCTACGGATTCGGGCAGACGGCCGTGAAATTGGAAGTCGCGGGCCTGTTTGAGGAGCTCGAGGCGGTCCATCCAGCGAGTCAATTCGGCGCTAGAAAATTCGAAGCCATTTTGGCCGGGCTCCCAGGGTTGATTCAACGCTTGCT
>DATGLY010000096.1:0-59856 GCA_035293905.1 Bryobacteraceae bacterium
CGCTGCAAGCCGGAGAAGTGGAGGTTCGCAGCAAGAACGGCGAAACCGGACTCAAAGGCGTGATTCCCGTCGCGGGTCTAATGCCGGCGCTAGTCCCAGGGATGGTGGACGCCGGACTTCTGGCACTTCGCGAGTACGGAACGAAGTCCTTCCAGGAAATCATTGCTCCTGCGATCGAGGATGCGGATGGCTACGCGATCGATGAAATGCGCGCGCAGACCATCGCCGCCAGCCGCGAGTTCTTCGACTTGTGGCCAACTTCGAAGGCGCATTTTATGCCCAATGGCCGGGCTCCGCAGGTTGGAGAGATATTCCGCCAGCCGGATACAGCCCGGACGCTGCGCGCGATGGCTGAAGTGGAGAAGAAAGCCCTGGCATCGGGCGCGAGCCGTACGGCGGCAATCGACGCGGTGCGCGATTACTTCTATCGCGGCGAGATCGCCCGCAAAATCGACGCTTTCAGCAAAGCCAACGGCGGCCTGCTCCGCTATGAAGATATGGCCGCCTTCCGGCTCCAACCGGAAGAACCGGTCTCCACCACCTATCACGGCTACACTGTCTACAAACCCGGCTTCTGGAGCCAGGGCCCCGCCATGCTGGAAATTCTCAACATCCTGGACGGTTACGACACCCGTCCCGGCTTCAACTCGGCGGAATACATTCACCGCTCGGTCGAGGCGATGAAATTGGCGTACGCCGATCGCGACACCTATTATGGCGATCCCAAATTCAATCACCTTCCCGTGCAGGCCTTGATCGGCAAGGAATACGCGGCGGAGCGCCGCAAGCTGATCGGCAATCGCGCTTCGATGGAGTTCGAGCCGGGCGCGCTGAACGGCAAAGTCGGGATGCATCCGGTGAAGGCCGAGCAGGCGCACATAAAGATTGACGACGCCCTCATCGCCAAGGACACGACTTGCGTGGACGCCATCGACGCCGACGGAGTCGTTTTCTCGGCGACGCCTTCCGGCGCCTGGCTGCCCAGCGTCATCGCCGGCGACACGGGCATTCCCCTTACCGAGCGCGCCCAGCAGTTTGTCCTGGTGCCGGGCAACCCCAATGAGCTCGCGGGCGGCAAGCGGCCCCGCGTCACCCTAAGCCCGACCATTGTGACGCGCCTTTCCGACGGAAAGCCCGCCGCCGCGCTTTCCACTCCCGGCGGCGACAATCAGGACCAGGCGCTCACCCAAATTCTGATCGCCGCGCTCGATTTCAACATGAACGCGCAGAACGCGATCGAAGCTCCCCGCTTCCAGACTCGCCACTTAGTCTCCAGCTTCGACAACCACGCCTGGAGCATCGGCGACCTCATGCTGGACGAGCGCATCCCCCAAGCTGTCGCCGCCGAGCTTGCCCAGCGCGGCCATCACGTCAGCTTCATGTCGCGCTATTCCAATGGCGCCGCGCCCGTGCTGATCAAATTCCTTATGGGAGGAACGATCGAAGCCGGCGCCGATCCGTTCTACAACCGCTCCGCCCACGCATACTAAAGCGCGGCGTTTTCCTATTTCCAGTCGGCGGTGAACACGTTGAATTCGTAGGGACTTTTGCCCTGATAGCTCGAAATAAACACGATCTTCTTCCCATCGGGCGAAAATTCCGGGAAAGCGTTGAAGCCGCCGTAATGGGTGATCTGTTCCAGTCCTGTGCCATCCAGGTTGATGGTGTACAGCTCGAAATCGTTGCTGTCGCAGTGATTCTTATTCGAAGAAAACAAGAGCTTCTTGCCGTCTGGCGTGAACGTCGGGGCGAAATTCGCGCAGCCGTTGGCGGTAATTTGCTTTGCGTTCGAGCCGTCGCTGTTGGCCACCCACAGCTCCATCTTCATGGGGGCCGTGAGGTTTTGCTTCAACAGATCGCGATACGTCGCCGCTTTCTCCGGCGTATCGGGATGGAACGCGCGCCACGCCATTTTCGTCCCATCGCGCGAAAGAACCGGGCCGCCATCGTAGCCCTCGGTCTTGGTGAGTTGCTTTTTCGCGGACCCATCTTCCTTCATCGTCCAGATATCCAGGTCGCCCGAAGCCAGAGACGTATAGATGATCTGCTTGTTTTTGAAATTGACGGTCGCTTCGGCGTCGTAGCCCGGCGTGTCCGTCAGTTTTTTGACGATCTTCCCATTGTCCTCGGCGAGATAAATGTCGTAACCCGGGTGCACCGCCCAGAAATAGCCCTTGCTGCGATCCGGCTTGGCCGGACAAGACGCGCTAGCCTGATGCGTTGAAGCATAGAGGATATGCTTGTTGTCGGACAAAAAGTATCCGCACGTGGTTACGCCCTTGCCGGATGAGACCATGTGAACGTCTGAGCCGTCCGCGTTCATAATGTAGATCTGATCGCAATCATGGCCATCGCGAGTGGATTGGAAGATGAGCCGTTTGCCATCTGGCGCCCAATAGGCCTCCGCGTTTTCACCTCCATGCGTGAGCTGTTGGAGGTTGTCCAGGTGAGAGCTGGAGGGAGCGAGGGACTGGCCAAAACCCCGCGCCGATAACAGACACACAACGGCGCAAATCGGCTTTTTCATAAGCGACCATTGTATAAGAATGAAGCTCGGCATCGACTTTGGAACCACTCGCATCGTAGTCGCGGCGGCAGATCGGGGAAACTTCCCTTTAGTGCGGTTCGAAACGGCAGAGGCGACATTCGAGTGGTTTCCCCCGCTGGTGGCTCTGCGCGGCTTCGACCGCCGCTTCGGTTGGGAGGCCTGGCAGGCGCAAGGCGACGCCAATTGGACCGTGATCCGATCCCTGAAGCGCTACTTGGAGGACGCCGGCCCTCATACGATGCTGGAAACGGGCGAAGGAGCGGCGGCGCTCGCAGATCTGACTCAGGGCTTGCTTAGAGCGCTGCATGCGTCTTTGTCGGCGCATTTCGGCGCCGAGGAAAAGCTGGAAGTCATGCTTGGCGTTCCGGCCAACGCCAATAGCAATCAACGCTTTCTTACCGTGGAGGGATTCCACCAAGCCGGCTTCTCGGTGCTGGGACTGCTGAACGAACCCTCCGCAGCCTCCATCGAATTCGGGCATCGCCAACAGATCCGCGGGCGGATTTTGGTGTACGACCTGGGCGGCGGCACGTTCGACGCGTCGTTGGTGGAATTGGACGAGCGCACCCACACGGTGCTTGCGACCGAGGGGATCTCGACGCTCGGCGGCGACGAGTTCGACCATATCCTTGCCGCGATGGCCGTGGGAGACGAAACCCTGGCCGCGCTCAGCCCCTCCGCGTTGTTCCGCTTGCAGGACGAATGCCGCCGGCAAAAAGAGGCATTGCATCCCAACTCGCGCAGAATCGTGGTGGATCTGGACGTAATCGAAGACGGCATGGGGCAGGCCACCATCTCCGTCGGCGATTACTACGAGCGCTGCCGTCCGCTGATCGAAGAGACCATCGCCGCTACAACCAAGCTGGCGGCGCGCGGGGACATCGACGCCTTATACATCACCGGCGGCGGCAGCGAATTGCCGCTGGTGGCGCGAATGCTGCGCGAAGAGTTCGGACGGAAAGTGAAGCGCAGCGAGCACACGCGCTCGGCCACGGCGATCGGCCTGGCGATTCAGGCGGACGAAACCACGGGGTACAAGTTGCGCGAAGTGTTTACGCGCAATTTCGGGGTGTGGCGAGAGTCCGATTCCGGCTCGCGCATGGTATTCGATCCGATCTTTCCTCGCGACACCCGCCTGCCCGCAGCCGGGGAGCCGCCGCTGACGGTATCCCGCCGGTATCAACCCGTTCACAACATCGGCGATTTCCGCTATCTGGAAGCGGCTTGCGTCAACGAAACGGGCGAGCCTTCCGGCGACATCGCGGTGTGGGACGAGATTCTGTTTCCCTTCGATCCCGCGGTCGCCGCCGCACCGATGCTCACGGAAGTGACGGTGGAGCACACGCCCGCCGCATCCGCGCAGCAGATCGAAGAGCAGTACGCCTGCGATTCCGCCGGCGGCGTTGCGGTCACTATCCGCAATCTGACGGCGAACTACGGACGCGAATACCGTCTCGGGCGCTGGAGCGGCAAGCAAGCCGTGGTGCGGCCCACCGCGCGGAAGCGGGCGCGAAAGGCGTCCACGCAGTGAATTTAGCAAGAGCGTGCTGGACGCAATCGAACTAGGCTTCGCGGCCATTCTGGTGGCGCTGTTTCTGGCGTGGCCCGGGGTTGCGCCTTTTTTTCAAGCTCTCGCAAAGCGGACGTTTTGGTGCATGCTGCTGTGGGCGATTCTTCCCGTGGCGTTGCGGCTGCCGCTGTTGCCGCGCGCCCCCGCGCCTGTCCCGGCCACGGCCGACGACATGAGCTATCTGTTGCTGGCCGATACGCTCTCGCACTTGCGCCTTGCGAACCCGCCGCATGCATTTGCCCGCTTCTTTGAGACCAACTTCGTGCTGCAAGACCCAAGCTACAGCTCGATCTTTCCGCTGGGCCAGGGCCTTGCTTTGGCGACGGGCAAAATGCTTTTCGGCCACGCCTGGGCCGGAGTTCTGCTCTCGCATGGAATCTTGTGCGCATTGTGTTATTGGATGCTGCGCGGATGGATCTCGCCGGGCTGGGCGCTGGCGGGGGGATTTCTGGCGGCGATTCAATTTGGGCCGCTGAGCTACTGGATGAACAGCTACTGGGGCGGAGCGGTGTCGGGAATCGCGGGCTGCCTCGCCTTTGGCGCGCTGCCCCGGCGCAACGGGTGGCTGCTGGGCCTCGGCCTTGGCTTGCAGCTTCTCACGCGTCCCTACGAATTTCTCTTGCTGTCGATGAGCATCACGGCGCTGGCGTGGTGGGAAAGAATTCGGCTTCGCACGCTTGCCGCCTCCGTGCTCGCGGTTTTGCCCGCCGTGGCCGTTATGTTTTTCCACAACCACGCCGTCACCGGAAGCTGGACCAAGCTTCCCTATACCGTCAGCCGCTATGAGTACGGCGTTCCGGCGAGCTTCACTTTCGAGCCCAATCCCAAACCGCATCGCGAACTGAGCCAGGAACAGCGCGACGATTACGATGCGCAAAGCCGGGCGCACGATCGCGAGGCAAGGCTACCCTTTCTGCGGCGCCTGTCGAGCCGGCTGCACTATGCGCGCTTTTTCTTTCTCCCTCCGCTGTATTTGGCGCTTCCTTTTTTCCTGTTGAACCGCCGCTTCCAGCCGATTCTCGTCCCGGTGGCGATCTTCGCGGCCGGCACGACTTTCTACCCCTACTTCTATCCGCATTACGTGGCGGCGATCGCGTGCGTGTTCGTGCTGATGACCGTCGCCGGTTTGGAGTGGATTGGACAGCGCAGCGCGCCGGCAGCGCTGATCCTTGTCCTGCTGGCGGCGGGGCATTTTTTGTTCTGGTACGGGCTGCATCTGGCCGGCGACGAGCAGACCTTGGCGGCCTTGCAGCCGTATGAATCCGGCGATTACCTCAACCGCGGGGATCCGGAAGGGCGCAGGGCGGTTCAAAGACGGCTGGCCGATTCTCCCGGCAAGCATCTGGTGTTCGTACGATTCGCCGCGTCTCATCCGCTGCGCGAATGGATCGGCAACGAAGCCGATATCGATCAAGCGCGGATCGTGTGGGCGCTGGATTTAGGCCGCGCGGAGAATGAAAAGTTGCGGCGGCATTATCCGGACCGCACTTCCTGGCTGCTGGAGCCGGACGACCATCCTCCGCGCTTGCAGCCCTACGCGCAGACGCTGGAGATTCACTTGGAGCCCGTGGAGCCGGCGCCGTGAGAGCCTACAGCTCCAGCAAGTACCCTTTCCGGCCGACGTTTCTCGCCGTGGTTTCGCCGATTTGCACGGTTTGCCCTTCGGCCTCGTGGATGTGGCCGCAAAAAAAATGCGCCGGCTGAACTCGCTGGATGAATTCGCGCACGGCGCGGCTGCCCGCATGAAGGCCGTCGTGGACCCGGTCGAGAGGGGTGTTCAGGGGCGGCGCATGGCAAATCATAACCAGCGGCTTCAAATCCGCGAATTGATTTAACCGAAGCGCGAGCTCGTCTTCGGAATATTCTCCCGGCGTGTCGAAGGGGGTTGGACTCGAATATCCTAGTCCGGCCCAATGCCAGCCTCCCGCTTCAAAGGAACGACCGTGAAAGGCGGCGAAGCCAAAGCGTTCGCAAAACGAGGCGATATCCGATTCCGATTCGTGATTTCCGGGCAGGACGTAGACGCGGCCGCCGCGGCGCCGCATGGCCTCGCCCATGGGCTCGAATCCGCGCGCCCAGCTCACCAGATCGCCGGCGGCGAAATAATAATCGGCTTCGATCTTCATCAACTTTTCCAGGGCGCGGACGTCGTTGTGGAGATCGGAGAAGATGAGGGCGCGAGTCATTCTACCATGGTATTCATGTTTCCCGAAGCGTTTCAGATTGGCGGGGTGAAAATCCGGCCCGCCACGGTGCTGGCGCCGATGGCCGGCGTCACGGACACGGTCTTCCGGAGGCTGATCCGGGCGCAGGGGGGCTGCGGACTGCTGATGACGGAGTTCACCAGTTCGCACGGCGTAGTGGCCTCGGCGCGGGCTTCCAAGCCCACGCGAAGCTTCCGATATCTGTATTTCGAGCCGGACGAGCATCCGATTTCCGCGCAGCTTTTCGGCGCCGATCCCCCGGTCCTGGCGGACGCCGCGAGGTACTGTCAGGATTTGGGCTTCGATATCGTGGACATCAACTTCGGCTGTCCGGTAAAGAAAGTGGTGAGCTGCAATGGCGGCTCCGGACTGCTGCGAAACTTGCCTTTGGTCGAGCGCATTTTGCGCTCGGTGCGGGCCGCCATCGCCATTCCGCTGACGATGAAGTTCCGGGCCGGATGGAACGATCGCGAGCTTGTGGCGGTGAAGATGGCCAAACTGGCGGAGGATTGCGGGCTGCAAGCCATCGCCCTGCATCCACGAACCCGCGAACAAGGCTACAGCGGCAACGCCGATTGGACGCGCATCGCGGAGGTGAAAGCCGCGGTCCAAATACCGGTAATCGGCAACGGCGACATCACACGGCCCGAGGACGCCGTCCGGATGGTTCGGGAGACGAATTGCGACGCGGTGATGATTGGCCGCGCCGCGTCGTCGAATCCGTGGATTTTCCGCCAAATTTCGGAGTATCTGCAAACAGGCCGTTATGAGACTCCTCCCGAGCACGCCCGTTATGAGCTGATGCGCCGTTACTATTGCATGCTTCAAGCGCACGGGGCGGCGGACGCCACCGGCAAGATGAAGCAATTCGCGACTTATTTCACTCACGGCGTGCGGAACGGCTCGCGCCTGCGGGCCGAAATCTATCATGCCCGCGAGCCGGGCGAGATCCTGGCGCGGGTGGACCAGTTCTTCGAGCGGGAACTCACGGTCAACGCATAGCGAATCCCGCCCGGCGATGAAGCACGTTCAAATCGTCACCGACGGAGCCTGCATCGGCAATCCAGGGCCGGGAGGCTGGGCGTGCATTTTACGCTATGGCCGCCACAAAAAGGAGCTGTGGGGCGGAGAACCGTCCACCACCAACAACCGAATGGAGCTTAAAGCGGCCATTGAGGGCTTGCGGAGGTTGCGCGAGCCGTGCGAGGTGGAGGTTGTGACCGATTCGCAATATCTCAAAAGCGGCATCACGTCCTGGATCAAGAATTGGAAACGCAACGGCTGGCGGACGAGCGAAAAAAAGCCGGTTGTGAACCGGGACCTCTGGGAGGAGCTGGACGGACTGGTGAGCCGGCACTCGGTTCAATGGAGCTGGACCAAGGGACACGCCGATCACGACGACAATAACCGATGCGACGAACTGGCCACGCGCGCCGCGCGCGAGCAAGCCGCGCGAGGCGCCAGAGTATGATCGGTACATGAATAAGCTTCTCTGGCCTGTTTTGTTTCTTTCTTCGGCGGCTTGCGCGCAGCCTTTTGGAGCGGGGGTAAAGCTGGGTTCGACGCTTACCGACGCGCTTTCCTCGCTGCCGTCTGTGTCCATAGCCAACAGCGCACACTTCATTGTGGGGCCTTATCTGGAGCTTCGCCTGCCGCTCGGCTTCGCCGTGGAAGCGGATGCGTTGTACGAGCGAGGGCTGTACAACGCCGTAGTCACCGACGGCTCGACTTGGCAATTTCCGGTGGTGGCGAAGTACAAGTTCGGCGAACACATCCTCCGACCGTACATCGAAGGCGGCCCGTCGTTTAGCCGCATCGCGGACATCGCCGAGCTTCCCTTTTTGAATCATCGCAACAATTTCGGTGTGGCGCTGGGAGCAGGAATTGAAATGAAGGTGCTGTTTGTACGCGTCTCACCGGAGATACGTTACTACTTCATGGCTGCGCAGAACCTTTCAAGCGCCTTATTCGAATCGAACCGCAACCAGGCGACGTTTACGATCGGGTTCGGGTTGTAGGATTACGCGGAGGCGAGTTTGCGGAGCCGAAGCGTGAGGCGGCTCTTGTAGCGGGCGGCGGTGTTCTTCTTGATGATGCCCCATTTGGCGGAGCGGTCGATCAGGGAGAACGTTTTGGGAACGAGCGCTTCAGCGGCTTTCGCGTCTTTGGCGTCGAGCAGGCGGCGCATGGCGCGGATCTGATGCCGCAGCCGCGACCGGCGCATTCCGTTGATTGCGGTGCGCCTCTTTGCGATGCGGGTACGCTTGATTGCGGATACAGTATTAGCCATTCGAATTGTCAGGATAACACACCCGAATGCGAACTCATGACGGCTATGGGCCTGAGAGATGAGGCGGCGAAGGGCGGCGCGACACCGTGAGGGGCGGTCAGGTTTTACAGCAATTCCGGCGCGATTTGAGAACCTCGTCGATCAGGAATAGATCCGTCAAGAGGGCGCGAAGATGGATGGAGGCGTTCAAATTGTCGATGAGCTGGGAGCTGATGGCGGGCTGAGCGAGAACCAGTTCGATGGCGGCGAGCGAGTCCGCGGCATCGCGATCGAGTACAGCCAGGAACGGCGAGCGCAGTTCGTCGCGGGCGGCGGCAGAGATGCCCTTCAGCGCTTCGGCGGCTTTCGCCAAATATTCGCGGATCTCGACGCCATCGGCGACCCCTTGGGCCGCGTAGGCGAGCATAAACTCGTAGGACTCTTCGATGACGCTGCAGCGGCCGGCGAGGCTCACAGGTCCGGGCTCGCGCCGCGGCTGGCGGTTGAGACGGTCCAGCGCTCGGGGTCGTGGTGCTCGAGGTAATGGCTACGATCCAGCATACCGGTGACCATCGACTTGGTGATGACGAGCTTCTCGGGCCGCAAGGCGAAATAGATGTGCATCATGATGAGCGCGATCAAGCCCACGCCGGCCAAGCCATGCAAAACGTACATCAGCCCCCAAGTCATGTCGCCGAAGATGTAGGGGTCGCGGGTAAAAAACGGCGTCCGCACGCGCTTCAGCATGAACAGCCCGGTCAGAGCGACGGAAAGTCCGGCCGCCAGGATCGCCAGGTGATACATCTTGTTTTCCAGCGGATACTTGGCGAACTTGCGCGGCAGAGGGGCGCGGCCGCCGGTGGCGCGCTTCCAACGCCGCGCGGCGTCTTCGATATCGACGGAATCCGGCCAGATCGACCAGAAATCCAGCCAGAACGAAGCATGGACCACGTGAAACAAAATCGAAGCCGTCAGCACCAAGCCGGCGATCCAATGATAAGCGACCCAGGGAAAGCGGTAGCCGAGTTTAGGCGCGAAAGCGGTGAAAAGAAGGGTCAACATCGCCGCAGCCATCACCCAATGGAAAAGGCGGGCGGCCAGGGAATGGCGGGGAATTTTCGCTGGGACTTCGCCGGCGTGCGCCGGCGGCTGGTATTCGCCGGGAGCGGCGAAAAAACGAAGCCAAATGGCATGGCCGATGAGAAAGGTCAGGCCAGCGATGGCGCAAACCCAGATCAGGGCGAAGGAAATGTGAATAGGGACCGTTTGGCCCCAAGGGCTGACAGCGGTTTCGATTACGCCCACGTTGCCTCCTGGACGCCGCTGATGGCGCGTTTCACCAAATTACGCATCAGCGGGATCTTATAGCCGTTGAACCGGAGGGGCTCGGCGGCGGCGACGGCGATCTTGCCGGCGGCGGCGCCGAGGGTGGGGGTGCGGGGCTTGCCCCGCATGAAATCCTCAACTTTTTTGAGCCGCAAGGGCCGGGCGGCGGCGGCATTGACGGCGATGCGCAAGCGCTCGATGTTGCCGCCCGAGACGACCATGGCGGAAGCGACGTTCAGCAACGGAAAATCCCAAACCTGGCGATCACGGACCTTTTCGAAATAGAACTGAGCGCCGGCCCAGGCAGCGGGGATGCGGATGGCGGTGAGCAGGTCGCCGGGCTGGAGGACGTTCATGCGGGTGATATCGACGTCGGGGCCAATGAAGTAGTCTTCGGCGTTGACAAGGCGTTCGCCCTTGGAGTTGCGAATCACCATTTGGGCATCGAGGACGATGAGAGCGGGGGCGGTGTCGGAGGGGTTGACAGCGACGCAGCGGTCCGCTCCGATGATGGCGTGCTCGCGATTGATGGCGGCCGGCGTATCGGCAAAGCAGATATTGCCGCCGGCGCGATAACATTTCCAACCGCCGCGGTAATACCAGCAGCGGGTGTCTTGGGAAACGTTGCCGCCGATAGTGCCTTGATTTCGAATTTGGGGCGAAGCGGCGGCTTCGGCGCCGGTGGAAAGAATGCTGAATTTGGCCCGGACGACCGGATGGCGCACGACTTCGGCGAGGGTGGTCATGGCGCCGATTTCGAGGCCGCCGTTCCAGTCGCGGATGCCGCGAAGCTCGGCGATCTGGCTTAGATCGACGACGACTTTGGGTTTTTTGATGCGGTCCTTGAGCCAGTCGAAGCTATCGAGGCCGCCGCCGAGCGCCCAGGCGTCGCGGCCGAAACGGTCTAGCAGGGCAATCGCGTCTTGGGCGGTGGCCGGTTGAAAGAGCTCGAAGGCCGGCATGATATCTCTGACGATAGCCATATTCGTTTCTCCTTCCGCTAGATGTGGGCGGTGAGGGGCTCCTGCATGGGCCGGCCCGCCTCAAGCGACGACAGAATGGTATCCAAGTTCACGGGCGCACGGCGGAAAATTTCGTCGCCCAAGGCGTCGGAAAGGGCGTTGAGGATGGCGCAGCAACCGGCGCCCACCGGAGGCTCGCCGATGCCGCGAGCGCCGACGGGCGTTTCCGGATCGGGAATGTCCAAAGCGTCCCATTGCATGTTGACGGGGACGTCCAAAATGGTGGGCGGCTTGTTGTGATGAAAGCGCTTGGCCAAAGCGACGCCGTAGTGCTGATCATAGACCCATTTCTGGCCGATGGCGTGGCCGATGCCCAGAGTGGAGCGGCCGAGGATCTGGCCTCCGAGAGAGCGCGGATGAATGATCGTGCCGACGTCGGCGACCGCCATGTAATCGAGGATGCGGTAGGCGCCGGTTTCGACATCGACTTCGACTTCGGCGAATCCGGCGACGTAGGAATGGGTGGCTCCATCGCGCGGCGCGGTGTCTTTCGCTACGGCCAACAGGCCTTGGCCGGCGAGAGCCTTGGCCGAATTCGCGGTGAAGGGATTGACGCCTTCCGGGATTTCGTGGCCGTCGAAAACGCCGCCCAGCTCGATGGCCTTCCGGGCGGCCTGGCCGAGGCTCATGCCGGCCCCGCCGCCTTTGCGAGCCACGCGCTCCTGGGCGACCTCGTAGTCTTCCGGCTTGCCGCCGAGCTGGCTGGCGGCGATTTGTTGCAGCTTCTTCTTGGCGTCCTGCGCCGCGGCGTAAGCCGCGCGGGTCATAGCGTGGGTGGTCTGGCTGCCGCCGGAGGGAGAACTGTTGGGGAGGTTTTTGGAGGTGTTGCCCCAAACCACTTCACATTTCTCCCACGGCACGTCGAGAACTTCGGCGACCACCCGGTGCGAATCGTGCACCGACTCGGTGCCGAGGTTGCCGATGCCGGATTGAATGACGATGCGGCCATCGGGCTTGATGAGGAATAGACCGTCGAAGCCCACGGAGCCGCCGACGAAGCAGCTTGTAGCGACGCCGATGCCGCGGACCTTGGAGCCGCTGCGCTTGGGGCGCGCTTTGCGGCGCTCCCATTGGAACATCTCCGCGCCGCGATCGATGGCTTCCTTAATATAGGCGCTGGTGACATAGGCGCGCTTGCCGGCGGGCGGAACGGGAGGCCCGATCGGGGCTTTGCCTTCGGGCGCATTGATGCGATGAATGGCGACCTGATCGAGGCCGAGCTTGCGCGAGGCTTTGGCCAAGACCGGCTCCATCAGCGCGATGCCCTGGAATCCGCCGGGCTGGCTCTGGGAAAGGCGGGGAGGCGTATTGGTAAGCACGGTGACGCCGCGCCAGCGCATCGCCTCGGGTTGATACATGAGCGAGAGCATGCGGCCGGAGTTATTGGCGTCGCCTTGAGGATCGTACGGACCATTGTCGAGAATCACGAACATATCGACGGCGGTGATCCGGCCTTGCTTGGTGAATCCGACTTTGAGGCGCCCTTGCAGGCTGGGGCGGGCGCGGCCGATGAAGTGTTCTTCCTCGCGGCTGACGCGCATCATGACCGGCGCGCCGGTTTTTTTCGAAAGAAGCGCGGGAATGATCGCGGAGATGGCGCTGGTGATTTTGCTGCCGAACCCGCCGCCGGTGTATTCGCTGATGATGACCACGCGGCTGGTGTCGGGAAATCCTCTTTCGTCCAGCAGGCCCAGCCAGCGGGCGACGGCGGGCGCGGTGGGCTGCGTGCTTTGGGTGGAGCAGTGCAGGAAGACCTTGCCGTTGCGCCAATAGGCCATGGCGGAGCGGGTTTCCAGCGTCTGATGGCTGGTGTTGGGAGTGACGAAAGTTTCGTCCAGGACGAGGTCGGCTTTTTGGAAGCCCGCTTGGAGGTCTCCGAACGACCATTCGTCGCTTTGGGGCGCGACGAGGACGCCCTCGGGCCGCAATTTGCCCATCGGCAAACGGCCTTCCTTCGCTTCGGCGAAATCGGCCTCGGTCCATTTGAGCTCTTTGACGAGAGGCGGCGGCGCGGGCTGTCCTTGCGGCGCGGGCGGGCGGATCCAGATGTTGCCTTCCAGGCGGGCGTTGGGTCCGCCCGGTTTGAGACTCTCCAGGGGATCGATGACGTGGGGGAGGCGCTCGAAATCGATGCGGATGCGCTCGATGGCCTCGGCGCAGGTGAGCTCGTCGACGGCGCAGACGGCCAGGATCGGCTCGCCTTGGTAGAGAGGCTCACTGGCGAGGCCACGCTCGCCCAGGGGATTGGCCGGGATGCGCTGGCCAAGATCGGTGAGGCTGTCGGCGGGCTTGGGCATGTCGTCGGGGGTGAGTATCGCCTTGACGCCGGGCATTTTCAGCGCTTCGGTTGCGTCGATCTTGCGGATGCGGGCGTGCGGCATGGGGCTAAGCAGAAGTTTGGCGAAGAGCATGCCTTCGGCGCGATAGTCTTCCGCGTATTTGGCCTTGCCAGTGACTTTGGCCACCAGGTCGGGCGTGACGTAGTTTTTGCCGAGCAGTTTATAAGGAGGGTGTTTTGGCAGATCAGGCATGGAGCGATCCTTTCCGCGACAGCTCGGCGCCGCGCATCATCGCGTTGAGAATTTTGTTGTAGTCCTGGCATCGGCAGAGGTTGCCCGAGATGCCATGAGCCAATTCTTCGCGAGTGGGATTGGGATTGGTCTTCAAGAAGCCGACGGTGGCCATGATGTAGCCAGGCATGCAGAAGGCGCATTGGAAACCCTGCTCGTCGATCACGCCCTGCTGCACGGGGTGGAGCGCGCCGTCCGGGGCTGCGAGTCCTTCAATGGTGACGATATTCTTGCCGCGCGCGGTGTGGGTAAGAATGGAGCAGGAGTAGTGAGGGACGTCGTCGATGAGGACGGTGCAGGCGCCGCATTCGGAGCGGTCGCAGCCGATTTTTGTGCCGGTGAGGCCGAGCTTGTAGCGAATGGTCATGGCAAGGGTTTCCTGCTTCATGACGTCTACGCGGCGCTGCTGGCCGTTGACGTTGAGAGTGACCAGGCGCTCTACAGAACCGGCGGCCGAGGCGCCGGCGCGCGCGACCGAACTGCGGAACAGATAGGCCGCGCTGGAGACGGCCCCCGCGGCGATGACTCCCTTGATGGCTTGCCGCCGCGAAAACCCCTGAGCGGCATCGGTTGAGATGGGTCTGTCTGGCATCCAGGTTGCCTCCCGAATCGGAGCCGCGGATGGCGAGCCGCCGCCGATTCGGATGCATTATATACCCCTGGGCGGAGGGGCGCAGCCAGGGTTATGCTCTCGCATAAGGCGCGAAGGAGGCCTATTGACGCGCGCTGGGATCGCCGGTGGGAGGAGGAGCGAGATCCTGGTGCGCGGGAGGGCCGAGGAGTTCCTGGAAGATCGGCTTCAACGCGTCCGCCCAGATTTGGTATGCCCTGACGGTGGGATGCAGTTTGTCCGGGTTCATCATGCCATCGAAGAGCTTGCCGTCTTTGCCGGCGAGTTTGCCGTTGATATTCAGGAAGCGAGTCTGGCCGCCGCCGGCGGCGAGTCTCGCAAGATTCTCGTTAATACGCTCGATGAGCGGCATCACGGCCATGTTGTCATTGCGAGGAAAGATGGCTGTCAGCAGGAGGGTGGCGGCGGGCGCTTTCGCGCGCATCAGCTCCAAAACGGCTTGAATGCCGCGCGTGATTTCCGCGGCCTTGTTGTCCACGCCTTCCACGGGCGGGCGATTGCCAACGTTGTTGGTTCCCGCGAGCAGGACGATCACCTTGGGATTTACGCCATCGAGCTCGCCATTTTCGAGACGCCACAAAATATTCTCGATTCTGTCCGCGCCCCATCCAAAGTCGGCGGCGTTCCAGCCGAAGAAGTTTTGATTCCAATTGGCCAGCAGCGCAGGGTAATCGGCTGCGCCCCAACGGCGGACGATGGAGTCGCCTTCAAAATAGACGTCGATGCGGCCTTGCTTGGCCTTTGCGAGAAGCTGCTGGTGAGCCAAAAGCGAGTTGGGGTCGGTGCGCGGGGAGGGGCGATCGGCGGGCGCCAGCGGCTGGGCGAGCGTAAGGGGGGCGAGAGCGAGGGCCGCGGCGGCGATCCTCATTGCAACGAAGCTTTATGGCCGATGAATTTATCCACCCAGGGGATGAAATACTTCCAGTTGGGCGCGTCGGTGTGGCCGCCGTCGTGCTGACGCCATGCAAGCTGGCCATCCATCAAGGCCACGTTCACGGGGGGCATTTTCTCCGTGTGGTAATCGTCGGACCGGCCCAGGTCTTTAGCGCCAAGCAGCCGGAACACGGGCTGAGCAGCGATGGCTGCCATAAAGCTGCCTTGATGATCGAGCCACTTTGCGTCGCCTCTTTCGGGCACTCCGTAGCTGATGAAGGTGAGGCGGGGGGCGCAGAGGGCCAGAAGCTCGTGGGCGTCCACGGGCAAATCGCCGGCGTTCTTGCTTCCGAAAGTCGCTTCCGAAGCTCCGTATTTCAAGAAATTGCCAGCCATCCAGTGATATTCGCCCGCGCCCGTAAGATTCTCGACCGCTTCACCCCAGTTGCGGCGATGAAGCTTCGCTCCGCCCTCGCCGGAAGAACCGATGAGCACGACGGCGAACCGGGTATCGTAGGCCATGGTCACGAGGGCGGCTTTGCCGTATCGCGAGACGCCTTCGATTCCGACATGTTTTGCGTCTACGGATTTATCGGTTTCGAGGTAATCCAGTCCGCGCGAGGCTCCCCAAGCCCAAGCGCGGAGCGCGCCCCAATCGTCGGGCTTGCGGGGCTGGCCTTTATTCACCAGGCCGATGACGCCTTTGGTGAGTCCGGCGCCGTTATCGGCCTGAACGCTGGCGGGATTGATATAGGCGTAACCCCAGCCATCGGCCAGCAACTGCTGAGTTGCGGGAGGGTCGCCGCCGGCGAGGCTTAAGGGAGGGCCTGCCTTGCCTCGTGGCGCGGGCAGCGGCGCGCCCGGCATCAGGCCGCGCCCGAACATCATCATCACGGGAACCGGGCCTTTCGCGTTGGCCGGGGTGACAAGGATCATTTCGATATCGACGTTGATCAGGGGGTAGGATGAGTTGTCCACGTGGCCGACCAACTGTTTGCCGACCGCCGCATAAGGCCCGACCTTGTCGGTCACGGCGTTTTTTACGCTCCATGTCACGGAGGGCGCGTTCTTGGGCGCCCGGCCCAGAACTTCGCGATCGAAGTCTTCGAGGATTTCAGGGCGGCGCTGATTCCACCACATGGCGGCTGTGACGACCTTTTGGCCGTTCTTCAGCGTAAGAGGATCGGGAAGATTTGGATAGGGATTGGCCGCCGCTTCGTCATAGTTGGCGTGATTGGGATCGTTTTCGTTGCCGCTGGGACCGGGGCGAAGAGCCTTGATGCCGAGTTGGTCCATCATATTCCGATGATCTTCGGCGGCAGTCCAGTTTTTGGGTTCGGGCAGGGCGTTGGCGGCGGATCCCGATGGGGCTTGCTGGCCAAAGAGAAACGCGGAAACGAGGAACAGGGTTGCGACAGGCGTGGACGTCATGCTGTTAGAGTTTATCGAAATCCGCCGTAAGGATGCAAAGGCATCCGGCGGCTTGCGCGCCCTAACCAGGGCGCTATCGAACGGCGCCGCCCAACAGCGATTCGACGAACTCCTTTTGAACAGGCCAGGTTCCGATGGCGTGGGAGGCGCGGGTTTGAAAGCGCCCGGCGATGAGTACGCCGCTCAGGTCGGAGGGACTGGGAGAAAGATGGTCGCGCTGGAGCATTTTGCGGAGCAGGTCCGTGGTGGCGGTGAAGCGGACGACGATGGAGGCGGCGATCTCAGGCGAGGCGCAGGCGGCGTCGAGCTGGAGCTCGCCGGAGCGCAAGCTGAAGGTGACTTCCCGCGCGTCGGCTAAAGGCGACAAGATATGCGAGCCGTCCGGCAAGCCGCTCAGGTCTCGAAATTCCGCGCCCGGCGCGGAAACCCAGACCGGCGCCGACGCGGCCGGCGAAGCGGAGACATTGGCTGGCGGAGCGGCGATGCGGGATGCAGCCCGGCGGTCGGCCGCAACCGCCAGGGCAAGAATATTGGCGCGCATCGGATAGAAGGAAATGTAGCGCCCCGGTTTGCTGGCCGGCATGAAGCAGAACGAACCGGAGCATTCGCCCTGCTGCGCCCGCGCATATTCCGACAGGCGTTTCCAATCGAAATGGCCGCGCACGGCGATGTAGACCCCGCCGTTGAGGAACGAGGCCGCGGCGGCGCTCAAATCCTTGCGGTAGTCGAAGCCGGTTTGCTGGACGAAGCGGCGATAATCGGGCTCCTCGGAAGCGGGCGAGGCAGGGGCGGAATCGAGCCATCTTGCCGCGCGGAGCGCGTCGGCGTCGATGTAAAGCTTGACGGCGTTTTCCAGCGGCAGGGTCAGCAACAGACGCGACCCCTCGTAAGGCGCGAAGGAACGGCGCCATTGAAGCAACGCGATCGCGCCGAGGGCAAGCAGAGCGGCCGCGCCCCAGGGAATCCAGCGTGGAGGCAGGCTCATTCGCTGGCGGCCAGACGCTCCGGGACGGCCCTGAGCCCGCTGACCGATTGTTGGCCGGCGGCCCCGGATTCGTGGTACTCGGCGTCCTGATTGACGGCCCAAACATCGAAAATGCGCGCGTCGGCGGCGATATTTTTGGCGGTGAGCATGGCCGTCATCATGGCGTGGTCCTGGTTATTGTACTTGTGCATGCCGTTGCGGCCGACCAGGTGGATGCGGTCGTAGTTTTGCTCCAAGGCGGCGCGCACAATCGCCACATTCGTTTGATAGGAGCCGTCGTAGACGGGATACGCTTTGGCTTGACGGATGACGCAACCATCTAGAACGTCGCTCGATCGGCCCAAGCCGAGCTGCTCGAGTTCGCGTTTCGCCAGAGCGATCAAGTCTTCATCGGCCATGGTCCAAGTTCCGTCGCCCTCGAAGCAAAAGTATTCCAGACCGTAGCAACAGTAGGCGGGATCGGGCGACATCTCCGGGGACCAGGACTTGTAATTCTGGATGCGGCCCACTTTTACTCCTGGATCGTGGATATAGATCCAGTTGTCGGAGAAACGGTTTTGCTCCTTGACGATCAGGCCGACGGTGAGAAAATCGCGATATTTCAGAGCGCCGGCGGCTTCGACGGCGTGACCGGGCAAGGACGGATGGATGTGTCCGGCCAGCTCGCTAAGGGGCATGGAGGAGATCAGATGTTCGGCGGAATAGGTCTCGGTTTGTCCTTCAGGGGTGTGGGCCGTGACGGTCCAGGAGCGGCGATGGCGATCGTAGGCGAAGCGGACGGCGCGCCGCCCGAGAAGCACCTGACCGCCCATTTGCCGCACTTTCTCGGCGCAAATTTCCCACATCATCCCCGGACCCTTGCGCGGATAGCGGAAGCTATCGATCAATGTCTTGACGACGTCCTTGCGGTTTTTGGGCTTGCGCTGCGGGAAGAGCGCGTGCTTGATGGCCGAGCCGAGCGATAGCCCCTTGATGCGCTGCGCCGCCCAATCGGCGGAGATCTCGCGGCAACTCATGCCCCAGACCTTTTCGGTATAAGTCTTGAAGAAAATGCGGAACAGGCGAGTCCCAAATTGGTTGCTCACCCATTCTTCGACGGATTTTGGGTTGGGAGTAGGGAACAATCTCGCACGCGCGAACGACAAAAGGCACAGAGCCGATTCCACGGGCCCTAATTTTGCGAAAGCGTCCAGCGGCTTCAGCGGATAAGCGAAAAATTGGCCGCGATAGTAAATGCGAGAAGACCGGGGACGCTCGAGCATGTCGCCGCCGCAGATCTCGGTCCAGAGGTCTTCGACCTCACGCGACTTGGAAAAGAACCGGTGGCCGCCGATATCGAAGCGGAAGCCTTTGTAAGAGACGGTGCGCGCAATGCCCCCCACGTATTGCGGATCGGCCTCCAGCACGAGCACGCGATAGCCGGCTTTGCAGAGTTCGTAGGCAGCCGTCAACCCAGCCGGACCGGCTCCCACGACGAGGACTTTGAGGGGCGGCTCTGAGCCGGCGCCGGGATCAGGGCTCCGGGCGGGCTCTTCAAAAAGACTCACTCACCAAGTTTATCGGACGCCGCCGTCCGCGCTTCAGCTTGTGCCGGCCGCCGAGGCAAGATCTTGGCAGAGCGTTTCGAATTCTCGGGCAAGGTTTTTGTACCCGGAAAGCGATCCCGGCTTTTCTAAATAGGTCTTAGCGCCGAGGCGGAAGGCTCGCTCGCGATCTTCACAGATATGGGAACTCGAAAGAATCGCCACAGGAACCCTTCCGACTTGGGGGAGTTCGCGCAATTGCTCCAGAACGGAGAATCCATCTACTTTGGGCAGATTCAGGTCGAGCAGAATGAGATCGGGAGGAGGATTGGCGACGCGCAGGTAGGCTAAGGCCGCTTCGCCGTCCACGATGACTAACAGTTCGTGAACCCTTCCCGACTCCGCCAGCGTCATGCGGGTGAGCACCACGTCCGCCGGATTATCCTCTATGAGCAGGATGCGCAAGGGCCTCTGTTCCATGTCTGGCTCACGTCCACCCCCCCTGACCAGATACAACAGTTTACAACGTTTTCAGTCCCATACCACGGCCTTCGCGAAGCGGCGGGCAAATCGGGAAGGCCAAGATCTTGGCAACAGAGGGAGTTTCGGCGTAACGTTCGATCCAGGCGGATGGGCCCATGCGGCGCCCAACATTATGGCGCGACAACCAAGGTAGACCGGGGAAAGGCGAATTTGCGCCCAGCCTCGTCCACGACGTTGATCTGGCAGATGTAGCGACCCGGGGCGATATCCTTCAGAGGAACTTGAATGTTCACGGGCACGGCATCGGGACGGGTGCTGGCAAGTTGCGTAAACGCCAGCGGGGGGACGTCGAAGGCTTTTTCGCCCTTCTGATTAAACCAGCTCATGCTCACCTTGACTCTGCGCGCCTTGGCATCGGCGGGATCGGGCAGAGCGTCATAAACGTCGAAGGAGACGTAAAGGTTCTGGTTTTGGCGGAAGACCTTGGTGATGTTCGGGACGACTTTCTCATCGCCGATGATTAAGGGATTAGCGGCGACAGTTTTTTTGTTCAACTTCTCCGCGCTGCCGACTGCGGCGGCGAGCGGCTCGCGCTGATTGCTCCAGACGATGCTGCTAAGCTTCAGGCCAGAAGTATCGGCGCTCAGATCCGGCACGTTGAAGCGCATGTCGAAGGTCCCCATTTTTCCGGTGAGATTTTCGCGCACCACCGCCTTCATGCGGTAGCGGCCCGGCTCGAGCGTAAAGCCAGCATCGTACTGAAAACCCTTGCGGCCGGATTGAGCGGCTTCGGAGTTCAATTTGATCGGGATGTTGTCGCGGACGCTTCCGGCGGTGGCCTTGGTTTCATCCTGGATCTGGACGGCGAAATCGAATTGCGTGGTCTCGGCGCCTTTCTTGGCGGCGAGTTGCACGACGGAGCCGGGGATTTTCAGGAACACGGGGACAAAGTAAGCGGCCGGGCCGACGCGGAAGTAGTCCACCTCGGGCGCGAGCGGCAAATCGGTAATGGGCTCGCCCGCGGAGAGAGCTTCTTTGAGCGCTTGTTCCTTATCTTGGCCATTTTGTCTTTTCCAGTCGCGGGAAGCCCAATAGCCGGGCCTGTAATCGAGCTTCGCCGAAAGATTCACGTTCAGCTTGACGGTAATTTTGCGGTATTTTCCGTCTTCCGCGTTGTTGGTGGTGTAATAGCCGAGGATGTAATAGCTGTTTTCGGCCTGCTGCGCCTGCACGATGCCAAGAGAAATGTCGTTATTGTCGAAGAAGGCCTTTCCCCCGGTATCCGCGGCAAGCGTGGAAAGCGTTTCCTGCGAATCGTTGATGGTGGAGCGCTGGGAATTGTATTGCGACCCGGTAAACGCGCCCGAGCCGCGGGAGGCGGCCTTGGTCGCGTCGCCTCCGGGAGGGTCCGCCATCAAGCCGCGGGCATCGATGGGATAAATGACGAGATTCGCTTTCATGGCGGCGTTGATCGAGGCCTCTAATTGCGCCTGATTATCGATGCCGGTCTTGCTGATGCCGCCGCTGAAATAAATCAATTCTTTCTTTTCCGGCATCGCCGCCAGCATTTTAGCGACTTTTTCGATGGCGGCGAGTTTTTGATCCGTATTGAAGATATTGAACTCGGTTTCGTCGGCGACGAAAGCGGCTTGCGTATCCGGGCTGTCGCAACTTCCGGTGTCGGCGAGGGTCGCGTATTCGCTCATTTCGCCGATGGGCAATTGCTTGATGATGGTGGTGAGCAGCTCGCGGTCATCGGTGAAGTCGGTTCCGACCTGGATGGTGCTGGTGTAGAGCAAAATGGCGACCAGATCGTCTTTGGTGATCTGCTTGTCGAGGAACTTGAGGGCCGCTTCCTGCGCGCGGAGCTGCTCGGGAATCTGCATGGAGGAAAAATCGAAGAAGAAGGCCATCAGCCGCTTGTTGTGATACTGCACTTGTCCGGGTGCGGCGACGGTGATGGTGGTTTTAGGCGCTTCGGGCAGCTTGAACTGATCGGCCAGCGTAAGGGCGGGAGGCGGCTCCGGATCGGAGGCGAGCTTTTGAAATTCGAAAATCGAAATTTTCTGCGGCTTGCCGTCTTCCAGGACCGTAAAATCGGAGGCTTTCAGGCCCTCGATGACCTTGCCGGATTTGTCTCTCACGGTTACATCGACGGGAATGAGCGTGGCGCCGGTGCGAAAGGTGGCCGATCCGCTGGTGGCGACCTCCGGCTGCTGCTGAGCTTGGACGGAGGCCCCCAGCAGAGCCGCGACCAAGAGGGAGCGGTAAGCCGTTTTGATGGGAAGAATCATGGTTTCTAGAAATTGAAGCGTAGCAAAAGGTTCACCGTGCGCGTGGCCGAGGCGGCGGTCGCCAATCCGTACGTGGCGGAGTTGACGGTGGTTCCAAAGCCGGTGATGACGACGTGGTTGAAGGCGTTATTGGCGCTCAGACGCAGTTGCAATTGCCGCCGGCTTTCGCCGAGCCGGAAGGCGCGGTTCAGCGACATGTTCAAAGATGTCAGGAAGGGGCCGGGAATGGTGTCGCGTCCGGCGTCGCCGTACTGGCCGTCGGGCGGCGTGGTAAAGGCGGCCAAATTGAAGTACTGTCCCGGTCCGCCGGCAATGGGAAGTCCCGTGGCTTGAGCGCGGCTGGTTCCGAGGGCGCCCGTGCCGCCAATATTCGACAGATTGCCAGCCACTTTGGCGGTAAGCGGCGTTCCAGAGGCCGCGGTGAAGGCTCCATTCAGGGTCCAACCGGCGAGCGCGGCGGTCTTCCACCCGCCGTTGCGCATCATGCCGTTGACTCCGACCGGGGAGGACAGAGTGTAGTTGAGCGTCAGACGGTGACGCTGGTCGGTGGTGGATAGGCCGCGCTCAAGGTTCCAATCGTTGATGAACTGGACCAGGACGCCGCCCGTGCCGGTGAAACTGGAGGCGTTGTCGATCGATTTGGAGTAAGTATAGAGGGCGTTAAAGGACATCCCCCGCTGGAAGCGGCGCGTGATGCGGACTTGACCGGCGTTGAAGCTGGAGTTGGCGCCGTCGGTTTGGTAACTGAGGCTGGTGACATTGGCGATCTGAAGTTGCTGCTGCGCCGTCAGCACGCTGGCTCCGCGCGGGGCCTGGTTGGGCTGCTCGTACACGCCGAGATGGGTACCCTTGGTTCCCAGATATTCGGTTTCGATCACGAATCCGTGCGGCAGGGTGTTTTGGATCGCCAAGACCCACTGCTGGGCGTAAGCAAGCTTGAAGTTGGGATCGACGGCGTAGGTGTTGGTCAGGCCGTTGGCCGCAAGAGGCTGCGCGAGGAAGCCATCCTGGATCGTGAGCGGTTGCGCGGCGCTGGTGCTGAGAGAGACGGTGGTGGCAAAAGGCGGCTGCGACGCCAGTTGGCTGACGATCTGAGCGTAAGGCGAACCGCTGTAGAAGATGCTGTAACCGCCGCGCAGGGTGGTGCTGTGCTTGGGCCATGGGCGCCAGGCGAATCCGAAGCGGGGAGAGTAATCGTTGGGCGAGCCGCGCACCAGGCTGGCGGGATATCCGAGGGAATTTGCCGCGGTGGCCAGAGCCGCCGTTCCAACAAAGCCAGGGGGGAGAATCAAATTCGCCAAGTGTCCGTTGAGTTCGGTGTAGGGCGCGAAATACTCGTACCGGAGGCCGAAATTCAGCGTGAGGTTGGGTAAGGCGCGAAAGTCGTCCTGGGCGTACCAAGCGGTGCTCCAGCTTCGGAAGTAGTTGTTGTCGCTTCCGTATCGCAGAGACGCAGATTGGGGCAATCCGAGCAGGAAATCGGCGAAATCGAAGCCCGTGTTGGGCACAGGCTGGCCGTCGGGACCAATCTGGCTGGTCGACAGTCCGCTGAAACTGTAGGTTCCACGGGCGTTTTGGTAGGTCAGGCTATTTTGCTCCAGGCGGTTGTAGGTGAATCCGAACGCCAGATTATGTTTGCGCTTGTAAACGTAGGTGAAGGCGTCGTTGACGGTGACGGTCTGATTGCGGGTGAGAGAAGCGGAGGAGTCGCTTAAGCCGCCGAAGTTGGTAAAGGTAAGGTTGGGCGGGCCGTAGTTGATAGGATCCTGCGAAGTTCCAAGGATTCCCAATTCCTGCGAGATGTTATTCGAATAGGCAAAGAAGGGAGTCGTCTTATTGATATTGCGGCTGAGCGACACGGTAGCGCTGTTGTTGAAACGGGGCGCGAAGCTGTGGCTCCAGCCGGCCTGCGCGCTCAGTCCGGAGCCGCTGCCGTTATCGCGGAATCCGAAAAGCTGCAAAGTCTGCGAAGTGCGGCTCTGATACTGGACATTGAAATTAAGCCGGTCTTTGCGGCTGAGCGGCATGTTAAAGCGAGCGCCAATGTTGTTGTTGTTGTTGGGCGTGGCTCCGATCAGATTGTAATTCTGCACGTACCCGGCGGCGGTAGGCAGCGGGAAATATTGCAGCAGGCCAACGGCAGCCGGGTTGATGCGCGAGGCAGGAATCGTATTGGCTGGGAAGGGCAGCCCGTTGAGAGGATCGAAGATGGTGACCGGCTTGGAGCCGTTCACCAGCGTCTGCGAGAAGTCGCCGCCGCGTTCGGCCTGCGTGGGCATGGAAGAAACCTGGTTAAAAGGATTGCGGCTTACCGTTCCCTGATAAGTGAAATAGAAATTGGCGCGCTGCCAGTGAAGGATTTTCGGAATGACCAGCGGACCGCCGAGGTTGAGGCCGAACTGGGCGCGGTCGCTTGAGGGCTTAAAGGCCTGCTGGCCATTTAGCGAGTAGGGGGCCGCGTTCAGGGCGGAATTGGCGAGATTGATAAAGAGCGAGCCGGTATAGGCGGACTGATTGCGCCGGCGGTTGCCGAAGCTGTTGAAGTTTCCATTGAAGGGGCCGCGCCCAGCGCGGGCATTTTGGCCGCCGCGGCCGCCACGGCCGCCGCCGCCTCCGCCACGGCCGCCGCCGAAGCCGCCGGGGCCTCCGCCAGGGCCGCCAGGACCTCCGCCAGGGCCGCCAAAGCCTCCGGGACCGGCATCGAAGCCGCCGCCAAATCCTCCATCGATGGCGGCTTGGCCGAATCCACCCAAGCCGAGACCATCGTTGCCGGGCGTCGTCATGCCCGCAGGCAAACCGAGGCCGGCGGCATTCGCCAAGGCTCCGCCTCCCTGTCCGCCCGGACCGCCGCGGCCGCCAAAATCGCGCTGGCGGCGAGCTTCGTCGTCGCTAGCGGCGGCCAAGCCGCCGCTGGTGCTGCCATTTATGAGAAAAGCTTGGTCGGCGTCGGCGCCGGAAGCGTCCAAGCCGCCGAAAGCCGCCCCTGCGTCAAGCGATTGATCCTGGGCCGCGGCCTCCGGCGCTCCATTCCGCGGAATCGCGTTGGCTTGCGCGCTTTGGAAGGCGGGGCGTTGCTGGGGGCCGTTTTGTCCGCCGAATGCTCCCCGGCCCGGCGCCGAAGCGCCATCTCGTTGTCCAGCAGCGGTTTGGTTCTGATTTGGACCACGGCCTCGCCCCCGGCCGCGCAGGTTCTGATCCGAGGATGTTTGAGGGGCGGCAGCGGGCATCGCAGGGGAGGGGCCGCCCAGGCGTGGCATTTCCAGGGTCCAATTCTTGACGCCAGGCTCGTTGCCAACGGTGATGCGGTCCTTCGCTATGACGAAGCCGAACGCCTCCACCTGGAGATCCCAGTCTCCGGGGGGCAAATTCATCGAATAGCGGCCATTCTCATCGGTGTAGGCGACGATTTTGGCGCCGTCCTGGCTGGCGGTGACCGCAGCGCCGGGAATCGGCTGATCGGCCGCGCGAACCGCCCCGGTCTCGGCCGCGGCATGCAAAACAACCGCCAATGAGCTAGTAATTAATAAGAAAGAAAGCAGTTTCACGAAGTCCACCAATCAAAACGATTTCCGATCCATTTGGGTTACTTCTCCGAAGCTGTAACCTGAGGACTGGATCATGATTCCATACATCGACCTAAAGGCGCAATATCGTTCCATCAAGCGGGAAATCGACGCCGCGGTTCTGAAAGTGTTGGAAGCGGGCGAGTTTGTACTGGGCGGCGAGGTGGCGAGATTCGAGCAGGAGTTTGCGGCTTACTGCGGCGCACGGCATGCGGTGGGGGTCAATTCCGGCACTAGCGCCCTGCATCTGGCGCTTTTGGCGGCAGGCGCCGGCCCGGGCGACGAGGTGATCTCGGTCCCGTTTAGCTTCGTCGCCACCACGGCCGCGATCCGGTACACGGGCGCTCAGCCGGTTTTCGTGGATATCGACCCGGCGACCTTCAATCTCGATCCCGCACAAATCGAAGCCAAGATCACGGAACGCACCAAGGCGATCTTGCCGGTGCATCTGTATGGCCAGCCAGCGGACATGGATCGGATCCTGGCGATCGCGCGAAAACATAACCTGATTGTGATTGAAGACGCGGCCCAGGCGCATGGCGCGGAATATAAAGGAAAGCGGGCGGGATCGCTGGCCCACTTGGCGGCGTTCAGCTTTTACCCGACCAAGAACCTGGCGGCCTGCGGAGAAGGCGGAATGGTGACCACGAACAGCGAGGAGTTCGCTTACAAGATCCGGCTGCTGCGCGATTGGGGAGCCGAGCGCAAATATCACCCCGCGCTAAAAGGCTTCAACTATCGGATGGAAGGAATTCAGGCGGCCGTGTTACGCGTGAAGCTGCGTTATCTGGAAAGATGGACCGAGGCGCGGCGGGCGCACGCCTCGCTGTACACGCGGCTGCTGACGGGAAGCGAGGTGACGCCGCCTTATGAGACGCCGGAGGCGAGGCACGTCTATTGCGTCTACTCGGTGCGATCGTCTCGGCGCGAGCTCTTGATCGAGCGCCTGCGCGCGCGGCAGGTCCAATTCGCGATTCATTATCCGATCCCGATTCACCTGATGGAGGCGCATGCCGATCTCGGGTATCGCCCGGGCGATTTTCCGGCATCGGAAAGGGCGGCGGAGCAGGTGTTGGCGCTACCGATCTATCCCGAGATGACGCAGGAACAGGTGGAGGAAGTGGCCGCCGGCATAGTCGCCGGAGACGCTCCGGCGGGCGGAGCGACTCAATCAAGCTCGTCGAAGGCTTGAATGCCAGAGACGACGGCGATGCGCATTCCTACCGGCGGCGCTACTTGGGATAGACGCGGTCGTCGATCTGGGTCAGCCGGATGTCGTAGAGGGTGTAATCGTCCTGGTACAGCGTGGCGGTGATTTCGTCACCCGCCTTGAGCTTTTTAAGCATGGCGTCGTCAGCGACTTTGTAGTCCATGGTCATCGCGCCCATATAGCCCTCGATTTTGTCGTGCTTCACGGTGACCTTCTTTTCCGAGCCTTTAACGGCCTGAATTACGCCATGCAGGGTATAGCTCTTTTTTTTGGAATTGGATTGGGCGAAGGCGGAGGCAGCAAGCAGGCACGCAACCGCCAAGGCAGCCAGAAATCGCATCCCGAGTCGTTTCATGAGCGGATCTCCTTAATTCAGAATATCGAAGCCGCGACTCCGGCAAACGCGGTAAGCTCGGGAGTTGAGACACGCGCTGGCTCCCCTTTTGTTCGCGGCTTTAGCCTCGGCCCAGGCATGGGTTCGGCAAGAAAGCGGCACGACGGAGAGTCTGCGCGGCATTAGCGCCGTGAGCGCGACGGTGGCGTGGGCGAGCGGATCCAAGGGGACGTGGCTTCGCACCACCGACGGGGGCGCGACGTGGAAGGCGGCGACCGTTCCGGGCGCGGCAGACCTGGACTTCCGCGGCCTGTGGGCCCTCGATGAGAAGACGGCGTTTCTGCTGAGCAGCGGGCCAGGAGAAAAATCGCGCATCTATAAGACCGCCGACGCGGGCGCCAGCTGGCAGGTTTTGCAGATTAATCCAGATCCGAAAGGATTCTGGGACGCGATTGCCCTGTGGGACCCCATGCACGGGATCGTGATCGGCGATCCGGTGAACGGGCGATTCACGATTTACGTCACTTCGGACGGAATCAACTGGCAGCCGCAGAAGGGACCGCAGGCAAACGGGGGAGAGAGCATTTTCGCCGCAAGCAATTCGCCGCTTTTCGTGCGCGGCTTGCACGACGCATGGTTTGGAACAGGCGGGCGGAGCGGGGCGAGAGTGCTGCATACCGAAGATGGAGGCAAGACGTGGAACGCGGCGAAAGCGCCGGTCCGCAACGACTCGCCGAGCGCAGGCATTTTTTCGCTGGCATTTTCGGAAACTCGTGGAATCGCCGCCGGGGGCGATTTCATGAAGCCGGCGGAAACGGGGGGCTCGGCCGCAATCAGCGTGGATGGCGGAAAAACTTGGACGGCGGCTACGATGGGCGGCTACCGCTCCGCCGTCGCGCATCTTGCAGCCAAAAGGATGTGGATCGCCACGGGTCCAACCGGTTCCGACGCCTCATGGGATGAAGGCAAAAGCTGGAAAACTTTCGACACGGGCGCTTACAACGCGCTGAGCTTTACGGCGGACGCGGGATGGGCGGTAGGGCCGAAGGGCGCGATCGCCAAGCTTAAAACTGAGTAGATGGCTTGGACAACATGCGGCGAAAGCGGAACACTTCGAAGGTAGGCCGTCCATTGCGATCCGGAATGACGGTAACCTTTTCCTCTTCGAACCCCTCCTTGCGGGCCTGTTGGTCAAGGCGAGCCCGGATTTTTGGTTCGAAGGCGTATTCCGGCGTATGGGATACGAAGAGATACGATGAGCCCACCACCATGCGGTGGAGCGTATCGGGGTTATCGACGATTGCATTTTCCACGGGCAGATTTCCTTGCGTCAGCAGGCACAGCGCCTCAATCGCTCCCCAGTCGGCAACGAAGATTCGCTCGGCGTTAGAAGTTTGCAAGTACTCCTTGAGGGGGTTGATGGCGTTAGAGAAACGAATGGCCGGCCCGTATTGAATCAGATCCGCCAAATATTGATTGGTGACGGCCAAATTCGCCGCGCAAAGCAAGGCGGCGGAGGAGGCGGCCCAACGCGGCGGCGCCTGCGACAACGCCGCGGCGACGATGAAGGCGGGAAATGGCCACAGCAGGATGGTGTGGTGCACGGCCCTGCCGGCGCCGGCTGTGAGCGCCATGGGCAGCCATGTCGCCGCGCAAACCACGGCCCCAAACAGCGTCGGCTTTCTGGCCCGCCGCGCGAGGAGCCCGATAGCGATGGAGGCCGCGAGCGCGACCAGCATCCAGTCCCGACGCGGCTGGCCGAGCCAGGCCGCAAGATGCGCCGACAGGCGCTGAGCAACGCTGCGCGGGACGCCCGGATGCGGTCCGGGATCGAGGGCGGTGAAGAATCCGAACAACGCGGAACCATCGAGGGTGCGCCACAAGATGATGGCTTTCTCCAGCGCGGAATCCGGCGCAAGCTTCGCGTTGGCGCGAAGCGTTTCAAGCGGACGAGCCACGTTATAAATCGCCAGAGGAGCCGCGCCCAAAATCATGAAAGCGGCGGCAATGGCGGCGTTAGGAAGCGTTAAGCGCCGGCAAAGCTCCCTGGGGAAAACGACAACCGTCGCAGCGGCTAATCCGAGCAGCACCCAAGCGAACACGGCCTTATCCCACATCGCCAGGCCGAAAAGGAAGAAGGCCGCGGCGAGCGCCCACGGCGAACCGCTCCGGTAGAAGCGCAACAGCAGCACAATCGCGGAAAGCTTAAGAAGAAATTGGATCGCCACAAATCCGAAATCCGTACAATTGATCAAAAGAAAAACCGGGTCCGTGGCCAGCAGGAAGGTTGCAATCCAGGCGGCAAGCCGCCCGGCAGTCCGATCCACGAAGAGGAAAAAAAGCCAAAGCGCGCCCGCTCCCGCCAGCAGAGACGGGAGGCGAAGAGACAGAGGACTGGGGGCCCAGAGCGCAAAGTAAGGATTAAAAAGCCATGTCTTGAGGGCCCCCAGGTAACTCAAAAGCATGACCGGCAGCTCGAAACCGGCGAATTTCCAAGAATAAAGCGGCGCGCCGTGATCGTAAATACCGTTGGCGAGCATGGCTTCGTCAGCCTCGATGCCTAGCCGCAGCACGAACGGCATGCCCAGGGCGATGAAGGCCAGAGATAGCGCAAGTAAGCCAAAGCGCGGGGTTCTTGCGGGCATCCTTCGATATACTAGCGTTTCTAATATAGTGGCGCGAAGCGAATCTAGTCCCACCGTTTCGATTCTGATCCCGCTCTATAACGAAGAGGAGTTTATCGGGACCGTGTTGAGGCGCGTCCTGGCGGCTCCGCTTCCGGAAGGGTTTCAGCGCGAAATCATCGTGGTCGACGACGGCTCCAGCGATGGCTCGGATGAAGCCGCGGCTGAGGCGGCGGCCTGTCATCCTGAATCGATCCGACTGATCCGGCACGCTCGCAACCGGGGAAAGGGCGCGGCGATCCGGACCGCGGTGGAGGAAGCGCGGGGCGAATATTGCCTGATTCAAGACGCCGATCTTGAATACGATCCGCGGGATTATCCAAATCTTCTGAAGCCGCTCGTGGAAGGCAAGGCGGACGCCGTCTTTGGGTCTCGCTTCATGATTGTAGGGGAACGCCGCGTGATGTACTACTGGCATTCCGTCGCCAATCGGATCATCACCGAAATGTGCAATCTCGCCGCGGACGTGAACCTCACCGATATGGGCACGGGCTATAAAGCCTTCCGTACGGCCTTGCTGAAGGAAACCCCGCTGCGCTCGGATGGGTTTGGCTTTGAAGCCGAAATTACGATCAAGCTTGCGCGGAGGGGCGCGCGGATCTACGAAGTGCCGGTGAGTTATCACGGACGGACCTACGAGGAGGGCAAAAAGATCCGCGTGAAAGACGCGTTCAAGATGGTGCTTTCGATTGTTCGGTTCGCGAGATCGGGCGACCTTTGCAAGGATCCGGGCGCGAAGACTCTGCATGCGCTGTCGGCGGCGCCGCGCTTCAACCGATGGATGGCCGATACAATCCGGCCCTATGTGGGGCAGCGGGTGCTGGAGATCGGCAGCGGCATTGGCAATCTTTCGCGCTCCCTGCTGCCTGGCCGCAAACGTTATCTCGCCACCGATCTCAACGCCGAATATCTTAAACGCCTTGCCTGGCGCTTCACGCACCGGCTGAACCTGGAGGCCCGGCTCTGCGATTTAACAAACCCCTCCGATTTCGCTTCTTTTGCAAACTCCATGGATACGGTGATCTGCCTCAACGTACTGGAGCATGTCGAGGACGACTTTCTGGGGCTGTCGAACATCTATTCGGCACTGGACCATGGGGGGCGCGCCGTAGTGCTGGTGCCGGAGGGCCAGAGCGTTTTCGGCTCCATCGACGTGGCGCTGGGACATTTCCGGCGCTATTCCGAAGCCGAGTTGCGCAAGAAAATGGAATCTGTGGGATTTGAAGTAGAGACGATTCTGCCCTTCAACCGGGTTTCGCGTTTTCCGTGGTACGTGAGTGGGCGGATTCTGAAGCGCACAAGCCTGGACTGGAATCAGATGCAGATCTACGACCGCTTGGTGTGGTTATGGCGCCGGATCGACAGGTTTCTGCCGTGGAGCCCAACGTCGATCATTGGAATCGGGCGGAAGCCGTGAGCCTGGGAGCCCAGCATCTGCCGCAAATGAGGGAGGCCAAGGCGGAGAGCATGGAGCCGGAAACGAGAGTCGAACTCGTGACCTACGCATTACAAGTGCGTCGCTCTACCGACTGAGCTATTCCGGCTCTGCTTCTATGGTATCCGCGCGTGGGGCGGAATTCCAACCCAAAGCTTGTTTACTTCGACAGCCGTGATTTCCGCGCGATGCGGACTGCACATCCGGCCCGCGAGAATCGCGCCCGGCGCGAAGAAGCGATAAGATTCGTGGAAGCGCCGCGCGAGTTTCCAGTCCCGGTTCGCCGCCGCCGGAGAAGACGCAGCGCACGGCGGGGAGGGTTTATGCGCGAAAGATGGGATCCAGCGATTTGCGGGTTCGCTCTGTTGGCGGGCGCAACGGCCAGCGTGTTCATGGCGCCGGCCGCGGAGGCGCAAGAAAGGGCCAGGGCCGAAGGCCGCAACATGGAGCTGGTCGGTTATAACGACCTGCAGGCTCGCAGCGCTTATCAGCCGGTAATTGAAAGGCAAGGAGCCCGGTGGATCGCTTACATTGGGCATCACGCGGGCGTGCAGCCCAATGCGCTTACCGGGCGGGACGAATCCAATGGAACCTCAGTCGTGGATGTGACCGACCCGAAGCATCCCAAATACATTGCGCACATTCCCGGCGAGCCGATTCAGCCCGGCGGAGGCGGAGATGCGGGGGGAGCGCAAATGGCGCGCGTGTGCGCGGGCAGCGAGCTTCCGCATGCCGATAAAGGCCGATTCTATCTGCTGCGCAGTCTCGGCAGCTCCGCTCACGAATTGTGGGACGTCACCGATCCTTCCCGGCCCAGCCGCATAACGACGGTCGTGAGCGGCTTGCGCGATACGCACAAAAGCTGGTGGGAATGCGGGACGGGAATTGCGTATCTTGTCGGCGGAGCGCCCGGGTGGCGCACGCCCCGCATGGCCATGATTTACGATTTGAGCGATCCGGCCAAGCCGGTTTTCATTCGGAATTTCGGTTTGCCCGGCCAGCA
This sequence comes from Bryobacteraceae bacterium, assembly GCA_035293905.1. Classification (GTDB taxonomy): domain Bacteria; phylum Acidobacteriota; class Terriglobia; order Bryobacterales; family Bryobacteraceae; genus Palsa-187. Next base: position 31,959 of record DATGLY010000096.1, read on the forward strand.
GCCCGGCGCAAAGGGCCCGGTTCCGGAAAGCCTCCACGGCCCCATCTCCACCGGTCCGGGGGGCAATCGCGTGTATTTCGCCTATGGCAATTCGCGAGACGGCGTGCTGGAAATCGTCGATCGCGAAAAGCTGCTCTACGGCCCTAAAGAGCCCACCGATGAAAATCTTCGCTATCCGGTGATCGCGCGGGTGGATTTTCCGGAAGATGTCGGCGCGCACACGGCCTTTCCGCTGCTCCAAGCTCCCCTGGCCGAATTCGCGAAACAGAAGAACGGAAAAGTGAAAGACTTTTTAGCGGTCACTGGCGAAACGGTCGCCAACCAATGCCAGGAATTCCGGCAGATGGTGCGGTTCATCGATATTTCCGAGGAAGCCAAACCGGTGGGAGTCTCGACATGGACGGTTCCCGAAGCAAGCGGTCATTTCTGCTCCGCCGGCGGGCGCTTCGGCGCGCACTCTTCGAATGAAAGCTTTGCGCCGGTTTATTACAACCGCATCCTGTTCATCGCGCACTTCAACGCCGGGGTGCGCGCGGTGGATGTGCGCAATCCGTTCGAACCGAAAGAGATCGGCTATTACATCCCCGCCATTACCGCGAAGACGGAAAAACGCTGCGTTGGGCAAGGCGCCGAGCAGGTGTGTAAAGCCGCCATCCAGACCAATAACGTGGAAGTGGACGAGCGCGGCTTTATCTACGCCGTCGATCGCGCCAATACCGGCATGCATATTCTCACAGTGACCGGCCCGGCGCGCCAGATCGCCGATTTTTCGAAGGCGCCGTGATTCCGCCTGTTCTTAGGGTCCCAATTGCCGATCAGTTTGAAGCGAGTTCGGCTAAAGGCCAACTCCCCCCGGCCTTTGACGCGGCAGCGGCGATCCGGGGATCGGCATGTTGGAAAGCGACTTTAGCGGAAGATCTTAAACAGCCGCCCGAGAGGATCGTAATAGCGGTCCACTACGCGCTCTTTTAGAGGAATGATCGCGTTATCGGTAATCTTGATTTCTTCGGGGCAGACCTTGGTGCAACATTTGGTGATGTTGCAATAACCGATGCCGCAGCTATCGCGCAGGTCTGCGAGGCGATCCGCCGAGTCGATCGGGTTCATCTCCAGCGCGGCGGCGTGCACCAGGAAACGCGGCCCAATAAATTTATCGTGCATCCGATGATCCCGCAGGACATGACAGACGTCCTGGCAAAGAAAGCATTCAATGCACTTGCGAAATTCCTGTACGCGGTCAACGTCGGACTGCTGCATCCGCCAGGTTCCATCAGGAGCGTCGGGGTGGCGGGGCTTGATGTATTCGATGCGCTCCTTCACGCGGTAGTTCCAGGAGACGTCGGTCACCAGATCTTTAAGCAGAGGGAAAGTTTTCATCGGCTCAACCGTAACCGGTTGGTCGAGAGGCAAGGTATTCAGCCGCGTCATGCACATGAGCTTCGGCCGGCCGTTGATTTCCGCCGAGCACGATCCGCATTTGCCTGCCTTGCAGTTCCAGCGCACGGCCAGGTCGTTGGCTTGCTCGGCCTGAATCTTGTGAATTGCGTCGAGCACGACCATGCCGCTTGAAATTTCCGTGGTGTAATTTTGGAATGCTCCTTGGGATGCATCTCCCCGCCAAATCCGAAATGTCGCGCCGGGCATTTTATTTTTGTTCCTCCACCACTTGTTTCATTTCTTCCGTCATCGGGATGACCGGAATGCGCTCGACGCGAACGCTTCCATCCGCCGCCTTTTCGACGAGCAGATTATATTGGCCCCACTCCGCGCTCTTTTCCGGATAGTCGTCGCGAAATTGCGCGCCACGGCTTTCCTTGCGTTCCAGGGCGGCGCGGGTGACGATTTCCGACACGGTCAACAGATGGGTGAGATCGAGGGCGGTGTGCCATCCATTGTTATATTCGCGGTTGCCGCCGACACCCGCCTTGGCGGCGCGGCGCTTGAGCTTCTGGATCGTCTCCAGGGCCTGCTGCATCTCCTCCTCGCGCCGGACAATGCCGACGAGGTTTTGCATGCAGTCCTGGAGCTCATATTGAATGGCGTACGGATTCTCTCCCGAAGCGCCGCGATCGAAGGGCTCGAGGGCCGTGCGAGCGGCCGCCTCGATCTGATCCTTGGGCAAAGCGCCGGCGGAATGTTGTTTCGCGAATTGCGCGGCGAATTCGCCCGCGCGTTTGCCAAATACCAGTAAGTCGGAGAGAGAATTGCCGCCGAGCCGATTGGCGCCGTGGAGCCCGGCTCCGCATTCTCCGGCGGCGAACAAGCCGGCCACGCTGGACATCTGCGTGTCGGCGTCCACCCGAACGCCGCCCATCATGTAGTGCGTGGTCGGGCCGATTTCCATAGGCTCTCGAGTAATGTCGATATCGGCGAGCTGCTTGAACTGGTGATACATGCTGGGCAGCTTTTTTTTGATGTGCTCGGCCGAGTTGGGGATCTTTTCTTTGATCCAGGCGATATCGAGGAACACGCCGCCATGGGGGCTGCCGCGTCCGGCCTTGACTTCGCGATTGATACATCGGGCCACATGATCGCGCGTCAGCAGCTCCGGCGGGCGGCGGGCGGTTTTGTCCCCTTGGGTGTAGCGCCAGCCTTCCTCGGGATTGTCGGCGGTTTGCGACTTGTAGTTGGCGGGAATATCGTCGAACATGAAGCGCCGGCCATCTTTGTTGCGGAGGACGCCGCCTTCGCCGCGCACGCCTTCCGTCACCAAGATGCCGCGAACGCTGGGGGGCCAAACCATGCCGGTGGGATGAAACTGGACGAACTCCATATCCAAAAGCGCGGCCCCAGCGTGAAACGCGAGGGAGTGGCCGTCGCCGGTGTATTCCCAGCTATTGCTGGTGATCTTAAAGGCGCGGCCGATCCCGCCGGTCGCCAGAACCACCGCGTTGGCGTGAAACACCAGAAACCGCCCGCGCTCGCGCTCATAGGCCAGCGCGCCCACGCAGCGGCCGCCGTCCTTGAGGAGCGTGAGGATGGTGGTTTCCATGTGGAACTGAATGCCGCGATGAACGCCGTGATCTTGCAACGTCCGAATCATTTCAAGGCCGGTTCGATCACCCACATGGGCCAGCCGGGGATAGCGGTGGCCGCCGAAATTACGTTGCAAAATCCGGCCGTCCTTGGTGCGATCGAACATGGCGCCCCAGGCCTCGAGCTCTTTGACCCGGGTGGGCGCCTCCTTGGCGTGTATTTCCGCCATGCGGGGATTGTTCAGATACTGACCGCCGCGCATGGTGTCGGCGAAGTGAACGCGCCAGTTGTCGCGGTCATCGACGTTGCCCATGGCGGCCGCCATGCCCCCTTCCGCCATCACAGTGTGGGCCTTGCCAAGCAAGGATTTGCTGACGACTCCCGTAGTGACGCCCGCGGCCGAGGCCTCGATCGCCGCGCGCAATCCGGCGCCGCCGGCGCCCACCACCAGGACGTCGTATTCGTAAATTTGATATTCCGGCATTTCTTAAAGGATTCTCCAATCCGTCCAGGCGCCGCTGGCGCACAGGCGAATGTAGAGGTCCACGAAGCCAACGTAGTACATGCTGATCCAGGCCCACAGCATGTGCCGGCGGTTCAGGCGGGACACGCATTCATAGCAGGATTTCCGCGCCGCGCTGGAGGAGATCACATCTTTCCGGCCGCCCACCAGGTGGCGGAAAGAATGGCAGCCGAAAGTATATAGGCCGAGCAGAATGGGATTTGCGATGAGAATCAGCGAGCCAAGTCCGATGCCGAACTGAGTGCCCGCCCCGTTGGGACCGTCGAACCACAGGCCGCGCCAGGCGTCGTACGACAGAATTCCAATGAACAGGATCGCCAGATAGAGAAAGTAGCGATGGACGTTTTGCAGGATCAGCGGAAACTTTCGCTCGCCCCAATACGTATTTCGAGGCTCGCCCACCGCGCAGGAGGGCGGGTCCAGCCAGAAGCCTTTGTAGTAGGCTCCGCGATAGTAATAACACGTCAACCGGAAGCCCAGCGGGGCCCACAGAATAAAGGCCGCCGCGGAGTAGGGCAAAATCGCGGGCCACCAGGACGGCGCATTCCGGAACAGAAGCGGCGAATACATCGGCGAGAGGTAACTGGTTCCGGGAACCTCGTAATAGGCGTTTTCAAAGACGCGCCAATTGGCGTACACGATGAAAATCATGTAGCCGACGAACACCAGCAGCGGCTCCATCCACCACCGGTCTTTCCGGGAGGTTTGCGCGAATCCGGGTCTGGGAGTCTGGCCGAAGTCGGGTCTTGAGGCTTGTCCGAAGCTAGGGCGCGCGGTGGGATCCCCACCGCTTTGCTTAAGCGGAACGTCAATCGATGACATGGGAACCGGTCAGGATAACAGACTATTCTATCGCGTCCGGCCGCGCGTTTTGCAAAGTTGGCGGTCACGCCGGACCGGCCGCCTTTAAGTCCTGAATGTACTGGAAATTCGCGTGCTAATTCGATCCGTACGCGACCGGCTTTTGGGCTATACTCAGGAAGCCTGAAGGCGGGATTTTGAGGCATTTGGAGCCGTGAATTCTTTGAAAGGGAGATTAAACATATGAACGCATCGCATCCGATCCATCGCAAACTGGGGCGCAAGCCGCGCTCTTACAACCCGCGCATACCGCATATGAGCGCGCTACGAGCCGGCCAGCAAATTCCGCCGCCCCCGCCTTCGGTGGACTACACGACCGGCATGCCCGCCAATTTCGGCATGATGCTCAACGATACGCTCGGCGATTGCACCTGCGCGGCGTTTTATCACGCCATTCAGGTATGGAGCTTTAAGGCTCAGAGTAAGGAAATCACGGAGCCCGACCGCGATGTGGAGCAGTTGTACATCCAGGCTTGCGGATACAATCCCAAAGAGGGCGGCGAGGGACCGGGCGGCAACGAACAGGACGTATTGACGTACCTTCTCAACCACGGAGCCCCGTTTGGGCCGGCGGGAAAGAGCCGGCACAAGATCCTGGGTTTTGTGGAAGTCGATCCCCGCAATATCGACGACGTCAAGTCTGTGATTAGCGATTGCGGGGTCGCTTACATCGGCTTCAACGTGCCCCAGAGCGTCATGCCGCCGGGGCAGGACCCGCCCTCTGTGTGGACGGTCGATCCGCATAATTCAAAGATCATCGGGGGCCACGCCGTCGTGCTGCCCGGATACGACGCGCAAGGGGCGATCGTAATTTCCTGGGGCCAACTGTACAAAATGACCTGGCAGTTCTTCTCGAAATTCGTAGACGAGGTGTACGCGATCGCCGATAACACATGGATCGAGGCGGGCGGCAAGACGCCGGCTGGAATGACGCTGGCGCAACTTGAAGCCCAGATGCAGGCTTTGAAAGGCGGCGCGGCGGCCGCCGCCTAGGAGCGCGGGCGGGCGCTGCCAAACCAATCGGTGAGTGGTTTTAACCGAATGGTTTGTGGACCCGCCCCTCTCCCAGCGTTTTCATTTGTTTCGTGTTTGGTCTCCGGCGTGCCTTTCTTAAACGCGTTCCGCAAGGAAAGAGACGAAAAAGGAGAACCACAAATGAAAACGAGACTGAATTCGCTTTTGTTAACGGCCGCTGGCTTGACGCTGGGCGTTGCAGCGGCTTACGGGCAGGACAAAATCATAGCGAACGTCCCATTCGAGTTCCGCACGGCGTCCGGCATTCAGGCCGCCGGCCTTTACTCGATCGCCCAGGCGGGGGTGACAACAACGTTGGTGAATCAGGCGACCGGCGCGACTTCCCTTCTCGGAATCGGAACGCCGGAGGACGCCAACACCAAGGCGATTCCCAAACTTGTGTTCGTCTGCGGCAGCGAAAGCGGCTGCGCGCTTACTTCGGTGACCCTCGCCGACGGCCGTAGTTGGAGCTTCAAAGCCCCCCATTTAAAACCGGCGGAGACGGCGCGGATCGCGGTGGTCCATTTCGAATCCAGACAAACGGAGTAGCGGCGGATTCTGAGCGTTGCAGCGGAGGACGCAGCGCTTTACGCAGAACAAGCGGCGGTTCGGCCTAATCGGAGCGGGCCGGATCGCCGTTTGTCTTTTTTCGCATCTACAATAGACGATAGAAGTGACTCACCTCAAAGACGGCTTTAACCGCTTTCACGATAATCTGCGAATCAGCGTGACCGACCGCTGCAACATCCGCTGCTTCTACTGCATGCCGGAAGCGGAGGTGAAGTTCGAGCCGCGCGAGCACGTGCTGACCTTTGAGGAGATCGAGCGATTTGTGCGCGTGGCCGCAAGCCTCGGCGTGCGCAAACTGAGGATTACGGGAGGCGAGCCATTGGTTCGCAAGAATTTGGCCACGTTGATCCGCAAGCTCGCCGCCGTGCCGGGAATCGAGGACCTCGCGCTCACCACCAATGGAGTGCTGCTGGCCGCGCAGGCGCGCGAACTTTACGACGCGGGGCTCCGCCGCATCAATATTCACCTGGATACGCTCGATCGCGAGCGGTTTTTTAAAATCACGCGGCGTGACGAGTTGCACCGCGTTTTGGACGGCATTGAGGCCTGCCAGCGCACCGGCTATGGACCCATCAAGATCAACGCCGTGGCGGTGCGCGGTCTGGTGGAGCCGGATATCGTGCCGCTGGCGCGCTTCGGCCGCGAGCGCGGCATCGAAATCCGCTACATCGAATTCATGCCGCTCGACGCTCAGGGCCTGTGGGAGCGGCCGCGCGTGCTTACGGCCAGCGATATCCTCGCTATGCTCGAGCGTGAAATCGGGCCGCTGGAGGAGATCCCGGACCAGGATCCGCGCGCCCCGGCCACGGAATATCGCTTTGCCGACGGCATTGGCCGCGTGGGGTTCATCGCCTCGGTGAGCCGTCCGTTCTGCCTGAACTGCAATCGCATCCGGCTGACAGCGGACGGTCATGTCCGCTATTGCCTGTTTGCGGTGGAAGAAACCGAAGTTCGGTCTCTGCTGCGCAACGGGGCCTCGGACGAAACGATTGCGGACGCCATCCAAGCCTGCGTGGGCGCGAAATGGATGGGCCACGAGATCAACTCGGCGCGATTCGTGCCGCCGCCCCGGCCGATGTACTCCATCGGCGGCTAATCACTGTTTCTCGAACAAATCGGCTCGGTTTACGCGCTCGCCCTTGAGCATGACCAGCGAGATGCGCTCGGTCGCGGAGATGTCCCGCAAAGGATTGCCGTCGACAAGCAGAAGGCTGGCTTCGTAACCTGGGCGGATCAGACCGATCCGGCGGCTTGCCCCCAGCAAGCGCGCCGCTCCGTAAGTGGCCGCTTGAAGGGCTTCGGCGGGCGAAATTCCGGCTTCTACCCAAAGCTGCAACTCGCGATGCACGGCGGGACCATGAAGGGTGAGGGGATTGCCGGAATCGGTTCCCGTCACCAGCGTTACGCCGGCGCGCTGGGCGGCGAGCAGGTTTCTCTTTGCAATTTCCAGGTCCGGAAGAATGGCGGAATTCGCCGAGCGATCGCCGAGCGCCGTTTTCATCGAAGCAATCAACTCCGGGGGGCCCACTTGCTGGACCAGGGAGCGCTCCAGGGGCGCCGCGCTCCCCAGCGCGAGCGCCGTGAGCGACTCGACAACGGTCAAAGTGGGATCGTAGGATGCGCCTTGCCGCTTCATCCGGGCGAATAACTCTCCGGGGAGGGCTTCTCGAAATGATCCGTGCTCGATTCCGGCCGCGCCCGCATCCAAGGCATCGGAAACATCGCGGGCGTCGCCGGTGTGAACCACTAGCGGCAGGCCGAGCTGGCGCGCCGCCTCGCCGATGGCTTTCACAATTTGCGAATCCATGCGATTGAAGTGCGTTCCGCCCGCGCCCGATTCCAAAATCGCTTTGATTCCGTCCACGCCTTGGCGATAAAGCTCCATCACCTGCGCTTGGGCTTCGGCGGGCGTATGGGGCAGACGTAAAAGTTGCGGCTCGATCGAGCGGCGCGCCTCCCTAGGAATCGCGTTCAGGATTTCGGTCCCGCGCCCGCCCTCGGCGGTGAACAGCGGGCCTACCAGGAATAGCTCGGCGCCCAGCCTCTCTCCGGAATTGAATTTCGACCGCAACCGGAGAGCGTCGTTCAAAGCGTCGCCGGCGCTTTTCACGGCGGTGACGCCGCTGTACAAATACGCGGCGAGCTCGCGATCGAGCGCACCGTCTTGGTTTTGATAGGCGGCGGAAATGCCCCCGTTGACGCCCAGATGCACATGCACGTCGATCAAGCCCGGCAGCAGCGTCTTTCCAGCGCCCTCGATAACTTGCGCGCCGAGGGTTTTTGGATCGGGCGAAGGGCCTTCAAAGATTTGCGCGATCTTGCCGTCTTTCACCAGCACCGAGCCTTGCTCGACGACGCGGCCGTCGCCCAGGAACAGACGCGCGTCGTGGATCAGAAACGATCCCTTTCGGCTCAAATCGCGGGCTAGAATCTTTTGACGAACGATGTTGTCCTTGCTGTGCGCTTGCCACGCGCCCATGACCAGGAAAGGTCCGAATACGGCCAGGAGCCAAAGCTTGGCCGAAGGCGGCATTTTGTCGTCTTTGTCCCAGCGGAAAAGCTTGACCCCGAGAACCGTGCCCAGCACGGCGGTAAGCGCGAGGGCGCCGGCGGCGGGCAGATTCTCTAGAAACGTCCCGTGGCCAAGCAGAATCGCCTGCATGCCCGACGCCAGATGCGACGAGGGCGCGAATTGCGCCACGATTTGCAGCCACTTGGGCATGATGGAAATGGGAATTACGCCTCCCAGCAGCAGCATGGGAAGATACAAAAGCTGGACGATGATCTGGCTTTCCTGCATCGAATTGACCACGGCCGCCACCATGCCGCCAATCGAGCGAAGCGCCAACAGGCCGATGGAGAGAAACAGGACCAGCGAGACGGGATGTTCCAGGGGCGGCATCTTGTAAATCGTCCGCGCGAGGAGAAGAACGATCGCCACTTGCGGCAGATACTGCACCAGCCCGGCAGCCAAGGAGGACACAAGAATGGGCCCAGGGCCGATGGGCGCGACCTTGAAGCGCCGGAGAATGTTCTGTTCGCGATCCATGGCCGCGCGAATTCCTGCGCCCATCAAGCCCGAACCCAGGATGCCGATGGTCAGCACCATGCTGACGATCTGCGTAATGGAGCCCTCGCCGGCGCGCATCATCTGGCCGAACATGAAGAAAAAGATCAGTGGAAACACGTAATTGAAAAACGCCACCGTCCGATCGCGGAAACTGAGCCGGAGCGTCATTCTGATTTGCGAAAGGTAGCCCTTCATTGGCCTATTCTCTTTGCGGGTTCATTCCCTCAGCCGCTTACCGGTCAGCTCGATGAACACGTCTTCAAGCGTGGGGCGCTTCAAGTGAACGTCTTGGAGCTCCAAGCCGCTTTGGTCGATCCATTTCAACAAGTCGGGTAGCGAGCGCGCCGGCCGCGAGGAATGGACGGTAAGCCGCTTGCCATCGGAGGAAACCGCGCATTTCTCGGCATCCTGAAATTGCGGAATTTCCTGTGGCATGGGTTGCGCCGTGAAAATCTCAATGCGCGACTGGCCCAAGGTGCGCGCTTGAAGCTCTCGCGGCGTCCCCATGGCGATAATGCGGCCTTCATCGGCAATGGCGACGCGGTCGCAAAGCCGTTCCGCCTCCTCAATGTAGTGAGTGGTGAGCAGAACCGTGCGCCTTTTTTCGCGCAGTTCGGCGATGAGACCGTGAATTTCATGCCGCACTTGGGGATCAAGCCCGGCGGTGGGCTCGTCCAAAAAGATCAACTTCGGATCGTTCACCATGGCCAGCGCCAGGGCGACGCGCTGCTTCTGGCCCCCGGATAGCTTGGAATAATACTCGTCGCGCTTCTCGGCGAGTTGCAGGCGCTCGATGAGCTGGCCGAGGTCAGCCTGCCGGGAATAAAACGCCGCGAACCACTCCAGCGCCTCGCGCACCTTAATCTTCGGCGGCAAGTTCGTGGATTGAAGGCACACGCCGATGCGATCTTTCAAGGCGCGCACATCGGTGGCGGGATCGCAGCCCAGCACTTTCACCTCGCCCCCGCTGCGCGGCCGGAGACCCTCCAAAATCTCCACCGTCGTGGTCTTGCCCGCTCCGTTCGGCCCGAGCAGACCGAACACTTCGCCGCTGGCCACTTCGAAATCGACGCCGCGCACGGCCTCGACGGCGCCGTACGATTTTCGAAGACCGGAAACTTGAATGTCCATAAGAGCGATAAGCCTTCCGCTATCGGCCCTCCGCCGTTGGCTTGGGAAAGACCATTCTAGTCGGGCGTCGAGCGCGGAAGTATAACGAACCGGCCAATGACGCGAATTACCCCGCGAACGGCTAGCTGCCGACCGCGGATCGCGAGCGGCTAAAACCTTGCCAAGGCGATCCGGATGCCCTGCTCGTAAAGCTCGGGCAGGCGCGGATTGACGCGGCGGATGGCCTCTAGATCGTCTTCCAAGGCGCGGCGCAGGGTGGCGGCGATTTTGCGGTTCCACACCCGTTCGCCAGCCTTGGCGTACCTATGCAGCATGCGCGCGCCCAAATGTTCGCCCACGGCCACGGCTTCGGCGCGAGTCAAGCCGGAGGCGCGAAAACTCTCCACAGCCGCGGCGATCCAGGGAAGCAGCAGCGGCGATGCGAAGTGAAGCCCGGCGAAAAACAGCGGCTTGGCCCCGCATTTGAGCTCGATCAGCTTGCGGCCGTCCTCAGCCAGCAGCCCGCGAATCGCGCGAACGGTCTCCGGATGGCCTTCAGCGACGAACATGCCTTCGCGCGATTCCGGAACCGGATGCAGAGACGCCACGCGTGCGCTGGTGAACTTTAAAGGGGCCAGCGAACCGCTTTCCCTCCCGGACTCGCACACCACCACCATCGAGTTATGAAGGGGCGTCTGGGCGACGAAATCGCGCAGCGTGCGGTCCAGGCTCGCGTCCGGAACGACGACGCAGATGATGGGGCACGGCTCCAGCGCCGAGTAATGCGACGCGGCATGTCCCGCGCGCAAAGTGCGCGAGATTTGCCGCGCGATGCGAAACGATGACGCCTTCACGGGGCCCAGCCGTCCCAGCACCGAGGGCAGCCGCGCAACAAAGGTGTGCGTCACGCCGCCGGTGCATACAAGGCCCATCCCCTGAAGCTTCATGGGGGCGCCTACTCGACCGCCGCGCCCGGCGCACTCCGGCTCTTGAATTCCTTTAATCGGTCGCGGTATGCGGCGGCTTGCTTGAAATCGAAACGGCGGGCGGCCTCTCGCATCTTCTCCTCCAGTTCCTGCAAAAATTTCTCCATCCGCTCAGGCGGCACATCGGCGCCGTTGGGGAGGTCGTCTTCCAGCGGCACGGTCACATAGTCGCCTTCGGCGACCGCCACCAGCGTGGCGTCAATCGGCTTGCGAATGGTTTGGGGCGTAATGTTGTGGGAGTCATTATATGCCGTTTGCAAACTCCTGCGCCGCCGCGTTTCTTCCATCGCCCGGCGCATGGAATCGGTAATGACGTCGGCGTAGAGAATGACGTGGCCATTCACGTTCCTGGCCGCGCGGCCGATCGTTTGAATCAGGGATCCCGCCGAACGCAAAAACCCTTCCTTGTCGGCGTCCAGAACCGCGACCAACGAAACTTCCGGCAGATCGAGCCCTTCGCGCAGCAGGTTCACGCCGATCAGGACGTCGTAGACGCCTCGGCGCAAATCCCGCAGGATCTTCACGCGGTCCAACGTGGAAACCTCGGAGTGCAAATACGCGCATTTGACGCCTGCTTCTGTGTAATGCTCGGAGAGATCCTCGGCCATTCGCTTGGTGAGCGTGGTCACCAGCACGCGTTCGTCGCGGGCGGTTCGCTTGCGAATTTGATGCAGCAAATCGTCCACTTGCCCGCGGATTGGACGGACCTCCACCTCCGGATCCACCAACCCGGTCGGGCGGATAATCTGCTCGACGACGACGCCCGACGTCTTTGTCAACTCATAGGGCCCCGGAGTGGCGGAGACGTAGATGACCTGATGGACCCGATTTTCGAATTCCTCGAAGGTAAGAGGGCGATTGTCAAGCGCGCTGGGCAGCCGGAACCCGAATTTCACGAGCGTTTCCTTCCGAGACCGGTCGCCGTGATACATGCCGCCAAGCTGCGGAATCGTCTGATGGCTCTCATCGATGAACAGCAAAGCGTCCGAGGGAAGATAGTCGAGCAGGGTAGGCGGGGCTTGCCCCGGCAGCCGACCCGAAAAATGCCGGGAATAATTTTCGATTCCATGGCAATAGCCGATCTGGCGGATCATTTCCAGATCGAACATGGTCCGCTGCCACAGCCTTTGCGCTTCGATGCGCTTGCCCTGTTTTTCAAGCTCTCCTTTCCACCAATTCAGCTCGTTTTCGATGCTGCGGAGCGCGTCCTGGCGGGTCTCGTCGCTCATCACATAGTGAGTTTTCGGATAAATGGGCAAACGCAAATACGTCTGTTTGACCTGGCCGGTCAGTGGGTCGATTTGTTCGAGCGATTCCACTTCGTCGCCCCACAGGCCGACGCGATAGGCGAAATCGTCGTAGGTAGGGTAGATCTCGATGACATCGCCGCGGACGCGAAAAGCGCCCCTCCTGAATTCTCCCTCCTGCCGCTCGTAGAGAATCTCGACCAGCTTGCGGGTAATGTCTTCGCGCGCGATCTTCTGGCCCTTTTCGAGCATGAGAAGCATTCCGTAATAGGCTTCGGGCGATCCCAGGCCGTAAATGCAGCTCACGCTGGCCACGATGACGCAATCGCGGCGCTCGAACAGGCTCCGGGTGGCCGAGAGACGGAGCTTGTCGAGATCGTCGTTGATCGTGGCTTCCTTCTCGATGTAGACGTCGCCAGAAGGAATATACGCCTCAGGCTGATAATAGTCGTAATAACTGACAAAATATTCGACGGCATTTGAAGGAAAAAACGTCTTGAATTCCTGATACAGTTGAGCCGCGAGAGTCTTATTATGAGCGAGCACCAGCGCCGGCCTTCCCAGGCGCTCGATGATCTTCGCCATGGTGAACGTCTTCCCAGAGCCGGTCACTCCCAGCAGAACCTGGTGCTGTTCCCCGTCCTTGAGGCCCCGCACCAGCGCGTCAATAGCCGACTGCTGATCGCCGCGAGGCTGGTAATCGATGCCGAGGCGGAACGAGGACATATGGGGGCCGGGCGCCAGTTCGCCCTTATGGTAGCACCGAAAACCCCTAAAACTTGCGGCAGTCAGAAACTGCTCCGCCTTTCGAAGGCGCGACAAAAGTATCGTCCGCTCAATCTGCGGGCTCAATCCCCGACCGGCGGCCTGATTGCACGGTCGCCGTACTTGTAATTTTTTTAAACCGCGGAAGTTAGACAGCGGAAGGCTGGGCGCCGACGCCCTTGCCGGCCGCCGCCAGAGCGCGCAGCCGCTCCATATGGCGAGGCACGCCCTGGAACCGATTCAACGCCTCGGAGCGCGTCCGGCGGAGCAGTTCGTAATCCAGTTGGTTCAATTCAAGCAGCCGCTCATAGACCGCCGGCGGGCAGACCTCTTTTGCCGGAACGCGGCGGCCGACGGACGCATTCGCCGGAGGCTGGGCGCAATTGAGCGTGGGGAAGATAGGTTTGAGGGTATGTTCCGCCGCGACCAGGCTTTCCAGAAAACAGTCGACGGCGCCAGGAAAGGAAGATGCAACCATTCTGCGCGTGGCGCGTTCCAGATCATCTTCGCCCGGGGGGCGGTCCCATTCCCCATTGGCCACAAGGTTGACTTGCACGTCGTTTACGTAAAACGGAGCGCGTTCGACCAACTCCGTAAAAAATTCGCCGGGTTCCGTGCGATTGGCGAGATCGCTCAAAGCGTATCCGGAAAAAGGCTTCTTCCGGAAATAGCCATACATCGAGTAAACGCGGTCGATGGGATCTCTCAGGATGCAAATATCAAAAAATAAAAATCCTTTCGCTTGAGGAACAGGATAGTGAATATGATGGCTCGAAACAGCCTGGATTTCCGGATTGCGCTCTAGAAAACCAAGTAATTCGGAGTTGGAAATGGGCCGATTGGGATCCGCGTTGTCCAGCCGCGCGAAGTGGCCGAAGCTATGGGCCAGGATCTCCTCGATGGTGGTGCCGGCGTTCTTGAAGAAGTGATAGTGAAGGAGAACGCAGCGCATGAGAAACACAGGCCGAAACCCGCGCCACTTTTCAGTTATCGACAATCCAGCCGTCGGCAATTTGAATCACGCGGTTGCCGTAGGCGGCATTAGTTTCCGAGTGCGTCACCTGAATAATCGTGATCCCCGACTGGTTTAATTGCTTAAATAATTCCATAATTTCCCTGGCCTGACTGGAATGGAGGTTGCCAGTGGGCTCATCGGCCAGGATCACTTTGGGGCTGGCGACGATCGCCCGCGCCACCGCGACAAGCTGCTGCTGACCTCCGGAGAGCTGGTTGGGGAACAGATCCTTCTTGGCCACGATCTGGAAGCGGTCCAGAATGTCGCACACAATGGCGTCCCGCTCCGCTTTGCGGACGTTGCGATAAGACAGCGGGATTTCCAGGTTTTCATAGACCGTAAGCGAATCGAGCAAATGGTAGCTCTGGAAGACAAAACCGAAGTTTTTCTTATAAATTTCGTCGCGATCCTTTTTCTTTAGGCGATGGACGGGATAATCGAAAAAGTGGTATTCGCCGGTCCAGGCGGAGTCGTGCATGCCGATGACATGCAGCAGCGTAGATTTCCCCGCTCCGGAAGGCCCCATGATGGAGACGAATTCCCCTTCTTTCACTTCGAAGTTCACCCGGCGGAGCACAAATGTCTTTGTAGGGCCATGCTCGAAGTATTTCTCGACGTTCTCAAGACGGATCATGGGAGATTCTACGGAAAGGAATTGGGCTACAGTTTCTCCCGGAGCAGCTTATTGACGGCCGCCGGATCCGCCTGGCCGCGCGTGGCTTTCATAACCTGGCCGACGAAGAACGCCAGCACCGTGGTTTTGCCGGCGCGATACTGTTCGTGCTGCTTGGGATTGGCGGCGATGGCGTCTTCGACGATTTTCGCGAGCGCGTTTTCGTCGCTGATGGATTGCAGCCCGTCACGTTTCATGATCGCCTCGGGAGCGTCGCCGGAGGCGAACATTTTCGGCAGAATCTCTTTGGCCAGCTTGCTGCTGATTTTGTTCTGCGCGATCAAAGCGATCAATTGTCCCAGATGTTCGGCGCTGACGGGCGATTCTGAAATATCCTTGCCTTCCGCCTTTAGCAAGCCTGCCAGATCTCCCATAACCCAATTGGCCGCGGCGCGCGGGTCTCCGGCGAGTCTGGCGACACGCTCGAAATAATCGCCCATGGCGCGCGTCAGGGTCAGGACTTCAGCGTCATAATCGCGCAGGCCATATTCGGCCATGAACCGCGCCCGCCGCGCCGCGGGGAGCTCCGGCATAGATTCGCGAATCCGCTTGAGCCATGACTCGCTCACCTGCAAGGGAAGCAAATCGGGCTCGGGAAAATAGCGGTAGTCATGCGCGTGCTCCTTGCTCCGCAGCGTCATGGTCTCGCCTGTATCCACGTCGAAGTGTCGCGTCTCCTGCATCACTCTGCCGCCGCTTTCAAGGAGGGCGACCTGGCGTTCGATTTCATGGTCCAAAGCCATTTTGAGGAAGCGGAAGGAGTTGAGATTTTTCACCTCAGCCTTGGTTCCGAACTTTTCGGCGCCCTTTAGGCGCACGCTGACATTGGCGTCGCAGCGCAGATGGCCTTTTTCCATGTCGCAGGAAGAGACCTCCACAAACTGCAAGGCCTCCTTCACGGCCGTCAGATACGCGTAGGCTTCGTCCGAGCTCCGCAAGTCCGGCTCGCTTACGATCTCGATCAACGGCGTGCCGCAGCGGTTGAGATCGACATAACTGTAGAGATCGGAATCCCTAAAGCCGTCATGGATGCTTTTGCCGGCGTCGTCCTCCATGTGTAGGCGAGTCACGCCGATTCGCTTGGCCGTCCCATTGACCTCGATTTCGACCCAGCCGTGTTCGGCAAGCGGCTGGTCGTACTGAGAGATCTGGTAGCCTTTGGGCAGATCCGGATAGAAGTAATTCTTGCGCGCGAAGATCGAGCGCGGATTCACGCGGCAATTCAGGGCGAGCGCCGCCTGAAGCGCCAGCTCGACAGCTTTCCGGTTGAGAACCGGAAGAGCGCCGGGGAGCCCCAAGCAAACGGGACAGACATTGGTGTTGGGCGGGGCTCCGAAACTCGTGGGGCATCCGCAGAAGATCTTGGTCCGCGTCGCAAGCTGGACGTGCACCTCCAGCCCGATAACCGGCTCGTACTTAGCGGCAACGCCCGATAAAGGCGCAAGCGTAGTGCTGACGGGCATGCGTAGTCTTCATTATAAAGAATCAATGGACCACGCCCGGCCCGTTCTTTATCCCTGTTTAGCCCTTAACCGCTTGAGAAATGGAATCGCCACAACAGCAGCCGCTAACAGAAAGATGCTTGCGGGCTCTGGAACGGGAGACGTGGGCGCGATTCCAAAAAAGGTCTCCGTGGCGCCAGCGCCCGTGATCGAAGGACCAACCGTGACGTTACCCGTCGCCGGATCGATGGTGTCGATCGTGCCCGCTGCGGAAGCGGCCCCATAAAGGACGCCCCCCGAAGCGGCCAACGCATCGTATTGACCCGTAAGCCCTATCTGCGACGCCAGGCCCGTGGAAGTGTTGATGGTGTATAGAATGCCGTTGTTCTCCGCGTATAACGTGTTGGAGTTGTTGGATAGCTGGCTCGCTCCACCGATGGGAATCCCGGTTGATCCGACGAGCGTTGCGGCGCCAGTAGCTGGATCGATAGAATACAGATCAAGCGTGGGGTAAAGCAAGGCGAACAGCCCGGTCGTGGTTGCTCCAAAATCGTAATAAAGCAGGCCCGAGGGAGACCCGACGGGCGTAAAGGAGCCCGTGGCCGGGTTGATACTGTAAAGCTGGCCGGCTGTTTCGTAGTCGGCGCCATATAAAACTCCGCCAACCCAGCCCAATCCAGCCACATTGGGGTTACCTGAGCTGGTCAGCGTAAATACTCCCGTTGTCGCGTCCAGAACTCCAAACTGGCCCGAGGGAAACGTGCCGCCGTAGAAAAGCACATCGGCCCTCAATGCGCCAGTAGTCAACAGGAACGTTAGGCCACACAACACGGCTGCCTTTGTTTTCATACCAAATCTCCGAATTTGAAATCTTCAGACGAGTTTAAGGCCAGATGCCGACTGCACTTGCGTCCGACGGCCATGTCGCAGCAACTGCTTTACCATCCCCGGCATTGACCTTAATCCTTCGGATTTAAGGGGTTGCTCCAACTGAAAGAGCCCCGACAAGACGGTCTTAGTCAATGCTTTGGGAACAGCTCCGTACTTTTGACTAAAAGAGAAAAAAAACGGCGCCGGAAATTACACGCATATGACACGGGGAGAACCTTCCGCGTAAAGCGCCTCTACCAATGCAGAGCGATTTTGCAGAATCGCGGCTTGATTCAGCGACCCTTTGTCGGTGATCTCATGCGCGTCGATGGAGGGCGGATCGTCCATCAGCAGAGCGCGCGCGATGCGGTTAGAACTGCCAGTACTCGACGCAGCCATCTCTTGAAGCAGCGCGCGGAACTTCTCTCGAACTGCTTGTTCGCCGCCCAATTGGCGGCAGGCGTCCCAATCGGGAAAAATGAGAACTCCGACATCGTCGCGGTCATGGCCGGTTATGACTGCGTCGCGGACCCAGGGTGAACAGTGCGCCAGGAACTTCATCCGCAGAGGTCCCGTGCTGACCCATGTTCCGGTGGCGAGCTTGAAATCCTCCACAACGCGCCCATCGAAGATAAATCCCTTGCCGGCATTGTCGGGATCGACGAAGCGCAGCGCGTCTCCCAATTTGTAGAAGCCCTCTTCATCGAACGCCGCGCGAGTCAGATCCGGCTGCCGCCAATAGCCGGGAGTGATGCTGGGGCCGCGCAGCCGCGCCTCCAGTTTGCCGGCCAAGGGAACCAGCTTCAGTTCCACGCCGGGCGCCGGCAGACCTACTTCGCCCGCCCGGCTCACCTCCCATCCGGGAAATAGCGCCGCCGGGCCCGTTTCGGTGGAGCCGAGGCCTGTGAAGATCAGGATGCGCTCCCCGCAAGCCTCCACCGCCAGCCGTTGTAATTCGTCCCAGACGTACTGAGAAAGACTCGCGCCCGCATAGTAGAACAGGCGCAGGCGGCTGAAGAAGCGCTCGCGAAAACCGGACTCCTCGCGGAGGAACGGGATCAAAGCTTCGAATCCTTTGGGTACGTTCAGGAACACTGTCGGCCGGACGTCCTTCAGATTGCGGACGGTCTTCTCGAACTCGCCCTGGACCGGCCGACCCTCGTCGATATACAGCGATCCACCGTTATAGAGCACCCATCCGAAGTCGTGATTGCCGCCGAAGGTGTGATGCCAAGGCATCCAGTCGCAGAGAATGGGCGGTTCTTCATCTACAAACGGCAGCACAGACCGGACGATCTCCTGATTGCTGCACAGCATGCGCTGCGTGTTGATAACTCCTTTAGGAATTCCCGTCGATCCGGATGTAAAAAGGATTTTGGCGACGGTATCCGGCCCCACGGCGGCGCGGGCGCGGTCCACGGATTCGGCGGCGGGCGTGCTCTCCAGCTTAGGGAAATCCGCGCCGGTGATGAACTCCGCTTCCTTAGGAATCGCCGCCTGGATGGCGCGGCGAAAAGGTTCGGGATTTGTGACGTAGACCAGCCCCGGCGTCAGGAGGCCGATGATGTGGCGAAGCTTTCCAAAATCGGACGAGATGAGGGAATAAGCCGGCGAAATGGGGGCGAACGGGATGCCAGCGTACATGGCGCCCAACCCCAGAAGAGCTTGTTCGATGTCGTTTCCTGAAAGAATGGCGATGGGGCGCTCGGAGGATAGATTTCGCGCCAGCAGCGCCTGCGCGATATTGCGCGCCTTCACCCGAGCTTCCGCATAGCCGAGGGTGCGCCACGATCCATCGGGCGCGCGCTGTCCTAAAAATATCCGGTCCGGCGCGCGCTCGGCCCAAAGATCCAGGCGATCCGTGAGCCTTGCCGGATAGGCGCCTAACGCATGTTTCGGACGAACGTACAGGACGCCGCCTGGGCCGCGATCGAGGCTTACTTCCATCGGTCCGAAGCGGACTTTCCGCACCGGCGCCGGCGCCGCCATGGTTAACTCCTTGCGGCATCCCACGCCGCAAAGGTTTCGCCGCGCTCGGCGAGCTTTTGCAGCAAGGGCGCCGGCTCCCACCATTGGCCTACCGAATTGCGGAAATCCAGAATGCGGTCGAGGATCTTCTTGACCCCCACGGCATCCGCATGCCACATCGGGCCGCCGAGATACGGGGGGAAACCGTAGCCGGCGAGGTAGATCACGTCGATATCCGCGGCGCGTTGCGCATAACCTTCTCCCAGAATTCGCGCACCTTCGTTGATCAAGGTGTAAATGCAGCGTTCGACGATCTCCTCGCCGGAAATCGGCCTCCGTGGAATTCCCGCCTGGCGCGCGGTGGTCTCGATCAATGCCTCTATTTCCGGATCGGGTTTCGGCTGCCGGGTCTCATCATACACATACCATCCCTTGCCGGACTTTTGTCCCAGCCGTCCCATGCGATAGAGCTTGTCGTGCACCAGCGGCTGGCGCACGCCAGGTTTCTCCAGGTGTTTCCACTCCTGCCGCACGCGCCAGAGCACATCGATGCCGCCGAGGTCGTCCACGGCGAAAGGCCCCATCGCCATGCCGAAATCGTAGAGGGCTTGATCCACCTGCGCCGGCGTGGCGCCTTCTTCGACCAGCAACTGGGCCTCCCGCAGGTAAGGAAGCATCATGCGGTTGCCGACAAACCCCCGGCAGTTGCCCACGACCACTCCCACTTTGCCGAGCCTCTTGGCCAGCGCAAAAGCCGTCGCCAGAACCGGCTTTTCGGTCTTGGCTCCGCGCACGATCTCCACCAGCCGCATGACGTTCGCCGGATTGAAAAAGTGCAGGCCGACGACCATGTGCGGGCGCGACGACGCCTCGGCGATGGAGTCGATATCGAGCGTTGAAGTATTGGTCGCCAGCACGCAATCGGGCCTGGCGATGGCGCCAAGCTCGGCGAAAATTTGTTTTTTCAGCGCCATGCTCTCAAACACGGCTTCCAGAATCAAATCGGCGTCCTCAAAGCCGTCATAGGAAAGCTGTGGGCGGATCAGGGCCATGCGCTGATCCATCGTCGCCTTGGAAAACCGTCCCCGCTTCACCGAGCCTTCGTAATTCTTCACGATCGCGGCCATCCCGCGATCGAGCGCGGACTGCTGCTCATCCTTTAATACGACCGGGATGCCGGAATTCGCGCAGGCCATGGCGATGCCGCCGCCCATGGCGCCCGCCCCAACAATGGCTACTTTTCGAATGTCGTACGCAAGCGTGTCTTTGGGCAGGCCGGCGATTTTCGAAACTGCCCGCTCGGCGAAGAAGGCGTGGATCAACGCGCGCGCCTGACCGGAGCTCAGGCACCCCCTCATGATCTCGCGTTCCTTTTTCCAGCCTTGCTCGAAAGGGAGCGTTGCGGCCGCTTCCAGCGCTTCCAGCGCTTTGAGCGGAGCCGTTTGATTGCGGCGCGCCTTGCGCGCCTGCTCGCGGCCTGCGGCGAGGATCGGCCCAACGCCATCGCCGCCTGTTTCGACGGATCGTTCCCGGGTTTTCGGCAGCCGCCCTGTCTCGGCCGCCTTCTGCCGCGCAAATTCTACGGCTCCCTCCAGGAGATCTCCCTCGATGATTTTGTCGATCAATCCCAGCGACAAGGCCGTGTGCGCATTCACCGGCTTGCCCGATACGCACATATCCACGGCGGCCGCTAGACCCACCAACCGCGGCAGCCGTTGCGTTCCTTCCGCGCCGGGGATGATTCCCAGGTTTACTTCCGGCTGGCCTAGCAGGGCATCCGGGTTCGCCACGCGGAAGTGCCCGGCCATGGCGACCTCCAAGCCTCCCCCCAGCGCTGCGCCGTGAATCGCCATGACGATCGGCTTGGGGCAGTCCTCGATCTGCTGAAGCAGCGCGTGAAGGTCGGGTCCGGAATGCGGAGGTTCGCCTTGTGAACCGGCGATTGCGGCTTTCTCCAATTCCTTAATGTCGGCTCCCGCGATAAACGTGCGTCCTCCGCCGATCAGCACCAGGGCTTTCACCTGGGGGTCCTGCGCGGCGGCGGAAATCGATTCGCCGATCCCTTCGGGGACTCCCGGGCTTAGCGCGTTTACGGGCGGGTTCTGAACGGTCGCTACAGCCACATCGCCGTGGCGGCTAACTTCAACCAGTGGGCTCATGCGGAAAGAATCAAACCACGGCGGGAAGCTTGATGAGGGACGCTCCCGGGACTTGGCTCAGAAGGCTTCGGTCTTTCAACAGCGCCTCCAAGTTCCGCCGCGAGAGCCCGGAGTGCTCGCGGGCCAATGCCTCGGCGCGCGCGCCCTGCCGTTGCTCGATCGCTTCCACGATGGCGTGGTGATGTTCTTGGCCTACCTCGAAGTTGCGCGCCGCGTTCGGCACTCTTGCATTCGCGAAAACCACGGCGCTGGGCGCGGCGAAAGGAAGAGCGATGACGCGATCCAAAGTCTTTCTCAGAAGCGGGCTCTTGGCGAGGGCCACGATTTCGGCGTGAAAAGCTTCATTGAGGTCCATATATTGCGCGAACGTATCGATGTTAGAAGTGATTGTATAAGCCTCCATGGCGCCGCTATATTGGCGCAGGGCGGCAAGGTCGGCGTCGCCGTTGTGGCGCTCGGCCGCCAGCCTGGCGGCGGTTCCTTCCAGCACTCCCCGCATCTCGATGGCGTCCCAGATATCGGCGATGGTGAATCCCCGAACTACGAATCCGCCGGCGGGCGCGACCTCAAGCAGCCCTTCGTGCGCTAGGCGGTCCAGGGCCAACCGGATGGGCGTCCGCGACACGCCCAGCCGCGCGACTAACGGCAGCTCGGAGATCCGGTCGCCCGCATTGAAATCGCCCCGCAGCAGCATTTCCCGCAAATTCAGAAGCGTGCGCCCGGTCTGCGATACAAACTCAGAGCCCGGGACCAAGCGAGCCTTGTTTTCGGGAACCAAAGCGAGATCCTCCTGATTCTTTGGAGTAACGTCGAATCTTACCACAACTTCCGTTAGAATTAATATCGACGCGGTCTTTGCCAGGCGGCGCGCGCCGGGAGCCCGTGTCTCTAAAAGAAAGCTAAGCTTAAGATGTTCGGAGGCATCTTGACCCGCCTGGTGCAGTTGTCTCATCCGGAGGAAGGCCGCCGCGCGGCGCTAGTTCATGGGAATGAGCTGCATTTGCTAGGCACCTACCGTTCGATTTATCAGTTTGCGCTGGCGGCGCTGGAGACTGGCTGGACCTTGCGCGACCTTTTAAGCACGGATCTATCCGGCGTCGTGCTCAACTACGACCATGTCCACTCGCTTCAAACCCCCTGGCGCTTTTTGCCCGCCTTCGACCATCCGCGCGAGCCAGGCTCATGTTTGGTGGCCTGCGTGACGGAGGCCGGATGGCGATACCGGGGCTCCGGCGAAAACCTTACCGCGCACGGCGAGCCGCTGCCGATTCCCGAGCCAGGCAGCGCGCTCTGCGCACCCGATCTCGCGGCCGCTTACGTAATCGGCTACGACGGCGCGCCGAGGCGCGTCGGCGTCGCCGCGGGAATGCGCGCTCCGAGCTTCAGCGCTCTCGGACCGGAGTTGATTCTCGAGTTGAGCTTCGGCCCGCACCTGGAAGCCTCTGTCCGCGTGCATCGCAAAGGACGGGAGATCTGGAATCGAAACATTCGGCGCGAAGATTCTCTATCCGTGACGGACTTGCTGGACCGCATCGAGCCGGAGCATTTTCGCAGGGCGGCTCACCGTTCCCGCGGCAACGCGCACGTCTGCTTTATCGGCCCCAAGCTCCTGGAAATGGACTCGCCTGGGGTTGAGGATGGCGACGAAATCACCGTGGAGTTTGGCGAATTGGGGCGCGCGCTGCGCGCCGCGGTCCGCCTGGAGGAAGCCAGGCTTGTAACGGCTCGGCCCTTATAGAAGAGCCTCCGGCCTACAACAATTCGTAGCCTTTGGCGGCTACGCGGCAGCAGGCAATCTCCGACGATTTCCCGTGCGCGGCGAAGATGCTGCGAACCTTTTCGCACACCTCTTCCGATCCGCGCTCGTGAAAAACCAGAATCGATGGCCCGGCGCCGCTGAGGGCGCAGCCCAGCAATCCGGGCAACCGCAGCCGTGTGATTTCGGCGAGACCCGGAACCAGGTTGAACCGGTAGGGCTGATGCAAACGGTCTTCGAGCGCGGCGGGGAAGGCCGTGGTTTCGCCGCGAGTCAATGCGGCGATCAGCAGAGCGCTGCGCTGCACGTTGAAAATGGTGTCGTCGCGGGAGTAAGCGGCCGGCAAAACGCGCCGTGCGTCGGCCGTCGGCACGACAAAGTCGGGCACCACCACCGAGACGCCGTAGTGGGGGTGAAGCTCCATGCGCACGGCTCGAGCGACGCCCGTGGAATCGACGGCGCTGGCCACCACCGATCCCAGCGCGCAAGCAGCCACATTATCCGGATGGCCTTCGATAAAAGCCGCCTCGTGCAGCACTCGCTCGGCGTCCCAGCCGAGATCGAGAACGTGACTTGCGATCACCACGCCCGCGATCAGGGCGGCGGCGCTCGATCCCAGGCCCTTGCCAATGGGAATCTCATTGGAGATCTCCATCTCGAGCGGCGGCATTTCCGACGCCGCGTCGGAGGCCACCCGCAGGGCGGTTTTCCAGATCAGATTTTCATCGTTGGACGGGATCAGATGCGCGTCGCGCCCGCAGGCGCGGATGGCGAGCGACGGCGCGGGACGGAAGCGGCAGACCAGGTACAGCTCGAGCGCCAAGGCCAGGGCGTCGAAGCCGGGCCCGAGGTTGGCGCTGGACGCCGGGACGCGCAGCGTCCGCCAGCCGTTGAATTCAAGTGGCCGCATGAAGATTCATTCTGGCATAGCATGCCGCCGAAATTTTCGGCAAAAGGACCGCGGGAAGTCCTCCGCGGGCTGAAGCCCGCGCACGCTATTCTGAAAATGAATCCCCATGCAGCACGAGGTTGTGGAGGCCGAAGGCCACCTGATCGATTCTCACGTGATGGAACAGATTTTCGACACTGTGGTCCAATACGACGGCCAGTTCGAGGTTCAGGAGTTCCGCATCGGCCGCACCAACGCCGAGCCGTCGCATCTTCGGCTGCGGGTATCCACGCCATTGCCCGGCGATATGGAGCAGTTGCTGAGCCGCCTGCTGGAGTTGGGATGCACTCCGGTGGAGACGGGCGACGCGGAACTGGCTTTGGTCGAGCGCGACTGTTGCGCGCCGGAGGACTTTTATTCCACCACCAACCACCGCACTTTAGTGCGCTGCCAGGGCGAATGGTATGAAGTGCAGGATCAGCGAATGGACGCCATGATCGTGGTTTCCGAGGGGCGCGCGGCGTGCCGCCGCCTGCGCGATTTGCGCAAGGGAGACCGGGTGGTGGTGGGCATGAGAGGCATTCGCGTCCTGCCGGAGTCGAAGGAACGCGACCGCCTGGCCTTCGCCTTCATGAGCAACGGAATCTCTTCGGAGCGGCAATTGGAGACGGCCGTGCGTCAAACGGCCGCTCTGCTGGAGCAGACGCGGACGGAGGGCAAGAAGATCGTCGTGGTGGCCGGACCGGTGGTGGTCCACACGGGAGGCGCCTCGGCCCTCGCCGAGCTGATCCGCGGCGGATGGGTAAACGCTCTTTTGGCGGGCAACGCCCTAGGCGTGCACGACATCGAAGCCGCGCTCTTCGGCACCTCGCTCGGGGTGCGGCAAAGCGACGGCCGCCAGGAAGAGCACGGCCATCGCAACCACATGCGCGCCATCAACGCGATTTACCACGCCGGCGGGATCCAACAGGCCGTAGAATCGGGCCGGCTGAAGAGCGGCGTAATGTATGAATGCGTGATCGCGGACATTCCGTTTGTGCTCGCCGGCAGCTTGCGCGATGACGGCCCTTTACCCGACACAATCACCGATATGAACCGCGCTCAAGACGTTTACGCCGAGCAGTTGCGCGGCGCCGGCTTGGTGCTCTGCCTGGGTTCTATGCTGCATTCGATCGCCGTCGGCAACATGTCGCCGAGTTGGGTGAAAATCGTGTGCGTGGACATCAATCCCGCGGTGGCCACCAAGGTCAGCGACCGCGGAACCGGCCAGGCCATCGGCGTCGTCACCGACGTCGGACAATTTCTCAGGCTGTTGGCCGCACAACTGCGGCGCGAGGCGGCGGAGACATCGCGGCGGTGAACCGAGCCTACACGGACGAGCACGCCGAAGCGGGCGTGCGGGCCGAGCTTCCGGAAATCGAAACCTGGCCGAACCAGTACCATACCGGCTACGAAATCGAAATCAGCATGCCGGAATTCACTTCGGTTTGCCCTAAGACCGGCTTGCCGGATCACGGCACGCTCACTTTACGCTACGTGCCGGATCGGCGCTGCCTGGAGCTCAAGTCGCTTAAGATGTACTCGCTGGCGTATCGCAACCTGGGCATTTTTCAGGAGAACGTAGTGAACAAATTTCTTGAGGATGTTGTCCGCGCGGCTGATCCGGTATCCGCTACCGTGATCGGCGAGTTCGCGGCGCGGGGCGGCATTCCCACCAAAATTACGGCGAGCTACTCGCAGCGGCGGAAATCGAAACGTGCCGCCGGCGGGAGCCGCTGATGAAAGAAGACGATCTCCTAGCCGCCATCCAGGCGGTGCGCGCCCGAGCGCGGGCGCGCGCGCCGGACGGCAACCTGGGCTTGGAAGGAGTCGCAGCGCCCGATCTGACTCCGCTCCTCCACGCCCGCGACGCCGCCGAGGCTAAAGTGGCCGCCATTGGAACGGTGAATCCCCGGCCGCCCGGCCTGAAAAATTCCATCGCGCAGGCCCTCAAAAAACTGATCGCCCGCGCGCTGGATTGGCACGTTCGCGAACAGGTGGAATTCAATCGCGCCGCCATGGCCTGCGTACACGCCACGCTCGAGGCGCTTGGAGACGTCAGCCGCGCTTTGGCCGCTCTGGCTGCGCGCGAGAAGCCTCTGCGCGAAGCGCTGGAGGCTTATCATCGCGAGTCGGCGGCGGCGGCCGGTGAAATGCGCGACGTTTGCCGCCACTGGGCGGAATGGCGTCCGGCTTTTGAAGAGCGCCGATCCGCCAGCGAGATTCACCTCCTGCGCACGATGTCGGAATTGCAAGGCGCATTTCAGCATCGTGTGACGCTGCTGGACCAAAGCTATCGGGAGCTGGCGCGGCAGCAGCACGCGAGCTTTACCGCGGCCCTGGACCGCAACACCATCGACGTGCAAAAGCGGTTATGGCAAGATCTCGAGCAAATCCGGCGCGAATACGAGAGCCTGATTTACGCCGAGCTCCGTGCGTTGCGGCAAACGCGCGCTGTGGCGCAGGCTTCGGCTGGCGGGACGCCAGCCATGACGCAGACGCCAAGATATGGAATCGACTGGCTGCGCTTTGCCGAGGTGTTCCGCGGCCCCGAAGAACGCATTCGGGAGCATCAACGCAAACACGCCGCCCGCTTCGTCGGCGCCGCGCACGAGATCGTCGACATTGGTTGCGGGCGCGGCGAATTCCTCGAGGCCGCGCGCGAGTTGGGCTTGGCGGCGCGCGGCGTCGATTCAAGCGAGGAATGCGTGGCCTGGTGCGCCTCGAAGGGACTAGCCGCGGCGCGCGCCGACTTGTTCGAATTTTTAGACGCCTTGCCGGATCGCTCCCTCGGCGGCGCCTTTTGCTCTCAAGTAATCGAGCACCTTCCGCCGGAGCGCGTGCCCATGCTCGTCGCGCTGCTCGCCGCCAAGCTTCACCCAGGCGCGTTGGCGCTTTTCGAGACACCCAATCCGGAGTGCCTGGCTATCTTCGCCACCCACTTCTACATCGACCCGACTCATACGCGTCCCGTTCCCGCCGCGCTGCTGCGGTTTTACCTGGAGGAGGCCGGTTTTGGGGGAATCGAGGTCGAGCGGCTGGAGCCGGCGGCGCACTCCATGCCGGCGCTCCAGGAATTGCCCCCAACGCTGCGCGACGCATTTTTCGGCGGGCTGGATTATGCCATCCTGGCGCGGAAGCTCTAGCGTCGGCGCTTCCCGTCGGCCCATAATGAAAACCGTGTTGGTCCTCCTGGCCATTCTGTTCGCCGGCGCCGCCTGCGCGCAGGATTTCTCGAACATCCGGGTCGAGACGATCGCCCGCGATATGCATTA
Organism: Bryobacteraceae bacterium; assembly: GCA_035293905.1. Lineage (GTDB taxonomy): Bacteria > Acidobacteriota > Terriglobia > Bryobacterales > Bryobacteraceae > Palsa-187. The sequence goes on from DATGLY010000096.1 coordinate 59,167, forward strand.
CGCCGAAGGCCCGGTCTGGTCGCTGGAGGGGTTTCTGCTGTTCAGCGACACCCCGACCGACCGGATCGAGAAATGGGTTCCGGGCAAAGGAATTTCGGAATTCGCCAGCCGCGCCGGCGGAGCCAGCGGCAACGCCTACGACGAGCAAGGACGCCTTTATACTTGCGAGTTCCGCGACCGCCGGGTCACCCGAACCGCCAAGAGCGGCAAAGTCGATGTGCTCGCGGCGCGTTATGAGGGCAAGCGGTTGAATGCGCCGAACGACGTTGTGGTTCGCCGCGATGGCAACGTCTATTTCACCGATCCGGCGTTTGGGAACCAGCAGGATTCCCGCGAGCTGGATTTTTATGGAGTGTTCCGCATCACAACCAAGGGCGACTTGGAGCCGATCGCAAAGTGGAGCACGCGCCCGAACGGCGTCGCCCTTTCGCCGAATGGCCGCATCCTATACGTGGCGGACTCCGACCGCCGCTCCGTGCTGGCCTTTGACTTGGACCGGAGCGGCGCCGCGTCGAACGAGCGGGTGTTTCTCTCTAAAATCGAGGGCGTTCCAGGCGGCTTACGCACCGATGAAAAAGGAAATCTGTACGTCGCGGCGAAATATTTGTCGGTATATTCTGCGCGAGGCGAGTTGTTAAAGGACATTCATTTGTCTCAATCCCCATCTAATTTAGCGTTCGGCGATCCGGA
>DATGLY010000097.1:0-145222 GCA_035293905.1 Bryobacteraceae bacterium
TGGATTACGATCTCGGCTATGTCGACCTGGAGGAGAAAACTTTGCCCAATCCCTTCGGGCCAAAAGTGTTACCTATGTCTTAGGAACAACCTGTTACCTATGTGTCCGGTCCGGACATGACCGGCGTGGGGCGGCTGGTGGGATTCGAACCCACGACATCCAGAACCACAATCTGGCGCTACTACCAACTGAGCTACAGCCGCCGTTTGTCCTAGTTTAACCCAGCCCCGCCTTCTTCCACAGCGCATCCACTTTCGCTCGCACCCCGCCCGACATCCGGATGACGTCCGGCCACGGCCTCGTAAATCCCTCCTCCTTCCACTTCCGCGTTGCATCCACTCCCATCTTCGACCCGTAATTCGGCAATCGGCTCGAATGATCCAGAGAATCGATCGGTCCCATCACGAATTGAATGTCGCGTTCGGGGTCGATGTTGTTCAGCGTCTTCCACGCCACTTCCCGCACATTCTGCACGTCCACGTCCTCGTCCACCACCACGATGCATTTGGAAAACATCGCCTGTCCCAAACCCCAAATCCCGTGCATTACCTTGCGCGCGTGGCCCGGGTAAGACTTGCGGATCGACACCAGAATCAAATTATGAAAAATACCTTCCGCCGGCATGCAAACATCGCGGATTTCGGGCAATTGCAGCCGCATGAGCGGAAGAAAGATGCGCTCGATCCCCTTGCCCATGTAGAAATCCTCCATGGGCGGAGGCCCCACGATGGTGGTCGCATACATCGGCTTGTTGCGATGAGTCACGCAGGTAATGTGAAACACGGGATAATCGTCCGCCAGCGAATAAAAGCCTGTGTGGTCCCCGAACGGGCCCTCCGTCCGTAATTCGCCCAGCTCCACGTAGCCCTCCAGCACGATTTCCGCGTTCGCCGGCACTTCTAAATCGGACGTCTCGCACTTCACCATCTTCACCGGCTCGCCTCGCAGAAAACCCGCGATCATCATCTCATCCAGATCCGGAGGCAAAGGCAGAATCGCAGAATACATCGTAGCCGGGTCTGCTCCGATCGCCACCGCCACATCCATTCGTTTCGCGCCGCCCGCCCGCATGCGCCGGTAATGCTCCGCTCCTTGCTTGTGCGTCTGCCAATGCATGCCCGTTGTGCGCCCGTCGAAAACCTGAAGACGATAACACCCGCAATTGCGCTTGCCCGTTTCCGGATCGCGCGAGAACACCATCGGCAGCGTGATGAACCGCCCCGCGTCGTGCGGCCAGCAATGCAGAATCGGCAGGTTGTCGAGCGAAAAGTCGTCGCGCAAAACGTTTTCCTTGCACGGGCCGTCGGAAACGGTCTTGGGAAAAATCGACGCCAGATCCGCCAGCTTTGGCAGCATCTTGAGCTTTCCCAGCATCCCTTCCGGTTTTCTCATTGCGATCCATTCCCCGATCCGCTCCGCCACTTCTTCCGGCTTATTCTCGAGCGCCAACTCCATCCTCCGCTCGCTGGCGAAAGCGTTGATCAACACCGGGATGTCCGACCCTTTCGGCTTCTCGAACAGAAACGCCGGCCCCCGAGTCTTAACCGACCGGTCCGCAAACTCGGTAATTTCCAAATGCGGATCCACTTCAAAAGAGATCCGCTTCAACTCGTTCGCTTTCTCCAGCGCGCGCACGAACGCGCGCAAATCTTCGTAGGCCATGTATGGTAGACAGTATGACAAACAGGACAGCTTTTGTTACGGGTGCAAGCCGCGGCATCGGGCTCGCTTGCGCGCGCGCGCTGGCCGGCGCCGGTTGCCGTGTAGTGCTCGCCGCCCGCGACGCCGCCAAGCTCGAGCAAGCCAGCGCCGAAATTCCCAACTCCTGCTGGGTCGAGTTGGACCTCGCCTCTCCCCCTTCCATCGAACGAGCCTTCGCCAAAGCCGGAAAAGTCGACATCCTGATCAACAACGCCGCAGTGACAAAAGATGGCCTTGCCCTGCGCATGAAGAAGGAAGCCTGGGATGCCGTGCTCGCCACCAATCTCACCGGGGCGTTCCTCGCCATCCAGCAAGTCCTCCACCCAATGCTCCGTGAGCGCTGGGGACGAATCGTCAATATCTCATCGGTCGTGGGAGAGGCGGGGAATCCGGGCCAGGCGAATTATGTCGCCTCCAAGGCGGGTTTGATCGGACTTACCAAATCGCTGGCGCAAGAACTGGCCAGCCGCAACGTCACCGTCAACGCCGTCGCGCCCGGCTTCATCGAAACCGATATGACCGCCTCGCTCTCCCAGGAGCTGAAAGACGCAATGCTGAGCCGCATCCCCCTCAATCGCTTCGGCAAAGCTGAAGAAGTGGCCGCCGCCGTCAAATTCCTGGCCAGCGACGACGCCTCTTACATCACCGGCCAGGTCCTCCGCGTCAACGGCGGAATGTATATGTAGCGCTGATTGTTTTTCTGGCGGGCGGCCTCGCGCGGCCGGCGACGGCAGATTCAAAATCCTTCGGTCGCACAGAACACGAAATCCCGCAGATTCTTGGCGGCTTTTTCCCGATATTTCCGCTTCTCCTGTTTGAGACCGTAGAAATCCAGTTCAGGGTCCCAAACCCCAGGAGGCAACGTGAAAATTCCATTCGCTCTTAATCTCTTCGGCAGGCTCAGTCTGTTGGCGGCTCTCGGACTCGTCCCCGCCGCCCTGGCCCAAAATCTTTCGGTGTCTGATAACGTCTCCGTCTTGCAAGGCAATCCAGCCAACCTCAACATCTCCGTAAATGGTTTCCAGGGCGACGTAGCGCTCAAAGTCGCCGGCCTCCCCGCCAATGCAACGCCCAAATTCGATCCAGCTATCGTGAAGAACGGCTCCGCCACACTCTCCATCGACACTACGACGCTCACGCCCGGCCCTTACTCATTGACCATCACAGCGACGTCGGGAAAACAAGCCAAGTCCCAATCCGTGAACCTCGAAGTATGCGGCTTCCAGCTTTCCGCGAGCCCCAGAAGCGGCGTCGTGATGCCCGGCGGCAACGCCATCTTTGCTGTCGCTATAAAACGCGTGAATTTTACGGGAGACATTAAAGTCCAAGGTTCCGTCCTGCCTCCTGCCGAAGTGGCCGCCAACTTCACTTTCGATCCAAAAGTTCTCGCGGATTCAGAGACATCCTCGACCCTGCTGGTCGGCGTGCCGCTCTCGACTTCGCCGCAGTCTTTCAAGGCCCGCCTCACAGCAACCACACCCAGCGGCTCGGCCACCGATTATAAAGACGTGGAAATCGTCGTCGGTCCTGTCGGCGACACAACGCGTATCCTGCTCGGCCTGGAGCAATCCGGCGCTGCCGCCGCCAGTTCCACCATGAAGTTCTTCATGGATTTCTTCATCAGCCGCCCCCTGTTCCAGGCCCACTCCTATAGCCCGCTCGGCTCCCCTCACCGCTGGTGGGGCGACGTTCGTATTGGCGCAGTCCCGATTCAGACCTCAACAAGCGTCTCCAGCATAGGCTCCGGCCTCACACAATTGGCCCGTGGTCTGAAACTTAACGAGCTGGCGCAAGCCGCCGAGTTTCAAACAGGCTATGAATACCAACGGCCCAGCTTGCGCGGCGGTCCGTTCACTGCTCTGGTTCACGATAGGGAATACACTGCGCTCGGCTTTATCGCTGGCGTCGGCGCCTCTCTGCCCTTCGATCCGCGCTCCAGCATCCAATATTTCGCTTTGCCGCCGCTAACATTCACCGATAGCAGCGGCGCCCAGCAAACCAATCAGCAAAGAGCGGCCTTCAACAACCAATACAGCCAAAACTCTCAATATGTCTCCTCCACCTCGCCGACCGTCGCCTTCACTACGCCCGACCGCAACCAGTTCTTCCGCCAGTGGTCCACGGGCCTCCGCCTCACCACGCTCTTTGAAGACGCCGATTCAGATGGCAAGCCGTATTCTTCTCTGGGTACAGTGGAGTTCACCGTCGGCCAAAATGAGCTCATCACCGGAGGCAAGCTCAGGCATTTTGTGGCCCACCTCGACGCGGCCTATCCTCTGCCGATCTCTGTGGGCAATGCTAAGCTCAATGCCTTCTATTTGTTTGGGCGCGCCGACATCCTCTTGGGACATTCCCAGCAGTTCGATCCTCTGCTCCTTACTCCCGCGACGCCTCCCGCCGATCCCGCCGCTTTGAGTTCGTTCCTTGCGAGTACTCTCGTCATCGCGCGGCCCAGCCAGCGCGACCTCTACACCATCGGCATCGGCGTCGACGCCATCCGCTTCGCTCAGAATCTGTTCAAGTCGCAAACGGCTCCCAAGTGATCAGACGGCGCTTGGCGCCGTCTGATCCCAGAGTCATCATGGGGAAGGGAGCCATGGCTCAAAAATTCCTTTCTTATCTCTACTGGCTCCGCGTTCCACTCCTGACGCTTGTTTTTTTGGGCGCGCTGCTCCCGCTGAGCTTTCAAACGGCGCTCTTTCGTGGTCTCGCCGATCTAACGCTGCGCGAAGTTAAGTGGGCGTCCTTCATGGCCCTCCTCATCGCCGGCTCCGCCATGGCCACCGCGAACCTGGTCTTCCTCTATGCCAAAGCGCGAATGCTCGACCAGCCGCTCTCCCCTCCCACAACGCCCTATCCTCGTTGGGGCGTCTGGGTGTTCCTCGCAGGACATCTGCCTTATATTGTTTTCCTGCGCTCGCTATGGAACTACGCGGCGGCGCAGCCGGAGCATGTTCAACTGGCCGGCTTTAGCCTCTATTCGTTCTGGGGCTGGCTCATGGCCATCGGCGCCATTCTCGCTCTAACCCTGTTGCAACTCTGGTTCGCCACGCCCTCCTTCGAACAACCCGGCCCGTTCCTGATCCTCCCTCTGGACTCTATCCCCGCCGTGCGCGGCTGGCTCTCCAGGCTCCACAAGGCTCGCTCGCCCTGGGCCGCCGCCCGCGGCGCCAATCTTCCCGCGCGTTGGACCGCTCGCGGTGCGCAAAAACTCCTCGGCAAAGGCTACTATTCCGGCGGCGCCATGCTTCCCGGACACGCCTTCGCTCTCTTCATGCTCCTTCTGTCCCTGTGCATCTACGTCTTCGGCGGCCTCTCCGCGGCGCGCGAGCTCAAGGCTGTTCGGTTCTCGCATTGGCTCCCCACCCTCTTCTGGGTTCTCCTGGGAGCTTCCTTGGTTTGCTGGCTGCTTGCGGGGGCCGCGTTTTTCTGGGATCGCTTCCGCGTGCCTTTGCTTACTGCCGTTGCCGTTTACTTGATCGGTGTTGCGTATCTTCCCATGGGACAAGCCGACCGCGACTTCTTTTTCGAGACCTCTCCCGCCAAAACTCCGGCCGATTCTTTCCCAACGCCGCCGTGGGTCATGGATCAGGCCCGCTTTCATAACAGAGCGATCGTTGTAGCCGCCGCCGGCGGCGGCATCCAAGCCGCTGCTTGGACCGCCCAAGTTTTGGCCGGACTCCAGCGCAACGTCGATGGATTCGACAGCTCTGTCGCCGCGATCAGTGCGGTCTCTGGCGGGTCGGTCGGGACCCTTTTCTATCTTCAAACCCTCCCCGCGTTTCCTGGCGCCGCCAAGGTCGATCCCGTCAGCGGTGCCGAAGCTTCCAGCCTCGAAGCGGTCGCTTGGGGACTCGTCCAGCCGGACCTTGCACGCACTTTGCTCCCCGGCTTTCTCCGTCCCTGGAAGCGCCTGGATCGGGGTTGGGCTCTGGAGCAGTCCTTCGCTCAACACGCGCTCCTCCAAAACGTCACGCTGGCCGACCTCGCCCTCGGCGTTAAATCCGGTCTGCCTGCCGTCATCTTCAACTCCACGCAGGTCGAATCCGGTCGGCCGTTGGTCTTTACCAACTCCCGGTTCCCCAACCGTGGCCAGCCGGCAAAACCGCTGGATAACTTCAAAGACTTAACTCCCGGCCGTGACGTTAAAATTGAAACCGCCGCTCGTATGTCCGCTTCTTTCCCTTATGTCTCGCCCAATGCCCGGCCAGCCTCATCGGAGGCCATCTATCATCTTGCCGACGGCGGCTATTACGACAACTACGGCATAACCTCGCTCGACGAATGGATTCGTGAAGCCGCTCCGGCCGGACGCAGGCTGCTCGTAATAAGAATCGTCGCCTTCCCGCAAAATTCCCCCGCGCCGGCCAAACCGGAAAATTGGTTTTACCAGTTCATCTCGCCTCTGCTCACCATCTACAATGCCCGCGGTCAAGGCCAGATTCTTCGCGACGAGGCCGAGTCTTCGGCCTTCCAGTCCGAGCTCCGCTATTCCCCTCATGTCGATTTTGACAATGTTGAGTTCCGCTTCTCTTCGGGCGATCCAACCTGCAACGCGACCCCGCCTCTTTCCTGGCATCTCTCGCAAAACGAAAAATCGTGCATTCAAAAGGCGTGGAGCGAGCAGACTGCCGCCCTCAACCGCGTCAAACGCTTTCTCGGCCAGCCTTAGGCGCAGTCACCACAATTCCCACGCCGGATTTCCCTGTTTCCCAAGCATTTAAAGCTTGGCTCCCACGAAACTCCCGACCGTTCTGCAAACGTAGGTCGAGATCTGTATGCGTACCTTACTCCTTGCAGTCTTGACATTCGCCCCTCGCGTCTGGAGCCAAACTCCTTCCGGCGACCTGACTCGCATCCTCGCCGGCGTGGAGGAAACCGGCGCGAATTCCTCCCACCCCGCCGCAAAGTTCTTTTTTGATTTTTCCATCAGCCGGCCGCTCGGCCAGGCTAGCGCCTCCCTGGATCCCCTCGGCTCCGCCTTGCGCTGGTGGGGAGTCGCTCGCATCGACAGCATCCCCGTCCAGACTTCCGCTCCGCTCTCCGGGCTCGCCCCCAACCTCATCCGGCAAGCTCAGTCGCTCACGCTCAATGAACTCGCCCAAACCGGACAATTTCAGACCGGCTTCGAATGGCAACCCAAACGCGGCCGCGGCGGTCCTCTCATTCCCATGTTTCACGATCGCGAATGGACCGCTCTCGGCCTCATCATTGGCCTCGGCGTCGCCTCCCCTTTCAACGCGTCCCAGCCTGCGCCAATCTCGCGAGAGTGGTTGGCCGGCATTCGACTCTCCAGCCTCTTTGAGGATGGCGCCAGGCCATTGCGCTCCCTCGGAACCATCTCGTTTACGGTGGGCCAAAACGAAATCGTAACGGCCGGCCATCTGCGCGGCCTCGCGGCGCAGCTAGACGCGGCTTACCCGCTGCCCATTTCCTTAGGAAATGTGAAGATTGGCGCGCTCTACATCTTTGGCCGCGCTGCCTTCCCGCTTGCGCCGTCCACCTCGCCTGGCCGCGATGTCTACGCGATTGGCTTTGGCGCCGACGCCATCGGCTTGGTCAAGAATCTCTTCGGCGAAATCACCGCCGCCCAAACAACCACAGCAGCGCCGTCAAGATGACGCTGAGCAGCAGGCTCGTCACCCAGGGAAAATAAAAAACACTGTTTTTCCCGCGGATCACGACGTCGCCAGGCAGCCTGCCCAGACGGATTGGCAGCCGTTCCCCGAGCGTTAACAGCAATCCCGCCACGATCAGCATCGCGCCCAAAATGATCAGCATCCGCCCCACAATCCGATCATAGCCCGCAAAGGACCCGCCAGCATCCTCCCTTTCAGCCGGGCAAGCGGCCGGTCCGAGCGCTCCGTTTTGGGCCGCTGCCTAGTCTCCGCGCTGTTTCATAATAATGGCGGAGGATGTTGCGCCTGCATGCTGGTGGAAGCGCCGCCGTTCAAGCCCACTTCTCAAGACGAATTTAACCCGCTGGTCTCCGCGCAAGCCCGCTTCGACGAGGCGGCGGCGCGCTTGGGCATCGACGAGGGAATGCAGAAGGTTCTCCGTTCCCCCGCCCGCGAGATCATCGTTCACATTCCCGTCCAGCTCGACGATGGACGCATCGAGCTGTTCACGGGCTTCCGCGTTCAACACTCTATCGCCCGCGGTCCCGCCAAGGGCGGCATTCGCTACGCCCCCGATGTCACCCTGGATGAAGTCCGCGCTTTGGCCGCCTGGATGACATGGAAATGCGCCGTAACCAACGTTCCTTTCGGCGGCGCCAAAGGCGGCATCGTTTGCGACCCAAGCGTGCTTTCCCCCACCGAACTTGAAAAAATCACGCGCCGTTACACCGCCGAATTGTTTGACTTCATCGGACCTGAGATCGACGTGCCCGCTCCCGACGTAAACACCAATGAGCAAACGATGGCCTGGGTCATGGACACCTACTCCATGCACGCCCGCCACACCCAAACCGCCGTGGTGACGGGAAAGCCCATCGACCTCGGCGGCTCCCGCGGCCGCACCGAGGCTACCGGCCGCGGCTGCATGGTCGTCATTGAGCAGGCTCTCCGCCTTCTCGGCTTGGAGCGTTCCGCCACTCGTGTGGTCATTCAAGGCTTTGGCAATGTGGGCGGCATGTCCGCCAAGCTCATGGCCCGCGCCGGTTTCAAGATCGTCTCGGTCATCGAGTATGATGGCGCCGTTTACAATCCCAAAGGTCTCGATATCCCTGCCCTCATGAAGCATCGCAAGGAGACCGGCTCGATTCTCGATTTCGCCCAGGCCGAAAATATAGATCGCGACGAGGCTTTGTTCCTCGAAACCGACGTCCTGTTGCCGGCCGCCCGCGAAGACGTCATTACTTCCCAAAACGCCGGGAAACTTCGGTGCAAAATTCTCTGTGAAGGCGCCAACGGTCCCACCACTCACCTCGCCGATCCCATTCTTCACGAAAAGGGGATCTTTGTCATCCCTGACATCCTCGCCAACGCCGGCGGCGTCACTGTCTCTTATTTCGAGTGGGTCCAGGACCGGCAAGGCTACTTTTGGAATGAGCAATTGGTCAACGATCGGATGGAAGAAATCATGGTTAACAGCTTCAACGACGTCGTCGCCTACGCCGAAAAGCACGGTGTCCACAACCGCACAGCCGCGTACATGTTGGCGCTCGATCGGGTCGCCTTCGCCATCAAGCTCCGCGGCATCTACGCTTGAGACGCGCTCCGGTTGGCGCCGCCGCGCCCCCGCGTGATATAACCGTTCCCGGGCGGTTGTTTTGCGACCGAGCCCGGGGGTGTTCATGAAAATCCGAACCATCTTTCTTGCTCTAGCCTCGGCCGTTCCTATCTCCCTCTTTGCCCACCACGGGGCCGCTGGATACAACGCCAAAGACGTCGAAACCGTCACGGGCACGGCCGTCGATTTTCAATTCGTCAATCCCCATGTCCTCGTCACGATTTCCGTGAAAGACCCCAACGGCGTAGTCACGAAATGGCAAGGCGAGCTTACGAGCCCGAACCACCTCGTCCGCGCGGGATGGAACGCGCACTCCATTAAGGCCGGCGATACCGTCACCATCACGGGCGCGCGCGCCCTCACTGGCGCCCCGGCCCTCCGCATTTCCAAAACCGTCGTCAACGGCCAGGAACTGAAAACGGAAATGGGAGATTAGCGCCGTGCCCCATTGCCGCAACTTGATCGCTGCATTCCTCTTCCCGCTGGCCGCTCTCGCCCAGCAGCCAAATCTGTCCGGCGTCTGGAACTTGCTTTCTTCGCCGGATACGCGCTATCTGGCCTACTCCTTCACCCGAGAAGAGCCTCCCATGACCGATTGGGCGAAGGAGAAATTCAAGCTCACCAGGCCCTCCTTCGGCCCCCGATCTTTTGCCGATTCCAACGATCCCGTCAATCCCACCACGGTCAACGCGGTCGGATGCTTTCCGCCCGGAACCCCGCGAATTTATCTTCAGCCCTTCCCCATGGAGATCGTTCAAACGCCAACGCGCGTGATGGAGATTTTCGAATTCAATCATTTCATCCGCCAAATCTGGACCGACGGCCGGCCGCACAATACCGACCTCGGGCCCACCTGGTTCGGCGATTCCGTCGGCAAATGGGAGGGCGACACGCTCGTGGTCGACACAATCGGGCTGAACGATAAAACCTGGCTCGACCGCGCCGGCCATCCACACTCCGATCAACTCCACGTCGTTGAGCGCATGCGCCGGCCCAGCCAGAAAACGCTTGAAATCGCCATCACTATCGACGATCCCAAAGCCTATACCAAAACCTGGGGCGGCTCCATCACGTTCGGCTTGCACCCCACCTGGAGCATCACGGAGATGGTGTGCGAAGACAACGTCAATTTCGAAGAATTTCTGAAAAACGAGTCGAAGCCGGCCAAGTAGGAGTTTTTATGCGATTCTCTGCCGTATCGATCCGGCCCGGCCTGGGCCTTTGGCTGTTTTTATCGCTGGCCGCATCCGTTTATGCGCAACAAAAGCCGGGATCCGGCTTCGCGGCGATTCCGGGACAAATTGGCGGCCAAGACACGTTCGGCCCTTACGAGGTCGTCAAAGACTGGCCCAAAAACATCAGCACCATCCCCGGTAACGAAAAATGGACTTGGGGCGCCGGGCAGGGAATTTACGCCGAGAGCCCCAACCGCGTCTATCTTCTCTTCCGGGGCGAATTGCCCAACATCCGCCGCCCACCATCCAGGCTCCTGCCCGAATTCGGCCCAAGCATCCAATTTCCCATCGGTCGCCTTCCTTGGCGTGACGCCACCACCGCCGCTCTTCCGGGCGGCGGAGCGGCCGGATCCGATCCCGGCGCGCCCACCGACGGCTGGAACGGAACGGTCGGCGTCGACGCCAAATGGGAAAATTGCATCACCGTCGCCGACGCCAACGGCAACATCGTCGAGCGCTGGACTCAGTGGGATAAAATCCTTCAGCGCCCCCATTTCATCGCAGTCAATCCCTACGATCCCCAAAAGCACGTTTGGGTCGTCGACGACCACATGCAGGCTATCTACAAGTTCTCGCACGACGGCAAAGAACTCGTGCAAACCATCGGCGTCCCCCGAATGAAAGGCGCCGACGGAACGCATTTCAACCGCCCAACCTACATAACCTGGCTCCCTGATAGCACAATGTTCGTCGCCGACGGCTACAACGGCACGCGCGTCGCCAAGTTTGACAAAGACGGCAGATTCCTCATGGATTGGGGACAAAAAGGAACGCCTCCGAATGAGAAGCGTCCTGGCTACATGAATAACGTACACGGCATCGCCGCCGATCCCCAGACCCGCCGTATTTTCGTCAATGACCGCGCCAATCATCGCATCCAGGTCTTCGACGACAACGGCAAGTATCTCTATGAATGGAGTCCCGGCCAGGAACCCTCCGACATTCACCTCATCTACATTGGCGCCGACCGCACGCTCTGGGCCTTTGACCGCGGCACTTCGAAAATGCTTAAGTACGATCTCCAAGGCCACTTCCTTTATTCTTTCGGCGTGTGGGGCGATTTTCCGGGTGGGTTTTGGGGCGTCCACGGCTTCAGCGTCGATCAAGAAGGCAACTTCTACGTCGCCGAAGTCGACAGCGGCCGCGCCCAGAAGTTCCGTCCCCGTCCGGGCGCCAACCCTGCCTTTCTGGTGAGCAAACCGGTTTATGCCGCCTGGAAGTAGCGAATTTTTCCCGCTCCCTCCGCCGCTCACCTTGTGATTGAGATCCTTTCATTAACAAACGCTCCACGCTTATAGCCTCCCGGCCCGAACAAATCTGACCTGCGCAGGGGATCGCCCAAATTGCGGTTGCGCCGCATCATAAAAGCGTGGGTACGAGAACCCAAAACAATAAGGAAAAGGAACTATGAAAAAATTAATTTTCACTTCAATGCTCGCCGCGGTTGGTATGCTGGCGCAATCCAGCACGCCCGCATCCGCGCCGCAAAAGCAGAACAGCGCCGCGCCCGCGGCCCAAACGCCGGCCAAGACGCACAAGCACAAGAAGACTGCGAAGCCGGGCGTCGCAAGCACCAATGCCGCGCCGGCCAGCTCTTCCACCCCGGCCGCGCCGGCCAAAAAGTAGCGCGCACAACTGGACCCCTTGACGGGCGGTCTGTCGCTTCCGGCCGGCCGCCCATTTTCTTGCGCGGCCCTTCTCGCTCAACCGGAGCGCCCCGGCTGATAAACTAGAGACAGTGACTCCGGAAAACCCGCCGAGCCAGGCAGTTCCCCGGCTTATGGCTCAGCATTCGCCGGTCGCGCAGCAAGCGGCCCCTGAGCCGCCGCCCCCATCGTCTGAACCTCGCGAGCGCCAGCGCGGAGCGATCGCCGAATGGACCATCACCATCCTTCTGCTTTTATTCCTCACGACAAATTTGGTCCAAGCCTTCGTTATCCCCACCGGCTCGATGGAGGACTCGCTGCTCATCGGCGATCACCTTCTGGTAGATAAGCTGGCCTACGCGCCCTCCGGGCCGCTCAGCCGCCACATCCTCCCTTATACCGATATCAAGCGCGGCGACATCATCGTCTTCCGTTATCCGGTGGATATCTCCCAAACTTTCGTCAAGCGCTGCATCGGAGTTCCCGGCGATCGCATCCGCGTCATCAACAAGGAAGTCTATTTGAACGGCGTCAAACTCAACGAGCCTTACAAGGTTCACAAAACCGACTACATCGACTCCTATCGCGATAACTTCCCCGGCGAGCCTAACGTCAGCGTCGACCGGCGCGCCATCGACATGCTTCAAAATCATGTCGTAAACGGCGAAGTCGTCGTTCCGCCCAATAATTATTTCGCCATGGGCGACAACCGCGACTCCTCGCTCGACAGCCGCTATTGGGGCTTTGTTCCTCGCGAAAATATCATTGGAAAACCGCTTGTAGTGTACTGGTCCTACGACGCCCCCACAAGCGATCTGAATACCGCCTCCATCAGCGTCGGCCACGTCGTGGATTTAGCGGAAAATTTCTTCAGCAAAACGCGCTGGAAACGTTCGTTTATGCTGATTCACGGGTACCCAATTAAGTGACCCGCGTCAAACACATATGAAAAACTTTGCCCAATCGGCGCGCAATTTTGTGCACGAATGGACCATCAATATTTTGATCCTCCTGTTCGGCACCACGACTTTGGTTCAAGCCTTCATCGTGCCCACTCCGTCGATGGATCCCACCGTGCGCGTCGGCGATCACTTGCTTGTCGACAAACTCTCCTATGCTCCGCCCGGGCCTCTCAGCAAGTATCTTCTGCCGTATACGGAGCCTAAGCGTGGAGACATCATCGTCTTCCGCTACCCTATAGACATCTCGCAGAATTACGTCAAGCGCGTGATCGGAGTGCCGGGCGACCGCATCCATCTGGTGAACAAAACCGTTTACCTCAACGGCAAGCCCCTGGCGGAGCCTTATGCCGTTCATATTTTCCCCGAGATCCGGCCGTATCGCGACAACTTCCCCAGCGCCCAACCCACGCCCGATGAGCCCGTTTACCAGCGCGCGCTCGACATGATCGCGCATCATGTCTGGAACGGCGACCTGGTGGTTCCTCCCGGCTCCTATTTCGCGATGGGCGACAATCGCGACAATTCCCTCGACAGCCGCTACTGGGGATTTGTGCCCCGCGAAAACGTCATCGGAAAGCCGCTGTTCATCTTTTGGTCCTATGACGCTCCTACGCAGGATCTGGTCGACTTCACCGCCAATCACTTTGTCGACTTGGCCAAGAACTTTTTTAGCAAGACGCGCTGGGATCGCGAGCTGAAGCTTATCCGGGGTTATCCGATTCGATAATCGCTATGGCTTCGGCCGCGCCCTATGCGCTCATCCTCGCCGGCGGCCGCGGCGCCCGCTTTTGGCCCCGCAGCCGCCGCCGCTCCGCCAAGCAAGTCCTGCGATTTTTCGGCGAGCGCTCGCTCATTCAACAAACCTTCGACCGGCTCGTTCCGCTGGTGCCGCCGCAACGAGTCTGGGTTCTTACAAACGAACATCTCCAGGCCGAAATCGCCTCGCAGCTTCCTCGCGTTCCGCGGCGTCAAATTCTCGCCGAGCCGGCCCAGCGCAATACGGCGCCCGCCATCGGCCTCGCCGCCCAGATCCTCGAATCGCTCGATCCGGAAGCCGTCATGGGCGTCTTTCCCTCCGATCACGTCATCGGAAAGCCCAGGGATTTCCTCCGCTTGCTCAAACCTGCCTTTCAGGCCGCCCGCCAGGGCCGGATGGCGGTCTTGGGAATTCAGCCCCGCTGGCCCGAAACCGGCTACGGATACATCCAATTGCTCAAGGGATCGAACAAAAAATCGGGCGCGCTCCAGCCGGTTCAGAAGTTTCAGGAGAAGCCGGACCAAAAAACGGCCCAGCGCTACCTTCGCTCCGGTAATTTCTATTGGAACGCGGGAATGTTCTTCTGGCGCGCGTCCGTTTTGCTCGACGCCTTGCGGCGATATTTGCCTAAAACCGCCAGCCTTCTTGCCACCTTGCCGCGGTTCGGATCGCGCAGCTTCTCCGATCGGCTAGGTGAAGTCTTTCCCCTCTGCGAAAACATTTCTATCGACTATGCCGTTCTCCAGCCCGCTGCCGCGGACAAGCGCGTCGTGGTTTTCCCCGCCGGCGACATCGGCTGGAACGACGTCGGAAGCTGGAACGCCGTTTATGAGCTCCACCGGCGCGACCCGAACGGCAATGCCCTGCGCGGCGATTCGCTGATTCATGACTCCACCGGCGTTTATGTCGACTCGGATGGCAAGCTCGTCGCCCTCCTCGGGGTCAAGGATCTGATTGTCGTCGATACTCCCGACGCGCTCCTCATCGCCGACCGTCGCCGCGCCCAGCAAGTCGGCGATCTTGTGAAGCGCCTGGAAACCGCCGGACGTCATGATTTGTTATAGCCAATCGGACTGACCGCGAAATTTCGGCCAGCCCCTTCGCCCGCGTTGGCGATAGGCGGGGCAACACCCCACCATGCCGGCCAGGATTTTTCAGGTTGCCGCCCTCGGCGCTACCGGCGCCTGCCGCCAGGCCGTGAGCATCCGGAAACGCTACTCCCTCGGCCCGGGAAGAGATGCGGGTAAACTGGATGCGTGGCTGGCGACGCCGCTCCGCGCTTCCCCAATCGTCACGCCATTGGCTTGCAGGGTTCTTCCGAGCGTCTGATCCAGCGCTACCCGAGCGCTGCCGTAGGACGCCATCGCGGAAACCTCCGACGCTTGCGCCGCCACAAGATCCCTTTGCTGCTGGATCACGTTATAGGGCGTCGAAGCCCCCAGCGCGAACTTTCGTTGCTCGGCGTCGTAAAGCTGCTGTTGAAGAATGCGATTCTGCACGGCCGCTTGATAGCGCGCCCGCGCTTGCCGCAGCGCCACCACGTAATTGGATACGTCCACCTGCACCTGGTTCAGCGTTTTCTGCGTGCTGAGCTCCGTCTGGCGAAGCGAAAGCTGATCGATCCCTTCATCCGCCTGAGCCTGACGGTTGTAAATCCGTACCTGGCCGAAGGCGCCGATTCGGTCGGTGGGAAAGTCGCGGCGGAAAACCTGCCCTAGCCCGTTGCCGATCCCTCCTACGAAAGACGGATCGGGCTTTCCGAAAGGCGTCAGGTGTGGCGCGCCAGTCAGTCCCGCTTGGCTGGTCCCTCCAATCGCCTCCACCACGGGAAGAATTCCGTTGATCGTCCCCACAGCCGAAATTTCCGACGCTCTTATATTGGCCCGGTCCGCCGCCAGATCGCTGCGGTTTTCCAACGCCTCCCGCACCAAATCGTCCACCGACCCCAAGTCGTCGCTTTCCGGCACGGCGATCCGGTCCAGCAGGACCACTCGCGTTTCGGTGAGCAGCGGATCCAAAATCCCGCGGCGGCTCAACATATTCTTGAGCTGGACCTCCTGTTGCCGCAGATTCGTCTCGCTCACGGTCAGGTCGCTCTGGGTGGAGGCGAGCTGCGATTCGGCTGTGGTGACATCCAGGGCCGAGACCGCGCCCAGTTGCTCCCGCCGCCTCGTTTCGCGATAAAACTGCTCCGCCGCGTCCACCGCGCTCTGCTTGGCCCGCCGGTCCTGTTCGGCGGCGACCATGGCGTAGTACAAGTTCACCACGTTGGCCACGGCATTGATTACCTGCGTCCGGAAATTCAAATCCGCATTGTTCAAATTGATCCGATTCACGTTGATGGTCCGGGCGTTCACCGCGACTCCAAAGCCTTGCAGCAGATTGTGTTGGAATGAGAGCGACAAATTCGGAGCCGAGGAGGGGTTTAAAAGGTCCCCGACGGCGCTCTCTCGCAGATAGTGGTCGGTATAGCTCAGCGTGATGGCTCCGCCCGAGAGAAATCCCTGCTGCCAGGAGCTGGAATAGGCCCTCGTATTGGAAACCAGCAGCGCGCTCAGCGTTTGCGTGGAATTGGCTTGCGGCGAGCTGATATGGCTGAAAGTGTCGGAGTACTGAAACGCCGGATCGAGGTTCTGCGTCACGGGCCCGATCTGGGAGATGGTGGCGTTGGCGGTGTTGGAGCCAGCTCCGCTAAATCCGCCTCCGGCCACGCCGGCCGCCGCCTGACTGCCTGCGATGCCTTGGCCGTTCGCCACCGAACCGGCCAGCGACGCTCCGCTTGGCACTCCCGGCAGCGCCCCGCCGGCCTGGGAGCGCTCCAGGTTCCATTGCGCGATCAATGGGTTGTACCGCGCCACTTCGATGTCAATATCGTTCTCCAGCACCAGCGCGATCGCGTCCTGCACCGTCAAATACAACGCGCCGCCGCGAATCAGCGATTCAAGTCGCGCCGAATCGGCAAGCCGGATCGGCGGAATATGGGGGGCGAGATACGGCTGCACTGCCGCCGAAGCCCGCGGCTGCACGGGCTCAATCGCGGCTTGCTGCGCCTTTAGCTCCCCGCGTAACAGCGCCGCGGCTGCAAGAAGAACCGCCCGCTTCATCGTTCGACCCCCTGCGGCAGGTTCGCCGGAAGCGTGGACGCGCGCGCCATGCGCCCGCTCTTGGCTTCTTCGATCGAAATGTGATTCACCGCCAGCGTCCTCCCCAAAGCCTGATCAAACGCGATTCGGGCGTGGCTATAGTTGGCCAGCGCCTGCACCTCCGTGCTCACCGCATTCGCCAGATCCCTTTGATCCTGCATCACCTGATAAGGAATGGTCGCGCCCAGTTCGTACTTTCTTTGATCGGCTCTGAACGTCTGCTCCTGTAGCTCGCGGGCGTGCGCGGCGGCGTCGTAGCGCGCCCGCGCCTGCCGCAAACCGATCAGCGCATTTTGCACGTCCACCGCGATCTGGCTCTCCGTCTTTTGCAGGTTTAGCTCATTCTGCCGTAACTCCAACTGGCTGGTCACATAATCGGATTGCGCCGCGCGGTTGCGCAGGGGAATATTCAGGGAAAGTCCGGCCGAATAGTTGGGATAGTTGCGCCGGAAGATCTGCGCCAGGAAGTTTCCATATCCCCCTGCCAGGTAGTCGATCGCCGGGCCGGGCCCTTCCGGAGGCGGCAGGGCGCCGAAAGGCGTAAGCACGCCGCTCAGCGCGTTGTTGGTGACCTCCGCGAACGCCTGCAACTGCGGCTTCAGCGAGCTCTTGATGCCGACCAGATTCATCTTGTTGCTTCCGATATTCGTCCGGTCCTGCTCCAGTTCCGGCCGGTGAGCCAGCGCTTGGCTCACCAACTGCTCCAACGGCGTGTTCTCTTCTTTTTCTGGCGCCGTGATGCGATCCAGTGGAATTACGTGAACCGCCGACAGCCCCGCCGCTGCGATTCCGTTTCTTACCAGCGCGTTCTTTAGCACGGTCTCCTGTTGCAGAAGATTGGTTTGAGACACCAACAGATCCTGCTGCGCCGAATAAACCTGCGCCTCCGCCCGCGTGATTTCAATCTCCGCCAAAACTCCCAGCGCCACCTGTCTGCGGTTGTCTTCCAAAAGTTGCCGCGCGGTCGCCAGTTCCTGCTCGCGCGCCTGCAGGTCCTGCTGGAACGCCACCAGATCCCAGTAGAGATTCAAAACCGCCGAAACCGTTGTGATCACTTGTTGCTCGAACTGGAGATCCGTGACCTTTTGATTGTTTTTCTGCACCCGGATGTTGCGCCCGTTAACGGCGCGCCCGAACCCGCTCAGCAAATTCTGCGTCACCTGCAAATCCAGATCTCCGCTGGTGTAGGGATTTAAGGCGAAAAACGGGCTGTTGAATTTCAGCCGGTTCGATGCGAACGTCAACTGCGCGTTCATGCCGAAATCCCAGCTTTGCGAATAGACCGCCTGCAAGGACTGCGTACTTTGAATCAGCGTCGTTGTGCCCGTCAGTTGCGTGTTGCTTTGTGGAGTCGTGGCGTGCTGAAAATTTGTAAAGAAAAGTAAAGATGGATCGAAGGAGGAGATCGCCGGACCCAGTTGAGTCACGATGCCCCCGCCCGAGCTCACCCCCGCGCCCGCGCTCAAAGCGGCTCCCGTGGCGTTCACGGTAACCCCCGCCAGACTCACGCTCTCCGGACCGGGCGCCACGCCCAGTCCCACGCTGCGCAGCGCGCCTCCGCCCTGCGCGCGCCGCAGAACTTCCCTCGCCAGCAGCGGGCCGTACCGCTGCACCTCGATATCGACGTTGTTTTCGATCGCCAGTGCGACTACGTCCTGCGCGGAAACGTACAAGTTGCCGGCCCGGATCAACATGTCGAGCCGGGGCGAGTTGTTCAGGTCGATGTGCGGAACCGTCCTGGGGCGGTAGGGCCGGGTGACCCAGCCGAACCCCACCGGCCCGCGCGGAGACTGAATCCCAATCTCGCCTTCGGCGAACGCGGGACCGGAAAGGAGCGCGAGCGCGCACAAAAACCTGAAACTTCCAAACCTCTTGAAAAACAAATGTAGGTAAACCATGGCCTTTAACGAATTCCTGCAAACTGAAAATTCATACGCGCCGGCGGCTGCGCCTGTTCCTGAAAACCTTGCTCCGCAAAATCAAAAGCGCTTCAACCGGCCGCGCATGCTTCGCGAAAGCTTGTCGATGTCGTCCAGCTTCTTGATGGTTCGCACGGATACGACGTATTGATCGCCGTTCTCTAGGGCCTCCTTCACTTCCTGTGAAAGCTGCACTAGCTGCGCGGCGTCTTCCAGATTCCTCTTGTAATCGGCCTTGGCGATCTCATCGCGCTGCAACTTTCCGTTGGGCAGCTTCAAGTCGCGCGGGTCGGGATGCGCCACCGTCGGAGGAAGATCCTGCCCCGCCTGCCCTAGCAAGAAAACGAAAGAAAAAAGCAGTAGACAGATCCGGCGCATGACGATACCTTCCCTTGGCTGATCCTACCACCCGCGTCCCCTTTGCGCCGCCCCGTTTCCCGAACTTGCGCCTGCGCGCCGCGATCTGCTATCGTTAAAGTTTCACTTTGGGAGGCTCTGGCGCAATTTGCGGGGCCGTTTGGACCAAATCTTATGAGCCGCACTTCCGGAAAAAAGTACGCTGCCGCCTTGAAGCAGGTTGAGCGGCGCCCCTATAAGATCGAAGACGCCGTCCCCCTGGTTCAAAAGATCAAGTTCGCCAACTTTGACGAGACTGTGGAGTTGCATTTGCGCTTGGGAGTGGACGGCAAGCATGCCGATCAAATGGTGCGCGGAACTGTGGTGCTCCCCAATGGATTAGGTAAGTCTAAAAAGGTGCTGGTAATCGCCTCCGGCGATAAGCAACGGGAAGCGCAGGAAGCGGGCGCCGACATCGTAGGCGGCGAGGAGATCGTGGCGAAAATCCAGCAGGAGAACTGGACTGATTTCGACGCCGTGATCGCCACGCCCGATATGATGCGCTCGGTGGGACGGCTCGGCAAAGTGCTAGGCCCGCGCGGGCTGATGCCCAATCCGAAGACCGGCACCGTCACTGTCGATGTCGCCGCCGCCGTCAAGGAAGTGAAGGCTGGAAAGGTCGAGTTTCGGCTGGACAAAACCAATTGCATTCATTGCCCGGTGGGCAAGGTCAGTTTCGATCCGGGCAAGCTGGTCGAAAACGCCAATACGCTGCTTCAGGCGGTGGTGCGCGCCAAGCCAAGCGCCGCTAAGGGGAAATACATTCGTAGCGCGACCATCTGCTCCACCATGGGGCCGGGCGTTCCCTTGGACGAGACGCTTTATAACGCCAAAACGGCGTAGAGGAAGGCCTTTATGAAGAGCAAGCCGGACAAACAAAAGGATTTGGAAACGCTGCGCGCCGAATTGATGAGCGCCGCCAACGTATTCTTGACCGGCTACGAGAAGCTGACCGTGCAGCAGGACTATGAGCTGCGCAAAACCGTAAAGGGCGCTGGGGCCAAATACAAGGTGGTCAAGAATACGGTCGCCGGAAAGGCGGCCGAGGGCACTCCTGCGGCGGATTTGCTCAAGGCGCTGAAGGGAATGTGCTCCATCGCCTACACCTCCGGCGATCCGGTGGCGCTTGCCAAGGCGCTCACCGCTTACGCCAAGGCGAATCCCACCTTCACCTTCCGCGCCGGATTGGTGCAAGGCCGCGTGCTCGACGTGGCGGCCATCAACGAGCTTTCGAATCTTCCTGGCAAGGATGAGATTTACGCCAAGCTCCTGTTCTTGATCAATGCTTCCGCCCAGCGTCTGGTGACGGCGGTGAGCGGCGTCGGGCGGAACCTGGCTGTGGTGGTGGATCAGGCCGTGAAGGAAAACAAGTTTTCCGGCTAGCGCCTGGCGTCGGGCAACAGAATCGAGATTACAGAGGAGTAATAGAAACAATGGCAGACCTTAACGCGATTGCGGAGCAGATTCAAGGACTCACGCTGCTGGAAGCGTCGCAGCTTGTCAAGTTGCTGGAAGAAAAGCTGGGAGTTTCGGCGGCCGCTGCGGCGGTGGCGGCGGCTCCGGCGGCGGGTGGCCCGGCCGCTGCGGCGGCTCCGGCAGAGGAAAAGACGGAATTCACGGTAGTTCTCACGGCCGCCGGAGCCAACAAGATCAACGTGATCAAGGCGGTTCGCGAAGTCACTAGCCTCGGTCTGAAGGAAGCCAAAGATCTTGTGGACGGCGCCCCGAAGACGATTAAAGAGGGAGTTAACAAAGAAGAGGCCGAAGCCATCAAGAAGAAGTTCACCGACGCCGGCGCGACTGTCGAAGTAAAATAAGTCGCCGTTTTCGGTGGCCGGAAAAGGCGCCCGGTCTGCCCATTTGACCCGGCAGCCTGGCGGCTGCTAATATTGAGTTTATCTGGCCTGAAGAGACGCGAAAGAGCTCGGCCGAGAACCCGCGCCGCGAATTCGTTGCGCGTGGTAAGATGATGAGTGATATTGTTACCCCGCGATCTGCCCGGCAGTTCGTTTGAACTACCGCGCGGCTTTGCCCTGCGCGCCCAGATTACGCCCGGTGTGTCTCCTCACGCCTGGGCTATTTTCTTTTGACCTGGCGGTGGATACTTTTGCCTCCATTTGCCGCCCGCATTTGAAGAAGGATTGACAATGCTAACCCCTGTGACGAATGGCGCTGTCCGTGAAAGAGTCGATTTCTCCAAAATCAAAACTTCGATCCCCATCCCGAACCTGATCGAGGTCCAGAAAAAATCCTACGAGCGGTTCTTGCAAATGGACCTGTTGCCCGCCGAACGCGACGATACCGGACTGGAGAGCGTTTTCAAAAGCGTCTTCCCCATCTCGGATTTTCGCGGCTTGAGCCAGCTTGAGTTCGTCGACTACGCCATCGGCAATTGGGAGTGCAAGTGCGGAAACCTCAAGGGGCTGCACCACCTTCGCTCCACCTGCCGCAACCCCGCTTGTGGCGCCACCATCAAGACTGATCCGTTCCATCTCGGCGACGTGCTTTGCCACCGCTGCGGAACCTTTAACAAAAACATCGTGACCTTCTGCAACCGCTGCGGCGATCCAGTGGGATTGCAGTTGAAATATGACGTGGCCGAATGCGAGGAGCGGGGTATGACCTACGCCGCCCCTCTCAAAGTCACCATCCGTCTGACCGTTTTCGATAAAGACCCCGAGACCGGCAACAAGACCATCCGCGACATCAAAGAGCAGGAAGTCTTCTTCGGTGAAATTCCGCTGATGACCGACAACGGCACCTTCATCATCAACGGCACCGAGCGCGTGATTGTGTCGCAATTGCACCGCTCCCCCGGCGTGTTTTTTGAGCGCCAGCCTGCGCAAGGCTACTTCCTTGGCAAGATCATTCCCTATCGGGGAAGCTGGGTCGAATTCGAATACGACAACAAGAACTACCTGTACGTCCGTATCGACCGAAAACGCAAATTCTACGGCACAATGTTTCTGCGCTCGCTAGGATTGAAGACCGACGCCGAGATCCTGCGCGCTTTCTACAAGTGCAACGACATCGTCATCCGGGACAAGAAGCTGTTTTGGAAGGTGTCGGAAGGACTGATCGGGCACAAACTCTCCTTTGCCGTCGCCAAGGGCGGAGAAACCATCGTTCCCCAGGGCCGGAAGATCACCAATAGCGTTTACAAAGAAATTCAGAAAGCCAAGGTCGAGCAAGTCGAAGTTGCGCCCAACGATCTGGAAGGCGCCTTTGTCGCCGCCGACGTGATCGATATGGATACCGGCGAAGTGCTCATTGAAGCCAATCACGAGCTGACGCCCGCCATCATCGGCAAGCTGATCGAAGCCAAGATCCAGGCGTTTGATGTGTTCTTCCCCGAGCTTGACGACGCCGGCAATGTCATCTCGCAGACGCTGAAGAAGGACAACATTCGCAATCAGAACGACGCGCTGCTTGAGATTTACCGCAAGCTCCGCCCCGGCGATCCGCCCACTGTGGACACCGCCACCCAGTTGTTCCAGGGCATGTTCTTCGACCCGCGCAAATACGATTTCTCGCGCGTGGGCCGCATGAAGTTCAACATCAAGCTGTACGACAAGGCGGACGCGACGCCGCTCGACAAGCGCACGCTCGACACAAAAGATTTCATCGACACAATTCAATATCTCCTCAAGCTCCGCAAGGGCATCGGCGCGGTCGACGATATCGACCACTTGGGCAACCGCCGCGTGCGCGCCGTGGGCGAACTGCTGGAAAACCAGTTCCGCATCGGCCTGGTCCGCATGGAGCGCGCCATCAAGGAAAAGATGAGCGTCTACCAGGAAATGTCCACAGCCATGCCCCACGATCTGGTGAACGCCAAACCGGTCATGGCTGCGATTCGCGAGTTCTTCGGCTCTTCCCAGCTTTCGCAATTCATGGATCAAACCAATCCGCTCAGCGAAATTACCCACAAGCGCCGGCTTTCGGCGCTCGGTCCTGGCGGTTTGTCCCGCGAACGCGCGGGATTCGAAGTTCGCGACGTCCACCCCACCCACTACGGCCGCATCTGCCCTATCGAGACTCCGGAAGGCCCCAACATCGGCTTGATCAGCTCGCTTTCCTGCTTTGCCCGAATCAATGAGTACGGCTTCATTGAAAGCCCCTACCGCCGCGTGAAGGATGGCGTGGTGGTCGACGAGGTCCAGGTTCTCAATCCTGGCGATACGGATCTCAAGGTCGGCCAGGTGCTTTCGCGCGCGGAGATGGATAAAATCAACAAGGCCCTGCCCCCCAAAAAACAGCCGGCCGAGTTTGAAGCCCATTGCGATTATCTTTCGGCTTGGGAAGAAGACAAGTACCTCATTGCCCAGGCCAACGTTCAACTGGATGAAAACGGCAAGATCACCACGGATCTCGTCAACGCCCGCCAGGCCGGCAACTTCGTGCTGCGAAACGTCGGCGAAGTCGAATTCATGGACGTCAGCCCGAAGCAACTGGTCTCGGTGGCCGCCAGCCTGATTCCATTTCTCGAAAACGACGACGCCAACCGCGCCTTGATGGGTTCGAACATGCAACGGCAGGCCGTTCCGTTGCTGCGCGCCGAGGCCCCATTCGTAGGCACGGGCATGGAGCGCGTTACGGCGCGCGACTCCGGCGCGGTAATCATCTGCAAGCGCTCCGGCGTAGTGGATTCGGTGGACAGCGAACGCATTATTGTGCGCGTGGAAGGCAATGTCCAGGAGGGCCAGCTTTCCCGCGAAGTCGGCGCCGACATCTACCAGATGACCAAGTTCAAGCGCTCCAACCAGAATACCTGCATCAATCAGAAACCGATCGTCTATCAGGGCCAAAAGGTCAAAAAAGGCGACGTGCTGGCGGACGGGCCATGCACCGAAATGGGTGAGCTTGCCCTAGGTCGTAACGTTTTGGTCGCCTTTGTCCCCTGGCGCGGTTACAACTTTGAAGACGCCATCGTCGTCAGCGAGAAGTTGGTCAAGGACGATTACTACACCTCCATCCATATCGAGGAATTCGAAATCGACAGCCGCGACACAAAATTGGGCCCGGAGGAAATTACCCGCGATATTCCAAATATCGCCGAAAGCTTCCTCCGCAATCTCGATGAAAGCGGCATTATCCGCATTGGCGCCACCGTCAAGCCGGGCGATATTCTGGTCGGCAAAGTCACGCCCAAAGGGGAGACCCAGCTTACGCCGGAAGAAAAACTTCTGCGCGCCATCTTCGGCGAGAAGGCCGGAGACGTCAAAGACGCCTCGCTCTACTGCCCGCCCGGAATCGAAGGAACTGTGGTGGATTGCAAAGTCTTCTCCCGAAAGGGCGCGGAGTTGGACGAGCGCTCCAAGCTCATCCTGGAAGGTCAGGAAGAACGGCTGCGCCGGAACCTGGAAGACGAAAAGCGCATTTTGAACGACGAACGCGCCAAGCGGCTGGCGAAGTTGTTGGACGGCAAGGAGTTGTTGGCGGACCTCCATGATGAGAAGACCAATAAGAAGCTCCTTTCCAAAGGCGTCGCCATCAGCCGCGATCTGATCGAGAAGCTTCGCGCGCGAGATCTCAAGCGCATGAAGCTCAAGGACAAGGACCCGCGCGTCAACGAGCAGATCGACGAGATCGAGGAAATGACCTCGCGTCAGATCGCGGTGCTCGAAAAAATTACGGAAGAAAAGATCTCCAAGCTCCGTAAGGGCGACGAGTTGCCTCCCGGCGTTATCAAGCAGGTCAAGGTCTACATCGCCATGAAGCGCAAGCTCTCGGTCGGCGACAAAATGGCTGGCCGACACGGCAACAAGGGCGTCATCGCCAGAATCGTGCCCGAAGAAGATATGCCTTACCTGCCCGACGGAACGCCCGTCGAGATCGTCCTGAATCCGCTGGGCGTGCCGAGCCGCATGAACGTGGGCCAGATTCTCGAAACTCACCTTGGCTGGGCGGCCCGAGCCCTGGGCGTCCGTTTCGCCACCCCGGTATTCGACGGCGCCACCGAAGGCGACATCAAATCGCAATTGGCGCAAGCCAAGCTGCCCACCTCCGGCAAGATCCAGCTCTACGACGGCGTCAGCGGCCAGCCCTTCGAGCAGCCCGTCACGGTCGGCTACATCTACATGCTGAAGCTTTCGCACTTGGTGGACGACAAGATTCACGCCCGCTCCATCGGACCCTATTCCCTAATCACGCAGCAGCCGCTCGGCGGCAAGGCGCAATTCGGCGGGCAGAGGTTTGGCGAAATGGAAGTGTGGGCGCTGGAAGCTTACGGAGCCGCCTATGTCCTCCAGGAGCTGTTGACGGCTAAGTCCGACGACGTCTACGGCCGCGCCAAGATTTACGAAGCGATCGTAAAGGGCGAGGCCGCGGCGGAGCCGGGCGTGCCAGAAAGTTTCAATGTGCTGATCCGCGAGTTGCAGTCCCTTTGCCTGGATGTCGAGTTGATGAAGAAGCCCAGAGAGCACATGGAAACCGCGCTTGCGGCGGACTAGGCTCGTCTGCTGAAACACTTGTCTTCCACGGTGAATCGACTAATGTGAGGCGATTCGCCGTGGCAGGCGATTCCACCATCTCCACCGCCGATTTTGAGAAGATCCGGGCGCTCGATACCTGCACCGTTTCAAACGCCATTGAGCGTCTGAAAGTCAGGCTCCGCAACGAAGGCTCTGTTGCCGGATCTGCGCTTCATTGCATTTTTCCCCAGTTCCCGCCGATGCTCGGCTACGCGGTTACCGGCCGCATGCGTTCCACCGCCTCTCCCATTCGCGGCCGCGCCTATCACGAAAACATGAACTGGTGGCGCTATGTGGCGTCCCTTCCCAAGCCCAGAGTGATGGTGGTGGAGGATGTTGACGAAATCCCCGGCGCGGGCGCGCTCGTCGGAGAGCTGCACGCCGTCATCGGTCTGGCTCTGGACTGCGTGGGATACGTCAGCAATGGCTCGGTTCGCGATCTGCCGGCCGTCGAAAACGTCGGCTTCCATCTGTTCGCCGGCGGAGTCGCGGTGTCCCACATGTACGCGCACATCTGCGAGTACGGCGAGCCCGTCCGAATCGGAGGGTTGAAAATCCCTCCGGGCGCCCTGATTCACGGCGACCGGCACGGCGTGCATTGTGTCCCGCTCTCAATTGCTTCGGAGATCCCTAAAATGGCCGCACAAATTCTCAAAGAGGAGGCGGAGTTGAAAGAATTCTGCCGCTCTTCGCAATTTTCCCTGGCCAGCTTGGACAAAATGCTTCAGAAAATTCCCGGCAATGAATTTGAGCTTCCGCTTACGGGCTGATATCCCATCGGCGCTCTTATGTTCTCTGCAAGCCTCTCTCAACGGCCTTGGAGGTGGGTTGCCCTGTGCTCGGTCGTCGGAGCGGCCGCTCTGATCTCCTGCGGCGGTCCGAATGCGCGCGCCAAAGAACCCTCCTCGGCCAGCTCCCTTTCCGAGGTCGCAGTCGTCCAGGTGGCCAGAAGAGCTCTGCAAAACACCTTGTCCGTGTCTTCTGAGCTCGTCCCGTTTCAACAGATCGACGTCTATGCGAAAGAGGCCGGATTTGTGAAAGAGCTGTACGTCGACTATGGCGTTCACGTAAAGGCCGGACAAGCGCTCGCCCTTTTGGAGATTCCCGAGCTTGAAAGCCAGTTGGACGAAGATCGGGCTTCCATCCAGGACGCAGCCGGGCAAGTTTCCCGGAGCCAGAAGGAGGTCGAGCGAGCCGAAGCCCAACACAACGTAGCTCATCTTCAATACACACGGCTGGCGGGGGTTGCTAAGTCCCGTCCCGGCCTGGTGGCCCAGCAAGAAGTGGACGATTTGCAGGGCAAGGATCTCGCTTCCGAAGCCCAGCTTGAAGCCGCGCGGTCGGCTCTGGAATCAGCCAAAAGCCAGCTCCATCGCGCCCAAGCGCGCCATCGCCGGGACCAAGCCATCTTCGACTATTCGAAGATCACCGCCCCCTTCGATGGCGTCATAACCCGCCGCTACGCCAATCTTGGCGCGCTGATGCAATCCGGCGCAAATTCCAGCACGCAGGCTCTGCCGCTGGTTCAGCTTTCTGAAGACGACTTATACCGCCTGGTGATTCCGGTCTCGGAGTCCTATGTGCGCTACATAAAAGTCGGAGATCTAGTCGAAGTCCGGGTCCCGTCTCTCAACAAAAGGTTTTCGGGTAAAGTCGCCCGCTTCTCTGTCCAGGTGGCCGCCGACACGCGCACCATGCACACGGAGGTGGATGTGCCGGACCCGCGGCGCGCTCTTACCCCCGGAGTGTACGCCGAGGCTACGCTCACCCTCGCGCGACAGGACCATGCGCTGGCGGCGCCTCAGGAATCGATCGACGTGGAAGGAAGCGAAAGATTTGCATGGGCCGTGGGAGCGGAAAATCGCCTCGAAAGGCGCGCCGTCGTCACTGGAATTGAAACGCCGGAGTATGTGGAGATCCTGTCCGGATTGCGCGAGGGCGACTGGGTGGTGGCCGGCGGCCACGGCAGACTCCGCGCGGGGCAGACGGTCCGGCCCAAGGAGGTCTCCCTCATTCACGCGCAATGAAACGCCGCGCTCGGGCCCCGCGCCTGCATGCGGCGGAAAGGATAGTCGACCATGCCCGCTTTCGCCCTTCGTCATCCCTACTTCCTCGTCGTGTTGGTTCTCGTTGTGTTCCTCATCGGCGTCACAAGCCTGGCCCGCATGCCCGTCGATCTGTTCCCGCCCATCCACCTGCCGGAGGTTGTCGTCGCCACATTCTACAGCGGCATGCCGCCGCAAGACATCGAGGTCTCCATCACCAATCCGCTGGAGCGCTTTTTCACCCTCGCCAGCGGCATCGACCACATGGAGTCGCGCTCTCTGCCTGGCGTGAGCATTATCAAAGTCTACTTTCAGCCAGGCACGAACCCCGACGCGGATGTGACCGAGCTCTCCAACCTTTCGCTCGCTGATCTAAAGCGCCTCCCGCCGGGAACCCTCCCGCCTGTCGCGTTGAAGTTCGACGCTTCCAGCCTCCCGGTCTGTCTCATTACTTTGAAGGGCGAGGGGCTCAGCCAAACCCAGTTGCACGATACAGGACAGTTCGCCATTCGCGACCAGATCGCCGTGGTCAAAGGCGCCGAGATTCCGCCTCCTTTTGGAGGCAAGTACCGGCAAGCCATGGTATACGTCGATCCCTACAAACTCTCCTCGCGCCAGTTGAGCGTGATGGACGTGGTGGATGCCGTCAATAAAAACAATCTGATTTTACCCGCGGGCGACGTCAAAATCGGCCCCTACGATTATTACGTCTATTCCAACGCTTTGGTGGACCAAGTCGGCCAACTTAACGACGTCCCCGTCAAAACCGTAGGCCGCCGTTGGGTGTCCATCGGAGATGTCGGCGAAGCCAAAGACGCCAACCAGATCCAATACAACGTTGTCCGCGTGGATGGCCAGCGCTCGGTTTACTTGCCCATTATGAAACAAGGCGGCGACACAAACACCATCGAGGTAGTAAACCGCATCCGCGAGATTGTCGGTCGCCTCACGGGCGTTCCCAAGAATCTGATCGCCACCGTGGTTTTCGACCAATCGGCCTTTGTCAAACAGGCCATCCATTCGCTTCTGCACGAGGGCGCTCTGGGCCTGTCGCTCACTGGTCTCATGATTCTTTTGTTTCTCGGCAGCCTCCGGGCGACAGCGGCCGTTCTCTTATCGATCCCCCTCTCCGCGTTAGCCGCTTTTGTGGTTCTCTATCTGCTGGGCAGCACCGTGAATACGATGGTCCTGGGGGGATTGGCGCTGGCCTTTTCGCGCGTTATTGATAATTCGGTCATCTCGCTGGAAAACATCTACCGCCATTTGGAAGAAGGCGCCTCGCCGGAGCGTGCGGCCCGCGACGGAGGAGCCGAAGTCAGCATGGCGGTTCTTTCGGCCACGCTCAGCGCCGTCGTCGTCTTTCTCCCGGTCACGTTCTTATATGGAGTGAGCAAGTATCTGTTCTCGTCTCTGGCTTTGGCTGTCGTGCTTTCTCTGTTCCTGTCCTACTTTGTCGCAATGACGGTGATTCCCTTGTTTTGCGCCCGGTATCTCTCCCGCTCCCGTCAACGGAATCAGTCGGCGTCTCAAAATCCTCCCCCGGCGTCTTTCCATTTCTCCTTCCGTCGCGTGTTCGCGCGCTTGCTGGACTCCTACGAGTTCACTGTCCGCCATGCCGTCCGCCGTCCAGGTTTGGTTGTGGCCGCCATTTCCCTGGCGTTTCTGGCCAGCCTCGCTCTCTATCCTCTGGCCGGTCTGTCTTTTTTCCCCCGCACTGATGCCGGCCAATTCACCGTGAGCTTGAAAGCGCCCACCGGCTCCAGAATCGAAGTCACCGAGCAATACGTCGCGAAAGTCGAGGATCTGATTCGCAAAATCGTTCAGCCTTCTGACTTTCATATGATCGTCTCCAATATCGGAATCGTTCCTGATTTTTCCGCGCTCTACACCGGCAATGCGGGATCGTACACCGCCACGATTCTCGTCGCTCTCCAACCTTCTCACCGGATTTCAAGCTTCGAATACATGGATCGCGTTCGCCGCCGGATCGCCGCCGATGAGCCGAATCTCCGGACATTTTTCACCACCGGTTCCCTGGCGGACGCCATCGTCAACAGGGGGATGCCCGCGCCCATCGATCTGCAAATCAGCGGTCCGGACTTGAATCAATCCGGGCAAATCGCCCAAGACCTTGCCGAGCGCATCCGTCAACTGCCCGGCGTGAGCGAAGCCTACATCCCGCAAGACCTCGACTACCCCGCCGTGCGCCTGGACGTGGATCGCGTGCACGCATCGGAACTCGGCCTAAGCCCTGATGATGTCATTCGAAACGTCATTACCGTGCTCAATTCCAACGTGATGATCGCGCCCAACTATTGGATCGACCGCAAAACGGGCAATGACTATTTCTTGGCCGTCCAATATTATGAATACGGCCCGCCGTCGATCCATGACTTCATCGATCTGAAAAACATTCCGCTGCGCGCCCCAAACCTCGAGCAGCCCACCACCTTGGACACCGTGGCGAAATTGGCGAGGTTCTCCACGCCCACCGAAGTGGATCATTATCAAATCCAGCGCGTGATAGACGTGTACGTCAATCCCCAAGGAGAAGATCTCAGCCGCCCGATCGCCGGCATTCGGAGGTTGATCGCGGGCGCCAATCTCCCCTCTGAAATCCACGCCGATATCCGCGGCGTGGCCCAAGCCATGAGCGAATCGTTCCAAAGTTTCGCCATGGGCCTTTTGCTTTCGGCGGCTTTACTATATCTCATTCTGGTGGCGCAGTTCAGCTCGTTCAAAGACCCGTTGCTCGTCATGCTGGCTGTGCCCATGGCATTCATCGGCGTTTTGTTCGTCCTGCCCCTCACCCACACCACTTTGAACGTCATGACTCTCATGGGCGTGCTGATGCTGGTGGGAATCGCCGCTTCTAATAGCATCCTGATCGTCGACTTGGCGCATCGGCAAAAATATCCGGGCCGGCGTGTCGAGGACGCCGTCGTCAGCGCGTGCCGTGTCCGCTTGCGTCCGATCTTGATGACCTCGCTCGCCACGATCATCGGTCTGGCGCCGATGGCGTTGCGGTGGGGCGTGGGAAGCGAGCAATACGCCCCGCTGGCGCGCGCCATCATCGGCGGCCTCGCCAGCTCGGTCTTGCTCACCGTCTACATCGTGCCGGCGGCTTATGTCCTCGCATACCGGCGAGCCGCGCGCGGCCCCGAGCCTAACCGCTCTTAGCCCCAAAATGGTTCGTTTCATCGGCTTCGCCTCCCTGAGGTTACATCTCCCTCCCTTAAACTGAAAGGTGGCATTTGCTTTACGCCCATGAACCGGCTGCGCAACCGTCTGATTTTGGTGTTCGTGCTCGCCACCTTTCTGCCGCTGTGCCTGACCCTCTGGACCACCCTCAACCTCCTCGAGTTGAGCCGCATGCTGCTCCATTCTCCGCTTGCCCAGCTTGACGGCGTCTCTAAATCGCTGGAGCTCACCGGCCAGAAGATCTATCAGCAAGCCCGCGAGTCCCTCCAGCGCGACGCCGCCGAACGCCGCCTGGTCCCTCGCCGCTTAAAGCCCGAACAAGCGCCGGCCTTCTGGAACTCCGCCGCCCCCGATCAGTTCGAACTCTCGGGCGACGGCGGCGATACGCTCGACTACTACGTTCGCGGCAACGACGAGGTGCTGCTGTTTTCGCGCTCCATCGGTTTGCCGATGAACGACCTCAGAGGGCAATACGCCGCCGCGCGGAAGGCCCTTGAAGAATCCTCCGCCCGCGACTTGCGTAAAGGATTCAGCAGCACGCTGGTGTTGGTGGTTGCGGCTTTGTGGCTGGCCGCGATGGCCGCCTTGGTGTATGTGGCCCATCGCATCAGCCGCCCCATCCAAAGCCTTACGCAGGGTCTGGGCCGGGTGGCCGCGGGCGATCTCTCCGTCCGCGTGCCGTCCTCCGGCGCCGGCGAGATTGCCGTGGCCGTCGACGCCTTCAATCATATGACGGCTCAGCTTGAGCAGGCCCGCGATCGGCTCATTCATTTGACCCGCCTCGCGGCCTGGCAGGCGGTGGCCCGCAAAATGGCCCATGAGCTGAAGAACTCCTTGACGCCCATCCGCCTGGCGACCGAAGAGATCGCCATCCGCCGCAGCTCTCTTGCTCCCAATGGAGCCGGCGCTGATTTTCTGGAGCAAGCCGCGCAAATCGTCGCCGACGAGGTCAATACTCTGGAGCGCCGCGTCCGCGCCTTTTCCGAATTCGCCTCCGAGCCGCCCGTAATGCCGTCGGAAATCGATGTGAACGCAATGGTGGAGGAGCGCATCTGTCTCTTGAAGGCCGCTCATCCGGAAGTGATTTACGAGCTGCGGTTGTCGCCTGGCCGGCCCCGCGCGTTCGCCGATCGAGATTTAATCAAAGGCGTGTTAACCAATCTTCTGGAAAACGCCGCCGAAGCCGTCAAACCCGGCGGCCGCGTCATGGCGAAAACGGCTGTGGCGGGCGAAAGACTCAACGTCGAGATTCACGACTCTGGACCCGGTTTAAGCCCACAAGCCCGCTCCAGTCTGTTCGAGCCCGTCATTTCCTTCAAGCGCGGCGGAATGGGCTTGGGATTGTCCATCGCCCGGCGCAGCGCCTTGTTGTGTGGCGGCGATCTCGAAATGCTCGAGGGCGAGCTGGGCGGAGCGGCGTTCCGCCTCAGCCTTACTCTCGCCAACGCTCACCTGGCATGAAGCGCGTACTCATTGTCGACGACGAGCTCAACATCGGACGTTCGCTCAAATTGATTCTGGAGCGGGAAGGATATGCCGTCAGCACCTGCCTCACCGCTGCCGAAGCCAAGGCCGTTTCTTCCCGGCCTGACCTGTACATGATCGACGTCCGCCTTCCCGACGAAAGCGGCATCGACTTGGTGCGCACTTTGCGCTCGCAGGAGGTCTCCGCGCCCATCGTCATGATCTCTGGCCACGGAGCTATCCCCGACGCCGTCGAAGCCATCCGCGCCGGCGCCTACGACTTCCTCGAAAAACCCCTCAGCCGGGACAAGGTGCTGCTATCGCTGCGCAATGCTCTGGAGCAAGCCGACCTGCGCGAGGAGAACCGCCGCTTGCGGGAGATGGCGGCCGGCGCCGTTCCAATGATCGGCGCCAGCCCCGCCTTTAAAAAGGTGCTGGAACAAGCCACGCTCGCCGCCCGTTCGGACGCGCGCGTGCTGCTCAGCGGCGAATCCGGCACCGGCAAAGAGCTGCTCGCCGCCCACATTCACGCCTCCAGCCCTTTCTCCGGCGGCCCATTTATCAAGGTTAATTGCGCGGCTATCCCCACTGAGCTGATTGAGAGCGAGCTGTTCGGCCACGAAAAAGGCTCCTTTACCGGCGCCACGGCCGCCCGCCGCGGCAAATTCGAACTGGCCGACGGAGGCACTCTGTTCCTGGACGAATGCGGCGATTTGCACGCTTCCTCCCAGGCGAAGCTGCTGCGCGTCTTGCAGGAGGGCGAGTTCCATCGCGTCGGCGGAGAGCAGCCGATCCGCGTCTCCGTCCGCGTCATCGCCGCCACCAACCGCGACCTGTCGGATATGGTGGAGCGGCAAAAGTTCCGGGAAGATCTCTATTACCGCCTGTGCGTGGTTCCCGTGCGCGTCCCTTCGCTGCGCGAACGGCGCGAAGACATCCGCCCGCTCGCGGACTATTTCCTCGCCGATTTTTGCGCCCGCAATAACTTCCGTCCCCGGGCCTTCCAGCCCCAGGCCATGGATGCGCTTGAGCGATATTCCTGGCCGGGCAACATTCGCGAGCTGCGCAATGTGGTCGAGCGCATGGCCATTCTCTCGCGCGGCGACCTGCTCGAAGCGGCATCGGTGCCCCTGGAGATTCGCATGCCAAGAAGCTACGCCGGTCGCGGTAACCTTCGTGAAACCCGGGAATCGGCCGAGCGCGAGCACATCCGGCGGGCGCTTGAGGAAGCCCAATGGAACGTCTCCGGCGCCGCCCGCGCCCTGGGCATGGAGCGCACCAATCTCCACAAGCGAATCAAAGCCTTGGGTATCGGGCGCGCCAAGTAATTCCCCGCGCCGATCAGCCGCCCTACACCGAAATCACCGGACACGGCGCCTGGCGAATGATGCCGTAGGCGTGCGTGCGCAACCGCCCCAGCTTCTCATGGATAGAGCCGCGGCCGATCACCACCAGATCCGCCGCATGGCGCACCGCCTCTTGCCGCACGGCTGCCGCGACGTCGCCCACAGCCACGCACGCCGGCGCATTCACGCCCGCCGACTCGAGCAGCCGCGCGACCGCTTGTTTGGCGTCCTGGCGCATGACCTCTTCGAATTCACGGTTCAAATGCCGCTCTGGCCATGCCTGTACGCCGCCGATCGCGTGCGCGATTCTCAGACTCGCATCATTAGCTTTGGCAAACTCCGCCGCCCACTGGATGAGGGGCTGCGATTTCGGCGACGCATCCACCGCGCAGAGGATGTTCTTCGGCTCCATGTGGTCCTTCTGCGCTTCTTCCATATGCGCGGCGGTCCACACCGGGCAGCGTGCGTCGTGCAGCACCTTCGCTGTCACCGACCCTAACAGCAAGCTCCGGAACGGTCCGTAGCCGTGTGTAGGCATCATTATCAGATCGACTCCATGCCTGTGCGCGTAACCAACAAGTTCCTCGGCGGGTTCGCCAATCTCAATGATCCGCTGAACGTCGAATGCCCCGAATTCCTCGGTGAAAGTGTTCCCCAGTCGCGCCTGCAACTCCTCCCGCACCTCCTCTACATCGACCACCATCGGGACGCCCGGATCCGCCGCATACCAGTACGGCGGCGAGACGCTCATCAGCGTGATTTTCGCGCCGAAACGCTTCGCCATGAATTGCACGAACGGAACGGCGGCGCAAGTACGCTCCGAAAAATCGATAGGAAACAGAATGTGTTCTATTTTTGTCATGGCGCGCTCCTCACCATTGATGGAAGCAAGGGAGCCTCCAAGGCTGTGGCCGCGTAAGTGGTTGGAAACACGTTGTCTGGCCTGAATGCGCGAGCGCCAAAACCCGCGAGCGTGCCAAATGGCGCAGGCTACAATTAAGAACAACGATGCGAGCAGCCCTGGCGCAAATCAATCCCACGGTCGGGGATTTTACAGGCAATAGCGCCCGTATTGCGGGCGCGGCCCGGGAGGCTGCCCGACTAGGCGCGGAAGTCGCCATCTTCCCCGAGCTTTCCCTCACCGGCTATCCGCCTCGCGACCTGGTGGAAAAGCCCAGCTTCATTGAGCGCAGCGAACAGGAATTGGAGCGGCTCGCTGCCGAGACTGCCAAGCTCGATATGGCTGTCGTCATCGGATATGTGGCGCGCTCGCAGGCTGAGACGGGCAAGCGGGCCTTGAATTGCGCCGCCGTCCTGGAGCGCGGACAGTTGGCTTTCCGGCAGACCAAGATGTTGCTGCCCAACTACGACGTTTTCGACGAAGCGCGGTATTTCCGTCCCGCGGAAAAGGAAGAGTTGTGCTCGCTTCGCGGCCGGCCCGTCGCGCTGACGATTTGCGAAGACGCCTGGAACGACCGCCGATTTTTCAAACAGCGCCTCTATCCACGCGATCCGGTGGAAGAACTGTTCGACGCCGGCGCCGGCATGATGATCTGCATCAACGCCTCGCCTTTCCATATGGGAAAGCGCCAGGTGCGCCGCAACATCTATCGCGCCGCCGCCCGGCGCTACGGCAAACCGGTGGCCTACGTCAATCAGGTTGGCGGGAACGATCAACTTGTCTTTGACGGCTCCAGCTTCGCAATGAACGCGGAGGGAGAAGTCATTGGCGCCGCTCGCTCTTTCGAAGAAGATCTCGTGATCGTGGATTTCGACGCGCCCGGCGGCCCTCGCCAGGATTACCCCAAAGATTACAAAGACGAATGCGAGGCCGTCTATCAGGCTCTGGTCCTCGGCACGCGCGATTACATTCAAAAGTGCGGATTCTCCCGCGTGATTATCGGCCTGAGCGGCGGCATCGATTCTTCGCTAACCGCCGCCATTGCCGTGGAGGCCGTCGGCAAGGAGAATGTTACCGGCGTGGGAATGCCGGGGCCGTACTCGTCCGAGCACAGCGTCACCGACGCCCGGGAAATGGCCGCCAAGCTCGGCATTCGCTTTGAGATGGTGAAGATTTCCTGCGTCTACAACAGGTTTCTGGAGGAGCTTTCGCCGCTCTTTGCCGGCTGCGCTCCGGACGTAACAGAGGAAAATCTTCAATCGCGCTTGCGCGGCGTGACGCTCATGGCGCTCTCCAATAAAACCGGAGCGCTCGTGCTGACCACCGGCAATAAAAGCGAGATCGCCGTAGGTTACTGCACGCTCTACGGCGATATGTGTGGCGGCCTGGCGGTGATTAGCGACGTTCCGAAAACCATGGTGTATTCGCTGGCGCGCATCGCCAACCAGCGCCATGCAAACGCCATTCCCGAATCCGTTTTCACCAAACCGCCTTCGGCCGAGCTGCGCCCCGATCAAAAAGACACCGACTCCTTACCCGAATATAGCGTCCTGGACCCGATCCTAGAGGCTTACATCGAGCAGATGCGAACGCCGCGGCAGATCGCCGAGAGCCAGGGCGTGCCGCTGAAGCTGGTGCAAGAAATCGTCAACAAAGTGGATCGCAACGAGTACAAGCGGCAGCAGATGGCGCCGGGAATCAAGGTGACGACGAAAGCATTCGGCATCGGCCGGCGCGTGCCAATCGCGCAGAAGTTTTCGGAGTAAAAGCGGAGCGGGTCGCTAGTTTTCCGTAGGCGTGCGGTTTAGGTGGTCTACGGTGATGTTATCGAGTGTGACCTTCCCTAGGGATAAGCGGAGGCCAAGCGGCGCCAGTCCCTCCGCGAGCCAACGAGCCCTCGCGACGGAGTAGTCGCCGGCGGGCGGGTCCAACGGCTTCCCGTCTTCGCCGAGTCCGCCAAGCATGTAGTAGTCGAAAGCGAATGAGTAGATCCCGCTCAAGCCGGTCTCGTCAACCACTTGAAAGCCGCTGCGCTCCTTGAGGAGATCGGCAAGGCCCGGGAGCGTCGTCGCCAGTTCAAAATGCATGCCTAACTTGCGGGGAGAGTCACGAGGCGTCGAGCTTATGCGCAGCGGAGCCTCGGTTTCCGTGCGTTTCGCCTTGAGTCCCGACTTCGCCACGGTTAGGGCCAAGACGTCCGTGCCTCTACTTTCGTGATGATAGGTCATGCCGAAACGCTCCGCCAGCATATTCCTGAGCATTTCCGGCAGGTCT
Source organism: Bryobacteraceae bacterium (assembly GCA_035293905.1). Taxonomy (GTDB): domain Bacteria; phylum Acidobacteriota; class Terriglobia; order Bryobacterales; family Bryobacteraceae; genus Palsa-187. The sequence goes on from DATGLY010000097.1 coordinate 36,697, forward strand.
CGCACAGTCGTGCCCGCAGGCATTCTCGCATCGATGGCGTAATACGTTGCCCTTGTCCAGTCTGGCGCGGAAAGCTGAGTTCGAGTCGCGTCAAACGCGCGTAGAAGAATCCTGTCCATTCTTTCGTAGGGCATTCTCACCAGAGGCGGTTCAATGGTGACGCGGAATTTGGCAATGTTCGCTGCGTATTCCTCTACCGGGAGCTGCTGCGGAGTCCGAACGGAAACGACCTCGAATTCCAGGGGCCGGTCCTTTTGCTGGGCTGCCAGCGATGTTGCCGAAAGGACCGACAGGCAAAAACTAAAGAACTTGTGCATCATCAGATTCCTCAATCCGCCGCGGCCTCACGATTTACCCGCCACGTTTCGCAGCGTCGCGACTACCTCGTCTTCAGCCGAGGAGTCTAGCATCCCAACCCATGCTCCCCTAACGATACCTTCCCTGTCTACCACCAGCAAAGTCGGTGTGGCTGACACACGAAGTCCGGGCATATCCTGAACCACGCTGCTGAATCTAAGGAGGAGAGAGTCTCGTAGATAGTCGGCAGCCCTGTCCTTGCCTTCCGGCATGACCGCGACCGTCTGGACTGCTCGGGGAATGTCCGGCGCTACATTCTCAAGAAGTCTCCTGTAGAACGGGGCGCTGGCCTTGCAATAGACGCACGACGTTGTCATTGCAACGACCAGGGTCACGTCGGAGGGCGCTGAGCCGGATGTTTGGTCGACCCCTACCCTGGTTCCGACAAACTTGGCCGCCATGGCCTGCGGGGAGGTTCTCGCCCCCGCGTGGTCGCTTGTCACGTAGGACCTTACGCGAACCAGGCATACGGCAGCTACTGCCACGTATGCGGCGATTCGAACGGCTTTTTCAATCATATATTTATTCTCCTGAGTTGGCCTTCTGTCCTTAAGTCGGACCCGGCCTCAGTCCCAGAACACGCAGCCGCAATCGCCCCGGCATAACTGGTACCAAGAGTTAAGTTCATCCAAGCACTCGTCGGGGTCTAACAGACTGATACAGATGGGCCAAACCTCCTCGTATGTAATGTCGCACTGGATGGTGCACGCCGGGTCGCAGAGCTGGGCTCGCGCACCTCCGGCGGCCGCAAGTACTGCGAACACGAGAAACGCCATTTCTCCTAAAAACCTTCTCATAGACCCTAACTCCTTCCAACGAAATTGGGCTGATGAGCTCCGACACCAGCTAATTTTTAGCCGATTCGCTTGATTTCAGACCTTGAAATTGTTGGCAAATTATGCCAATAATCGTTGGAACCGTCTATGTCGGCCCCACGACAGTATTCTTGGCATGTGGATGCGGCAGAGAGGACGGCGCGGGCCGAGTTCAAGGATCGCGAACTATCCCTCGAAAAGGTCGCACGAAGACTGCGGATATCGCGAAGACACCTTGCGAGGCTGTTCCGGTCCGAGGTTGGCGTTCCCTTCCACAGTTTTGCTATCGGTCTGCGGATGGAGGGGGCCGCCGCAGCCCTGCTGGAGGACTTGAACAGACCGGTCAAGCACGTCGCTCTGGAATTTGGGTCGCGCGACACGGCGAGCTTCGACCGGGACTTCCGCTCGCATAAGGGGACTACGCCGACCCTCTGGAGGCAGGCATTTTGGCCCCCGGGGATATAGGGCGAAGCTCGACCTCCAGGGGTGCAGCCGCTTAATAGCTGCAACTCACCGGCTCATAAACTGCCTCAGCCACAGGTGGCGCGAGCGACAATTTCGCAGATTGCCAAGCCTCGCAGAGAGTGCTTAACAGTGACTCCACCTCCGCCAGCGGACCGTCCACTTGCCGGGCATTAGCCTCAACCAGCCGGGATTGCATATAGTCATAGAGCTCGCCCAACCGCCGCGCGATTTCGCCTCCCCGCTCGAAATCCAGCGACCGTGATAGCTCGTGAACAATGTTCCACGCCTTGGTAACCTGGCGGGAACGTTCGCGAATCTGCTTGGCCGCCAGATGGCGCCGCGCCGCGCCGACGGCTTCGATGGCCCCTCTGTACAGCATGTGAATCAGCTTCACGGGGTCAGCCCCATACACCTCTGCTTCTAGGTATGTATCGTAGATTGTGGTAACCATGCCTGCGTTAGCGTCATCCTCTGTTTAACTCCTCGGCCATTCGCACCACATATTCAGCGGGAATTTGTTCCACCACTTTTCCGGTCTGCTTGCTGACAATCTGCGTGATTGTGCGCCCCAGCGCGCGATCCAATACAAATGTCAACTCGTTCTCCTCTCCCAGCATCCCCGAGGCGTTTACCGCCTTCACCGCCTGAATCAGATTCCGCTGCTCTTCCGTCAAAGAACCCGCCGCGCCTGAATCGGCCGAAGCGCTCAACTGCGCCGCCAGATTTTGAATCGAAGAAATGGTCATATACCCCCCGACCTCTATGACCTCATCGGCTCGATACCGGAAAAGTCTGAGTTCTTGCCCCTGCTGATTTAATGGACCGCCGCGTCCGCTTCTCGCCCCTCCAGCAGCGACAATCCTGACGCGACGTCTTTCGCCATGGGGAGAATGGCGCTCAGTTTCGTCAACGCCAGCACGTCTTGCACTCGCGCGTTGGCCCCCACCAGCACAAACCGGCCTCCCGGCTTGGTTCGAGCCGAGGTGTACAAACTTACGACAAATCCGATCCCCGTCGAGCCCACCGAATGCACCTTGCTGAAATCCGCCAAAATTTTGCCGCACGCCATCCGCCGGATCTCCTCGCCTTTGGCGGAGAGGTATTCGAGCTCGCTTCCCGCCGATAACCGCCCTCGGAAGCGGGCGATGCAAACGTCTCCTCGTTGCTCCAAATCGACTTCTAGCATGGCAATTGGTGTAATGGATATCGTACTACGCCCCGCTTCCATTCGCGCGGAACAACAGAAGCGCCCCTCCCATAAAATCGGAAAATGCCGGTTTCCAACCACAGCCTCCTCAAAAACGGCCGCCGGCCGGGCGAAAAGCGCCTTCTCTACAAGGCTTTTAACAACACCGCCGTGATGTTGTCCGGCCCGCCCCGATTGCGCGCTGCGGCGATCATCTCCTGGCACTTCCATTCCAGCGAGGCGTCCGAAGAGAGAATCTCGCGAAGCTCCCGTTCTTCCGCGACGCCGTGCAATCCGTCCGTGCACAGCAGCACCTGGTCGCCTGCCGAAGGCCGCACCCAATACGTGTGCACACGAAGCTCGCCGGAAACGCCGATCGCCATCGTCAACACGTGGCGCATGGGATGCGTCTTCAACGTCTCTTCGTCTATGCCCAATCGCCGGCCGACTTCATTGACCCAAGTTTGGTCTTCCGTCACCGGCTTCAGCTTCCCTTGCTCGAACAGGTAAGCGCGGCTGTCCCCTACGCTTGCAACCAGCAGCGCCCCGTTGTTCGCCAGCGCCGCCACCAGAGTCGTTCCCATTCCCTCCATGGCCGGGTCCGAGGCGGCCGCTTCCATCACCCGCCGGTTGGCTTCGTGAAACGCGCTAATGAGAAAGTTCTCGCATTTTGCCCCCGCATCGGCTTCGCCCGCGCCGCCTTTCGATCCGCAGCTTGCTCTCTTTTGTACGGCTTGCCACAGCGTTTCGGCGGCCAGCTTGGACGCATGCTCCCCCGCCAAGGCGCCGCCCATCCCGTCGGCCACCACGTACAGCCCGAGCGAGGGCGCAACCAGGTAGTAGTCTTCGTTATTGCCGCGGACGCAACCCGCATCCGATGCTCCGAAGGCCTCCAGCATTAATTTTCCGATTATATCCGGTTCCTGCACGCCGTTCATTTCTGCGCCGCCTTAACCGTTGGATGCGCATTTGCGCCTCGCTGTTTTACTTTTCCGGCGCGCCGGCCCCCGCGGCCTTGCGGTCCAGCAGCGACTTCAGTTGCAGGTACGCCCGCTCTTCAAATGCCGTTTTCAGCCGCTCCTGATTTTGAAATCGCGCGCCTCCGGAATTCGCGTCGGCCTTAAGCCCCTGCTTCTTCAGACACCGTCCTAGCAGCAGCGTCGCCATCGGATCCTCCGGATTCCGGTCCAGCACCGCCCGGAACTGTTCCGCCGCGCCGGCCAGGTCTCCTTTCTTGTAAAGGGCGTAGCCCGTGTTGAAGCGATACACGGGGTCGTTGGGATCGCCCTCCAGCGCTTTGCGGAAATCCGCCAGAGCTTGCGGCAGGTTGCGGCGGCTCTCGGCCGCCCCCAGATTGTTGAACACTTCGCTCAGCGGCGCTGCCGCGGCCACCGTCTGGAACGCCTTTTGCGCCCCTGCGTAATCTCCGGATTGAAACAGAGCCAAGCCCAAAAGAAAACTGGCGCGGTGGTAATCGATATCGCCCGCGCCGACTTTCTGAAGCCATTCCTCCGCTTGCTGGTATTCCTTCCGCTGGTAATGAATGAGCCCGAGCTGGTAACAGGGATGCGCGAAATGCGCATCCAGGCGGGCCGCCTGCATGAAATATTTCTCGCGCTGTTCCGGGGAACCTGCCATTAGCCCGCGAATGTAGCTCTCTTCCGCTTCCAGCCGAATCGCCGGACGGAGCGAGCGAAATTCGGTCTCCGGCGGCGCCTCATCTTCGGCCACAATCCCCAGTACGCGCCAGGCCAAATGCGCTTCAAGCGCGGGAAGATCGTCCAGAGCGCCGCTCTCTTCGAACTCTGAGCTCTGCTTCATCTTTCGCCGGTTCAACACCCGCCCAAAAATTCTCAACGACCCCCGCGATTCGCTGAATTTCTGGACCTCGGCTCCCGACGGCCGAAATTCGAAGCGGCCGAAAATCACCTGCTCGGCATCCGCCGCCTCCCCGATTTTCATCACCGAGGCCGCCGTCAGAACCGCCCGCGCCCGCAGATTCAGGCCCCGGTACGCCTTTTGAATCTCGTCGCGGTCGGGCGTCACTACCCCATGCGTCGTAAGCGCGTCCCGCAGCGTTTCCGCAATGCTTTCTCCAATCCAATCGAGATTGCCGGTGCTGGCCGGCGCCCCGGGCGCGGCGTTGCCAAACGGTAAAACCGCCGCCGTCTCCGGCGCCCCCCCCAGCGCAATCGCGCGCAAAAGCAAAAGGAGTGGCGCCTTGGCCGCCCACGCCTTCATTATTTCTTCTTCGCGCCTCGCGTGGCTGGCGGGGGCGCAAGCGCCCGCAGATCTTTATTTGCGTCGGCCCAATGGTCCGCGTCGCCCGGGCACGCCTTGAGGTAATCCTTCAGCGCCGCTACCGCCTCTGTCTTCCGGCCTGCTTTTTTGAGCTCGTCCCCCTTCCGGTACCTCGACTCGCAAGTCTTTGGGTTTTCCGAAAACTGCTCCACCACCCGGTCAAAGGCCTGCGCGGCTTCGTCATATTCGCCGCTTTTGTCGTAAATCATCCCCACGTAATACATCGAAAGCGGGGCGTTTTCGTCGGATGGGCAGTTCTTCACGACATCCAAAAATTCCTGCATGGCGCGCGTATCATTGCCCTCTGCATAGCCGCTTCGGGCGCTCTGAAATGCGCCGATGCAAGAAAAACCGCCAGGCGCGCCGCCCCCCGCCGCGTTCGCCTGCGGCGGAGGCGCGGGAGGATGCGCCAGAAGCTGGAGTTGCGTCAAAATGTCGCTCAGTTTTGACTCCATCGCATTCACCCGCCGCGCGAGATCGGTTACCGTCTCTCGCATCGCCCCGGTGTCCTCCGAAGCCTGATTGGTCCTGTTCCTGATATCCACCAATTGATTCGTCAGCGGGTCCAGCTTCTTCAACTGGTCCGCCAGCGCGCTGGCGATGCTTTGTGACAGATTCGCGGATGCAGCCGAAGCCTTGTTGGAGGCGTCCAGCGCCTGTTGAACCGATTTTTGAATTGCGTCGAGTTTCTCATCCTGCGACTTTTGGAGCTGCTTTACCTCCTCCTCCAACTGAGCGACGTCCCGCTGGAGCGAGATGATCTGGTCTTTCTGGCTCTGGCCGGCGGCCAGCGCCGCGCTCGCCCAAGCCGCCAGCATCAATGTCCCCGTTTGACGCACGCCTTTACCTCCTTCCTGTCCGCTCCCTTACGGTCGCGGCTCGGGTGAGCCCCTTGGGGGCTCACCGTTACTGCGCCGGAGCCAGGTGCGCCCGGCGATTCCTTTGATAACACTCCTCGTTCGCCTCGGTGCACACCGGGCGCTCCTTGCCGTAGCTGATCGTGCGGATGCGATCGCCCGGCACGCCAAGCTGCACCAGGAAATCCTTGGCCGAACTGGCGCGCCGGTCGCCGAGGCCCAGGTTGTATTCCGCCGAACCCCGTTCGTCGCAATGGCCTTCGAGCACCACGTTGAAGGTGGGATCGGAGGCGAAGATCCGCTTTAGCAGATCCGCGTCGCGCGTCAACGCCTGGCGCGCGTCGTCCCGGATGTCGCTTTTGTCGTAATCGAAGTATGCGTCTTGCGCCTCCCGGCTCAGCAACTCCGCGCCGCTGACCGTCGGCGCCTTGGCGGGCGGCGGTGGCGGCGGAGGCGCGCTCACCGTAACCGTCGCCGATCGAGTCACCGTCCCGCCGGCATTGCTTGCCGTGAGCGTGTAGGTGGTGGTGTTCGCCGGGAAAACCTGGCGCGTCCCGTTGGCCCCCACGCTGCCCAACCCCTGATCGATCGACATATCGGTGGCGTTCGCCACCGACCAGCTCAGCGTCGCCGATTGCCCCCGCTGAATCGAAGACGGCTCCGCCGTGAATGCGTCGATGCGCGGCGGCTGCGGCTTCGCCGGCGGCGGCGGCGGCGGTTCGACTTTGGCCGCCGGCGGCGGCGGTGGCGGCGGCGGAGCGACCGGCGCCTTCTTCTTACATCCGGCGGCCGCGATCAGTACGAGCGCCGCGAACACCGCTGCACTCGATGTTCTTCGATCCACTCTCATTGTGATATCTGCCTCCTAACTTTCGTTCAGATTTCTTGCTGGAAAAATTCTAGTTTATCCCTTTCGACCACACCGGTTGAAGATTGTTGCCTTGCGTGGTGAGCTGTTGAATATGCGTGCCGTCGGCCAGCATCGTGTAGATTTGCGTGGATCGCCCTTGCATGGATGAAAACGCCAGATGCACCCCGTCCGGCGCCCACCAGGGATTCTCGTTGCGTCCCATCCCGTGCGTCAACTGAATCGGCTGCCGCTTGGCGGCGTCCATGATGAAGATGTTGAAGTTCCCCGGCTCATAGCCGCGCGTCCACACGAAAGCCATGAACTGCCCATTGGGGCTCCAGGACGGATTGGCGACGTCCCCTTCCCCCGTCGTCAGCATCTCCGCCCCGCTGCCGTCGAGATTCATGCGCCAGAGCTGCTGATGCCCGCTGCGGCCCGAAATGAAAAGGATCTCGTTGCCGGTCTTCGGGTTCACTTTCGGAGAGACCTCGATGAAGCGGTTGCGCGATATGCGCTGAAGGTTCCCCCCGTTGATGTTGGCGATGCAGATCTGGGGAGGGCCATTCTCCAACGCCGTCGAAAACAGCATCCGCTGGCCATCCGGAGTGAACTCCGGCGTCTCCACCACCGAGGAAACCGGATTCACGAAAGTCAGTCGCCGGCCGGTCTCCACCGAATGGACCATGATCAGAGGGTTGCCTTCGTACCGGCGCCCGCCCCGCGTTTCGATCGGGTAAGTCGAAAAAGCGAACAGCTTTCCGTCCGGCGATACTGCGGGCTGCGTGGAGATCGAGCCGTAGCGCGTCAATTGCCTCTGATTCGTTCCGTCGTAATCCATCATCCAGATCTCCTTCGCGCCGCTCCGGTCGGAGACGAAGAAAATCTTGCTGCCGGCCAGGCTCTTGGCCCCAAACTGCTGCAAAATATCGGCCGCGAATTGCCGCGCCACATCGCGCGCTCCGTTTGCGTCTGGCGACCCGAAATAGGTCTTGCCCAGCAACTGCGCTTGCGTCGTCGTCGGTTGGCTTAAATTGTAAAGCCAGCCGAACAGCACCAGCCGCCCGTTCTGCACCGCCGCGTAGCCGAACGCGAGGTCGTTGGCGTTTACCGGCGGTCCGGACCAGTCCGTCAGCCACGGCCCGTTGCGGATGGTTTGCGGCGGCTGGCCGCGTGTGACGGGAGCCGTGATCGTCGGCGGTTTGAAATCCGAGGGCTGCTGCGGCGTCTCCAACGGATAATTCGCCTTCGGCGCCATTTTGAGAACGCCCGATCCGTCCAGCTCGTTCCAAAGCGTGCTGTTGAAGGCGTCCATCGCCTTCTGGGCGTCTCCCGCGCCCCGGAAATCCGGCGCCGCGATCACCGGCTTTTCGCCTCCCCTAATCACGCCCGGAATATCCACCCCCGTCGGCTCCTGCTGGCCCAACAGCAGCCGCGCGCCGGTCGCAACTACTGCAACCGCTACACAAGCCGTCGCGACAACCATTTTGTGTTTCATCGTGTCACCGTTTTAGTTCAAACCAAAACTCCACCGAGGCTGAATTCCGCGGAAACCCCGCGGGAATGGGCGGAAAAGGCGCGGCCTCTTCAATGGCGCGCTCGACGGAATTATCCAGCGCCGTCACGCCGCTGCGCTGGAGAAGCTGCACGTTGCGGATGCTGCCATCCCGCATCAGATCGAACGTGGCGATTACGGTGGGAGCGCTCTGCGCGTTGATGTCGCCCGTCCGCCATTTGGACGCCACGATCTGGCGGATCTGATCGGCATAGCCGGCAAACTGATCCCCCAAAGTCGTGTGCGGACCGGCGCCGATGCGCCCCGCGCCGGAAAGCGCCGAAAACGCTTGATTGGAAACTTGCGGCGCCGTGGCGCTCGTAAGCTGGTTCGGCAGCAATTCATTCAGCGGCCGGAAACGCTGGCGCGCCGAGGTCTCCGCCGCCGGCCTTTGCTTGGCTTTCCGCATCTTTAGGGGGATGGCTTCCGGCGGGGGCGGTTCTTCCTTTAACCGCTCCTTCGGTTTCACCACCGGCGTTTGCGGAACTTGCGATTCCGTGTCGTTCGCCACGGGATTCGGCGCCCCGTGATGGATCAGCGGAATCGTCTCCACCGCTTCCACCCCGACCGCCGCGCCGCCGGCCTGCAATGCGCCAAAAGACGTCCGATGGCCCGTCCAGGCCGGCCCTATAATCGCTGCAAACGCGGCGGCGTGCAGCGCTGCCGCGCCTAGGAACCCGCCCCGAAGGCTGTCCCGCCGGTCCAGGATCTCTGTCACTTGGGAAGCTCCTCCGGTCTGGTCACTGCCTTCAGATCGAACTCCCGCAGTGCGCTCATTACATTGGCCACCTGTCCCCATGGCGCTCGTTCGTCGCCCCTCACAAACACCGCATGGCTCTTGAAGCGCGAGCGAATCTCAGAAGCGAGATGATTGATGTTGTCCACCGGCTGGTCGTTCAGGTAAAGCTTCGCGTCGCGCGTAATCGACACAACCGGAAGGTCTTCCGCCGTCTCCGGCGCGTTTTTGACCGCGGGAGCCTGCACGTCTAGACCGAATTCCATCACATGCGCCGTCAGCATAAAGATGATCAGTAGCACCAGGACCACGTCCACCAGCGGCACCACGTTCATCTCAGATAGCGCGCCTACCGAAACGTGGCCTCTCCGGAACCGGCTTGCATATCCGTTTGAATTCCCCGTTGAAATCGCCATACTCTTTTAGATAGATGGCTAGCTATCCAAGTTCCGTTCCGCCAAGTTAAGGAATTCTAAAGAGAAATCCTCCAGGCGCGCTGCGATCTCCCGAATTGCGGTCCCGAAATAATTGTAGAAAACCGCCGCCGGAATGGCGGCCGCTAGCCCCATCGCCGTCGCCATCAGCGCGCGCGCGATGCCTGGCCCAACCGCGCGCATGCTGGTGGAACCGCTCAAGCCCAGTTGCTGGAACGCGTCGATAATGCCTAAAACCGTCCCAAACAGCCCGATGAACGGACAAACCGCCGCGCACGTCGCCAGCCAGTTCACGTTGCGCTCCAGCCGCGTAATCTCTTCGCTAATGCCCAGTTGCAAGGTCCGCTCCAGCGCCGTTTGATTGGTCACCCGCTTGTGATCGGAGATTTGCCGGCAGACTTCGCTGTAGCCGAAATCGAACACCCCCACCAGCGGCGCCGCCCGATACTGCTCGCTCGCCGCCGCCACCGCGTCCAGGCGCGGCGCCTTCCGAAACGCCCGCAAAAACTTGCGGTTGGTGGAGCGCGCCCGGCGAAAGGAAGATAGCTTCGCCAGAATTATCGTCCACGATAGGAGCGAGGCAAACCCCAGGGTCCCCATCACTCCCAGCGTCACCGGATCCGAGCTTTTGGCCAAATCCCAAAAATTGACGTCACAAAGGAGGTTTAGCGCTCCCAGCGCGTACGGGCCGTGCATGCCTAATGTCTATTGTAAAGGACACGAAAGAACAAAATTTACCTCAAATGTTCTGGCCTTGCGATCCCGAAGGGCAAATGTGCGAGCCGTCCGGCCCGCCAGTTTACCCCCATGCCGCCCGCGCCATGCCGCCAGCGCTCTTCGCTTAGAATCAAGACTCAGGAGCGTCTATGAAACTCACGCGCCGAAAGGTGCTCGCCGCCTCGGCCGGTCCGCTCGCCGCGGCCCTGGCCTCGCAACCGGCTTCCGCGGCCGATCCGCCTAACATTCTTTTTATCCTGGCTGACGATCTGGGCTACGCCGACGTCTCTTGCTACGGGCGGCGCGATTATAGGACGCCTAATATTGATGCGCTGGCCGCCGGCGGAGTGAAATTTACTCAAGCCTACGCCAACTCGGCGGTCTGCTCGGCCACCCGCACGGCCCTGATCACTGGCCGCTACCAGTACAGGCTGGCCGTTGGACTGCAAGAGCCCATCCCGAGCGCGAATGATCGCGTCGGTCTCCCGCCCGGGCATCCCACCCTGCCTTCGCTGTTGAAGAAGGTGGGATATGGGACCACGCTCCTCGGCAAATGGCATCTCGGCCGATTGCCCCAATACGGGCCTCTCCAAAGCGGCTACGACCATTTCTGGGGATTTCGCGGCGGCGGCGTGGACTACTTCACTCACAAGATGGGCAACGCCGCCAGCGACACCGGCGACCTGTGGGACGACGACGTCAAAATCGAGCAAGCCGGGTATTTGACCAATCTGCTCGGCGATCGCGCGGTAAAAGTAGTCGCCGATTATGCCAAGGCTCGAAGGCCGTTCTTGTTGAGCCTCCATTTCAACGCCCCGCACTGGCCTTGGGAGGGCCCCGAAGATGAGGCCGAGTCCCGGCGTATCCGCGCCCTCACGGATTTCGACGGCGGCACGCTGGCGACCTACGGCCGCATGGTCACGGCCATGGATGCGCAGATCGGCCGCGTGCTGAAACAACTCGACGATTCTCGCCTTGCCCGGAACACCATCGTCATTTTCACCAGCGATAACGGCGGCGAGCGGTTTTCTGATACCTGGCCCTTCACCGGAAAAAAGGGCGAGCTGTTGGAAGGCGGCCTGCGCATCCCGGCCATCGTCCGTTGGCCCGGCCATGTTCGCGCCGGAGCCGTTACCGAACAGGTTGCGATCTCCATGGACTGGCTGCCCACTCTGCTCGCGGCCGCCGGCGCATCGCCGGATCCCGCCTATCCGCCCGACGGCATCAACTTGCTCCCGGTTTTGACCGAAGGCGCCGCTCCCGTTTCGCGCAAGCTCTTTTGGCGCTTCAAGGCCAACGCCCAGCGCGCCGTGCGCGACGGCGATATGAAATGGCTCAAAATCGAGGACAATACCTTCTTATTCAACGTCAAGGACGACCCGCTCGAGCGGGCCAATTTGAAAGACCGCCAGCCGGACCTCTACCGGCGATTGGTCGCCGACTACGAGGCGTGGAACGCCGCCATGTTGCCGGAGGACCCCCAGGCGAGCTCCTCCACTTTCACGGCCCCCAATTACGCAGACCATTACGGGAACAAGCCGAGGAGGTAAAACATGAAGCGCATCGCCTGCGTGCGCGCCACGGCTTGGCCGGATTGGCGAAATTCGACCGGGCCAAACTCAGCCTGACCCAGCGCATTTCCGCGGAGCTGATGGAGTGCCCGCTCAAGCTCGCGGCCGATGAGAAGCCCTTCCTTGAAGCGGAAAATATAAGCCGGCCATCCCTTGATAAACTTAAACATGCCCGTCAAAGTAGGAATCAACGGTTTCGGCCGCATCGGCCGCAATGTGGTGCGCGCGGCCCTCCACAATCCCAACGTCGAGTTCGTCGCCGCCAACGATTTGACCGACACCAAAACCCTCGCGCATCTTCTCAAATACGACTCGATCCTCGGCCCGCTGAAAGAAGAGGTCAAGGCCCATGAGGACTCCATTTCCGTCGCCGGGAAACAAATCAAGATTTTCGCGGTCAAAGACCCGGCGCAGATCGATTGGTCCAGCGTGGGCGCGCAGATTGTGGTGGAGTCCACGGGCAAGTTTACCGACGCCAAAGAGGCTTGCAAGCATATCCGCGGCACGGTGAAAAAGGTGATCATTTCCGCGCCCGCCAAAAATGAGGATGTCACTATCGTGTTGGGAGTCAACGACGCGGCTTACGACCCGGCGCGTCACCACATCGTCTCTAACGCCTCTTGCACAACCAACTGCCTCGCCCCTGTCGTGAAGGTCCTCTCCGATAACTTCGGCGTCGAGAAGGGATCGATGACCACCATCCACAGCTATACCAACGATCAGAACGTGCTCGATTTTCCGCACAAGGATCTGCGCCGCGCGCGCGCCGCCGCCCTCAACATGATCCCCACCACGACCGGCGCTGCTAAGGCGATCGGGCTCGTGATGCCCCAGCTCAAAGGCAAGCTCGACGGCTACGCGATGCGCGTTCCTACGCCGAACGTCAGCGTGGTCGATCTGGTGGTTGTCACCTCAAAACCTGCCTCCGCCGAGCAAGTGAACGCCGCGCTGAAGCAGGCGGCTGGCGGAAAGCTCAAGGGCATCCTCGACTACACCGAAGATCCCGTCGTCTCTACCGACATGTTGGGAAATCCGGCCAGCTCCATTGTCGACGCGCAAATGACCAAGGTGCTCGGCGGCAACCTCGTGAAAGTAGTCGCCTGGTACGACAACGAGTGGGGTTATTCGCTCCGCGTCGTCGATCTGATCCAATTCCTGGCCCAAAAGGGCCTGTGACGGAGTCCCCGTAACTTGGAAGGCTGCCGATGCGCCCTAGCGTGTAGGCTCTCTGCCGTGCTAGGCTTGCAAGTTGTCGTTTTAAAGGGCTCCCCCTAATGTTCTCCATACTTGGTTTCTGCCAGTGGCTCCAGGACACCTCCATTGGGACTCAGATCCGCGAGTCCACTTTGGTCTTTCCCGTCTTAGAAGGCAGCCACTTGCTCGGTCTGGCTCTGATGATCGCCCCCACCATGATGTACGATTTGCGCCTCGTGGGTTTGTTGTGGACAACCGATCCCGTCACCAAGGTCAAATGGCAGTTTCTGCCCATCACTTTCACGGGTTTTTTCTTCATGATCAGCACGGGCGTGCTGCTGTTCTGGTCGGAGCCGATCAAGTGTTATAACAGCCTCTATTTCCGCATCAAAGTTATCTTCCTGATCATCGCGGGATTGAACGCTTTGATCTTCCACTCCACCATTGACCGCACCGCTTCCCAATGGGACACCGCCATTCCCACCCCCACGCGAGCCAGAATCGCTGGCATCTGTTCCCTGATCACATGGACCATGGTGATTTTCGCCGGCCGTTATACGGCGTATAATCTGTAAACGTGAGTTTCTCCTCCCTTTTGCCTTGGACCATTCCATTCTTCCGCTGGTGCGACCAGACCTGGCTTTGCAACGCCATCAAGGGAACCACGTGGGTCTTTCCGCTTACCGAAACCATCCACATTCTCGCTTTGGTCGTGCTGCTCGGCTCCATAATGCTGCTCGATTTTCGGCTCCTGGGCATCGGAATCCGCAACTGGACCCCTTGGCGCATCGCCAATGAGCTGCGGCGCTATATCCTGTGGGCGTTGATCGTGATTCTGGTTACGGGCTGGCTGCTTTTCATGGCCGAGCCGATGAAAGCTTACGACAACATGGCCTTTCTCCCCAAAATGGCGTTCCTATTTTCCGCCATTTTGTTCCACTACACCATCTTCCGCAAGGCCAGCTCCATCGACAAATTCTACACCCCCGTCGCGGCCAAATTTGCCGCCTTAATCTCGCTGTTTCTATGGTTTGGAATCGGCGTGATGGGACGGGCTATCGGTTTCGTCTAGACTTGGCGGCCCATTGACACCCCATCCTAACGGAGCCATAATCTAAGCGAAAAGGGGAGGTGAGTATAGAACCCGACAGGTAAGGGGGCGGCGAAGCCTGAGCGGATTCGGCCTTGCAGAAAGGAGTTGAAGCCCAGCCCCTACGTGAGACCAGGCGCAAAGGTCTGCGCAGCGAGTCGCGCGTAAACGATGGTAGCGGCGCAGCTTCATAAGAATGCCGCTCCAAGGCGGCTGCCGCCCCTGGAAAATCCCTAAACAGTATACGCCTTCGAAACCCTATTTCATTGCGCCGCTGGCGCCGCCGGCAGCGTCGCTTTTCCGTCCAAGCCGTAGACCAAAAATCGCGACGGCGCCGCACCAGGTGCGGGCGGCGTACCCGCGTTTCCCGCTCCGCGTCCCCCGCCGTTTCCTCGTCCCCCGCCCGCCCCGGCAGGACCGCCCGCCACGGCCACGTACTGCTTGCCATCCATCATGAAGGTCATGGGCGGCCCCGCTTGGCTAACTCCGGTGGTGATGTCGAGCAACTGCTCGCCCGTATCGGCGCGAAAAGCTAGCAAGCGCGTATTCACGCTCGCGAAAACCAGATTCCCGGCGGTGGAAACAGTGCCGCCTTGGTTGAAGCCGGCCGAGCCGCCCGCCACGCGCCAGCGCTCCTTTTGCGCAACAGGGTCCCAGGCGATCAGAAAATTCCCCCTCCCCTCCGGGCCGATAGACGGAAGGAATGGGCCCGGCGCGGCCCCTCGCCCTCCTCCGCCGCCCGCACCCCCGCGGCCGGCTCCTCCGTTTCCTCCCCCTGCTGCGGCCGCGGCCGCCGGATCTAAGCCCGGCGCCACTCCGCCTGCTCCTCGACCCCCGCCCGCCCCGCCGCGTCCCCGGCCGGTTCCCATATTCATCTGTCCCCGGCCCGTTGGCCCAATGTCGGTCGCTTGCGGACTATAGTTGGGATCGGCGTTGTAGCCGTATCCGTTCCCGCTCGTGCTGGGAATGTAGACCAACCCCGTGGCCGGATTGTAAGACCATGGCGGCCAAACGTGGCCCCCGCCCGGGCCCGGCATCACCGTCACCGTGTCGCTTCCGTACCGAGCCTCCGGATTTATCGTCGGCCGCCCCGTCTTAAGGTTCACACCGGAAGCCCACGTCACCGTCACCCACGGATCGGCCGATAGCAACTCGCCCGTATGCCGGTCCAGCACATAAAAAAATCCATTCTTCGGAGCGTGCATCAGAACGTGCCGCGGCTTTCCCCCGATCGTCAAATCCGCGAGCATGATATCGGCGATGGAGTCATAGTCCCAATCGTCGCCGGGCGTCGTTTGGTAGTGCCAAACCAGTTTGCCCGTGGCCCCTCGCACCGCGACAATGCAATCCGTGCACAGGTTATCGCCCTTGCCTCGGTGGACCGATGTCCACGGACCCGGCTGTCCCGTTCCCACATATACAAGGTCCGCATCGGGATCGTAGGCCACTCCGCCCCACACCGGCCCGCCCCCTCCGATCTTCCACCACTCCCCGCTCCAGGTCTTCGCCCAATCGGCCAGCTCCGGCTGCTCGAATGGTTTGGACGGATCCCCCGGAACCGTGTAAAAGCGCCAGGCCTGCTTGCCGGTCTCCGCGTCGTAGGCGTCGAAGTAGCCCCGCACCCCGTACTCGCCCCCGCTCACGCCCACAATCACCTTGCCTCCCTTGATCACGCGCGGCGCCATGGTGATTGTGTACGGCATGTCCGCCGGAGAAACCCGCGTTTCCCAGGCGATTTTGCCCGTCGCCATGTTGAGCGCCCGCAATCGTCCATCCACCACCGGCGCAATGACTTTATCCTGATACAGCGCGATGCCGCGGTTCACCACTCCGCAGCAGATCCGCGATTGCCAAACCTGCTGATTCACCTCCGGATCCGACCGCCACAGCTCCTTTCCCGTCCGCGCGTCCAGCGCATAGACCACGCTCCACGGCGTGATGCTATAGACCGCGCCATTGTAGACAAGCGGCGTCGCTTCCTGCCGGTTCTGCGGATTGCCAGGCGCGGCTGGGATATCCGCGTACCAAGCCAGCCCCAGCCGGTTCACGTTCGAGGCGTTGATCTGATCCAGGCGGCTGAACCGCTGCTCAGACCATCCCAGGTTATAGGTGATCCACTCTTCCCCTGTCTGCGCGGCGTTTTTGAGCGCCGCGTCGTCCACCTTACGGCTCTGCAAAGCGGGCTGAGCCAGCGTCACCCAAGCTGCCGCTGCGTACAGAGCAGACCCGATAACTTTGCCTCCGCCAGGCACGCGAAACACGAATTTCCCACCTCCGGTGTGGTTATGACGAAACCTTACAGCCAACGCGTTACTCTTCCACTTCCGCTCCGATCGACGCCTCGGCCCAATACTATTAGTCAAACTGATGTACTATATCAGTAGTGACCTACGAAAACGTCAAACTTTTCAGAGACATCGCCCAATCCCACAGCTTTAGCAGGGCAGCGGCCATGAACGGCATCAGCCAGTCTGCCGCCAGCCAGCACGTACAGGAATTGGAGCGGGTCCTCGGCGTCGAGCTCCTCGACCGCTCCACACGCCCGCTGGCCGTAACCCCCGCCGGCCGGCTTTATCTGGAATTCTGCCGCGATATTCTCCGCAGGAAAGATGACTTTGAAGCAGCCCTCCAGCGCCTCAAAGAAGAAGTGGAGGGCACCTTGCGGCTCGCCTCCATCTACTCCGTCGGCCTCAGCGAAATGGTCGAGCTGGAACGCGAGTTTTCGCGCCGGCGCCCCGAAGCCAAGCTCGAAGTGCAGTATCTGCGCCCGGAAAAGATTTATGATGCGGTTCTGGCGGGGGAAGCCGACTTGGGCCTCATAAGTTATCCTGAGGCCCGGCGCGACCTCACCGTGATCCCTTGGCGCAAGGAAGAGATGGTGCTCGCTGCCGCGCCCGTGCATCCCTTGGCTGCCCGCGGCGGCTCCATTACTCCTCGCGAACTGAGCGGCGTCGATTTTATTGCCTTCGACGACGACCTCCCCATCCGCCGCCATTTGGATCGATTCCTCAAAGACCACGGCGTCGCGGTGAACGTGACTCTTCACTTCGACAATATTCAGATGATCAAAGAAGCGGTGACCCATAATGTCGGCATCAGCATCATGCCGTTCCGGACCATGCGCGAGGACATCGCGCAAGGCCGGCTGGCGGCTGTGCGGCTGGCCGGCGCGGAGTTGTTCCGTCCGTTGGGAATCGTTCACCGCAAGAAAAAGCGCTTCCACGGCGTGGCCCAGGCGTTCCTGGATCTGTTGCGCGAGGAGCCCGTTCCCGAAATGGCAGGCGTCCGCCCCTAGCCGATTCTTTCGGCTCCCGCCGTGGCCGGCTTGCTCACGCCGCAACGCTTGATCTCTGAAATATCGCTCGCGCTTCGCCTACCAGGAATAACGACCCTGTGATCACGGCCACGTCCTCCGTAAGATCCTCCTCGGAGGCGCGGCGGCGCAGCAGCTCGAGCCCGCCCGCGATGTCCGGCGCGGTTTGCCCGCGTCCGGCCAGCTCCTGCAGCGCTTCCGGACGCAGGGCTCGGTCGGAAGCGGGCGCTGTGAAGATCAGTTCCTCCGCAACAGGAAATAGAATGTCGGCCATCTCTTCGATGGCCTTATCGCGCATGGCGCCATAGATCAGCCAGACGCGGCGGCCGGAATAGAATCGCCTCAAATAGCGGACCAAAGCGCGTGCGCCGGCGGGATTGTGCGCGCCATCCAGGATAATGTCGGGGTTGGGCGAAACGTGCTCCAGCCGCCCAGGCCATCGCGCTTCCGCGATGCCTTCCGCGGCAACTCCCAGCGCCCGCAACGCCAGCGCCGCCGCCACTGCGTTATCCACCTGATGCTCGCCCGCCAGCGGGCACGTCAGCCCGCTGAAACGCGAGCCTTTCGCGTCCATCTCCAGGTTCTCGATCGGAAACTCTTCCGCCCGAATCGCCGCAACGCCCAATTCGGCCGCCCGCGCCTGAAGCACCGCTTCCGCTTCCCGCCTCTGGCGCGCGAAAATGGCCGGCGCGCCCCGTTTCAGAATCCCCGCCTTCTCTTTCGCAATCGCTTCGAGAGTGTGGCCCAGATAAGCCTCGTGATCAAAATCGATGGCCGTGATGACGGTAAGCGCGGGATCGACCACATTCGTCGCGTCCAGCCGTCCTCCCAAGCCCGTCTCTATCACCGCCGTCTCCACGCCCATTTCGCGGAATAGCCAAAACGCCATGGCGGTGACCGTTTCGAAGTACGTGGGGTGGCAATCCAGGCCGCACTTCTTCGCCGTCTCATGCGCCGTTTCAAAGGCCCGCAGAAACTGCTCCGGCAAAACCTGCGCCCCGTCGATCTGAATGCGCTCGGTCGGTTCGATCAGATGCGGGGAAGTAAACAAGCCCGTCCGAACTCCGGCCGCCCGCAGGCCCGCCTCGATCATGGCGCACGTGGATCCTTTCCCGTTCGTTCCCGCTACGTGCACGACGCGAAAAGCGCGCTGCGGATCGCCCAGCGCCGACAACAGCGCGCGGATGCGCTCCAGGCCTAGCTTGGCGGTCTTGATCTCGTTGCCCAATTCGTAAAGGAACCGGACGGATTCGGGATACGTAAACATGAGGCTTCGGCAAAGCTTTCGGTGTAAGCTCTAGACTAACAGCTATCGGCGGAGGGACCTGTTATAAAGGTACTTGACCTCCAAACTCCGGATCGCGGGCTGGACGCTTGCGGCCGCTGTGCTGTTCGCCTACGGCTGGGTCGTCCTTCGCGGACCGCAAGGATTGCAGGCGCTCATGGAAAGGCGCCGCGAAATCCGTCGGCTCGAGGAACGCAACGCCAGCCTCGAGCGCGAAAACCAGTTGCGGCGCGAACGCCTGAAACGCCTCCAGGACAGCCCCAGCGAGCAGGAGATGGAGATCCGGAAACAGCTCAAGCTCCTGCGCCCGGGTGAGACGACCTTCATCCTGCCGGACGCCCCGAAGTCTGAGAATCCGCAATAACCTTACGTAACCTCGACTTCCGCCCACTTCCTCCCCGCCCGGATGGTATGTAAACCCTTGCCCAGCACCAGAGCCGGATTCTTGCATACCTCGCCGTCTACTTCCACGGCCCCGGCTTTAATCAAGCGCTCGGCTTCCGTGCGCGAGGGCGCAAGAAGCGCCACAGTGAGCGCCGAGGCCAAACGTCCGCCGCTGGCCATTTGGCCGCGCCCGATGTCCCTTGGCTTTCCGCCCTGCCTCACCTCGCGATCGAAATCCTCGGCCGCTTGCCGGGCGCTCTCCGGTGAGTGGAAATCCGCCACGATGCGCGCCGCCAGATCCATCTTCGCTTCCATCGGCTCGCGCCGCTTCATCTCCGCGATTTCGCCCAGCGAGAGATCGGTCAGCAACTCCCAATAGCGCCACATCAACTCGTCGCTGATGCCCATCACTTTGCGGTACATCGCCTTCGCCGGCTCCGCGACGCCGATGTAGTTGCCCTTCGACTTCGACATTTTCTCCACCCCGTCAATGCCTTCTAGCAAAGGCGTCGTCGCGATAATCTGCGGCGCCTGGCCGTAATCGCGCTGGAGCTCGCGCCCCACCAGCAGGTTAAACTTCTGGTCCGTTCCGCCCAGTTCTATGTCGCATTGAAGCGCCACCGAATCGTAGCCCTGCGCAAGTGGATAAAGCATTTCATGCACCGAAATCGGCGCGCCGGCTTTCAGGCGTTTGGAAAAATCGTCCCGCTCCAGAATCCGCGAGACCGTGTACCGGCCGCACAAGCGCACGATGTCCTCATACTTCATCGGCTCCAGCCATTCGCTGTTGAAACGGATCTCTGTCTTTTCGGGATTCAGAATCTTGAAGACCTGCGTTCTATACGTCTCGGCGTTTTCCTCGATCTGGGCGCGCGTCATTGGCGGACGCGTGACGTTGCGTCCCGTCGGGTCCCCGATAAGGCCGGTCATGTCGCCGATCAAAAAGATGACCGTGTGGCCCAAATCTTGAAAGTGTTTGAGTTTGCGCAAAAGCACGGTATGGCCCAGGTGAAGATCCGGCGCGGTCGGATCGAAGCCCGCCTTCACTCGCAGCGGCCGCCCCGTCTTCGCCGACTGCTCCAGACGCTCCTTTAACTCTTCCTCGCGGATAATCTCCACGAAGCCCTTCTTCAGATATTCCAACTGTTCGGAAACCGGAGGAAACGAAATCGTCATGCCTTAAAGAACCATAGCCAGAAATACTGATCGCCCGCGCCGTACATATAACGCGGCTCGAATCCGCAGCGCCAGGCCAGGGCCTTGGCTTGCTCCTCGGAATACGAAACCCCCACCCAGGTGTCGTTCGGATCGCTGTCCACGCTCGCGTGGCCCTGAACCTGAAATTTGAAAAGACCTCCGGCGCGCAGCAGCCGGCCCGCCTCCCGCACGTAATTTTCGATGATCTCGCGGCTGGGTATGTGCTGAAACACGATGGCTGAATAAGCAAAGTCGAATTCCACCTCCGGCAGCACGGAAAGATCGCAGCCGTTGTTTCGATACAGATGGACATGGGGCCGGTCGGCAAGCGCCCGTTGGGCCTGCGCGATCATTTCGCCGCTCACATCCACGGCATGGATCTCCCCGAAAATGTTGGAAAGCGCGCGCGTGAGCCGCCCCGCGCCGCATCCGATCTCCAGAATCCGCATCGACTTCGGATCTTTGCCCTGGCAGATGTTGGTCATGTCGGTGAGAATGTCTTCGGCGACGGCCTTTTCCCCGGAGGCGAAAAATTCTTCGTCGCTCCAATCGGCGCGGCTGGTGTCGACAAAGTGGCGGGCGTTTTTACGCGCCCGCTCGTCCCAGTCCCGGCGCATGCGCTCGAGTTGTTCTTCCAGAAGGCTGCGGGTCGGCATGGCTCAGCACGATTGTAGCGGACCGGACAAGGCTGCAATCCCGCCGGAAATCGCATACAATCGAACCTTGGTCTTTTATGAGGCGAACAATGGCGATGAAGGCTTGGAGGGCGGCTGGCTCGGCGGCGTGTCTAATCTGGCTGGCGGCGGCGCTCGCCGCGCAAGGGCAGGAGACCTACAAGGTTCGGCTTTCGCCCGTCCCGGCCGATCAAAAAACTCGGCCCGATCTGGCCGGCTCGGGATCGCTCACGGCTACCCTTTCGGGCAACAAGCTTTCCATCACCGGATCGTTCGAGGGGCTGAAGGCCCCGGCCACCATGGCCGAACTCCGCGGCGGAGTCATGGCAGGCGTCCGCGGCCCCGTCATCGCCCCCCTTGCCATCACCAATGCCACCAGCGGCACGATCAACGGCTCCGCCGACCTGACGCCCCAGCAGTTGACGAATCTCAGGAAAAACGGCCTGTACGTTCAGATTTACAGCGAAAAGACCCAGGCGGAAGGCGTCCTTTGGGGCTGGCTGTTGAAATAACAAGCTGCGGCTAAAACTGACACAAGGAGTTCCTCCGTGCGAACGTTTCGAAATCACCTGATCCTAGCTTCCGTGTTTACCGCCGTCTGCGGCGTTTTGGTCCTCACCGGCCAGCAGCGTCCCGCCGGACCTTTCACCGCCGATCAGGCCGCCGTCGGCCGCACCGTCTTCCAGGCCAATTGCGCGGGCTGCCATGGCGCGGATTTGGCCGGCCGCAACGACGCGCCGCAACTGGCCGGCTCGCAGTTCCTCGCCAACTGGGGCGGCCGCACCGCGGGCGATCTGATCGCTTTTATGGAGGCCGCCATGCCTCCCGGCAACGCGACGCTCGGCCAGCAAAACTACATCGACATCGCCGCCTTCATCCTGGAGTCGAATGGAGCCCAGGCCGGCGCGGCCCCTCTCGCCGCGGCCAACGCCGTCCCCATCCGCAACTACGCCCCCGGGCAAGTTGTCGCGCAGGCTCGCGGCGCCGCCGGCGCGGCCAAGCAGGCCAAAGCCGGCAAGCAGGCCGGCAAACAGGCCCCCGCCGCTCCCCGCGGACTTACCGTGTCCGGAGAAGCCAAAAACTTCACCCGCGTCACCGACGCCATGCTGCGCAATCCAGACCCCAATGACTGGCTCATGATCCGCCGCGATTATAAGGCCAGCAATTTCAGCCCGCTGAATCAAATCAACACCGCCAACGTGAACGAGTTGCGCCTCGTGTGGACCTGGGCCATCAATAATGGAACCAATCAATCCGCCCCCATCGTCCACAACGGCGTGATCTTCATCAATAATCCCGGCAATATCGTGCAGGCCCTGGACGCGCGCTCCGGCGAACTGATCTGGGAAAACCGCATCGGCGATACCGACGCCGGCAACTCCCAGCGCGGCCTGGCCATGTATGACGACAAGATTTACGTCACCACCGGCGACGCTCATATCTTTGCTCTGGACGCGCGCACCGGAAAAAATGTTTGGGACACCGTCATCGGCGATCGCAGCGTCACCACCTATTCCACCAGCAGCGGCCCCATCGTGATCAAAGGCAAACTGGTCCAGGGCCTCGGCGGCGCCGGCTGCTCGCGCTATCAGAGCGAGAAGTGTTTCATCAGCGCCTACGACGCCGAAACTGGCAAATTGGCCTGGAAGTTCTACACCATCGCCAAGACCGGCGAGCCCGGCGGCGACACCTGGGGTTCGCTCCCCGACCTGTTCCGGGCCGGCGGCGACACCTGGATTACCGGCAGCTACGATCCCGATTTGAATTTGACCTATTGGGGCACCGCTCAATCTAAGCCTTGGATGCGCATCAGCCGCGGCTCCGGCAACGGCGCCACCCTGTTCGCCAACTCCACCGTCGCCCTGGACGCCGATACCGGTAAGCTCAAGTGGTATTTCTCGCACGCCCCCGGCGAGTCGCTCGATCTGGACGAAGTTTTCGAGCGCGTGCTGGTCGACGATAACGGCCAGAAACTGGTGTTCAGCGCGGGCAAGGTCGGCATTCTTTGGAAGCTCGACCGCACCAATGGCAAGTACCTCGGCCATAAGGAAACGGTGTTTCAAAATGTCTACGATTCCTTCGATCCGCAGACCGGCGAGCCTCATTACCGCAACGATATCGTCGAGCAGAATTTCGACCAATGGGTCCAAAGCTGCCCGACTTCCGAAGGCGGCCACAACTGGCACGCTTCCACCTATTACCCGCCTGGTAATCAGATCATCATCCCCGTGGCGCAAAGCTGCCAGGAGATGAAAGCGCAGAAGGTGGAGTTTGTGGAAGGCGGCGGCAACGCCGGCGGAGCCGCCCGCCGCTTCTTCGAAATGCCAGGAGCCAACGGCAACGTCGGCAAGCTTGCGGCCTACGATGTTCGCACCCTCAAAGAAAACTGGAAATACGAGCAACATTCGCCTTTTATGACCGCCGTGCTTTCCACTGCCGGCGGCTTGGCTTTTGTCGGCGATATGGACCGTATGTTCCGCGCCTTCGACGCCAAAACCGGGAAAATCCTCTGGGAAACGCGCCTGGGCACTTCGGTGCAAGGCTTCCCTCTGTCGTTCAGCGTGAACGGCCGCCAGTATATCGCTGTCTCTACCGGCCTCGGCGGCGGCAGCCCCCGCATGGTGCCCAGCATCCTCGACCCGGATGTCCACTATCCCAACTACGGCGCGCAGTTGTACGTCTTCGCGCTGCCGGAAAAAAGATAGGCGCGTTTTAGCGAAGCCGAAACGATGAAAGTTCCTTTTGCGGGCAAATGGCGCAAGGAAACCGGCGAGTTGCGCCGCATCGCTCTCGGCTGCCGTTTGACCGAACAACTCAAATGGGGCAAGCCCTGCTTTACCTTGCGGAACAGGAACGTCGCGATCGTCATCCCGCTCAAGCAATCGTGCGCCTTCTCGTTCTTCAAGGGCGCGCTGCTCAAAGATCCCGACCGCATCCTCGAAAAAATCGGACAGCATACGCAGGCCGGGCGATGGATTAAATTTACCTCCCTTCAAGAGATTGCGGCCCTGCGGCCGGCCCTTAAGCGCTACCTCCTCGAAGCCATCCAATTGGAGGAGTCCGGGGCCAAGCTAGACCTGAAGAAGCCTTTGCAGTACCCCGTGCCCGGCGAGTTGCTGAAGAAGCTGGAGGAGGACCCGGCTCTGGAATCGGCGTTCGCAGCCCTCACGCCAGGCCGGAAAAAATCGCACATCTTCTACATTTCATCTGCGAAGCAGGCAAAAACCAGAGCCGCGCGGGCGGAAAAGTGCGCGCCCATGATCCTGAGCGGACTTGGGTTTCATGAGTCGCCGCACTGAGTCGAGCCTTGCCCGGCTCCTGTTCTCCGCCGCCAGCAGCCCCTTGCTCCGATTCCACTCTCGATTTATTTGAAATAATCCGGTAAATTCGGCTTAGTGTCCCGCAGAATTTCTAAAATAGCAGTTCGATCGGCCGACGATATTCGCGCATATTTTTGCGAACGATCCCGCCCGCTCAGAACCTCGTACAAGCGCTGGTAGATGCGGCCGCGAACGGCGTCCGGCAAATTGTCGAAGGTCGCGCTGTACGCCATGTAGGACAAAGGATATCGGAACATCCGCTTCTGAAGGTCGAAGTCCCTCAACGAGCGGCCCTTCTTATCCCGCGGCCCGCGGCTCGAAAATGTCTCGGTGAATGTCGACACGCCCTTTACTGGCTCGTGGAGCGGCGCCTCGTCGGCGAACAGCATCGACCCTACGATTTCTTCCACCGCTTGATTCAGGCGGCGGCTGGCCGCCTCGTCCAGCTTGCCTTTTTCGATCAGCGAGCGCGCTTGCGCGCCCACGCTGGTGAGAAGGTTGATCATGCGCGTCTGATGCTCTAGCGTCATCAGCGCCACAATGTCGCTAGTGGGAACCGGATACTTTGAAAGATCGAATCGCCCGGCGAGGCTCAGCACATTTTGCGCCCCCTTGCTTTGCAGCTCCGTCGGATGTTCCGGATCGGGAGCCACCGCGTTGCCCATATGCGGTTCGGATTTTCCCGTGACGTACCAGCCTCCCCACCGCTCGGCGATCGGCGTTCGGTGATCGGTAATGTTAAAAAAAGCCCCCGTAAAAAACGGCGTCCCGTCCGCGCTCGGGATGACGGACGTCACCATTAGCCCCGGCGTCAGCACGCTGATGGGATCGTGGCACTCCCCGCACACCGGGCCGCCGCGCTGAAAGCGCGGGTTCTTCGCGGGCTGCATGTCGAGCGTGTAAAATTTCACGCCTCGCGTTGGATCCAGCGCGGAAATCTCGAAAACCTTCCCGCCCGGCACGGCTCCGATCGCGATATCGTCGTTGAAGAAGATGGCGCGCGGATTTTGGGGAGAGATCAGCGCCTGCTGGAAGCTGGTCTTCGAAAACACCAGAACTTGCGAATCCGCGTTTACCCCCAGCCGTTTCAGCAGACTCGGCAGGTAGCCCAGCTTGGCGTCGTAGTCGAGCGTCGCCTCGCCCCGCTCGAGCTGGCCCTCTAAATCGAAAACGGCGTCCTGCGACGCCGTCTCCGTGGGTTGAACAGATTGGCCGCTAGCCGGTGCGGGCGCCAGCCAAATCGCGCCGCCCGCAAGGCCGCAGCAAAAAACGATTGCAAGGAGCCGTTCGTGCACGCGATAGCATCTATTATGCATCGCGCGCCAAACCCCGGCGAAAGCTTTACAGCCCGCTGCCGGCGGCTTTGGTCGCGGCCGGAGCGTCCTTCAGCTTGATCGTCAGATTCGTGCCGCCCACATGGATCTCCTGGATTTTGGAATCCATCGATTCAAAGCTCGTGTAGGGAAACTTCTTCTCGCCCTTTTCCTCCACGGCGGCCGCCTGCACGGTCTGCTTCTCTCCCTTGAACACAGCCATGTCGCCCTGCATCTCGACTTTGTATTCGCCGGGTTTCAGTTGCGTGTCGCCGACCCAGGCCGGGTCAGTCAATGTGAGTTTATAAGACGACGCCGCGCTCATAATTCCGAGCGCCAGCGTAGCAAATCCAAGCGTCAACTTCGTGAGTTTCATTCTAGTAATGTCCTCTTAAGATTTAAAATATGATTGGCTCGGACTGTGAGCCCTCTGGAAGCCCATCAAAAGCTTACGCTTGAGCTTTAACTTCGCTTCCGGTAGAAAAGACGTGGAACGGGGGGAAAAGGTAACGCCGCGCGAGAAATTCCTTCCCTCCTGCCGTGTCAATGTCAATCGAATGCGAAAGTATTTGTCGATAAGCTATTCGGCCTATTGCTGCCTACTCCTCGGAATCGGCGGGGGCAACGGCGCCGGATTGTCATATCCCCGCGTTCCATCCTTTCGTATGGGACCCGGCCCGAAGCCCAGATGTTCGCGGTCCACATTGTTTTCGCTGCACGAATACTCGTGCAGCTCCTCGCCCGCCGAACCCGCAATCCACGTCCGCGAATAATTAAATGGCCGCGTGTAGAATTTCGGATCGTCAATCAGCGTTTCCACGTGAATATGGCCTTCATCGGGACGCGTCCACCGTTCCACGACGTGCAAGGCGTCGCTGTGCGGATTGGCGTTCTCGTCGATCCACACTTTCTCGTCCTTGAAGCCCGTCGAGTCGATCACCAGCGTGTCGCCCTCCCAATGGCCCAGTTCTTCCCCGAAAAACGAGGGATCGGGATCTTCGCTGTGCTTGCGCGAGGCGTCGATGGGAATTAACCGATAGTAGCTGTAAAAGTAAAGAAACGCCACTTTCTTCGCCGTCTGCAACACCTCAAACGGAAGCCCGCTGCCATTGTGCCGCGGAATCCCGCCGATAATGCACAGGCTCTCGGGATCGATGGTGGCCGTAAGGTTGTGCTGCAAGGCCGCTTCGCCTGCGGGCGTCAGCGGCAGCTTGAATCCGGGAAGATCCTTGCCGATGTTGCCCACCGGCGTCGTTCCCGGCATATTTTTCCAATAGCCGCTCAAGTCCGGATGCCCGTCGGCGGCTCGCGGAGCCGGCTTCGTGGTTTGCCCCTGCCCTAAACCCACCGATAACGCCGCTAAAATCGGAATTCCAAGCTTCATGGCTCGCCCCTCCTGGTGGCTTCTGCGTGCGCCCCGTGTCGCCCGTTGACACCTGCCGGCCCCCACCCTATGCTCGATCTATATGGCAGTCTACAACAACGCTTTCGCCGCCATGATCGCCCTGGGTTGCCTTTGCGCCATTCCAACCGCCGCGCATCATTCCTTCGCCGCCGAGTTCGATGGCAACAAAGCCATTCGCCTCAAAGGCAAGCTCACCAAAATCGAATGGACCAATCCCCATTCGTATTTCTATATGGATGTGGCCGCCGACGACGGCAGCGTGGTGAGCTGGAGCTGCGAGGCGGGCTCGCCCGGCGCTCTTTCCCGGCGCGGATTCAAGCGCGGCGACATCAAGCTCGGCGATACCTTGATTGTGGACGGCTATCTCGCCAAGGACGGCTCGCATCTGATCGACGCGCGCCGCGTCACCCTGCCCGATGGCCGGATTGTATCCGGCGGCTCCGCCGGCGACGGCGGACCGGGCAGCGACCAGTAGCCGCCGTCCTTCCACAGCCGGTAACCGCGCCTCCCCAATCCGATCTCGCGCCCTTGCAATCATTTACGAATCCAGTTCCTCTCGGCCGCCCCAAAAGCTTGTATAACGGAGGCCAGGGCTGGCAAAATTGCCGCCTCCGATCTTTGACAAATGGCTTCGTTTTTTCGAGCACCCTCTCGGCCCGTGGCTTCGTTTTTTCGAGCGCCCTGCGCTCGACCGCGCTCAGCAATCCGCTTCCGGCCTCACGGCGGCAGCAGCGCTTCGTACGGGCGGCCCTGGTTTCTTCGGCGCGCCGACCAGCGCGTAGGGATCGTCAGGATGCTCGGGTTCGCCGCGACGCAAGACGCGCCGAAGCGCCTGCTTCAGTTTTTCCAAAACGGAGCGGTCCTTGCCCATAACTGCTAGTGTAGGCTATATGCCGCTCGCGCTTGAGATCTCGCCGCGCGAGGTGAAGCGCCGCCTGGCCGCCGGCGAAAAGCTTCACTTGATCGACGTGCGCGAGCCATCCGAATTCGCCCTGGCGCGCCTGGAAAACGCCGAGTTCATTCCCATGCGCCAGGCGCCGGCCGAGTTGCCTCGATTGGAAGCGCTCGCCGCCGAGGCTCCGCTCATCGTCTATTGCCATCATGGCGTCCGCAGCCTGCGCGTGGTCGGCTGGTTGCGCGAACAGGGCGTCGAGGCGTGCCAAAGCATGGCCGGCGGCATCGACGCTTGGAGCCTCACAGTAGACCCCTCCGTCCCCCGATACGACTGATTATGGCCGCTACGGCCGCGCCGGCGGCAAACCAGCGTCTCTGGATCGCGCAATCTCCCTTCTATCTCACCGCCGCGGCCGCGGTCGCCACCGAAATCTCCATCGCCGCCTTCCAGATTCTGATGGGATTCGCTCTCGTAGCCGTGGTCGCGGCCCGGACGAAATTTCGCTTTCCGCCGGTAGCCCTTCCCCTCGCGGCCTGGATCGTTTGGACTCTGATCTCTGCCGCCGCCCATTCCGATCTCGAGCGCGGCCTTCCGCAGATCAAGAAATTCTATGTCTACCTCATGTTGTTTCTCGTGGTCTCGGCGGTCCGCGGCATGCGCCAGATTCGAGCCGTCGTGCTGGGTTGGGCCCTGGCCGCCTCGGCCTCGGCAATCTTGAGCCTAGAGCAGTTCGCCAGAAAATACGAAGCGGCCCGCGCGGCTCACATGAATTTCTATGCGGCCTATGTCGCCTCGCGGATCACCGGATTCATGGACCACTGGATGACCTTCAGCGGCCAGATGATGTTGGCGGTCTTGCTGATGCTTGCCTTCCTGCTGTTTTCGCGTGATAGGCGCGCGGCCGCTTGGCTCATCCCCGCCCTGTGCCTCGCGGCGGCCGCGTTGGTGGCGGCCGAAACCCGCAGCATGTGGGGCGCCGCCGCCGCCGGAGCCGCATATCTGGTCTGGCTGAAGCGCCGATGGCTGATCCTCGCCTTTCCCCTGGCTCTCGCCGTCGGGCTTGTGGCCAATCCCTTCATGCTCCGCGAGCGCATCGTCTCCATCGTCCGTCCTCATGGCGACATGGACTCCAACGAGCATCGCGCCTTGCTCCGCCGCGTAGGCTGGCAAATGATCCAAGCGCATCCCCTCCTGGGACTCGGCCCGGAGCAGGTAGGACCGAACTTTGCCCGCTACCTTCCCCCCGACGCTCCCCACCCCCTCCCCACCGGCTACTACGCGCATCTCCACAACATCTACTTTCACTACGCCGCCGAGCGCGGCTTGCCCGCCTTGGCCGCCTTGCTGTGGTTTTTTGGCCGCGCCCTCTATGATTTCGCGCGCGCCTTAGCTCGTCTGTCGCCCGATTCAGAAGCACGCTGGCTGCTGCGCGGCGCTGTCGCCGCCATCGCCGCCTTCATGCTCGCCGGTTATTTTGAGGTCAATTGGGGCGACAGCGAAGTGCTCGGAATGTTTTTAGCCCTCGTCGGCTGCGGATACGCCGCCATCGAGTCGGCCGCTTAAGCCGGATAGGCCCCCGCGATGTAGCCCGTCAAGTGATGAATCGTGTCCTGCTGCGAACTTACCAGCCAGTTCACCAGGTCGCCGATCGAGATCACCGCCATAACCCGGTCGCCCTCCATTACCGGAAGATGCCGCACGCGCCGTTCCGTCATCAGCCGCATGCATTCGCCTGCGCTGGTCTCCGGCGTTACGTACAGCACCGGCGTGCTCATGATTTCGCGAACCAGAGTCTGTTTTGAATGGCGGCCCTGCAGGATGACTTTGCGCGCGTAATCCCGCTCGGTCACGATCCCCGCCAGCTTCCCTTCGCTCATCACCACCAGCGATCCGATATGCCGCTTCGACATTTCGTCGATGGCGTCGTAAACCGTGGAATCCGGGGATGTGCACCACAATGCCGCATCCTTCTGGCGAAGCACGTGCTTAACCGGCTCATGAAGGTCGGCCGCGCGTTCCAACGTGGAAGAGCTTGCTCGCATATGCGCCTCCCTGCCCGCATCCTGCACCCGCAAGCCCGCAAAGTCAACCCCTGGAGCCTTCCATCCAGCGCCGCTAGCTCGGCGTTGCTCCCTTGTTGTGCGTAAACCCTTGCGGCCCAATGGGCAGGCGAGTCTGAATCCCTGTAACGTGGGCGGGTTTCCGAGCGCCATACCTTATCGATCTGATACATTTCTTAGGGAGGTTTTTTTCGCGATGAACAATTTCAAATGGGGAGGACTGCTACTGGGAGCTGCAGGATTGGTGCTGGCCGCCATGCCCGCGCTGGCGCACCATTCCTTTGCGGCCGAGTACGACGCCTCCAAGCCCATAACTCTGACCGGCTCCGTCACCAAGGTTGAATGGATGAATCCGCACGCCCGTTTCTATATCGATGTGAAGGACGATTCCGGAACCGTCACCAATTGGGAGTTCGAGCTCGGCAGCCCCAATGGCTTGATGCGGGCCGGCTGGACCCGGAATTCGCTCAAGCAGGGCGACGTCGTCACCGTGAGCGGTTCGCTGGCCAAAGATGGCTCGCACCTGGCCAACGCCCGCACCGTAACCCTGGCCGATGGCAAGCGAGTGTTTGCCGCTTCCTCGGAGAATGAAAACAAACAATAGAGCATGACCATATCAATCCGTTCGATTCTGGCCGGCGTAGCTTTTTTGGGAGGCCTCTGCCTCTTGTCCTTGCCGGCAGCCGCCCAGGGCCGGGGTGCTCAGCAGGGCGGCCCCGACTATCTGGGCGGCTGCGTGGCGGGAACGCCTGACCCGCCGCCCGCCAACGCTGGCGCCGCTCGCGGCGCCGGACGCGGCGCGCAGGGCGCCGCTCGCGGCCGTGGGCGCGCCGCGCAAGCCGAACCCGCTCCAGCCCCGCGTCTGCCCGATAATAAAGAAGCCTATGGCGTCAATGCCGGCAAGCCGGATTTCGGCGGCTTGGCGAAGGGCATGTGGAACGTCCCCTACATCGTCAACATGGCCACTCAGGGGACGAATCCCGATGGAACCACCCCCGTCGTGGTTCCCTGTAACGCCCAAGCGGTGAAGATCTTCCAAGCGCGCCAGGATAGCAAGATGAAGGACGATCCCGAGGGTTTCTGTTTGCCCCCGGGCGTTCCCCGTATGATGTACACGCCTTATCCCACCGAGATTTTCCAGATGCAGGACCGCATCCTGTTCATCTACGAAGGCGGCGCGCATGTCTGGCGCATCATCTGGATGGATGGGCGCGAGTTGCCTAAGGACCCCAATCCAACTTTTCTTGGATATTCGGTCGGCCATTGGGAAGGCGACACGCTGGTCGTGAACTCGGTGGGCTTTAACACCGAGACTTGGCTCGACGCGGCCGGACATCCGCACGGCGAGCAGTTGAAGGTCACCGAAAAATACACGCGGCCCAATATGAACACGCTCCGCCTGGAAGCCACCATCGACGATCCCGAATACTACACCAAGCCGTGGACCGTGGTCACCACCGCGACTTGGCGCCCAGGCCAGGAATTGATGGAGTACATCTGCCAGGAAAACAACCGCGACCTCATCCACATCGGAGCCGAGCGCGGAAAGTAACGGAGAGCAATTAGAAGTAGGATCTTCACTCGCCGAGGCGCTGGTCGCATGCCGCGATTTCGGCTTCGGTTTTCTTGAGCCTGCGGGCGGTTTCCTCCGTCTGCGGGCTCCAGTGTTTCCAACGCGCTAGGTTCTTCTGGAAAAATAGTCGCGCCCATCCGTAGTGACGATTGGAAAGAAGCATCCGCCCATACAGATCGTCCAGATCGGATACCGCTTCCATGGCCTCCAGCGTCGGCGACCGGACCGAGAGCAGCCGGCGCTGGACCGGCTGCGCCTCTTTAATCAGCTCCGCGGCCTGATCGGATTCGCCCCTCTTGAAAAAGCCTTCCGCCTGCGCATTCAGCGCGGCCAGTTGCTCGACCGCCTGCGAATACCAGGGCTGTCTGGTTTCGTCCCGTTCTTGCGGCCCAGGCGCAGAGCCGCAGCCGGCGAGAAACGCGGCGAAACTCGCGATTGAGAGCAGCCGCATCCGGCTACACGTATTCGAACATCGCCATGAATCCATAGTCCATGTGGGTCTGGTTATGGCAGTGAAAAAGGGTAGGTCCCGGGTTGTCGGCGAGCAAATCCGCCTCCACTTGCGCCATGGGCGGAAGCATTACGACGTCCTTTACTACGCCCCCCGTCGCCGCCGCGCCCACTTTCGCCAATTCAAACGAATGCCGGTGCAAATGCACCGGATGGGCTTCGTCGCTTCGATTGTCGAACACCAGCCTGTATCGCCGCCCGCTTTGCACGCGCACCGCGTCCGTCTTAGGAAATGATTTTCCGTTAACGGTCCAGTTATCTACCCAATTGCGGCCCGCGAATTTCTTTTCAAATACCAGCACGCGCCTCTCCTCCGGCTCTGGCCGGTTCGGAGCGGACCCGAAGGCTGTGTAATCCCACGGTTGCTCGGGAGGAGCGATCCATTGCGGAGGGCCGCTGCGTCCGGCATACTCCACCACAACTCCCATCCCCTTCGCCCGCGCTCCATCCCGCGTTGCTCCGAGAATCCACACTCCCGGCCGATTCATCTCCACGATCGCGTCCACTCTCTCGGCGGGTCCAAGCTCCAGAGCCTGCACCTTCGCTCTCCGCGGGACCGGGTTCCCGTCCAATGCCCGGACCTCAAATGAATGGCCACTGAAGCCGATCCTCCTCACCAGCGTCGCGCTGGCGTTCAGAACATGCAGCAGTAGCCTCTGTCCTTGCTTTACCCGGATCGGCTCGCCATGACCCAAGGAATGGCCGTTGACCGAGAACGCCTTGTAGGCAACTTCAGCGCTATCGTCGCCGCCCATGGTTGAAAAATACGCATCCCACTCCTTAAACGCCAGGAAGATCTCCTGATCGTAATCTCCCGGCTCGCTCGCAGGCTCTATATAGAGAAACCCAAACTGGCCGGTGTAGAGAGCGCGGTTGAGATTGCGCTTCGCCGTAGTATGCGTGTGATACCAGCGCGTTCCACTGGGAGCCGCCTTGAAAAAATAGCGCCGCCGCGAACGCGGCGCCACCATCGGCGTGCCTTCTTCCATCGACCCATCATCTTCGGGCGAAGTGTTCAGTCCGTGCCAGTGAACCAACTCGGGAATGTCGGTTTCGTTATAGACGTCGATGCTGACATGCCGACCCTCCCGCATCCGCAAGATGGGTCCTGGCGCTGTGCCATTGTATCCGGTGGTCCGGATCACTTTCTTTGGCGCAAGTTCTACGTCCACGCGCCCAATCCGAACCGTGAAATCGGCCTTTTCTTCAGGCGTCTCGGGCTGATCCGGACGCGAACCGTGCGATTGGGGCGTCCCGAAGACCGCCCTGCCGCCGAGCGCCGCGGCGCTCAATCCACCCAAGAAATCCCGCCGGTTCATCGTTTCGGCGTCACCTCAGATCGGTGCTTCACAAATCGAGCCAGTTCCTCACATGCCTCCTGCCGTGCTTGCGAAGCTGCGACATCCATAGCCGTTTGGCCCGCATGCGGGCCGCCGTCCTCATTGCCCCGGATACTCGGATCCGCGCCGTTTTCCAGAAGTAGCTTAATGACGCGAACGTGGCCGCGATATGCCCCGCCATGCAAAGCGGTGAGGCCATCGCGGCGGCGGCCGTTGATCTCAGCTCCGTGGGCCAACAGCAGCCGCACCAACTCCAGCACCACGTCTTCGCTATCGCTGGGATTGGGAATATGGGCAGTCGCAACGGCGCAGCCCAGCGGCCGGATATAGAGAAAGCTGTCACGCGTCGCGGCGTTGGCGTCAGAGCCTTGCTGAAGTAAGAACTGCGCCATCTCTGTCTGCTTCCAATAACATGCCCGATGCAAGAGCGTGCTGCTTTCCGGCATAATCTTGATGATATGGCAGCCCACGCGAGTGATAGAATGAAGCTTCGTTGGGGCGCGATATAGCGCGCTGAAATCCATCAGGAGTTAAGGCCAACAGGGGCATGCCAGCAGCCACAGTCAGCGGTTTAGAAGGCGTCATCGCAGCCGAATCGCAGCTCTGCTTCATAGACGGCGAAGCGGGAATCCTCAGTTACCAGGGTTACGATATCCGAACGCTGGGTGAGAAGGCGACCTTTGAAGAGGTCATTTTTCTTCTTTGGAACGGTCGCCTGCCCAAGCAGAGCGAACTGGACCAACTCAAGGCCGGCTTGGTCGCGCACCGGGAGATCCCGGCGCCGGTCGAATCCTTCCTCAAAAGCGCGCCGAAGGGCGCCGTTCCCATGTCGGTGCTGCGCACGGCCGTGTCCATGCTGGCGCTCTACGATCCGCTGGCTCAGGATATGTCGCCGGAGGCCAACCGGACCAAAGCCCTCAAGCTGATGGCTCAGACGGCGACGATCGTCAGTTCTTTCGATCGCCTGCGGAACGGAAACGCCGTGGTTCCGGGCGATCCGAAATTGGGTTTCGCCGCGAATTTTCTTTACACGCTGACCGGTAAACGCCCCGACGAAGTAATGGAGCGCGCCTTCGACGTGGCGCTGGTGCTGCACGCCGAGCACGAGCTGAACGCCTCCACATTCGCCGCGCGCGTCACCGCCGCGACGCTCTCGGATATCTATTCCGCCGTGACGTCCGCGATCGGCGCCTTGAAAGGTCCCCTGCATGGCGGCGCCAATGAGGACGTCATCAAGCTGCTGCTCACCATCAAAACTCCGGAAGAAGCGGTTGATCGCGCGAAATCGATGCTCGCAAACAAGACCAAAATCCCGGGTTTGGGGCACCGCGTCTACCACACTCTGGACCCGCGCGCGGCGTTCCTCAAGAATATGGCCAAGGAACTGGGCGAGCGCACCGGGCACGTCAGGCTTTACGAGATCTCCAACGCCATTCAGCAATACGCCAAGGAGGCGAAAAATCTGAACGCCAACGTGGATTTCTTCTCCGCCAGCACCTACTATTCGCTGGGGATCCCCGTCGATCTTTTTACCCCCATTTTCGCGGTGAGCCGCATGTCCGGTTGGACGGCGCACATTCTGGAACAGTATCACAACAATCGTCTGATCCGGCCGCGCGCCGAATACACCGGCGAAGCGCCCGGCAAGGCCTGGGTGGATATCGCCGACAGGAACTAGCGACTCGGGGGCAGTCGCGTGTACGACCTTTCCTTTTTTCGAAATAATCTCGACGCCATCGCCAAGCGGCTAGCCGACCGCGGCTTCACTGTGGACGCGGAAGCGTTCCGCAAACTCGACGCGGAGCGCCGCGCGGCGTTAGCGGAATCCGAAGCCCTAAAGGCTCGGCGCAACGCGGAAACACAGGAAATCGGAAAGCTAAAAAAGGCTGGCCAGGATACCTCCGGGCGGCAGCAGAAGATCCGCGAAATGGACGGCCAAATGGCCGAACTTGACAAAAGGGCCGAGGCCCTGGACGCGGAATACCGGCAGATGCTGGCCACCTTGCCGAATACTCCTCACGAATCCGTTCCTACGGGAAAGAGCGCCGAGGACAACGTGGAAGTGCGGCGCTGCGGCCAGCCTCCCTCGTTTTCCTTTACTCCCAAAGCCCACTGGGATCTCGGGCCGGAACTGGGCATTTTGGATTTTGACCGCGCGGCGAAAATCACGGGTGCGCGTTTCGCCGTCTACTGGGGGTTGGGCGCGAGAATGGAGCGCGCGCTCGTCAATTTCATGCTGGACGTTCATACCCAGCATCACGGCTACACCGAGGTGCTCCCTCCGTTTATGGTGAACTCCGCCAGCCTGTTCGGCACAGGGCAGTTGCCCAAATTCGCGGCGGATCTGTTCAAGCTCGAAAGCACGGATTTTTGGCTGGCGCCCACGGCCGAGGTTCCGGTGACCAATCTGCACCGCGACGAGACGCTGGACCTCGACAACCTACCCCTGAAGTATTGCGCCTACACGCCCTGCTTTCGCAGCGAAGCAGGCTCTTATGGCCGCGACGTGCGCGGCATTATCCGGCAGCACCAATTCCAGAAAGTCGAGCTGGTGAAATTCGCGCGCCCCGATAACAGCTATGACGAGCTCGAATCGCTGACGCGCGACGCGGAAGATATCCTCGTGCGCCTGGGCCTGCCATACCGCACTGTCGTTCTATGCACGGGCGATATGGGCGCCAGTTCCGCCAAAACCTACGACATCGAGGTCTGGCTCCCCGGGTTGAACGAGTATAAAGAGATTTCTTCGTGCTCGAATTTCGAGGCTTATCAGGCGCGCCGCGCTTCCATTCGAGCGAAGTCTGGCAAAGGCAAGGCCGACTATGTGCACACGCTCAACGGCAGCGGCCTCGCCGTCGGGCGAACCTGGCTGGCGATTCTCGAGAATTACCAGCAAGCCGACGGCAGCGTGATTGTCCCTGAAGCCCTGCGGCCGTATATGGGCGTGGAAGCCATCCGTCCGCAAAGGCGGTAGCGGAGTCCCCGGTGTCCGCGCGACGCCCTTTCAGGCCGCTGGCGTTCCCATGCGAAAATGTGCGGACGGCGGCCTATAATAGTCGTTTATGTTCTTTCGCCGCGAAAAGCCCCATCAGTGGACCTTTGACGAGCGCATCGCAAACTTGAAGCAGTTCCACTTCGAGGCGCAGCCTCTCGGCGCGGGCAAAGCCCGCGTGACGCGCAACGGCTACGGGGCCATTGTGGAAGAGATCGCGCCGGGCAACATCAAAATGGGAAAAGCGGGCCTGCTGGTCGATGGCGAGATTGCCGAATTGGTGAACGCCGGCTATCAAATGTTCTTGAAAACGCCTTCCGGCCGCCTGTTGCCGGCGCTGGCCTCGCAACTCAAAGCGCTTCACGCGTTCGACGAAGACCTCCGGGAAGGCTTGGGCCTGACGAGCCTCTACAATCTCTCGCTGGGCACCGTTTCCGATGAGCACCTCTATGATCGCGTAGAGCGCCGCGACGCCAATCACAAGCCGCCCCGCCCATGGGAAGCGCGCCGGCGGCAGCCGGCCTAGCGCCAAGCCGCTAGCTATGCGAGGTTTAAGACTTTCGCGAAGGTGTGCTTATCCTGCTCGATCTTTTTCTGAAGCAGCGTGATGGAATAAATCAATTGCTCGGGCCGGGGCGGGCATCCCGGCACGTACACATCCACCGGAATCACCTGATTCACCGGAACCAGAGCGTAATTGGAAAATACGCCGGTGGATGTGGCGCAAGCGCCCATGGAAATCACCCACTTCGGCTCCGGCATCTGCTCGTATAGCCGGCGGATCACCGGCGCCATTTTGTTCGAAACGCGCCCCGCGATGATCATCAGGTCGCTTTGCCGCGGCGAGCCGCGCATGACTTCCGCCCCGAAGCGCGAAATGTCGTAGCGCGACGCGATCATCGACATCATCTCGATGGCGCAACAGGCCAGCCCGAAGCTCATCGGCCAAATAGAATTCTTGCGGCCCCAGTTAATAGCTTTGTCGAGCGTGGTCGTGATCACCGTTTCGCCCAACTCGTCCTGCTCTGGCTCCTGGTCGATCCGCGCGAACAACTCCGGCGGCTGGCTCAGATGAAAAGTTGTCTCATCCACGGCTCAATTATCGCATGGGAGCATCCGTCCTTTCCCTTCCGAATCCGAAGCGACGATCCCAGCCCGCTGGATTGTTCTCGCGGCTCCGGTTGAATTTCTATCCTCTGCGTAGCACAATTGTCCAGCGGAGGAACAAAATGTCCCGCCTCAAGATCCTGGCCGCGCTCGCCCTTGCCGTCTTCTGCGCGCCCGCCCGCGCCCAAGGCGTCGTCACTCAGCGCAACCTCTCGCTCGGTCTGGCGAAGATTATCGCCGAAGCTGCGTTGGCCGCGTGCCAATCCAAAGGCTTTCACACCGCCGTCGCGGTGGTGGACCGCGCCGGTCAAATTATGGTGATTCTCCGCGACGAGCAGGCCACGGCGCAATCCGCCGAAATGGCCCGGCGCAAAGCGTTCACTGCGCGCATGTTCCGCACCACCACGCTGGAATTCCAAAAGCGGACGAGCGATCCCGCCTATGCGCCGCAACGCGATGTGGCCGATATCCTCGCGCTGGGCGGCGGCGTGCCGGTTCAAGTGGGCGGCGAGATCATCGGAGGCGTGGGCAGCTCCGGCTCCAGCCAAGAGCAGGACGACGCTTGCGCCAAGGCCGGCGTCGCCAAGGTCGCGGCCTTGTTGAAAGGCGACTGATTCGGAGCGTAACAGCCATTTCGATCCCCGCGCCCCGCGCCGGCATGGCCCCGTCGCGGCGCGCCGGTCCAGCGCGAAGTCCTGAAACTTGTTTCCCGATGTCCTATCCTGAAATGGTCGAATGAGCTCTGCTGGACTTCGCGCACAACGCCGCTCGCCTGTGCGCTTTGCCGGACGCATCCTGTGGGCGGCTGTTTCGCTGGCCGCCGCCTTCGCCATGGGCGTGATCGCGCACAGCCGCGGCGAGCCGGTGAACAGCCTCTGGCTGGTCATCGCGGCCGCTTGCACGTACCTGGTCGGCTACCGATTCTACGCGGCCTTCATCGCCGCCCGCGCCATGGCTCTGGACGACCGCCGCGCCACTCCCGCCGAACGTCTCCGCGACGGCCACGATTTTGAGCCCACCCATAAATGGATCGTCTTCGGCCATCACTTCGCCGCCATCGCCGGACCCGGTCCGCTGGTCGGCCCGACGCTCGCGGCTCAATTCGGCTATCTTCCCGGAGCTCTCTGGATCGTCGTCGGAGCCGTGCTCGGCGGCGCGGTCCAAGATTTCGTGGTCCTGTTCTGCTCGCTTCGCCGCGACGGCAAATCGCTCGGCCAGATGGCGCGCGAAGAGATCGGAAAAGTGGGCGGCTTTATCTCGCTCGTCACCGTTTTGCTGATCATGATCATTCTTCTGGCCGTGATCGGTTTGGTTGTGGTCAATGCCCTGAAAGACAGTCCTTGGGGAGTCTTTACCATTGCCTCCACTATGCCCATCGCGCTCATCATGGGAGTTTATCTTCGTTATCTGCGGCCGGGCAAAGTTCTGGAATGTTCGGCGCTCGGATTCGTGTTGCTCATGGGCGGGATCTTCGGGGGCCAGGCCGTGGCGCATTCCGCCGCCATCGCGCCCTGGTTCACCTACGGCGGCCTGACGCTGGCCGTCGCGCTCATCGTTTACGGCTATCTTTCGAGCGCCTTGCCGGTCTGGCTGCTGCTCGCCCCGCGCGGCTATTTGTCGACTTTTGTAAAGCTCGGCGTTATCGTCTTGCTCGCCGTGGGCATTCTGTTTCTGCGCCCCGAATTACGCCTTCCGCCGTTCACGCGTTTCGTCGATGGAACCGGGCCGATCTTTGCGGGCAAAATCTTTCCGTTCGCCTTCATCACCATCGCTTGCGGCGCCGTATCCGGCTTTCATTCGCTGATTTCCTCCGGCACCACGCCCAAAATGCTGATGAAGGAGCGGCACGCCGTGAGCGTCGGCTACGGCTCCATGCTCCTGGAAAGTTTCGTCGCCATCATGGCGCTGATTGCCGCCGCTTCGCTCCAGCCGGGCGTCTATTTCGCCGTAAACTCGCCCGCCGCCGCCGTGGGAGCCAACCCTCAAGCCGCCGCGGCCACCATCGCGGGCTGGGGATTTCCCGTCACCGCGGACCAGATGGCCGGGCTTGCGCGCGATGCAGGCGAGCGCACTCTGTTTTATCGCACGGGCGGCGCTCCGTCGCTCGCTTTGGGCATGGCGGAAATATTCTCTGGCGCCTCCTGGTTCGCCCGTCCCGGATTCATTGCCTTCTGGTATCACTTTGCGATCATGTTCGAAGCGCTATTCATTCTGACCACGCTCGACTCCGGAACCCGCGTCGGCCGGTTCATGCTTCAGGATCTGCTGAAACAAGTCTGGCCCAAATTCGCCGAAACCGGCTGGAAACCGGGAATGCTGCTCACCAGCGCCGGTATCGTCGGAGCGTGGGGATATTTTCTCTATCAAGGCGTGCTCGACCCCAATGGCGGCGTGAATTCTCTCTGGCCCCTGTTCGGGATTTCAAATCAGCTCCTGGCCGCCATCGCTCTATGCGTGAGCACAACGGTGCTGGTGAAAAAGCACGGCGCGCGATACATGTGGATCACTTGCGGTCCGCTTTTATGGCTGGTTACCGTCTGCTTCGCCGCCGGCTGGCAAAAGATCTTCTCGGAGGCGCCCTCGGTTGGATTCCTCGCTCAGGCGGCTGCTTTGGAAGCCGGGCCACACACCGCCATCACCGCCGAGTTGGTATTCAACGCCCGCCTGGACGCGGCGATCACAGGAGTTTTTCTCGTTCTGGTCTCCGCCATCCTGATCGATTCGGTCCGCATTTGGATTCGCGTGCTCGCGGGCCGGCCCAAACCCGCCACCACCGAGACCCCGTTCGTTTTGTCCACTTTCGCGGAGGGCGCATGAGGGCGTTTCTGCGCATCGCGCGCCTCATCGCTGGCGTCTTCCAGGAGCTTTCGGACCAGCGCGCCTACCGCGCTTACCTGGAATGGCATGGCCTCGCCCATTCGCCAGAACAATGGCGCCGCTTTTCGGACCGGCGTTGGGCCGCTCAGGTCCGCCGCGGCCGTTGCTGTTGAATCCAGTTACGATAGTAGATAGATGGCAGGGCATTCCCACGGCCACCGCACCGGTAAGCTCTTAATTGTCTCTCTGATTCTGACGTGCGCATTCGTAATCGGCGAAACCGTCGCGGGAGTGCGTTCGCATAGCCTCGCGCTCCTCTCCGACGCGGGACACAATTTCACCGACGCAATCGGATTGGCGCTTGCCGGCATCGCCTTTTTTTGGCAAAGGCGCCCGGGCAATCAGTTCAAAACATTCGGCTATCACCGCATGGGCGTGCTGGCGGCGTTCGTAAACGCTCTGATTCTGGCGGCCCTCGCGATGGCGCTGTTTTATGAGAGCTACCGCCGGTTAGTCCATCCCGAGCCGGTTGCGGAAAGCGTCATGATTTGGGTGGCCGCCGTCGGCCTGATTCTGAATCTGGCCATCGCCTGGAGCCTGGATGGCAACCGCGCCGATTTGAATCTGCGAGCCGCCTGGGTCCACATGTTGGGCGACGCGGCAAGCTGCGTCGGCATTATCGCCGGCGCCATTGTGATCTATTTCACCGGCTGGCTCTCGATCGACGCCGTCCTGTCGCTTCTGATCGGCGCCGCGATTGTTTGGACGGCCTGGGACATCTTCCGGGATTCCATCAACATCCTCCTCGAGGGCTTGCCCAAAGGCCTGAAGCTCGCCGATGTCACGCGCGCCATTCGCCAGGTCGCCGGCGTCATCGACGTCCACGATCTGCACATCTGGAGCCTGGGATCGGAAGCGCACGCCCTGAGCTGTCACGTCCTCATTGAGGATATGCCGCCCTCGGAAAGCGACTCGATTTTGCGGAACGTCAATCGCGTCCTCGGCGGCCTTTTCCATATCCATCACACGACCATTCAATTCGAACATGTTCGCTGCCTCCTGGCCGACGGCTCCTGCACCGTAGGCAAACATAGCCATTAACGGCTGCTACACTCAATTACAGAACTCCATGGATTCCCGCCGGCATTTTATCGGCAAAGTCGCCTCGGGACTCGCCGGCACGCTCGCTGCCGGTCCGGCGGAAGCCTGGGGAGCGAACGATCGCATCCGCGTCGGCATCATCGGCTCGGGCGACCGTGGCATGGAGTTGGCGAATCAAGTCCGCGCCTGTCCGAACGCGGAAATCGCGGCGTTCGCCGACATCTTTTCTCGCCGCCTGGAACGGGCCGGCGGCGCCATTCCCTCCGCCGCCCTTCACTCCGACTACCGCCGGCTGCTGGAGGATTCCTCCGTCGACGCGGTTGTGATCGCCACCCCGCCCCATTTGCACGCGGCCCACTTTATCGATTCCCTCGGCGCCGGCAAGCATGTTTATCTGGAGCGGATCATGGCCTTTTCGCTGGAGGATGCGAAAAGGATGCGCGCCGCCTATCGGCTTTACGGCTTCAAGCGCACCGTGCAGATCGGACACCAGGCCTGTTCGTCCGGCCAGATGGCCGACGTGCGGCAGTTCCTCTCCGATCCCGCCCGCATGGGAACGATTACCGCGGTCGCCATGCAGTTGCACCGTAACGCGCCGGGAAACAAGCCCCAGTGGTCCCGCGCCGCCCTGCTCACCCCGGACGTAAACCCCCAGAATGTCGCCTGGGAGGAATTTTGGGCCGGTGCGTCGCCGGCCGGCGCCGCGGCGCGGCCCTTTGACGCCCATCGCTTTATTCATTGGCGTTATTTCTGGGAAACCTCCGGAGGCAATGTCTTTGAAGGCATGAGCCAGCAGTTGAGTTTTTGGTACAAGGCTCTGAATCTCCAGATCCCCCACGCCGCTTCCATGAAAGGCGGAAATTATTTGTGGAAAGACGGCCGGGAAGTTCCCGACACCATGAGCGTGACGCTGCAACAGCCCGAAGAGATCCTGATTAATTGGTTTTCGGGAGCCGGCAACAACCAGCTCGGGGCCAGCGAGGACGTGCTCGGCACGCACGGAACGATTTCCCGCGGCGGCCAGATCCGCTATATCGCGCAAAAAATTAACCGCCCCGCCGCCAACGGAACGGAAATGACCGGCCGCTCTACTCGCCCGCCGCACGCTCACATGGAGAATTTCTTGGATTGCATTCGCTCTGGCAAGGAGCCGAACTGTCCCTTTGAGCTCGGTTTCCGCGTTTCCGTCGCCTGCCGCATGGCCGTGGACAGTTATCGCGCCGGGCGTTCGCTGCGCTGGGATCCGGAACGCGAGGAGATCGTTTAGGCGCGATTCTAAGCCGCGGACCTGAGAAAGCGGCATTGCCACATGGATTTCTCATTCTCTGAAGAACAGCGCCAGCTTCGGACCACGATCCGCGAATTCGCCGAAGGCGAGCTCAAGCCGCACGTCATGGAGTGGGACGAATCCCAGCAGTTTCCTTTAGACGCGTTCCGCAAGCTGGGCCGCCTGGGCGTTTTGGGCGCGATCTTTCCGGAGGAACTGGGAGGCGCCGCTTACAGCTACGTCGATTACGTAATCATCGCCGAGGAGCTGGCTCGCGTCGATCCCTCCATCGCGCTCAGCGTGGTGGCTCACGTTTCCTTGTGCGCCAACCATATCTTCGCCGCGGGCAACGAGCAGCAGAAGCGCCATTACATTCCCAAGCTCGCCTCCGGAGAATGGATCGGCTGTTGGTCGCTTACCGAACCCGAAGCGGGCTCCGACGCCGGCGGCCTGCGAACCGTGGGCGCCCGCGAGGGCCAGGATTGGGTCCTCAACGGTGTCAAGACCTTTACCACCAACGCTCATATCGCCGACGTCTGCGTAGCCATGGCCGTCACCGACCGGTCTGCTTCCTCGCACGGCATTTCCGCTTTCATCGTGGAAAAAGGCGTTCCCGGCTTTTGCTTTGGGAAGAAAGAAAACAAGCTCGGCATGCGATGCTCGCCCACTGGCGAAGTGGTCTTCCGCAATTGCCGCCTGCCCCATTCCCAGCTTTGCGGACGGCCGGGCGAGGGCTTCATCGACAGCCTCCGCATTCTGGATGGAGGCCGCATTTCGATCGCCGCCCTCTCGGTGGGCGTCGCGCAAGGGGCCTATGAGGCGGCGCTCAAATATTCCAAGCAGCGCAAACAATTCGGCCGCTTTATCTCCGAATTTCAGGCCATCCAGCACAAATTGGCCGATATGGCCACCGATATCGAGGCCGCCCGTTTGTTGACTCTCCGCGCGGCCTGGCGGAAGGACTTCGGCGCCGCCGTCAACAAGGAGTCTTCCATGGCCAAGCTGTTTGCCTCGGAAACCGCCGTGCGCGTGGCCAACGAAGCCGTCCAGATCCATGGCGGCTATGGCTTTACCAAAGATTACCCGGTGGAGAAGTTTTACCGTGACTCCAAGCTCTGCACCATCGGCGAAGGCGCCAGCGAGATCCAAAAGTTGGTGATCGCCCGCCAGCTTCTGAAAGCCGACTGACCCTGGTTCCGCTTCCCATTTCCGCCGAGTCCTAACCAGGCGGGACCGTGTCGGCCGCCATGCCATCCTCCCGCAAAGTCGTACTATTCCATCCGCCCTATGCAGGGACCCTTTTAGGCGCGCCGCTCGGGCTTCTCAGCCTGGCCGGCTCGTTGCGGCAAGCCGGATTTCAGCCGCTCATCGTCGATGCAGCGCTGGATCGCCGCTGGCGCCAAACCGTCGCCGAGGAAATTCGAGATTGTTCCTGTTTCGGCGTTTCGTTGCTCACCGGACCCATGATCCTCGACGCCATCGAGGTCAGCCGCATGGTGAAGCGACTTCGTCCCGCTCTGCCGGTGGTGTTCGGCGGCTGGCATCCCACGCTCGAAAGCGCGCAGACGCTGCGCGAGGACTTCGTTGACGTCGTCGTGCGTCATCAGGGCGAAGCCACGCTTGTGGAGCTGTTATCGCGGCTGGAGTCGGGCAGGGAACTCGACTTCGTCGCAGGATGCTGGTTCAAACGCAACGGACGCATTATCCGCAATCCGGACCGGCCTCAGGCGTCGCTGGCTCAACTCCCCGCGCCGGCTTACGACTTGATCGATTTCGACGCCTATGAGCGCGCCACCGGAGAACGCAAACTCCCCTATGCCGCCAGCCTCGGTTGCCCCTACGCCTGCAATTACTGCACCGACATGGTCTATTACAGGCGCCGTTTCGACCCCTACGAAACCCAGCGCGTCGTTGCCGAGATGACCTCTCTGGCCTCCCGCTACCGGCTCTCCGAAATCGCGCTGGTCGATTCT
Organism: Bryobacteraceae bacterium; assembly: GCA_035293905.1. Taxonomy (GTDB): domain Bacteria; phylum Acidobacteriota; class Terriglobia; order Bryobacterales; family Bryobacteraceae; genus Palsa-187. The sequence continues at coordinate 81,348 of DATGLY010000097.1, forward strand.
AATTTTCTGGTGGACGTTCCGCGCGCAATCGCGATCGCCCGCGGCATTCGCGATTCGACAGTCCGCTTTAAGTGGAGCTTTCAAGCCTCCACCAACCTTTTGTGCCGGATGAGCGCCGACGAAGTAAAAATCCTGGCCCAAAGCGGCGTTCATCACATCGGTTTCGGCTCGGAATCGGCCTCGCCGGAAGTTCTCCGCCGCATGAACAAGGCCCACCAGAACATCCCCGACATGTATGAGACCGCCGCCAAGTGCGCCAACGCGGGAATTCGCGTCACGTTCAATCTCATTTTCGGCTTTCCCGGCGAGCAGGACAAGCATCGCCGCGAGACTCTCCGCGTAGTGGGGGATATCGCCCGCCAGTTTGCTAACGTCAGCTTCTCCCCGAATCTCTTCACTCCCTACCCCGGAATTCCCATTTGGCCTGATCTGGAGCGGCGAGGTTTGCAAAAGCCGGACTCGCTTCTCAACTGGGCCCGCATCGATCTTGGAGCGAACCACCTGCCATGGATGAGCGGCGCTTCGCTTCAAAAGCTGGAAAGAAGCATCCGCTACGTTCTGTTGCACGCGCGCCTGAACGGCGTCCGCCGCGCCTGCCGCTCCCGGTTGCTGCGCGCGCTCTTGGATGTCGCCGAGGCCCCGGTGCTATGGCGATTGAAGCAATCTCTGTTCGCATGGCCGTGGGAGTTGGCGCTGGCGAGAACCAAGATTGTGCGGCGGTCGCTGTTGAACGGCCGCCCGCTCAGCCGGATTCTCGCGCGCGGTTCTCCTAAAACGTCCGCGCGCTGAAGTTCGGACTCCCGCGCGGCCGCTGCTACAGCCCCATCTTCTCAAGCTTGCGATAGAGCGTCTTCCGCTCAATGCCCAAAATCTTCGCCGCGCGGCTCTTGTTCCCGTTGGTCGCGGCCAAAACGCGCCGGATCTGCTCGGCTTCCGTGTCCGCCAGCGTTTCGCTCGCGCTCTCGCGCGAGTCCATCTGCTCGATCGCCTGACGAACCGCCTCCGCATCGATGCGCGCCCCCGGCGCCAGGATGGCCAGCCTTTCGATCATGTGCTGCAACTGCCGGATATTGCCCGGCCAGCTATATTCCTCCAGCGCCTTCAGGCCCGAATCGATCAGGCGCGTGCGCAGCCCGTAGCGCTCGTTGTAGCGCTTCAGGAAATACCCAACCAATAAGGGAATGTCGGAGGCGCGCTCGCACAACGGGGGAACCGTCAAGCGGACGACGTTCAGCCGGTACCACAAATCCTCCCTGAATTTGCCTTCGTCCACCATCTTTTGCACGTCTCGGTTGGTGGCCGCAATCACCCTCACGTCTATTTTCTTGGCTCGAGCGGATCCCAGCGGGCGAATCTCGCGCTCCTGCAGGAACCGCAGCAGCTTCAGTTGAAACCCTAGATCGATGTCCCCGATCTCGTCCAGAAATACGGTGCCGCCGTTGGCCGCTTCGAACACCCCCATGCGGTCGCGGTCCGCGCCGGTATAGGCTCCTCGAAGCGCGCCGAACAGCTCGCTCTCCAGCAGCGAAGGCGCGATGGCGCCGCAGTCCACCGGAACAAACGCCTGCTGCGCCCGCCGGCTGTTCCTGTGAATCATGCGCGCGATCAGTTCCTTGCCGGTTCCCGTCTCGCCTTCGATGAGCACGTTGGCGTCGGTGGGCGCGACTCTGGAAATCGTCTTATAAATTTCGACGATTCCTTTCGAACTGCCGATCATCTCCGTTTCCGGCAAATCGTCGATCGGCTCGGCCTCGTCCGCCCTCGAATCGCTGAGCGTCTTTTCGGCGCGCTTGACCGTGTCGATCATCTGCGCCATCTCGAAGGGCTTGGCCAGATATTCGAACGCGCCGCCCTCGGTTGCCGCCATCACCGTTTCCATGCTCCCCCGGCCGGTCATCAGGATGACGGCGCAGCACGGATTTTTGCGGCGCGCGCTTCGTAATACGTCGATTCCCGTGCGCTCGTCCAAATATATGTCGGAAATTACGATCGGATACGAATGCTTTTCCAGGCTCGCCAGCGCCTCCCGCGTCGAGCCGACCGCTTCCACCGAGTAGCCTTCCAACTCCAGACACGTAGCCATGGTGGTCCGGACGGCGGAGTCATCCTCTACGATCAGCAGCCGGGGAGGGTGGAGCGCCATGATTCTTCAGCACTATGGTAAAACACGAGCCTTTTCCAGGCTCGCTGGCCACGCCGATCTTGCCGCCATGCCCAACGACGATCTGTTCGACGATGGAAAGGCCGATTCCGGTTCCCGCTTCGCCGGAAGCCTCGGCCCGCTCGGTTCGATAGAATTTCTTGAAAATATTTTTCATCTCCTTTGCGTTCATCCCCATGCCTTGATCTTGTACGGCTAGGCGCAGCTCGCCATCCGATACGTGCGAAAACACGCGAATTTCCGTCTCCGCCGGCGAATATTTGATCGCGTTTGTCAAAAGATTGTAAAACGCGTATTCCATAAGCTCGCGATCGCCCAGAATCATCCCCGCCACTTCCGCGTCCAGCCGCAGGGCGATTCCCTTGCGCTCCGCCAAAGGCGCGGCGCGCCTCATGCACGCCTCCACGATTTCGGCGGCCGCGATGGGCTCGCGTTTTACCTCCATCTCTCCTTCGGCCAGCCGCTCCACGTCGAGAAACGTCTGAATGATGCGCGCCAGCCGCTTCGATTCCGAGTGGATCATCTCGCTCAACTGATTCCGCTTGGCTTCCGGAAGATTGTAGCGGGTCATGATCTCGCTGGATCCCTGGATCGCCGTCAGCGGCGTGCGCATTTCGTGCGCCGCCCAGTGAATGGCCTGCTGGTACCGCGACCTCTCCGATTCGGACCGCCTCAGTTGCCGCCGCACGAAAAAGTGCTGATGCGTCGCGGCTCCCGCTGTGCAGAGCCAAGCGACCGCCGCCGGAGCCGAGTAGCCCAGGATCGAATTGTGCTGGAAAAACAAGGCCGGCAGATAAAAGTGCGCGAATCCCAGCAGCGCGGCGGCCGCCAAATAGGCCGGCCAGCCGGAAAAAAGTCCGAAGATCGCGCCCGCCGCCGCCGCTATGCCCAGGCAAACCAAAAATAGCGTGGAGCCTCGCGCGGCCGTCAGGAACTCTCCATGGTCCATCGTCTCGAAAGCCTGCGCATGCGCTTCCACTCCCGGCGTGGTTGCCTTGTACGGGTTGAGCACGCGGTCGCGCGCGGCCGAAAGCGCCGTAACGCCAAAAAAAACCGTCTTTCCTCGAATGAGCTCCGCTCTTGAGTCGATTGCAGCCGCGGATATCACCGGAATTCTTCCTTCCGGAAGGTACCGGATCCACAACGGCCGGTCCCCGCCCGTCCGAGGCGCGGGAATAATCGTCCCGCCGACGCGCACCTCCTGCGGCGATTCGAGGATGGGCTTGCCCCGGACCGCCGCCAGCGTCGCCAGCGAAAGGGCCCAGCGCCGCGAGCCCGCCGCCACTCGCTCCAGCGGGATCTCCCGCGTCACTCCGTCTTGGCGGTCTTCGGGTAATTCCACATGTCCCGGTTCTTGCGCCGCCGCGGACTGGAACCGGTCCAGAGGATCTTCCCATCCCTCGGCCGCAAGATCGCAGGACAGGATCAACCGCGGCGCCGCTCGCAGCGCCGCTTCCAGCCGCGCGTCGCTGGCGGGATCGGTTGCATCGGCCAAAATGATGTCGATGGCCACGGCGGCCGGCTGCGCCCGCGCGATCTTTTCGAGAGCCTCCGCTTCGATCTCTCTTATATGGGGAGTCCCTCCGCGCTCCCGGAAAGTTTGCTCGTCGATTCCGACCACCACCGAATGCGGCGTCCAGTCCGCGGCAAACCTCGCGCTCAATTCATCGTAGGCGTTATTGTCGATCCGATCGGCCGTCCGGGTAAGCCCCGCGCTCAGGCCCACTCCAAAGCAGGCCGCGATCACCGCCCAGTAGCGCCACGCCGCGGAAAAATTCTTCTTACTTGCCAACCAGCTTCTCGATTTCGGCCGCCTCGCGCGGAAGCGCGCCGCTCAGATTCTTCGCGCCCTGTTCAGTCACCAGCAGCGTGTCCTCAATCCGAACGCCGATATTCTCTTCCGGAATGTAAATGCCGGGTTCGATGGTAATCACCATCCCTGCCTTCAGCGGCCAGGTCAGATCGCCGGGATCGTGCACTTCTAGCCCCACGAAGTGGCCCACGCCGTGGGTGAAATACTTGCCAAGCGAATCGCCATGCAGGTCTTTTCCGTGGCTATTAATGTAATCGTAGGCGATCTGTTGCAGCGAATCCTTTGCGCCGCGCATTCGCGCGCCCGGCTTCACCGCCGCGATCGCGGCCTTCTGCGCGCCCAGCACGATGTCGTAGATCTCTCTCTGGCGCGGACTGAACTTGCCTCCGGAGGGAACCGTCCGGGTCACGTCCGTCGCGTAGTCCGAGCATTCCGCGCCCACATCCATCAGCACCAACTCCCCCCGGTCGATTCTGCGCCGGTTCGCCATGTAATGCAGGATCACGCTGTTGGGCCCGCTGCCGACGATCGGAGCGTAGGCGCTGCGCTCGCAGCCGCGATCGAAATAGACGTTCGTCATCGCCGCGGCGATCTCGTATTCGTAAAGCCCCGGCTTCATCTTTGTCCATGCGGCCAGATGCGCCGGAACCGTCGCGTTCGCCGACTTTTCGATTAATGCGATCTCGGCCGGCGACTTAACCGCCCTCAGGCGCGCGATTTCCGGACCCGCCTCGGCGTGCTCGTGAAAGGCGGCGAGGCTCATCAATTTCTGCCCGCGCGAATCGCTCGAAATCGTGTAAACGCGGCGGGCGGATTCCAGCAATCTCAGGAAATTCGACTCCATCGCCGTCCGGGGAAGGACCTTTTCAAAGCCGCTCTTTTCCGCCGCGTCCGCGCCTTCGGCCAGAGTTTTCCGTCCCGTGAAATTCTCTTCTTGGGCGTCCTTCGGCGGAAGAAACAAAATTTCCTCCCGCGGCGTGAGCATCATCGCGGCGTCCGGCTCCCGCCAGCCCGAAAGATAAAGAAAGTTCGCTTCCTGAAAAAAGGCGTAGTGTAAATCGTCCGGTTCGCTGGCCCCGAACAGCACCATCACGCCGTCCAGCGATTTGCGCAACTCCAGGCGGCGGGCCTTATATTCGGCCTGCGAAATGCCCTCGGCGCGCAGGCCTAGGGAGGAAAGGAGTAAGATCGCTGCGAGCCGCATGTGAACAGTATACTTTCCGTATACCTTTCGTTCCCGCGCGGCCCAGTCTCTGGCGGCTACTGCTTCTTCTTAGCGGTGGCCTTGCTCTTGGCCGCAGGAGCGTTCTTTCCCGTCCAGCCCGTCAGTTGGTCCTTCTCCACTGCGAAGGTGATCATGAACGGCTCTTTCGTCATGCTCTTGGCGACGCCTTCGAACTCCAACTCCTCGCCCGGCTCCATTTTCCCAGGCAAGGCCGTCTCAAACACCAGCTTTGCGTCCGCAACGCCCGGTTTCTCGATCGCCAGCTCCACTTCCTTGGGCCGCGTCGCCGGCGTCATGGAGACGATCTTGCCCTTGAACTTGGTCACGCCGTTGGCGCCGCCCGGCAGCGCTGCGTCCTTCACGTTCATCTCGAAGAACATATCGCCGTCCGGTTTGAGCAGGTTTTCCTTCAGCGTCTTCACCCAAAGCGTGAGCATGGGGTTCTTGGCCGCTTCCTCGGCCGCCTTTTGAGCCTCTTCCTGCGCGATATCGGCGGTGCTCTTGATCTTGAAGTCCGCTGGCGGCATGGCGTTGGCTTTTGCCAGCGCCAGAAGCTGGTCCATTCCTTCCGCCGACCCGTGATATTGCGGATAAACCTTCGCCAGGTAGTCCCGCACTTTTGTCCTTTCCGCTGCCGGCAGCGCGCCCGGACCATCGTAAGCGGCGGCGCGGGCGTAATAGAACAACGCCGTCGGCTGCGTCTCCGGCTTCTGCTTGGCTTGCGCCAGAATCGTCCCGGCCAGATCATACGCGACTGCGGCTTGAGTCGGATCCTTTTGCAGCAGCTTCTCCAGTTCCTGCTGCGCCCGCGCGTTGTCCTTGGTCTGATCCTTTCGGGTATCGATCACCCACTTCAGCGTCGCAATCGCATACGGCCTGGATTGTCCCTTTGCTTGCGCCCACTGGTCGGCCGACACCGCCTCCGGCTTATTCGCCGCCGAGTAAACCTGGTCCAGATTATCGAAAAGATAGTTGGCCGTCTTCTCCGCAAGGTCAAGATCGGCGGCGCTCGGGGGCTTCAGCGCTTGCACCGAAGACAATAAAGCCGAAAGCGCGTGAAAGTTGTTGGGTTTGTCCTTCAAAATCTCCTGCGCCAAGTCGATCACCTGCCGGTCCTGCTTCAACTGCTGGTAGGTGGTGAGGATCATGTCCCGCCGGCCGTCGGCGAAGTCGCTGTTGGGGTACTGTTGCTTCCATTTGTCCAGCGTCGCCAGCCGGGACTGCGGATTTTGGTCCTTTTGCGCCGCATCGTAGAGGTCGTACTCCGCACGGTCCTTCCACTCTGGACCTTTCTTGTCTTGCTGCTTGTCCTGCGCCGCCAGACCAAAAGTGAGCGTGAAAGCCGCCGTTACGCTCAACAAAACCATGAGACTTTGTTTGGAGAACACTACGAACCTCCCGGAAGGATGGAATCGGCGAACCATGAACACTTGTCTCTGCGGAGTATAACCGAAGCGCGTTGCAAGTGGCAAGAGGGACTCGCCGGAGTCACCCAAATCACATTGGACGCAAATTGGCATGCCTCTGTTTCCGTCGCCCCAATGCTGTACCTCCGGCTTCGGCCATCACGAAACCACCTTCGCTCCCCTCGATCCCCTCATTGCTATTCTCCTGAAATATATCGTAAGATATATTTGTGAGACATATCTTGCGATCAGACGATCGACTGTCTCACAGAAGGAGGCCCGAATTTCATGTCTGGACCCTGGGGCTGGTGGAGCGATTCAAGCGCTTGGAATAGCTGGCTTTATACCCCGTTGAAGCGGGGCAGGTTTTTCGGGGCCGCTGAGCTTCGTCTAGCGGTTTTGTCCATGCTTACCGAGCGGTCGAAACACGGTTACGAACTTATGAAAGAGCTTGAAACCCGCTCTGGTGGAAGCTATCGCGTAAGCGCGGGCAGTATGTATCCTTGCCTTCAAATGTTGGAGGACGAAGGGTGCGTCACCTCCGAGCAACGCGATGGCAAACGGATCTACAGCCTGACCAGCGCTGGCAGAGCGGAGGCCGAAAGAGAGTCAGCCGCCATTGACAGGATCTGGCAGAAGGCTTCGCGGTGGGGTGATTGGGGGCCCTGGGTTGCCGGCCCCATCGGCGGCTTGATGAAAGCCACCTTCCACGCCGTCAATCGGGCCGGCAACGATCGCGAGAAAAAAGCTCGAATCGAGGAAATCCTCGACCGCACTCGGCGCGAATTGGAAGCTCTTTGACGCTCGGCCGCCCTACTGAGCCCGCTTGAAAGTGATATCCAGCGGGCCGCCTTTGCCTCCGGCCGCCGCTTGCCGGGTGAGCTTCAGTTCGTCCCCTGAAAGCGTGCCCTTGTAATCCTGCTCGAACTTGTTGCCGTTAAATTCCCGCACCACCTTGAACATGACGTCGTTGCCGTGGATCATCCCTTCGGAAATCTCCACCGGGCCTCCCCTTCCGCCGCCCGCTTCCAGCGTCCCGGTCAGTTTCTCGCCGTCCGCTTTAAGCGTCAGCGTTTGGGTTTGAGGTCCCTTTCCGCCCTGGACCTCCGCGGTCCACTTTCCGTCGATCCCAGCGCCGAACGCCGCCAGGGAGGCGCACGCCAGCGCTCCCGCCAAACACGCAAGACGAGTTCTCATAGACAAAGTTCCTTTCCTTCGGTCATCGCGATCGCCGCCTATTTTGCAATGACGGCGCCCGAAGGAATAAGGATGACGGCTTGGAGCGTTAAGTTACCAATCCCCGCAATTTCCGCCAGCCGCGCAAGAAGGCGGGCGATTCCTCGTGCGGCGGTTACTTGGAATGCGGAATCGTCCACAAATACAGCTTGCGGCTGAAATACGCGCTATCGTCCGCCGTTTCCACCGTCGCCTCCTTATCTGGCTTCCAATCCCCCATATCGAAGGTGTTTGAGACGATCCGCGCCCCAGGCTGCAATTCCGCTTGCAGCTTCGGCCGAAGCCGCTGATTGACGCTGCTCAGCAGAAACAGCGTCACCACGGTGGCTTCGTGAATGTCGGCCGTGAAAAGATCGCCTTCCTCGAAGCGGACCCGATTCTCCACTCCGGCTCTCTTTGCGTTCGCTCTCGCCTCGGCGATGCGCTCCGGATTGATGTCGATTCCCACCGCCCGCGCCCCGAAATCCTTGGCCGCCGCCACCACGATCCGCCCATCGCCGCAGCCCAAATCGTAAACAATATCGCCGCTTTTCACTCCCGCCAGTTTGAGCATCGCTTGCACCGCCGGCTCGGTCGTGGGTAAATACGGAACGTCGGGCGCGTGAAGCGGCTGCTTGCTTGGCTGCGCCGCGCAGACGGAAACCAGCAACCACACGCCCGCCAGGGCGCTCCGTAACGCCGAAGTTTGCACTCCCATGGGCGCCTCCCGTCTCATGAACATATCGCACCGCCTCGGAAAAAGCTACCCTCAAAAGAGGAGGTAGCGATTATGTCTGTCTGGTTTGCAGCGAGTCTTCCGCCCGAATCCCCGCTTCCCGAACGCGATCCCGGCGCGGTGAAGCAAGAATCGATTTCGCCCCCCGTCCCCGTAATTTTCGAATCCTCGGAACTTGAAAAAATGTCCTTGCGCGTTTACTCGGCCATTCACCTTCGCGTCCCCGATTCGGGCCTCGATTGGCTGGACCGGATGATCGAGCGCTCGCGCCAGCTTGATGCCCGGGGCGACTGATGCGCGCCGCCTTATTGGCTCTGCTCGCGCTGCGTCTTTCGGCCGCCGCCTTCCAAGTGGATCACATCACCTTCTGCGGCGCGAACCTGCCGGAAATGCGCCAGATGCTCGCCAGCGTCGGCATCCCCACCGAATACGGCGGCGCGCATTCCAACGGCCTCACCGAGATGGCGCTCTCGAGCTTCCAAGATGGATCGTACCTGGAACTGATCGCTCCCCTCGCCGGCGCCGATCCCAGCTCCCACTATTGGAGCCGGTTCATGAAGGCCAACGCCGGACCTTGCGCCTGGGCGATCCGTGGCGAATCGCCCGCGCGCCTGGAACAACGCGCGGCAAAGCTGAACGCCGCCGGCATCGCCGCCTTAACCGAAAAGGCTGGCCGCAAACGCGCCGATGGGATTGATCTCCTTTGGGAGACGGCGCGCCTCGGACCGCCGCCGCAAGGCTCCTTTTTCCCCTTCCTGATCGCTGACCAGACGCCGCGCGATCTTCGCGCTTTCCCCTCCGGCCATCCGGCCGGCTCAAATTTAGCAGCCGTCCGCTACGTGGTCGTGGCGGTGACCAACCTGTTTGATGCGATCGCCAAATATCGCCTCGCTTTCGGCCTCCCCGCGCCCCAGCGCCAGGACGATCCGTCTCTGGGCGCGCATCTGGCGTGGTTTCCTCAATCGCCCGTGATTCTTGCCTCGCCTTCCGCGCCGGACGCCTGGCTTGCGCTTCGTTTGAAGCAGTTCGGCCAAGCGCCTTGCGCCTTCGTGCTAGCCGCTCCATCCTGGCCCGCCCGCAGCCCTTCCTCGGCCTGGTTTGGACATGCCGTCGTTTGGCTCGATTCCCATAAGCTGGCAGGCGCCAGAATCGCGATCGCTAAATAGTCTTGCTAGGCTGCGGAGAGCGCTAACCGGTCCCGCAGCGATTGCCGGATCCGCAGCATTCGTACCCGAATTCCCGTCGAAGTGATGCCTTCGTTTTTCGCGATCTCCTCGGCCGAATAGCCTTCCAGGCTCCTCAACAGCAGCTTGCGATCCCGCGGCGAGCAGTAATCCAGCATCCGGCGCAAATCGATATCCTGGAGATTCATTGTGTACGGCGCATCCACCCCCTCAATCGGCAGCATGGGCTTGACTCGGAACTTGGCGCGGAACAGGTTTCGAGCAATCGAATTCACCCAAAACCCCACCAGTTCCGGATCTCGCAACTGGTCCCGGTACTCCCAGCCCCGAACCCATGCCGCTTGGGCAATCTCTTCGGCTTCTTCCAGGCCCGCGCCGCGCGAAAGCAAAAACCGCTTGGTCGCTGGAAACCCGCTTTCGAATGCTTCAGCGTACTGATTGCGTCTCATCGCTCATAAAGTCTGCATTCGATTTACCAGTTTTGGTTCCGTCTTTATTTATCGGCGTTTACCGCGACTTTGTCCCCCCCGCTATGTCTCCTTGTGCCGGAAAAAGTTACGGCCAGGCCACAAAGCCTGCGCCGCCAGCCTCCTCGTTCGGTTAAATTAGTTGGAGGTCCGAACTAAAGAAAGCCGATCCGCCGATGACCAGAACCCTCGCCATCGCCCTCTGCGCCGCAGGCCTTTTGGCCTATTCCCAGCCGTACTTGAATCCCGATCTGCCCCCCGAAAAACGGGCTGCGGATCTGGTTGCCCGCCTGACTCTCGAAGAGAAAGTCCTGCAAATGCAGAACTCCGCGCCCGCCATCCCGCGCCTGGGCATCCCCGCCTACGATTGGTGGAACGAAGGGCTGCACGGCGTGGCTCGCGCCGGTTTGGCCACTGTCTTTCCGCAAGCCATCGCCCTGGCCGCCACCTGGGACACGGACCTCATGGGCCGCGTCGCCGACGCCATCTCCACCGAGGCCCGCGCGAAATACAACCAAGCCCTTCTCAACCAGGACTACAGCCGCTATCACGGACTCACCTTCTGGTCCCCCAACATCAATATCTTCCGCGATCCGCGCTGGGGCCGCGGCCAGGAAACCTACGGCGAGGATCCCTTCCTCACCTCCCGCATGGCGGTGGCCTTTATTCAGGGCATGCAAGGCGGCGATCCGCATTACTTCAAGGTCATCGCAACCGCCAAGCATTTCGCCGTTCACAGCGGCCCGGAACCTTTGCGCCACCAGTTCGACGTCCACCCTAGCGAACGCGACCTGCGCGATACGTATCTGCCCGCCTTCCGCGCCAGCGTCGTCGAGGGCAAGGCGTACTCCGTGATGTGCGCCTATAACAGCGTCAATGGCGAGCCTGCTTGCGCCAACCCCGGCCTCCTGCAAAAAATTCTCCGCGGCGAATGGGGTTTCCAGGGCTATATCGTGAGCGATTGCGGCGCCATCGCCGACATCTTCGGCGGCCACAAGTTCAAAGCCAGCTCCGCCGAAGCCTCGGCGGCCGCGGTGAAAGCCGGCGTCGATCTCGCCTGCACCTTCACCAACGACTATCGATCCCTCTCTGAGGCCGTGAAAGCCGGCCTGATTGCCGAAGCCGAAATCGATCGTTCCCTTGAGCGGCTGTTCGTCGCGCGCTTTAAACTCGGCATGTTCGACCCGCCCGAGCGCGTCCCATTCTCCAACATCCCCTATTCGGAAGTGGATTCCGCCGCGCACCGCGAACTCGCCCTCGAAGCCGCCCGCAAATCCATCGTGCTGCTCAAAAACCAGAACCGCGCTCTGCCTTTGGCCGCCTCCCTGGGCGGCATTGCCGTCATCGGCCCGGCGGCCGACGATCCCGACGCCCTCCTCGGAAATTACAATGGATTTTCTTCGAAACACGTCACCCCCTTGGAAGGGATGCAAACCCAATTCCCTGGAAAAATCCGCTTCGCGCCGGGCGCGGCCTATACCGCGCAAACTCCTTCCTTGATCCCTGCCGGCGCCTTCGCCGGCGGCTTAACCGCCGAATACTTCAAGAATCCGAATCTCCAAGGGCCGCCGGAATTGCGCAGAATCGAGCCGCGCCCCCTTTTGCAGCCGGGCGTCGATCCCGCGATTCCCGCTCGCGGGTTTTCGGTTCGTTGGACCGGCCGATTGATCGCGCCCTGGAGCGGCCCTTACACCTTCAGCGGGCGAGCCGGAGCGCGCATTGCCTTGGATGGCAAGGAACCGCCCGCGCCGGTCACCCTCGAAGCGGGCCGCGCCTACGATTTCCGCATGGAATATCGCGCGCCGGGTCCCGCGGGCGCGCCCCGCGCCCTGTGGATTCCGCCCGCCGAGCCCATGCTCGCTCAAGCCGTCGGCATCGTCCAAGGCGCCGGCGTGACCGTCGCCTTTCTCGGCCTGAACCCCAATCTGGAAGGCGAGGAGATGAACGTCAATATTCCCGGATTCTCCGGCGGAGACCGCACCGATCTGAATCTGCCCGCCTCGCAGCAGCGGCTCTTGGAAGCCGCCGTGCAAACCGGCAAGCCCGTCATCGTAGTTCTCTCGAGCGGCGGCGCCCTGGCCGTTAACTACGCCGCCGGGCGCGCCGCGGCCGTGCTCGAAATGTGGTACGCCGGCGAGGAAGCCGGAACCGCCATCGCCGAAACCTTGGCCGGCCTGAATAATCCCGCCGGACGCCTTCCAGTGACCTTTTATAAAAGCGCCGATCAGTTGCCCCCCTTTGACGACTATTCCATGGCCGGCCGCACTTATCGCTACTTCCACGGCGATCCGCTCTACGGATTCGGCTTCGGACTGAGCTATTCGAAATTTCGCTATTCCAGCTTGAACGCCCGGCGCACCTCTGCGGGAGGCCGCGTCACGGCGCGGGTGAAAAACGATTCCCTGCGCGAGGGAGACGAAGTCGCCCAGCTTTACGTCAACGGCGAATTGCGAGGTTTCAAGCGCATTCATCTTCGCCCCGGCGAAACCCGCGCCGTCGAATTTTCGCTCGAGCCCGGCGGCCTGCCGGAACGAAAAGCCCGGATCGCCGTCGGCGGCGGGCAGCCCTTGCCATCCATTCCACACCTGGAGGGAACGCTATAACCAACTCGCCCCAACAAGCCCTTGTTTCGCGCCTCCTGCATGCCTGCGGAGGCTCCTACAGCCCCCAGACGCGCCGCCAATACTACATCTCCGGTCCCCAGTGGGCCGCCGCCTACGCCGGCCAAGCCCTGTTCCACGCCCCTACGCGCCCCCCCATCGGTTTTGAAGAGGTCATCCGCAGATTCGGCGAAATCGGCATCCGGTGCTGGACCACCCACGATACCGACGTCGTCCCCACCGAAGCCCTCGCCACCGACCGCCAAGCGGAAATTGCCGATAAAATCAAATCCGCTCTTGCCGCCAGCGGCATGCAATGCTCCATGGTGACGGCCGAGACGTTCCACCACCCGGTCTGGGCCGCTGGTCCTGCGGCCGAAGCGCCGGAGGTCCGCGAATATGCGAAATTCCGCCTGTGCAACGCCGTGGATTTCGCCCATGAGCTGGGCGCGAGCTTCGCCGTCTACTGGCCGGGTTCGCTCGGCTATTATGTGCAAGGCGCCATCGACGAAACCCAAACCCTGCGCTGGTACGCCGAAGCCCTCAATGCCGCCTGCGAGCGCGATATCGAAGTCGCGCGGCGCCGCGGCCGCCCCACTCTCAAACACTGCCTGGAAGCCAAGCCCTTCGAGCCTCAGGCCGAAATTCTTCTTCCCACCAGCGACGCCATGCTCGCCTTCATCGCTTCCGGCTTGCTCCTGCATCCTGAAATGGTCGGCCTCAATCCCGAGTACCTCCATGAGCTGATGTGGGGCGCCGCTCCGCGAGCCGCCCTGGCCCGCGCGCTTTTGGCCGGCAAACTGTTCCACTTCGATATCAACGACGGCTACCGCCTCAAGCACGACGTCGATATCGGCGTGGGCCTGGTGAATCCGCTCGATTGGCTGAACGTCTTGGTGCTGCTTCGCAGCCACGGATATCAAGGCCCCTTCAATCTCGACTACAAGCCGCCGCGCACCACCAGCGCCTCCGGCGTCTTCGAGGTGAGTTTCCCCACCGCCGTGGATCGCTTCATTACGCTCTGGGAGATGGCGGGCGAGGTCGCCTCCGACCCTGTCGTCCAGCAAGCCACCGGCGCTTTGAAAGCCGGCGCCGGCGTCGCCGGCCGCCGCGATCCCGACGCCATCGTCCAGGCCAATCGCGAGCTGCTCACTCTGCATGAGCTCATCGCCCACCGCCTTTTCCAGATTCTCATCGGCCAGCACAAGGGAAGGACCTTTTTCGCGTGAATGTCATCGCCCTGCGGGGAGTCGACCTCGCGATCGTCGCCCTCTATTTCGCCGCCGTGCTCGGCATTGGATTTTACCTGAAACGCTTCGCCTCCAGCGGCGAGGACTTCTTTCTGGCCGGCCGCGAAATGACGGCCTGGGTGGCTGGCCTGAGCTTTCTTTCCGCCAATCTCGGCTCGCTCGAATTGCTGGGTTGGGCCGGCTCCGCCTATCAATACGGCATCCTCGCCGCGCATTGGTATTGGGTCGGCGCGATTCCCGCCATGCTGTTTTTGGGCCTCGTGATGATGCCTTTCTACTACATCTCGAAAACCCACTCCGTGCCCGGTTATCTTCAGCTTCGCTTTGGGCGGGGAGCCAGCGCGCTCAGCGCCGCCACCTTCGCCGCCATGACCATCCTTATGTCCGGAGTCAATATGTACGCCATGGCCGTGGTGATGAAAGTCATGCTCGGCTGGAACATTCACTTCAGCATCTGGGTCTCGTCGCTCACCGTTGGAATTTATGTCGCGGCCGGCGGCCTGTACTCCGCGATCTTCAACGAAGTGCTGCAATTCTTCCTCATCTGGTTCGGCTCGTTGCTGATTCCCATTTTCGGACTCGTCGAAACCGGCGGATGGAGCGGCATGGTCCTGCGCATCCAGCGCAATTTCCCCGGCCAGGATTTCACTCATCTTTGGTCCACGCTCGCCCGTCCCGCCGACAACCCCATGGGTATGCATTGGACCGGCATCGTCTTCGGCTTGGGAGCGGTTCTTTCGATGGGCTACTGGACCACCGATTTCCTCGTCGTGCAGCGCGTGTTGACCGCCAAAGACATCCGCTCGGCGAAAATGGCGCCCGTCATCGGATCGTTTTTCAAAATGGCCGTGCCGTGGATCGTGATTTTGCCCGGCCTGCTGGGGCTCGCCGTGCTGCCGCAGAAACTGGTTCCGGAAAGCGCCATGCAGGCCGGCCAGCACAGTTACAACGAAGTCCTGCCGCTGATGCTGGCGCGCTATATGGGGCCGGGTTTATTGGGATTGGGCGTCACGGCGCTGGTCGCCGGATTCATGGCGGGCATGGCCGGCAATGTCAGCGCTTTCTCCACCGTCTGGACCTATGATCTCTACCGCCCCTATATCCGCAAACAGGCCCCCGACGCCCACTACGTCTCCATGGGCCGCTGGTGCACCTTAATCGGTCTGTTCGTCAGTATCGCCACCGCCTACCTGGCCATGCAATTCGCCAGCATCATGGATTACGTCCAGGCGCTCTTCAGCTTTTTCATCGCCCCGCTGTTCGGCACCGTTCTGCTCGGCATGCTGTGGAAACGCGCCACGCCCGCCGCCGGATTCTGGGGCCTGCTGGCGGGCGTCTCCTCTTCGGTCGCCATGTTCTTCTGGGTCAAGGCGGACCCCTCCGCCCTGGCCCTCATCGCCCTCTCCAATCACGCCAAAGCCCTGGCCGAGGATATGTACCGCGCTCTGTGGTCCTGTCTGATCAACGTAGTCGTGACCGTGCTCGTAAGCCTGGTGACCCAGCCCAAACCCGTTCATCAGTTGGAAGGATTAGTCAGGGGAGTCACGAAAATCCCCAACGAAATGGGCGTCCCTCTCCTGGCCAGACCCGCCTTCTGGGCCGTCGTGGCCGTCGTCGCGTTCCTGATTTTGCAGTGGATTTTCTGGTAAACCGGAGTATGCATCGCGATTTGATCCCCGTCTGGTTTTTCGTGGGCCTGCTGTTGGGCCTGTACGGGCTCCTAATCCTCGCAACCGGCCTTGCGGAATTATCCAATCCTCCTCCCACCGTGCTCGCCAATCTTCACGCGCCGGTGTGGTGGGGAGCCGTGATGGTCTTCCTCGGCGCGGCCTATTGTTTTGCGTTCCGCCCGCGCCGGTAAGATCGAAGCGCTATGTTATGCTGATCTTGCCTGAGGATTATGGATGCGTTTTCGAGCGGTCGTGATGCTGGCGCTGGCGGGCCTCGGCTCCTGGGGCGTAGTTCATGCGCAAAAGCCCTTCCAGCAATATCGCGCCATTGAGTACGAAGATTTCCCCCTCCCGCCCGACTGGAACCAAAAAACCGAATGGACCCGCGCCCGTCTCAAGTACCCCGGCATCTTCAATCTCCACGGTTCCGGCGAAGGCGGCCCGCTGAACTGGACCATCGATTATCCCCGCTCCGACCGGCATCTGCTGGCCGGCATCCGCCGCCTCACCCGCATTGATACGCGCTCGGTGGAGCAGGTGGTCGAAGCTGATGGCGGCGACGACATATATAATTGGCCGATGCTGTACGCGGTCGAAGTCGGCCACTGGGACCTGACCTCCGATCAGGCCGCCCAACTCCGCGAATTCCTCCTGCGCGGCGGATTCCTCATGTGCGACGATTTCCACGGAACTCTGGAGTGGAACGTCTTCACCCGGGGCATGAACAAGATATTCCCCGACCGCAAAATCGTCGACCTCGATAACAAAGATCCCATCTTCCACGTCATATATGACCTGGATGATAAGTTCCAGGTGCCGGGATGGCAATGGTCCATCAGCCGCCTGACCTATGAATATGACGGCTTTGAGCCGAAGTGGCGCGCCATCTACGACGACAAAGGCCGCGTCATGGTGGCGATCTGCCACAATATGGACCTGGGCGACGCTTGGGAGTGGTCCGACGATCCGCACTATCCGGAAAAGTGGGCCGGCTTGGCGTACCGCATCGCCGTAAATTACGTCACCTATGATTTGACCCATTAGCCGAGGCGCGCATGTTCGAACTGCTCTTTAAATACCCCTCCGCTGTGTTCTCCCGGGGAAGCTTCGTGCTCCTCAGCGGATGGTCCATGTGGTGGTTCGGCGCCGGCGTGGCGGCCGCCGCCGCGCTGTTGGCTTGGCTGGTGTGGCGGCGCGGTCCAGGCTTCCAGGGAATGGGAGCGGCCCGCGCCGCCGCCGTCTGGATTTTGCAAACCGCGCTCGCCTCCTTGCTGTTGTTTCTTCTCTGGCATCCCGCGCTCAGCGTCGCCACGCTCAAGCCCCGGCAAAATATCGTTGCCGTGGTGGTGGATGACTCCGCCAGCATGTCCACCCCTGATGAAGGCTCTTCCTCCCGCAAAGACCGCGCCGTCTCCGTTCTGAACTCCGGTTTGTTGACCGAGTTGCAGAGCAAGTTCCAGGTGCGCCTCTACAAGATGAGCGACCATCTTGTCCGCATCGACAACCCCGGGCAGCTCACCGCCGCCGCCCCCGTCACTCACATCGGCGATAGCCTCATGCAGGTGGTGCGGGATTCAGCCAGTCTCCCGATCGGCGCGGTCGTGCTGATGAGCGACGGAGCCGACAACTCCGGCGGAATCGATCTGGAAACGATCTCCGAGGTCCGCCGCCAGCGCATCCCCATCCACACCATCGGATTCGGGCGCGAAAAAATGGCCCGCGATATCGAAATCTCCGACGTCGAGTTGGCCCAGCGCGCCCTTCCTGATTCCCGGCTCGCCGCCCTCATTCATTTGCATCAGACCGGCTACGCCGGCCAGAAAGTCCGCGTCAACATCAAGGAATCCGGCAAATTGCTCGCCTCCCAAGAGATTACTCTGAAGGCCGATGGCCTCCAGCAAGTGGAGCCCGTGTTGTTCAATATCGGCCCGGCCGGCGTCAAAACCATTGAAGCTTCCATCGATCCTCTCTCCAGCGAGGAAAACCCCAACAACAATCGCCTCACCCGGCTTGTCAATGTCGATCAGCGCACCCCTCGCATCCTCTTTTTCGACGGCGAACCCCGCTGGGAATTCAAGTTCCTCAAGCGCGCCGTGGAAGACGACCGCAATCTCGAGCTCTTCACCATGGTGCGGACCACCGAAAACAAAATCTATCGCCAGGGAAACTGCCCCGACGACAAGAAGACTTCGGCCGAAGGCGGCTGCAAGTTCCTCGAAGACGGCTTTCCCACCCGGGTCGAAGATCTGTTCGGTTTTGACGGGCTGATTTTGGGCAGCGTGGATGCGCCCTATCTCAAGCCTCAGCAGCAAGACTTGATCCGGCAGTTTGTGGACCGCCGCGGCGGCGGCCTGCTCTTCCTCGGCGGCAAGGATTCGCTTGCCGACGGCGGCTGGAATGAAAGCCAGCTCCGCGACCTGCTGCCCACCACGCTCCCCCATGTCGAAAAGGGCAAGAAAACGTTCTTCCGCATCGGCGCCGATGTCGAGCTTACCAAGGCTGGCCGCGAAAGCCTGATCACTCGCATCGAAGAGAACCCCGATAAGAACGTCGAGCGCTGGAAAAAACTTCCCTACATCATGAATTTTCAGGATCCCGGCCAGCCCAAGCCGGGCGCTACCGTGCTTGCCGACGCCATCCCTAGGGAAGGCGGCGGCGGCCGCGTGCCCCTGCTCATCATTCAGCCTTTTGGCCGCGGCCGCACCGCCATCTTCGCCACCGGAGGAAGCTGGCGCTGGCAAATGCTCCAGCCCGTCTCCGACATGAGCCATGAAACTTTCTACCGCCAACTGCTTCGCTGGCTGGTCGCCGATACCCCGCGCCGCGTCACCGGATCCACTCCTCGCCAGCTTCTGGCCGACGAAACTCAAGTCAAGCTCCGCGCCGAAGTTCGCGACACCACCTATCTCCCCGCCGGCGACGCCTCCGTCCAAGCCCATATCGCCGGCCCCGAAGGCATCACCGAATCGCTCGATATGCGCCCCGAACCGCTGGAGCAAGGAGTCTACGTCGCCGAGTACAGCACCCCAAAACCTGGTTCGTATCTTGTGGATATCGTCGCCAAGCACGGCCAGGACGACCTCGGCCATGATACATTGACCTTCCGGCGCGAGGATGGCGTCGCGGAGAATTTCCACGTCGAGCAGAACCGCGAGCTGCTCGAAAAACTGTCGTCGGAAACCGGCGGCCGTTACTATAAGCCCAATGAAGCGTCGCGTTTGGGCAAAGATATCAATTATTCCGAAGCCGGAATCACGATTCGCGAAACCCGCGACCTGTGGGATATGCCGGTAATCTTTCTCGCCATCGTGCTTTTGCGGAGCACGGAGTGGCTCTTGAGGCGAAGATGGGGCGTAATTTAAAGTTGGCTTCGTTTTTTCGGAAAGGGCAAGCCCGCCCGCAATCCCCTTTCATGCGGCTGTTGGCTTCGTTTTTTCTTGTCCTCGCCCCCGCGGCTTCCGCCCGCGCGGAAACCTATTTTCTTACAGTTGCGGGCCTTGGAGCCGAAGCCGAGTACGAGCAGCGCTTCAGCGGCTGGGCCAAAGACCTGGATAAAATTGTCCGCGCAGAGCCGGGCGCCAAGGTCGATACCCTCGAAGGCAAAGACGCGACCAAGGCCAACTTTGAAGCCCGGCTCCGCGCCATCGCCGCCCAAGCCAGGCCCGACGATTCTCTAGTCCTCACCCTGATCGGCCATGGAACCTACGACGATCGCGACTATAAGTTCGCTCTTCCCGGACCCGATATTTCCGCAACCGAGCTCGCGCTGCTTCTGGACCGCATTCAGGCCAAGGTTCTGGTGGTGAATACCACCAGTTCCAGCGGCGGTTCGCTTCCCATTTTGCAAAAGCCCAAACGCGTCGTCATCACCGCCACCAAAACCGGCACGGAGAAAAATGTCACCGTGTTTGCGCGCTATTGGATTGAAGCGCTGAGAGATCCGGCCGCGGACGCCGATAAAAACGGCGTCATCACCGCGCTTGAAGCTTTCAAATATGCCGAAGCCAAAACCGTCAAATACTTCGAGGCCCAAAACTGGCTCGCCACCGAACATTGTTTGTTGGAAGACGCCGGCAAGGGCGACGGAGTGAAAGATCCGGGACCCGACAACGGCGAAGGCCAAATCGCCGGACGATTCGCTCTGCTGCATCTGGGCTCGGCCGCCTCCCTGGTGAAGGATCCCAGAAAACAGGATTTGCTGAAAAAAAAGGAAGAGCTCGAGACCCAGATCGACGAGCTTAAGTATCGCAAGGCGGCCATGGATACCGCCGAGTATCAATCACAACTGCGGAAATTGCTGCTGGAGTTGGCGCAGACCCAGGAGGAGCTCGACAAATGAGAGCGCTGCTATTGGGGCTTTGTCTTCCGCTCGGGGCGCAGACCTTGGAGCAATGCGCCGCTTTGCACAAGCATGGCGACCCTGCCGAGACGGCGTGTTGGCGCTCCCTGAGCCGCTCCGCCGATCCCGCGGTCCGCGCCGAAGCCCTGTTTGGGCTTAAGGATTACGACGGCGCCAACGAGTCCTTCCGGTCCGCCGAAAAGGCCCGCCCGAAAGACGTAAATGTGAAGCTTCGTTGGGGCGTCCTCATGCTGGAGGCTCCCAACGGCAACCCTCAGGAAGCTTCCAATCTGTTTAACGAAGCGCTCGAAATCGACAAAAACAACGCCCAAGCTCTTCTCGGGCTGGCGCGGGTGGCCGAAGACAGCTACGGCGGCGAGGCCGTTCAGTTCGCCGAGAGAGCTCTGGCCGCCGACCCGAAACTTTATCAGGCCCACGAGTTGATGGCCCGCATCGCCCTGGAAGACAACAACGAACCGAAGGCCGTCGAAGAGGCCAACAAAGCCGTGGCGATTTCCCCCGAAGCTCTGGACGCCATGGCCATCCTGGCCACCGTCGATTGGCTGGACGACAAGCCCGTTCCCGCTCCGCCCGGCAAGATCCAGATCGGATCGCCCTGGATCGACCGCATCTTGAAGGTCAATCCGCATTACGGGGAAGCCTACTCCCTTGCCGGACATTTCTTTGTGATCAACCGCCGCTACGAGGAAGGCATCTTGTATTACCGCAAGGCGCTGGAGCTCGATCCCCAGCTTCAAAGCGCCCGCAGCCAGTTGGGCATCAATCTGATGCGCCTTGGCCAAAACGACGAAGCTTACAAGCTGCTCATGGAAGCTTGGGATGCAAACTGGCGCGACCACCCCACCTCGAACACCCTGACCCTGATGGATAGCTACAAAAACTTCGACACGCTCAAAACCAAAAGCGGCCGCGGCGTGGTCAAGCTGCAAAAGAAAGAAGAGGCTTTGCTCAAGCCCTATTTCGAAGCCGAGCTCGATAAAATCCTGGAAACCTACGACAAGAAATACCAGTACAAGCTGCCGGGAACGGTTCAGGTCGAGGTCTATCCCGATCACGAGGATTTCGCCGTGCGCACCATGGGCATGCCCGGCCTGGGCGCCTTGGGCGTTACCTTCGGAAACATCGTCGCCATGGATTCGCCCAATGGCCGCAAGCCCGGCGAGTTCCATTGGGCCAGCACCCTATGGCATGAGATGAGCCATGTCTACGTGCTTTCGATGACCCATCATCGCGTCCCTCGTTGGTTTACCGAAGGCCTGGCCGTCTATGAAGAGACCGCCGAGAACCCCGACTGGGGCGACCGCCTCGATCCGCCCAGCATCATGGCCATCAAGGATCACAAACTGCTGCCGGTGGCCGAATTGGATCGCGGCTTCATTCACCCTTCCTATCCCAACCAGGTCATCGTCAGCTATTTCCAGGGCGGCCGCGTCATTACTTACATCGTGCAGAAGTGGGGCTACGGCGCGGTGCTCAATATGATCCACGATTTCGCCGATCGCATGAGCACGCCCGGCGTGATCGAAAAGGAGCTCAAGATGAAGCCCGAGGAGTTCGACAAGCAATTCCTCGCCTGGTTGGAAGCGCAAACTAAGACCACCGTCGATGGCTACGAAACCTGGACCCGGCGCGTCAAGGCCCTTAATGAGAATGTCAAAAACAAGGACTGGGCCGCTGTCATTAAAGAAGGCGCCGAGATCCGCGACATCTACCCCGATTACGTGGAGGCCGGAAGCGTTTACGAAGCGCTCGCCAAGGCTTATGAAGCCGCCAACGATAAGGCCAAAGCCATGGAGCAATTGAAACGCTACGCCGACGTGGGAGGGCGCAATCCCGATACCCTGAAGCATCTCTCCGAGATGGAAACGGCCGCCGGCGACAAGCAGGCTGCCGCGCGAACCCTCCAGCGGTTGAACTATATCTATCTGCGCGACGAGAAGGCTCATCAGGAGCTGGGCGACCTGGATTTGGAGCTGGGCGACCCGGCCGGCGCCGTGTTGGAGTATCAAGCGGTGCTCGCCGGAAAGCCGGTCGATCCGGCCGGCGCGCATTTCCAACTGGCCAAGGCGTTCCAGGCGGACCATCGCCCCGCGGACGCCAAGGAAGAGGTGTTCGCCGCGCTCGAGCTCGCGCCGGAATTTAAGCCCGCTCAAAAATTGTTACTGGAGTTAAACGCAAAATCGGCAAACGTGAAATAATAGAATGCCCGTGGGCGTCCGCTGCTCACCGCTTTTAAGGCGAAATCATACATGTCAACTCTTCCCATACAAACCCCCACCCTCGACTCCGGCGAGCTCAAGGAGCGCGTCGCCCGGTTTCAGAAAATCCGCGACGATATCGTCACCCAGATCCGGCGTGTGATCGTCGGGCAGAACGAAGTCATCGAACAGGTGATGATCGCCCTTTTTGTCGGCGGCCATTGCCTCATCACCGGCCTGCCGGGAACCGCCAAGACCCTTCTTGTGCGGACGCTCGCCTCCATTTTGGGCCTGGACTTCCGCCGCATCCAGTTCACGCCGGATCTGATGCCCTCCGATATTACCGGCACGGACATCATCGAGGAGGACCCCACCACCGGCCGCAGAACCTGGACCTTCGTTCCCGGGCCCATTTTCGCGAACGTGCTGCTGGCGGACGAAATCAACCGCACCCCTCCTAAAACTCAATCGGCTCTGCTGGAGGCCATGCAAGAGCTCTCCTGCACGGTGCGCGGCAACCACTACAAAATCCGCCCTCCGTTTTTCGTGCTCGCAACCCAGAATCCCATCGAGCTGGAGGGCACCTATCCGCTGCCGGAGGCGCAGCTTGACCGCTTTATCTTCAACGTGCTTCTGGATTACCTTTCGGCCGACGACGAAATCCAGGTGTTGGATTTAACCACTACCACCCACGTCTCCCAAGCCGACGCCGTAACCAACGCCGAAGAGATTTTGGAGTTCCAAAGGCTCGTCCGCATGGTGCCGATCGCGGAATCCGTCGCCCGCCACGCCGTCAGCCTCGTCCGCGCCACCCGCAGCACCGATGCAAGCTCCCCGGATTTCGTCAAGAAATATGTGAACTTCGGCGCTAGCGTCCGCGCCGCCCAAAACCTGGTGCTGTGCGCCAAGGCCCGCGCTCTAATGCAGCACCGCTATCACGTCTCCTACGAAGACGTGCGCGAGCTGGTGCGCCCCATTCTGCGCCACCGCATCCTGCTCAATTTCCAAGCGGAATCCGACAAACTCACGCAAGACGACGTCTTAAAGAAGCTCTTGGACGCCATACCCGCGCCGCGCGACTAAGCTTCTTTATGCTTCAGCGGTTCTTAGATCCCGCGGTTTTGCGGAATTTGGCCGGCCTTGATCTGATCGCCAAGACGGTGGTGGATGGGTTCATCTCCGGCCTGCACCGCTCTCCGGATTTCGGATTCAGCCAGGAATTCGCCGAGTACCGCGCCTACACCCCCGGCGACGATCTGCGCCACGTGGACTGGAACGTGTTCGCCCGCACCGAACGGGCGTTTTTGAAGCGTTATCGCGGCGAAACCAATTGCCAGGTGAATGTGCTGTTGGATGTGAGCCGCTCGATGAGCTACGCCGCCAATGGCCGCGACAAGCTGGAATATGCGAAGTTCCTGGCGGCCTCCGTGCTCTACCTGGCTCATTTGCAGAGAGACGCGGCCGGACTGATCGTCTTCGACGACGAGGTCCGGAACTTTGTCCCTCCCTCTACCCGCCAGGGCCAGTTGCACCGCCTGCTGCACGGCATCGAACAGGCCCAGCCCGGCCGGCGCACCGATTTTGCGCGCCCCTTCGCTCACCTCATGGATTTCTTGCGCCGGCGCGGAGTCGTCGTGGCGATTTCCGATTTCTGGGAGAATCCCCAGAACATCGTTGACACCGTGGCCCCGTTGCGTTTCCGCGGCAACGAGTTGGTGCTGTTCCACGTCTTAGATCCCGACGAGATCCGTCCCAAGCTGAAGCATCCGGTCATGCTGGAGGATCTGGAAACGGGCGAGACCATGGAAGTGACGCCGGATTACGCGGCTCACGAGTACCGAGATAAAATGCAGGCCCACCTGGAATCCATCGAAAAGAAGGCTAAGGGCGCGGGCATGGATTATTTCCTGGTCGATACCGGACGCCCGCTCGACGCGGCGCTGCGGGAATATTTGGCGATCCGGACAGGAAGGCTGTAGGCGTTTCATGGGTTTTTTGAGTCCTTGGTTTTTGGCGGGCGTGGCCGCGGTCGGGCTGCCGGTGTGGCTGCATTTGCTGCGGCGCCACAAAAGCGATCCGCGCCTGTTCCCTTCGCTCATGTTCTTCGAGCGGCGCGAGCAGAGCTCGGTCGTGCACAAGCGCCTGGACTATCTTTTGCTCTTCGCCCTGCGGACCCTCATGCTCATTTTGCTGGCGCTGTTGTTCGCCAACCCCTTCATCCGCCGCGCGGCGCCCAAGGCCGCTGGTAGGAAGCTGACCGTCGTGGCCGTGGATGATTCCTTCAGCATGCGGGCGGTGGAAGGCGGCCAATCGCGTCTGGAGAAGGCCAAGAACGAAGCGCTGAATGTGATCTCTCAAATTCCTCCGGCCGCTCCCGCCGAAGTGGTCGCGGTGGACGGCCAGGTCGCACCCATGACGCAGCAATCCACCGATGCCGGCGAGCTGCGCGCGGCCGTGGCGGCGATTCAGCCTTCCGACGGCCGCGCCTCCTTCGGAGAATTGGCCCGGTTTGCGCGGGCGCTGGCGCAATCCGCCAAGATGCCGGTCGAGCTTCATCTGGTGAGCGACTTGCAAAAGACGGCCCTCCCGCCCGGCTTCGCGGATCTCCGCCTCGACGAAGACGTCGCGCTGGTTCTGCACCCGGTCGGCGGGGAGCTTTCCAATTGGACCGTGGAAAACGTAGTGGCGCCGAGGCGCGTCTACGATCCCAAGCGCGTGCGCGTGCAGGCCACCGTGGCCGGATTCAATACGCCTGCGGCCAAACGCGCCGTCTCGCTCGTCCTGAACGGAAAAACCGTCCAGACCAAGACCGTGGACGTTCCCCCCAATGGGCGCGCGTCGGTGGAGTTTTTGGGCCTCGACGCATCCTATGGATTCAATCGGGGAGAGGTTCGCATCGATTCCGCCGATGCGCTCTCCGCCGACGACCGGTTTGTCTTTTCCGTGGAGCGCGCCGATCCGAAAAAGATTCTGTTCGTCGACGATGGAAGGCGGCCCAAAGGGCAGTACTATTTCAAAACCGCTCTCGATTCCAATACCGACGCGGCCTTCGCCCTCGACACGCAGCGCCCGGAAGCGGCGGCGGGCGCCATTCTTTCCAATTTCGCCGTGGTCGTGCTGAACGATCCGGGAATTCTGCCCTCCAGCCTCCTCGACAATTTGCGGCGCTACGTGAACGCCGGCGGCTCCATGTTGATCGTCCTGGGCCAGTCCTCGGCCGCTCTTCAAAAGGTCCCCGTAACGGACGATCCGATCGATACAACGCGCTATGCCGGCCGCGAGTCGGAACTTTTCCTGACCGCATCCGACCTCGATACGGGCCATTCCGTGCTCAAAAACGTCGAGAGATTCGAAGGCGTGCGCTTTTACCTGGTCACGCACGTGACGCCCGTAAAATCCAGAGTCCTGGCAAAGCTGAACGACGGATCTCCGCTGGTGCTCGAAAGCCAGATTGGCGGCGGGAAGGTTTTGGTCTTCACCTCGCCCTTCGACAATTCGGTGAACGATTTTCCCTTGGCGCCGTCGTTTGTCCCGTTCGTGCAGACCTCGGCGCAATACTTGGGCGGCGGCGGCGTGGAGCAGCCGGTGAACCAAACCGTCGATTCTTACGTGGAGTTGAGGACCGGCCAGGGAGAGAATGCGCCGGCGGAAGTATTGGATCAAGACGGCAAGCGCGTGTTGACCCTGCAAGAGGCGACCACCGCCGCCGCCTTTCCCCTTTCGCGCGAAGGATTCTATGAAGTGAAAACGGCCAGCGGGCGGCGCAGCCTTCAGGCGGTGCATGCCGACCGCAGAGAGTCGGATCTTTCCCCAATCCCCAAGGAGACGCTGGATCTGTGGAAGGGCACGGGCGCCGGCGGCTCCGGCAACGCGCAAGCGAATGCGGCCGTGGGCCAAGACCAGAAGACGCCCTGGCCTCTGGCGCCTTTCCTTCTCGCCCTTCTGCTTCTAATCGCCCTGGCGGAATCGGCCGTGGCCAACGGATATCTGCGGACGCCGGCCGGCAATCGAGAGCCGGCGCCAACACGACCGAGCCCGCCGCGAGTCCTGCAAGAAGTGGGGAAGTAGCAATAAAGCCTACAAAACGCAGAAAATAAATAAGTTATAGTCCGGAGGAACTTACGCGGACTTTTGTCAATAGCTCTATGGATTTTTTTTGTCTTGTAATCAAGCAGTTGCCCGCGAAGAGCGCGTTCAGCGACCCCTTCCGGCGGAAGATAGTTTCTGTAAGTGCGCTGATTTACACGCTCTCGGAGGTATTTCCATGGGAAAAGCCAAGCAAGTCGTCGCCGGTGTACTTTCAGTTGTGCTGCCCTGCGCAGCCGTGTGGCTCTTTCTAGCTCTGGCGCCGCGCGCGGCGGCCGACGACACCTGCGGCATTGCCGGCTGCTGGGACCCACAGGGTGAGGGCTGCGTTCCTCCGGGTGCCAACATTATCTACGTGATAAATGGGATACCATACACCTTTGTCTGCTGCGGCGATACGGACCCGCAGTGGTTCCTCAACGTGTGCCCGTAGTAGACGCTTAGGGCAAATACAAGGAGGTCCGGATGGGAGCGCAGGTCGGAGCCATTATCAGGCGGAACATCGGATTCGCATCCCTAGTGTCGGTGTTTGTGGCATCGCTTCTGCTCAACGTGGGCCTAGCGCTGAACCTACGGCGGCCTGTGGGGCACATAGCGGGCGTGACAGTGGGAACCGACGCCAAGGAGATCCCGGTCATCTCCACTACGGACGACGCTGCCGGGAAGCTGACGTTCGGAGACGGGAGGCCGGCGGTTCTCTATATAATGTCGCCAACGTGTCACTGGTGCGCTAGGAACCTGGACAACGTGCGGGCGCTGGCAGCAGGGATCGAGTCCAAGTACCGATTTATCGGGCTCTCGAACACGCAGGAAGGACTGGCTGAATATGTTAGAGCGACGGCGCTACCATTTCCCGTCCATGCAGTAGACATGGGGCGCCTTCCAGACGGCCTGGACGCGCGGGCGACTCCGCAACTCGTTCTCGTTGGGGCAGACGGAGTGGTCAAAAAGGTATGGGAAGGAGCACTCAGCGGGAAGAGCCAATCAGAGGTCGAGGGCTTCTTTCACGTTAGGCTTCCCGGCCTGCTCCCAGCGCGGGGCTCCTAAACAGTCATGGGATTCGAAGTGAACCAAAGATGGACCGCGCAAAGGCTCACTTCTGTCGCAGCCTCGCTGCTCCTTGTGCTGAGCGGCGCCTTGGGGCAGGAGCCAGATCAGCACCCTACCTTTGATGCAGCGGTCGTGCGCCGGTCGGCACCGGGAGGCGGGGGGCTATTTTTTCCGGGCGGCCCTGGCACGTCGGATCCCGAACTGGTTAACTACAGATCTGCCCCCCTGGCCTTCCTCCTGGGAGAGGCATACGACGTGAAGCGATTTCAGATTAGCGGGCCGGTTTGGCTTGACGCCGAAAGATACGATGTCACCGCTAAGGTTCCACCTGGGGCGACTAGGCAAGAGTTTCGGGTGATGATGCAAAACCTCCTCTCGGAGCGCTTCCATTTGTTGCTACATCACGAGACGAAGGACTTCCCAATGTACGAGCTAACGGTAGCTCCTGGTGGCTCAAAGCTGAAGGAGCCCGCCGAAACGGGAACCGGACCCGGTCGGCTCCTGACGATCCCGCAGAAAGGCAGTGTCCGGATGACCGCTAAGTCCGCGCCCATCCTGGCGCTTGTCACAGCCCTTCCAAGTCAACTGGGAGGATTTGCCGTAGTCGACAAGACGGGTCTGAGCGGTAACTACGACTTTGACGTGGAGTTCGCGAACAGCTTGGCGGATGCCGCCACGGACGAGTTCAGTGCTCGCAGCCTATTTTCAGCTCTTCGGCAAGACTTGGGTCTGGAGTTGAAGAAGACATCGGGCCGATTTGACGTAATCGTAATCGACCGCGCCGACAAATCGCCCGTAGAAAACTAGCAAATGCCTGTCGTGGTGCTACGGACAACCTGGAGCGCTACTGCCGTCTAGAGCTTCGAGTCGTCTGCGAATCTGGCCCGTCCGTGCGAAGACCGTTTCAGGCTTGGCGAATACGGTGCGCCGCCAGTCCGGCCCGGAAATCAGCTGCAACCGCAAATTCCGCCCCGAGGACCCGTTGTGGTCGGGACTCAGCTTGGCGGGGAATTACGCCATCCGGTGTCCGATTTCTCGCGTACCCTCAGTAGCTTCCATAAAAGCGAAGCAAAATGCTCCAGTCGTTTGTGATTATTCTTTTGTGCAGAAGGAGCAGGGCGTCCTGCCGCCGCGCCGAAACGGGCCTTAACCGAGGTCCTCATTGAATACATCCACCGAAAACAAGGGCCAAATTGGCTCTGCTCGTTCAAAAATACGCTGCCCGCGGACTCGGGCCGTGCGCTGGTAAAACGCTATGGTTCGCGGCGCGTCTAATTGTTGTATCGTTGTTAATAGCATGAAGCGGAAGCGGCGGAAAGAGGCGGCATGAATACACGCGAGCAACTCAACCGTTATTTGAACGGCTTGGAAAAGCGCCTGCGATGGCTCACAGTCACAAAAGGAGCGGCGATCGCCGTGGGGGTGGCTCTCGGCGCGACGTTGGCTCTCGTGCTGGTTACCAATGCGCTGGCGTTTTCCGAATCCAGCATGGCGGTGGCCCGCGTCGTTCTGTTTCTCGCCTTGGCCGTGACGCTGGGCTATGCGCTCGTGATTCCGCTGACGCGGCTAAACCGCCGGAGAACCGCCGGACGCGCCGAGCGCGCCTTTCCCCAATTTGAAGAGCGGCTGCTCACTTACGTCGAACGCGCCGATTCCAGCGACCCCATGCTCGAACTGCTGGCCGACGACACCCATTCGATCGCCAGGCAGACCCAGCCGGAATCGGTGGCCCCTCGCAAATCCATCCTCGCGCTGGCCACCGGCGCGGGAGCCGCTGGCGCGGTCTTGCTCTGGATGATCTTTGCCGGCCCCGGATTTCTGGGCTATGGCGCATCGCTGCTCTGGGCGGGCGCGCCGAAAGGCGCTGCGGGCGCGGCCTATTACGACATTCAAGTGGACCCCGGCAACAAACTGGTGAAGCGTCGCGCTGATCAGTTGATCACCGCAACGCTGTCCGGTTTCCAGGCCCCGCAGGTGCGCTTCTTCGCCCGCTATAAGAGCTCCTCGAAGTGGGAAGAGGCCGCCATGATTCCGCGCGGCGGCAGCTCGGCCTACGAGTTTCTGCTTCCGTCGATTTCCGAGCCGGTGCAGTACTACGTCGAAGCCGCCGGCGTGAAATCGAAAACCTATCAGCTCGACGTCGTGGATCTCCCCGCCATTACGCATATAAAGGTGACTTATCATTTGCCCTCCTGGCTGGGCATCCCGGATCAAACCGAAGATCCCGGCGGCGATCTCCGCGCTGTCGTGGGAACCGTAGCCGAGCTTCAAGTCACCACCGACAAGCCCCTGAAAAACGGAGCCGTGGAGCTGGAAGACGGCTCCCACATCAATCTCGAATCGGGCGCGAATGGAACGCTCATCGCGAAGGTGCCGGTCCAGAAAGACGGCGCCTATCACTTCGCCGGACTCGAGCAGGGGCAAAGCGTGCGCTTGAGCGAGGATTATTTCATTGAAGCGCAGCAGGATCAGGCCCCGAACGTGAAGATTATCCATCCGGCGAACGACGCCAAAGTGCTGCCGGTGGAAGAGGTCGCCATCGAGGTGCAGGCGGACGATGATTTCGCGCTCCAGGCCATGGAGCTGCACTATTCCGTCAACGGCTCTCCGGAGAAGACCGTCTCGCTGCTGCCCAATCGCGGCGTGAAGTCCGCCGAGGGACGGTACCTGATGGCGCTTGAGGATTACAAGATGCAGCCGGGCGATATCGTGAGCCTTTACGCGGTGGCGAAGGACGCTCGCGAAACCTCGCGGAGCGACGTCGTCTTCGTGGATGCGCTGCCCTACGAGCGCAACTATACGCAGTCGCAGGCCGGGGGCGGCGGAGGCGGCGGGGGCGGTGGCGGTGGCGGCGGAGGTATGCAGGATCTGGAAGAAGTGGTGCGCCGCGAGAAGCAGATTATCGCCTCTACCCACAACATCATTGGCGGCGGAGCGAAGGGCAAGGACGCGACTCCGGAAAATGCGCGTTATTTGTCCGACACTCAGAGGGCCTTGCAGAAACAGGCGGAGTCGATGGCGGGCCGCACCACCGCCCGCGAACTGGCTGGCTTGAACCAGGAATTCCAGTCCTTCACGAAGGAGTTGCAGGAGGCAGCCGGCGAAATGAATACGGCCGCCGATCAACTGAAAGGGCTCAAGTGGCAAGAATCGATTCAGCCGGAAGAAAGGGCGTTGCAGCACCTGAATCGCGCCGTGGCCACCATGCGCGATATTCAGGTGGCGTTCGGCAATGGCGGGGGAGGCGGGGGTGGCGGCGGCGCGAGCGCCGGCCGTGATTTGGCCAACCTGTTTGACCTCGAACTCGACACCGAAAAGAACCAGTACGAGCAGGCCCAGCAAGCTTCCACCGCCGAACAGCGGCAGAAGGAAGTGGACGACGCCATGCGCAAGCTGGATGAGCTGGCGCGGCGCCAGCAGGAGTTGGCCAACAATCAGCGCAATAACAAGCAACAGGACATTAACAACCGCTGGCAGCAGGAGCAGTTGAAGCGCGAGGCGGAAGAGCTTCAAAAGCAGCTTCAGCGGCTTCAGCAACAGCAGCAGAGTCAGTTGTCGCGCAACGGCCAGCCCGGACAATCCGGCCAGAGCGGCCAATCCGGCCAGAGCGGCCAATCCGGGCAGTCGGGCCGCTCCGGCAGCAGCGCCAGCGCGCAGCAGTTGCAAAGGCAATTGGATCAGCTCAAGCAAGCCATTCAGGACATGAGTAGTGCGCAGAAGAATTCGCAGCAGGGCGGCGATCCGGCCCGCGCCGAGGCCGATGCCAGACGCGCCGCCGAGCGCCTGAATGAACTCAAAAACAGCTTTGCGCAAGGCCGGCAGCAGGACGCCGCGGCGCGGTTGAGCGACCTGGCGGAGCGGGCCAACAAGCTCGATGCGGAGCAGCATGAAATCGAAAACCGGATGAAGCAGGCCTTTGGCGACG
Organism: Bryobacteraceae bacterium; assembly: GCA_035293905.1. Lineage (GTDB taxonomy): Bacteria > Acidobacteriota > Terriglobia > Bryobacterales > Bryobacteraceae > Palsa-187. The sequence continues at coordinate 112,694 of DATGLY010000097.1, forward strand.
CTTATTCGGCCGATCCCCGGCAGCGGACTCCACAGGGCCTTCCTTCGCGGCAGGCCGTGGAGGATATGGCCAAGGAAAAAGAAAAGATGGCCGCTGAGCTGGGCGACATTCAGAAGGAAGTGCAGCAGCAGGCGCGGAATCTGGCCGGCGCCCAGCCGCAGGCCTCCTCCCGTTTGAGGGAAGGTTTGAGCGCGATTCAACAAAACGAAGCGCAGCAGCGCCTGAAAGACGCGGCGGGCTGGCTGCGGAACGGACAAGGGCGCTACATCACCAATCGGGAAGCGCCGGTCACCCAGGCGCTCGATGGGCTAAAGGACAGCCTTGAGCGGGCGCAGCAGGCGCTGGGCGCCGCTCAGCAGGAGCAGGCGCGGAACGATACCGAGCGCCAGCTCCAAACCATCGAGCGCTTGCGCTCCCAGTTGCAGAATTACGCCCAGCAGGGCCAGCGCGGCCAGAACGGCAAGGGAAATCAAAGCGGCCAGGGGAATCAGAACGGCCAGCAAAACGGCAATGGCCAGGCGGGTCAAGGCAATCAAGCGGGCAATCAGGGCGGTCAGCGCAATGGCGCAGGCCCCTACGGTGGCGGCTACGTCGGCCCCAATGGCGGCGCTGACCTCGGCCCTTACTACAACGGCGTCTACGATCCGCGGCTGGGCCTGAACCGCCAGTATCCTCGCGGCATCTACGACGTTCCCGATGAGCGCAACGTCGCTCCCGGTCAGGTTGGGCGCGACTTCCAGCGCCAGCTTCAGGATCTGCGGCAGATGTATAAGGACGACCCTGCCGTCTCAAAACAGATCGCCGAAATGCAGGCCGAGTTGGACAAGATGCAGATCGGCGACATCGCCTCGCCCGAGCTGGCGGAGCGCATCAACCGGACGATCCTTCCCCAATTGGAGACGCTGGAGGTGCAGTTGCGCCGCGATATGGAAGAAAAGGGCACGGGCCAGGCTCGCAGCGCCGTCGGCGGCAAGATTCCCGATGGCTATACGGAAGCCTGGTCCGAGTACACGCGAAAGCTGGCCAGCGGCAAGTAGGTCAAGCCTTCAGCCTGTCCCGCCCCTATGACCCAGCTATCGGACGCGCTTGTCTTTTTCGGCGCCACCGGAGACTTAGCCTACAAGGACATCTTTCCCGCGCTGCAGGCCATGACGCGGCGCGGTCATCTGAACATCCCGGTGATCGGCGTCGCCAAGTCTGGCTGGAGCCTGGATCAGTTCCGCGCCCGCGCAAAAGAAAGTCTGGAGAAACACGGCGGCCTCGATTCACAGGCGTTCCCGAAGTTGCTGGAGCGGCTGTCCTATATCGATGCCGATTACCGCGATCCGAAGACCTACGATTTGATTCGCCAAGCGCTGGGAAACGCATCCCACCCCCTGCATTATCTGGCCATACCGCCGAGCTTGTTTGAAACCGTGGCGGGCGGGCTGGCCAAAGCGGGCGCGGCCCGGAATGCGCGCGTGGTGGTGGAGAAGCCCTTTGGGCGCGATAGCAAGAGCGCCCAGGAACTTAACGAAACGCTGGGCCGCTACTTTCCCGAGTCCGCGATCTTCCGCATCGATCATTATCTGGGCAAGGAGCCCGTGCAGAACCTCTTGTATTTCCGTTTTGCGAATTCTCTGCTGGAGCCGGTCTGGAACCGCACCTACGTGAAAGAGGTCCAGATCACCATGGCGGAAGAGTTTGGAGTGGGCGCGCGCGGGAAATTATACGAGGAGCTCGGCGCAATTCGCGATGTGGTGCAGAACCATTTGCTTCAGGTGACGGCGCTGTTGGCGATGGACCCGCCGGTGACGAACGACAGCGAATCGCTCAGAGACGAAAAGACCCGGGTTTTGCGGGCCATGCGTCCGCTCGATCCCGCCGAGTGCGTGCGCGGCCAGTATCGCGGCTATCGCCAGGAGCCCGGCGTGGCCCCAGAGTCGCAAGTGGAGACGTTCGCCGCGCTCCGCTTGCACATCGATAGCTGGCGCTGGAGCGGCACGCCATTTTACATCCGCGCCGGCAAGCGCCTGCCGTTGAGCGCCACCGAAGTAATGGTCGAGCTCAAGCGGCCTCCGAAGGCGATCTTCGACGATTGCGCAGGCCCGGCCGCTTGCAATTATTTCCGCTTCCAATTGAGTCCCAATGTTCTCATTTCCCTGGGGGCGCGAGCCAAGCTTCCCGGCGAGGCGTTGATCGGGGAACCGGTGGAGCTGATCGCGCGCCATCAGGCCAAGGACGAAATGACCGCTTACGAAAGATTGTTGGGCGATGCCATGCGCGGCGACGCTTCTTTGTTTGCGCGAGAGGATGCGGTGGAAGCTTCCTGGCGAGTTGTTGAGCCGGTGTTAGACGGCGCGGCGACTCCGCTGCACGGCTACGGCCCTGGCGAGTGGGGGCCGCGCGAAGCCGAGAAATTGATTCAGCCAAGCTCCTGGCGCAACCCGGCGGCGTCGCCGACATAAGCGAAGCGGGCCTCCCGCCACGCCGTTTCCTCGCCGAGGTCTGCTAGAATCTAAGCCGGAGGCGCGCCTGGCTCCAAGCCAAGCCACCCTAGCTCAGTTGGTAGAGCGGCTGATTCGTAATCAGCAGGTCGCCGGTTCGATCCCGGCGGGTGGCTCCATTTTCCAATCGATTGTTTACGAGCCCGCGCGATGCGGGTTTCCGCGTTTTTGCCAGCCACTCGCAGTGGATGTGGCGTTCCAGGTCTATCCCAGACCGAAACTCTCGCCTCGCGCAGGCTGCACGGCCTCCACTCCGTACTCGCGCCGGATCACTTTTGCAAGGGCGGCCGCTTGAGCTGGCTCTCCGTGCACGAGGAAGACTTTTTTCAATCCCGCCGCAATGGGACGCATCCACTCGATTAGCTCGTGCTGGTCAGCGTGGCCGCTCAATTCATCGAGCACAGCCACTTCGGCGCGTAATCGCACCGGCTCGCCGAAGACCGGCACCTCTTGGCGACGCTCTTCGATCTTGCGCCCGAGCGTATTTTCGGCCTGGTAGCCGGTGATCAGCACCGTATTACGCGGATCTTCGATGGTGTTGCGGAGATGGTGCAAGATCCGCCCGCCTTCACACATGCCGGAAGCCGCCAGCACCACGAACGGGCCCTTCAGGTCATTCAACGCCTTCGATTCGTTCACGTCCCGCACGTATTTCAGCCGGTAAAAGCCGAACGGATCCTCGCTTTTATCCAAATAGCGGCGCGCCTCTTGGTCGTAGCATTCCGGGTGCTTACGGAAAACTTCAGTCGCGTTCACGGCGAGCGGGCTATCGACGAAGATCGGGATGGCGGCGACCCGGCGGGCGTCGATCAGCTCATGCAGCATCAACACGAGCTGCTGGGTCCGGCCCACTGCGAAGCTCGGCACGACGATTTTGCCGCCCCGGCTCGCGGTGCGGTTCACTACGTCCGCCAGCTTGTCGGCCACATTATGAATCTGTTTGTGCAGACGGTCGCCGTAGGTGCTCTCCATGATCAGGTAGTCGCAGGCGCCCATCTTTTCAGGGTCGCGGATAATGGGCAGCCCTGGCCGGCCTACATCGCCGGAGAACCCCAAACGCAGGCCGTCCGCCTCGATCACCATCGCCGTCGAGCCCAGCATGTGGCCGGCATCGTAGGTTTTATAGCGAACGCCCTCCGCGATTTCCTTGCACTCGTTAAGCGCCGCCGGGCGAAACAGAGAATAGGTGCGCTCGGCGTCCTCAAGCGAATACAGCGGAACGCATTCGCGATCGTCCCGTCCCATGGCGCGCCGATAATGACGCCGGCGGTTGCAAAACTCGGCGTCCATCTGTTGCAGGTGCGCCGAATCGGCCAGCATGGCCAGGCACAGATCGATGGTGGCCGGAGTGGTGTAGATTGGGCCGGAATATCCGTTGCGGACCAGCGTGGGAAGGTTGCCGCTGTGATCGATGTGGGCATGCGAGAGGATCACCGCGTGGATGTCCGACACGGGAAAAGGAAAGCGGCTGTTGCGGTCGAACGCCTCTTGCCTGCGCCCCTGGTATAGGCCGCAGTCAAGCAAAAGGCGCGTTCCCGCGGCCTCCACAAGATGCATCGAGCCCGTGACTGTGCGGGCCGCGCCCCAAAAGGTTATTTTCATTGGACAGACTTATCATACGATGCGGCCCGGCCCCGATATAGTAGGAACATGGGCATTGTCGCGGTCGCCGAGAAAGCGGCGCTGGAGAGCAAACAGCGCGCGCTTTTGGATTCGTTGAGCGGCATGGGAGGCGTAATCGTCGCTTACTCCGGCGGGGCCGACTCCGCGTACCTGGCATGGGCGGCTCATCGCGTTCTGGGCCGGCGCGCCTTGGCCGTCACCGCCGACTCCGCGTCTTTGCCGGAATCGCATAAGCGCGACGCCGAGCAGTTTGCCCAGGCCTGGGGCATCCGCCACGAATATGTTCACACCCGGGAATTCGATAACGCCGATTACTCCAAAAATGGTCCCGACCGCTGCTTCCATTGCAAAGACGAATTGTTCACCCGGCTGGAAGAGATGGCGCGGGACCGCGGCATAGAATATGTGGTCTACGGCGTGAACATGGACGATCTGGGCGACTATCGCCCAGGCCAGCGCGCGGCCAAGCTTCACCGGGTGAAGGCGCCTTTGGTGGAGGCGGGCCTCTACAAAGCCGAAATTCGCGAGCTTTCGCGCAAGGCGGGACTTGCTACGTGGGATCGCCCCGCCGCGGCCTGTCTCAGCTCGCGCATTCCCTACGGAACGCCGGTCACCATCGAGAACGTGAAGATCGTCGAGAAGGGGGAGGAGGCCCTCCGCGCCCTTGGATTCCGGCAGTTTCGCGTCCGGTTCCATGGCGATCTGGCAAGAATCGAAATCGCGCCGGAAGAGTTGCCTCGGGCCCTGAACCCTGACATGGCTCGCGCCTTCACGGGCATCTTCAAGCCCCTCGGTTTTCACTACGTGACACTGGATTTGGAAGGATACCGGCAGGGATCGCTCAACGAGATCCTGCCGGCGCAAGCCGTGCGTTAGCCGCTCGCCGGTTCGCATGCGCCGTTTGGCGGCCTTTCGCCGCAACCGGCGCTTCCGCGGAACATCTTACGGGTTGTTTCGTCTAGAATAGAGTCAGGAATCGGGAACCGAGGGAGCGCGCAAGGCGGGACGCGTCTATGAAGCACTGCCAACGATCGCGGCCTTGCGGCGTTGCGCGCAACGATTACTGAGGAGTCCCACAAGTGTCCAGATATTCTATACGGTACTGGGCGTACTTAGCCGCGAAGCTGGCTGTGGCAGGAGGATTGCTCGCGGCATTGCGGGCCTTGATTCTGCATGCCTGGCCCGAGCCGCAGACGTTTATGTTTTCGTCGATTCGCCCCGACCCGTTTGCGCACGACTTGCTGTATACGTTCGTCATGATGGCCTTCACGCTTTTCTCGTTCGGCCTGCTATGGTTGATCGTGTGGGATCAGCGCTATCGTTGCCGGACGTGCCTGCGACGATTGCGGATGCCCATTCTTACCGGTTCCTGGACGCGCGTGCTATTCGGGCGCCCTCGCACAGAATATATCTGCCCCTACGGCCACGGCACTTTGAAAGTCGAAGAGTTACAGATCACGGGGCATCAAAACCCGGATTGGGAGCCGCACGAGGACATCTGGAAAGAGTTGTACGCGCTCGAAGAGGCCAAGAAGTGATGGACGCAAAGCGGCGGAAGACCCGCGGGGTCTTCGCCGAGTCCGGATGCTGGATGCCGCTGGCCGCGCCAGGCAAAGTTTACCGGTCCGCGGCTATGACGCGACTTTTTGAGGAGCCGCTTGCCGATTAGGGTCCAGAGAACGTTGCTATGGCGTTTCCTGCTGAGTTTCTGGGGAAAGGCGTTCCTGCTGCTATTCGCCCTGGCGCTGGCCGCCGGCGTCGGCCTGTTCACTTACTTTTACGTGAAGTATGCCCGGTTGATCGATGATAAGCTTCGCGCCGGCGTATTTTCGAACACCACGCTAATTTATGCCGCCCCCCGGCGCATCGCGGTGGGCGACGAAATCCGCGGCGAAGAGATCGCCGCGTATCTGCGGCGCTGCCAATACTCGGAATCCAACACCAGCAGGGCCGGCTGGTACCGGCTGCGGCCCGACGCCATCGAGGTGAATCCCGGCCCCGATGCGTACAACCGGGAAGGGGCCGTGATCAAGATCGACGATGGAAAAGTCGATGAGATCATCTCGCTGCGCGACCACACCGACCGCGAGCAATATTTCCTGGAGCCGGAGCTGGTGACGAACCTCTTCGATCGAAAACGGGAAAAGCGGCGCATCGTTCGCTTCGACGAAATCCCCCCCGTGATGGTGCAGGCCGTGCTTTCCGCCGAAGATAAGCATTTTTTTCAGCACGCCGGTTTCGATCCCCTTCGCCTTATTCGCGCGGGAATTAAGTACGCCATGGGGGGCAGGATGGAGGGCGCCTCCACTCTCACAATGCAGCTTGCCCGAACCGTGTGGTTGACCAATGAGCGAACCTGGTCGCGCAAGATCCCCGAGATCCTGATGACCCTTCATCTGGAGCAGAAACTGAGCAAAAAGCAGATCTTCGAGGATTACGCCAATTCGATTCGGTTGGGCAATCACGGCAGCTTTAGCATTAACGGCTTCGGCGAGGGAGCGCAGGTCTATTTCGGCAAGGACCTGAGCCAGGTCACTTTGCCGGAGGCCGCGCTGTTGGCGGGTCTTCCTCAATCGGGCCGGTGGGATCCGTTCCGCAATCCGGAGCAAGCCAAGGCGCGCCGCAATCTGGTGTTGAACGCCATGCGCGAGAACGGCTACATTTCCACTAGGCAATATGAGGACGCCTCGGCGCAGCCGGTGGAGGTGATGCGCGGCACGCTTGAATCGAGCGACGCCCCTTACTTCGTCGACATGGTCAACGATAAGCTGCGGCGCGAATTCGATAATTACGATTTTCAGAGCGGGGCTTACCGCGTCTACACCACGCTGGATATGGATCTTCAGCGCGACGCCGTAGAGGCGGTGCGCGCCGGCATTGAAGAGACCGACCAGCAGTGGCGGCGGCGCTCGAAGAAGTACGGAACGAAGGATTTTCCGGAAGCGCAGGTAGCCCTGATCGCTTTGGACACCGAAACGGGCAAGCTGCTGGCCCTGGAGGGGGGGCGCAATTACGGAGCAAGCCAGCTCAATCACGCCACGGCCAAACGTCAGCCGGGGTCTTCTTTTAAGCCGATCGTCTACACGGCGGCGATGGAGACGGCGCTTAACAACAACGGCGGTCCGGTGCTGACGCCGGCTTCGCTGGTGGACGACGAGCCGACGACATTTTACTTCGATAACGTCGCCTACACGCCCAGGAATTTCGAGCAGGAATTTATGGGCACGGTCACGCTGCGGACCGCGCTGGCGCATTCGCTGAACGTCGCCACGGTGAAAGTAGCGGAGATGGTGGGCTATGAGACCGTCGCTCGCATGGCGCACCGCTTGGGTCTCAACGAGGACATTAAGGCCACGCCTTCGGTTGCGCTCGGCGCCTATGAAGTCCAGCCAGTCGAGATCGCCGGCGCTTATACGGCCTTTGCCAATCAAGGCAAGCTGTTGCCCGTCACCTTCATCGACTCGATTCGCGACCCGAAGTTCACCACGATTTTCGAATCGCATCCGGAGGCGAAGCAGGTCGTGGACCCGCGCGTGGCGTATCTGATAGAGCAGATGCTTGAAGAAGTGCTCCGCTCAGGCACGGCCGCCGGCGTCACCACTCACGGCTTCAATCCCTATCTCATTCCGGCGGCCGGCAAGACGGGCACGGACCGCGATGCCTGGTTCGCCGGATTCACTTCGAAGATCCTTTGCGTCGTGTGGGTCGGCTTCGACGATAATCGCGATCTCAAGCTTCAGGGAGCGCACAGCGCCCTGCCCATCTGGGCGGAGTTCATGAAGCGGGCTCACAAGCATAGCCGGTATCGGGATGTCCATCGCTTCGAAGCTCCCAGTGGAATCGTTTGGACCGACATCGACCCCGAAACGGGCGAAATCGCCACGCCCCGTTGCCCCACTCGCCACACCGAGGTCTTCATTGCCGGCACGCAACCGGTGGAAGTCTGCCATCTTCATGGCGCCGGAGCGACGCAGGTCGCCAGTTGGGACGCGGCCCGGCCCGACGACTCTGTGGTTTCCGAAAGGACCACCGGCGGCTCCGGGGTCGTTGCCGCTGATCGGCCGCCGGCCCGCCGGCCTCCCCGCACCCTCCTGATTTCTCCGCCGTCTGCTCCGCCCCAGCCCGAAAAGAAAAAGGGATTTTGGGAAAAGCTGAGAGGCCTGTTTCACTGAGCGTTCCGCCATTTGCGCAGATTCGCTGAATCGGAAGACCCTCTATGCGCGCCCCTGGTTGCGTAACAGCTTGAAAAGCTGAGCAAAGAGCGACTTGACTTCGGCCCTTCGTTCATATACGTTGAACCCTTTGGGGTTGCGTGTCGAAGTATAGTTTTCTGCTGGCGGCCGTGGGGGCTGGGCTGATTTTCGCCGGCGATGTAGCGCCGTTGCCGGAGGGCAAAGGGAAAAAGCTTATGGAGTCGGCCTGCTCGAGCTGTCATGAGCTGGACACGATTGCGGCGAAAAGGCTGAGTAAGCAGCGATGGCAGGTGCTGGTGCTCGGGATGGCGGACCCTCGGGCTTCCTTAAGCAAGTCTGACGAAACGGAGCTGGTGGAGTACTTGACCAAGTATTTTGGCGAACCGGACCGCGGCAGGGAACTGGTGGAAGAGATTTGCAGCCTATGCCACGAGTGGGAACGGGTCAAGCAACAGCATTTGAGCAAAGATCAGTGGGCGGGCGTGATTAAAGGAATGATTTTCGAAGGCGCGCCGGTCACGGAGGAGGAGTTCGGCCAGATCGTGAACTACTTGGCCAGGAACTACGGAAAAACGAAGGAATAGCGAATGAGACCTCTAAAAAGCAAGCCGCACAATGAAGCCGATCCGCGGCGGCCAGAAGCGCGACTCGGCGCTCGATCGCTTCCGGGCGGCCCTATGCGCCTCAAAAGGTTCGGATGGCTGGCGTTGGTTTTGGCGGTTCCGGGATGGGCGCATCATTCTGTCGCGGCGATGTACGACGAAAAGAAGCCCGTGACGCTCAAGGGCGCAGTCGTGTCTTACGAATGGCAAAATCCGCACGTTTTTATTGTTATGGAGGCCGATGCCGGCGGCGGATCGGCCAACTGGGCGGTGGAGCTGCCCAGCCGAATTGAACTCAAGAGAGTAGGATGGACCCGCGAGAGCGTCAAGATCGGCGATTCCATTACGGTCGAAGCGATCTCTGCGCGCGATGGGGAAAAAAAGGTTTGGGCGAAAGCCGTGACGCTGGCCAATGGAAAAAAGATGTCGGCGGTTACCACCGATACCGTGCCCGTGGCCAAAACCGCGGCCAAGCCCACGCCAAGATGGCCGGATGGGCATCCACGCCTGGGCAACATTCCGGGAGAGATCGGTTACTGGGCCAATCCCAGCGAGCCGAGCTTGATGCAGACGGCCGCCAAGGTGAAGATGAATGGGGAGGGCCTTCTCGCCAACCTCAATGACGCGGAAAAGGTCGCGCCCTTTCAACCCTGGGCGATCGGACTTTACGAATATCGCCAGAAGAATCTCTTGAAAGACGATCCCATGGCAAGTTGCCTGCCGCCCGGCGGGCCGCGCCAGTTCCAGGTTCCTTATGGACTCCAGATTGTCGAGCAGCCCGAACGCCAGCGGATTTTTGTGATGTCGGGAGGCGGAAACCGCAACTGGAGGCTGATTTATCTCGATGGCCGGCCACTTCCCACCGCGGACGATGGCGTCTCCACCTATTACGGAAACTCTGTGGCCAAATGGGAAGGCGATACGCTGGTGGTAAACAGCACCGGCTATAACGAACGTTTCTGGTTCAGCAACGGAGGTCTTCCGCATACCGAAAGCTTGAAGCTCACCGAGAAGCTTTCGCGGCCCGATTCCAATACGCTGAAATACGAAGTGACCGTCGACGACGCGGGAGCTTATACGCGTCCCTGGACCAGCAGTTGGAACTTGCAATGGATTCCCCAAGAGCTTGAAGAATACTTTTGCGACGATAACAATAGGGACATGGAGCGACAGGCGGCCAGGAAGTAGCGCTTGGCGCGGCAGAAACAAGGAGGCCGAATGAGGCTAAACTCTTTCACATGCTTGGCGGTTGTTTGCGCCGCTCTCGCGGCGGCGCCCGTAATGGCTCATCATTCCTTCGCGGCGGAGTACGACAGCAAGAAGCCTGTGAAGCTCACCGGCACGATCACCAAGATCGACTGGATGAATCCGCACGTGTACTTCTTCATGGATGTGGAGGACGAAAGCGGGAAGGTCGTGAACTGGGGATTTGAAATGGGCCCGCCGAACTTGCTTCAGCGCGCTGGCTGGACCAAAAACACCATGAAGATCGGGGATGTGGTCGTAGTGGAAGGCACGCTCGCCAAGGACGGGACCAATCAGGGCAACGCGCGGACCGTCACCATGGCCAACACCGGCAAGAGACTGGGCGCGGCGTCAAGCGAAAACACCAATCCGTAGCTAAGCGACGAGCCCAAAGCTTTTCGCTCCCGGCTTCGCGCTTACAGCCTGCGGCTAGAAAGAGAGCTTTTATGCACAACCGTATCGGTATTGTCCTTGCGGCGTTCGCCGCCGGCGCGGCGTTGTGGGTCCTCCCCTCCTTCGGTCAGGATGGCCAAGGCCAGGGACAGTTCAAGGGGAAAGGCAAAGGGGGGCGTGGCGGCAAAGCGAAAGAACCCGCCCGGCCGACTCCGCATATGCCCGACGGCCACGTGAATCTGGGACCTCTGCCAGGCGAAAAGGGGCTTTGGAACGGCAGCGCCGGCACCAGCCTTTCCAACAGTCCCAGGCAGATTGACAATCCCGGCCTCAATCTGCCCACCAATCTTCAATCCTCCGATGTGCCCTTTCTTCCGTGGGCCAAGGCGGTCTACGATTTCCGCACCGAGACGCAGACGGCGGACGATCCCCATGTGCGCTGCAAGCCGAGTGGCGGACCGCGCCTTTATACGACGCCTTACGGTTTGGAATTTGTCGAGGTTCCGGAAATGCAGCGCGTATTCGTGATGGGCACAGGCGGGCCGCATACTTGGCGCGTGATCTATCTTGACGGGAGGCAGCATCCCTCCGACCTCGATCCGACATACTATGGGCACTCCATCGGGCGCTGGGAAGGCGGCGACTCGTTGGTGGTCGACACGGTGGGTTTCAACGAACGGTTCTGGATTTCTAGGGAAGGACCGCCCCACACCGAAAAGCTGCATCTGATTGAAAAGTTCACCCGCACCGACTACAACACCCTGCGCTATGAGGCGACGATAGACGATCCCGGCGCCTATAGCAAGCAGTGGACCGGAGGCTGGAACATTCCCTGGAATCCGAATGCCGAGATGTACGAATATGTCTGCCAGGACAATAACCGCGACGTTCGGCACATGTATGACAAAAACGGGCAGTAAGGCGCTTATTCCCGATAACTTAGCCACTTTCTGAAAACAAGCAGAAGAGCGTAAAGGTCCAGTCCAAGCGACAAGTGCTTGATGTAGTACAAGTCGTACTCTAAAGCGGCGATTGAATCCGGCATCTCCGTGGTGCTTGCATGCGCCTGCGCCCATCCCGTCAGACCCGGTTTCACGGACAGCCTGTGGCCATAGAAGGGAATCTGTTTGCGCAATGCGGCCACGAATTCAGGCCGCTCCGGAGCCGGACCCACTAGCGCTAGCTCGCCTCGAACCACGTTCAACAATCGCGGAAGGCTGCCGAGTCCAAGTTGCCCGATCCACGGCGCCGATTCCGCCCCGCGAAACCGGAATAATGGGAACGGCGTCCCTCCGCGTCCCACGCGGGTCTCTCGTTCAAACACGGGTCCCGGAGAGGCGCGCTTGATCGACCAAGCCGCCAGCGCCAGCAGCGGAGAGGCCGCCGCCAGGATCAGGCACCCCGCAAGAATGGAATAAATGTCTCTTGCGGTCGCAGCGGCTCGCGACGAATCGAGTTCCGTGGTGTAGATGAGCCGCTCGGGCGGCATTTCGATCACGGAAACTCTCCCCGCAACGGACTCGTACAAATTGGAAAGCTCCTCAACCCGCGTTCCCAGCCGCTGTAGCTCGAGCAATCGCCGCACGGGGATGCCGCGCGCCTCGCGTTGTACTGCGATGCGGCTGGGGGCGTACTCCCGTAAGACGGTTTCCAATTCGTCCATCTTTCCCAGGAACGGCACGCTGGCTCCGGATTTGTCGCCCAAGTATCCCACGGGCGCGAGTCCTATCTCGGGCCGATGTTTCAAAACCCGCGCGATCTGATCGACGGGGCCAAACGCCCCCAAAGGAGCGCCCACAAACAGAACCTTCCGGAAGGGTATCGCTTTGGACAGCGCTGCCGCCACAGAAAGCCGCCATGCCGGAAACGCCGCCAGGATCAGAAGACTGCCCAAAAGCATGATCCATTTCGGCGTCTCGGCCGAAGAACCGGAGAACGCCAGCAGCGCTTGAAGCAAAAAGGCTACGCCCAGCGCAACGCAGATTTGCTGAAAGACGCGCCCGCTTGAGCGCATCTGCTCATAGACCCGCGCGAAGTAGAGCGTAAGTTGGATTGCAAACACCGCCAAGGCGATTTGCGTCACGCCACCCTCATAGAAAAGGTAGAAGCCGGCGCCTTCAGCGTCAATCCAAAACGCGGCTAGGACAAAACAGCCGAACAGCAGGAAAAAATCGCACATGGCTAGCGCGATAAGGCTGGGTGGAATCGAAGCGCGAGACAGAAAAGTCACGGGTAATCGGTGGCCTTGATTTCCCCAATACGTTGCTGACAGGCCCATTCTATGCCAACCGGCGCCGCCCGTCGGGCGGGCGTGCCGGAGCTAAAATGTATGCCATATGCCGGAGGACTCCCCCATTCGCCTGCGCCTTCTTCCCGATGGCGCGCCATCGGAGGGCGTGCTGGTTTCCTCGCGCGGCCGAGTTTTGGAGATTGAGTTGCCAAACCCGCCGGTTGAATGCGTCCCCGGCGCTCCCGCGGAGTTGGAAAATGAGCGGGAGATTTTCTTGGGCGCCGTCGGCCGGCGTCAAGACAACCGCATATGGTTGAACGTGGAGCACCGCCTTGACCGGACGCCTCTGGCCGCTCTCCGCGCGGCGTGGAAGGAGGCTTGAAGTTGGCGAATCTTTGGGCCGCTTTGGCGCATAACAGCCTCCTGCTTGCGGGACTGAAGGCTTTTGTGGTCTCGGTGATCCTCACGCCCATCTTACGCGACGTTTTCCGTTCCTACAATGTCGTGGACCGGCCGGGGCAGCGCCGGATTCATGCACACCCCATCCCGCGTATTGGCGGGATTCCCATAGCGGTCGCCTATATCGCCGCGATCTTCCCCTTGGGAGATCCCGAGGCGGCCATTCCAGTCCCTCTCGGGAAGCTCTTGCCCGGCGCCGGCATCGTTTTCCTCACTGGCCTGCTGGACGATTTTTTCACCTTGAGGCCCCTGATCAAGCTGGCCGGGCAGATCGCGGCGGCCCTGCTGGTTTTCTCCAGTGGACTGAGCGTCGGGACTCTCGGCGGAATCAGTCATTTTCCGCCGTATCTGGATCTTCCTTTGACAATCTTTTGGGTCTTGCTCACGACAAACGCGTTAAATCTCATCGACGGACTCGATGGACTCTGCGCTGGGATCGGACTCGTCGCGACCCTAACGCTTTTTGGAGCCGCCAGGTTCTACGGTAACCAGGACCTGGCGTACGCCACCTTGCCGCTCGCCTGCGCGCTGTTGGGATTTCTCTGCTACAACGCGAATCCAGCCACGGTGTTCTTAGGCGATTCCGGCGCATTGCTGACGGGCTTTTTGCTTGGCTGCTGCGGCATGATCTGGACGCAGAAAACGTCCACGTTGCTAAGCTTGTTGGTTCCGCTCATCGCGCTTTCCGTCCCTTTGCTGGATGTCGCCGTGGCGGTGGCTCGCCGCCTTCTCCGCCGCGAGCCTATTTTTTCGGCGGATCGCGCCCATATTCATCACCGCCTGCTGGATCGCGGGTTGACGCCGCGCCGCGCTGTCTTCGTGCTGTACGGCTTCGCGGGCCTCGCCGCCGCGTTTTCGCTGCTGCTGGTGGCTCCGCAGCTTGCCCCCTACCGCAACGGATTGCTGGCGCTGTTGATCGCCGCCGTCTGTCTTGGATTGCGCGAGCTGCGTTACAAGGAATTCGACTTTCTCGGACGGTTATTGTTTGGCGGCGAACTGCAAAAGAACCTCCAGGAGTCCCTGTGGTTGGATCAGCTGCGCTCCGTTCTCGCCGCGGCGAACGACTCGGAAGGCTGGTGGCGGGCATTGGCCGCGGCGGCGCGCGAGCGCCGCTGGAATCGAATCCGCTGGGACGGCCCCGAAGGCTTGCGCGAGATCGTCATCGACCCCCATGCCGGGCTTAGTTGGACGTTCTCGGCGCCTCTCGGCGCAATGGGTTCGGTCGAGATCGAAGGCGGAACCAGCGCCGGGATCGATTTGGCTCGGTTTGCATCCATCTTGCGGGAGTGCGCGCAACGCAATGCAGGCGCCCTAGAGCCTGCCAAGGCAATTGTCGTCGAGGCGCGTTGAACCCCTGATGCGGGCGCTCTGGGATCTCGTCGCGTGCCTCGCTTCGTTCACCGTGGCGGTTCTCCTGGCCGGTTTCCACTCGCCCGCTTACCTCTGGCCGGCGGCCAGCGCCGCAATCGCTTTCTGGTGGGGACTGCAATGGGGAACGCCGGCCGCGCTGCCCAGCGTGCTTCAGCCGCTTGCCGTGGCCGCCGGCCTGGCGCTTTTGGCCGAGGCGCTCGCGATCTACGCGAATCTTGGCGCGGCCTTGCCGATGGGGAGCTTTGCCGCCGGATGCGCGGCTGCTTCGCTTATGGCGGTCTGGATGCGCGCACGCGAACGGGCCACGCGTCCCCAGCCGCATGTAGTGGAGACGGCCTCCCAGTTGGCGTCCCTTCTGGCGCGCGAAAAACCAAGGCGGTTGGTGATCGCCAATCCCGATGGAGAGCATATGGCTCCTCCGCGGCTGCTGCTGGATTGCAAGCTGGCCGGAATAGAGCTGGCCACCGCCGCCATGGTCTGGGAGCAGTCGCATCAGCGCGTCCCCATAGAAAAACTGCGCCCGGTCGATCTGCTTTGGCCCGACGCCTCCCGCGCCAATCGCCCCGTTATGGCGCTTCAGGCAATCTACTCGAACCTGATTGGCTTGGCCCTGCTGGCGGCGCTTTCTCCCATTCTGATCCTCGCCGCCGTCGCATCCCGGCTGGCCGCCGGGCCAGGCGCGCTGTTTGAGCGGGTGGAGTGCGCGGGCTTTCAGGGCGTCCCCTTTTACCGCCGCCGCTTCCGCGTCACCCACGCCACTACGGGCCGCCCCACTCGAATTGGCGAAATTCTTACGCGATGGCGGCTCGCCGGCCTGCCGCAGTTAATCAACCTGGTCCGCGGAGAAATGGCCCTGTTTGGACCGCAGCCCGTGCGGCTGGAGTTTTCCGAATATCTGGATCGGCTCTGCCCGCTGTTTTCGCGGCGGCTCTCGGTGAAGCCGGGAATCTTCGGGTGGGCGCAGGCGAACTCCAGATCGGATCCCCCTGGCGGATCGCCCGGCCTTTCGCTGCAGGAAGAGCATCGGCGCCTCTCCTACGATTTGTACTATCTGTACTTGGGGTCGCCCCTGATGGATCTGGAGATCTTGTTGCGCACGGCGCTCGGCGCGCGCCGGTTCGCCCCGCTTGCCTCGGCGAAGGCCCCCTCATGGCCGCGGTAATAGGGCTCGCCGTATCGGCGGGGCTGGTTTTCTACATCCTGGTCGGCTATCCCTTACTGCTGGCGCTCTGGCGCGGCCGCGCGCGGCCAATCTTCAAAGATCCGGCGTTTCGTCCCCGCGTGACGGTCGTCATGGCCGTCCACAACGGCGCGGCGTTTCTAAGAAAGAAGCTGGAGTCGATTCTGAATCTCGACTACCCCAAGCATCTAATGCGCATTCTCGTTGTGTCGGACGGCTCGACGGACGCCACCGAACGGATCGCCGCCGAATACGCCGGCCGCGGCGTGGAGGCTCTCGCGCTTCCTCGCTCCGGGAAGGCTGCGTGCTTGAATCGCGCTTTTGAAAGGGCCGATGGCGACGTGCTGTTTCTCACAGACGTTCGCCAGTTGCTGGACTCCCAGGCCTTGAGCCACCTGGTCGCCAACTTCGCCGACCCAACCGTGGGAGCCGCCACCGGCGAGATGCGGCTGCTTGCCGGCTCTGCCGGCGAGCAGCGGGATATGGATCTATATTGGCGCTATGAATTGTGGGCGCGGCGGCGCCACTCCGAAATCGATTCCCTATTTACCACCACCGGCTGTATCTACGCTTTGCGTCGCGAATTGGCGGTGACCCTGCCGCCCGACACCTTAAGCGACGACGCCTACCTCTCGCTGAGCGCGTTTTCCAGAGGATACCGGGTTATTTTCGACCCCCAGGCAGTCGCCTTCGATTACCCTGCGGTTGCGGGAACTGAATTCCGGCGGCGCTGGAGAAACTTGGCGGGCCTCTGGCAGATCCATTGGCGCATGCCGTGGCTGTTTACCTCCGCCAATCGGATGCGCTTGCACTTCTTGTCGCACAAGTTCGCGCGGCTCGTGCTGCCCTGGGCCATGCTGGCGGCCTTCGCCTTCACCTTTGCGCTCCCCAGCCGCCAGTGGCGGAATCTCCTTTTGTGGGACGAAGTTATTTTCGCCGCCCTTGCGCTCCTCGACGCCTGGATTCCAACGGGGATTCCCCTCAAGCGCCTCTCCTCGCCGGCCCGCACATTCTTGCTGATGAATGCCGCGTCCCTGGCGGGCCTCGCCGTGCTCTTCATTCCCCCACAAAAGCTTTGGAAGGCGACGCGCGCCGACGCCGCCGAGGCCAAAGCTTCGGCCGCCGGCTGAGCCCCCCTTTGGGCCCGCGTCAAAAGCTGTATTTCAGCGCAAACTGGATCACGCGCGGATTCACAATCGTCGTCGTGATCTGCCCGAAAGTCGCCGGCGTATCCAGCGCTGTGGCCGGATTGCCAAACTGTGGATGGTTGAAAAGGTTGAAAAATTCCGAGCGGAACTGGAGCGTCTGGCGCTCGGTAAGGAATGTGTTCTTGATCAGCGAGACGTCCCAGTTGAACTCTCCGGGTCCCAGAATGATCCCTGGCCCGGAATCGCCGAACAAAGTAGGGTAGGCGCCCGTGAAAGAAGGCGCTGAAAAGGGGGCAATGGGCGCGGCGCAGAAAGCGCTCGCGTTCAAATAACCGGGGCCGCCGCTCACTCCGCCCAGGCGCGACTCAAGGCCGCCGGGAGTTGCAACCGAACCATACGTGGCGTTGGAACACATTTGCGCCCGCGCCGTCGCGAACGTGCCCAGCGCAAACACGGTTCCCGTGCTCTGGTCGGTGATCGTCATGGGCCCGCCGCTTTGAATCGTGGTCACGCCGGAGACATTCCATCCGTTCATAAGTTTGCCCATCGCTCCCGTTCTGCTGGTGGCGGGCAGGTCGTAGCTGTAGTTCACAATCAGCCGCTGTGGCCGGCTGAATCCAACCGGTCCGTATTGCTGCGACAAATAATTCGGATCGTTGCTGTTGGCGGAGTTGCCGCCGAACGGATTGGAGCTGCCGGCAAACGTGCTCAAATCCTTGCTCCAGGTGTAGGCGGCCTGCATGGAGAACCCATGCGTCAGTTGTTTGCGCACCGTGATCTGGAGGCTATTGTAGTTGGAAATTCCATCGTAGGAAGTCACCTGGAACCCCGCCGGCTGATAGCCTAAAATCGGCACGCGCAGCGCCGCATTGGCGGTCGTATTCACGGTGATGCCATTGATGGGATTCGCCGGGCTGGCAAGCAGCGGCGTGTTTACGGTGTGGTAAGTGTCCACCAGGTTGATTCCATTCGACCCCACGTAGCCTAGTTCCAGAACCCATCGCGGCGCGAACTCGTACTGCACCGTCAGATTGTACTGGCGCACCAGCGGCGTATGTAAGTTCTCGATGATCGCCGGAGTGTTCAGGTTCGAAGTGGCGCCGGTGGCAAAGTTCGCCCAGCGGGATGCGAACGTGCCCAAAGGAATATTCGGATACGGATTCTGATTGCTAAAGGGGGCCGACGCCGGCCCCGGTCCGCTGTAGTCCAGCGTGATGGCGTAGGGGTATCCTTGCTCCAGTCCATGTACGAACCGGTCGCCCGCCACGCGATCGTAAAACAGGCCGCCGCCGCCGCGCAACACCACCTTGTCGTTGATCTGATAGGCGAATCCAACGCGAGGGCCGAAATTGGTCAGCGGCGGGCCGCTGCGCACGGGAAGACTGCGGTTGGAAATCAGAACCCCTTGAGGCGGCGTGGGATAGTGCGCCAGATAATTGTTCGGCACCACGTATCCGACTAATCCGGGACCGGAGCTCGTGGGCCCTGTCGGAGGAACCGGCACCGACTCGATTTGGCTTACCCACAAATTCGTCAGGTTGCCATAAATGTCGCTGTAAATCCCGTCGTATTCCCATCGCACTCCTAAGTTCAGCGTCAACCGGGAATTCACTTTGAAATCGTCCTGCACGAAGGCGTACTGGTTCGGTTCTTTGTATTCGTGCACAATTCCGTTTGGATAGGGACCGCTGCGCACGCAGAAAAGGCACTGGAAAATGTTGCCGAATCCCCCGTTGGTGTTGCCGGGATTGGAGGGGCCGCAAGTGCTGTCCCCGGGAGCGCATCCTGCCCGGCCAATCAGCCAATCCGCGAATGAGCCATAGAACAAAAAGCCCCGTTCGAGTCCGGCGAAGTCGATGGGCCACTGCGTCCGCTCCATTTCGTAGCCGGCTCGAAGCTGGTGCTTGCCATGCTGCCACGAGATCTGGTCGGCGTATTGAAATTGATTGGTGGTGCTGAACGACGGGGCCAAGGTTCCGAACATGCTGGGAGCGCCGAAGATGACGGTGACGGGAAGTTCCGTAATGCTCGGGATAATTGGCGTCTGCCCCACCTGCTGCGGCGTGCCCGGCGTCGAATCGGTTCCCACGGAGTAATTGCGCTGGCCCGATGCGCGCACTTCGTTGATCAGAGTCGGCGTGATTTGCGAGGTGAGCTTCAGCACTGCGTTCATGTTGGAGTAATCGTTGTGGACAGGCGTCCCCGGCAGAATGCCGTTGCTGTTGAACGGTATCGTCTGCGGGTTGTGCGTGTAGAAAAACCTCATGGCAAGGGTGTTTTGGGGGTTGACGATGTAATCGCCGTTGATCAGGTACTGATCTTCGTGGTAGATCGCGGGAATGCTGTAGTTCACGCGCGCAAAATCGTTTGTCCCCGAGCCGGGAATGTAGTAGCTTCCATCGGCGTTTTTCAGGTTCAGCATGGCAAGCGAGACCGGATTGATGTCGGAGCCGTCGCAGGCCACCTGAATGCTGGGAACCCCCTGCGCGTAAAGGAACGTTGTGTAGGCGGGATTGCCGGGGTGATTCGCCGGGCACATGGCTGCGCCCAGCGCCGCCTGCCACGCCGCCGTACTCCGGTTGCCCGGCGGCAGCGGCGGCAGCAGCACGCTGCTGTTGCCCTGCGCCGCCACGCCGTTGAGCTGGCGCGTGCCCTCATAGCTGCCGAACAAGAAAAGCTTGTCCTTCTTAAGGGCTCCTCCGATCGTGCCGCCGAACTGATTTTGCCTCAGGATTTGCTGTTTTCCGCCGCCATCCCGGTTTTCAAAAAAACTGTTGGCGTTGAGGTCTTCGTTGCGGAAAAACTCGAATAGCGATCCGTGCCACTGATTGGTTCCGGACTTCGTCACCACGTTGACATTTGCGCCGGGATTGCGCCCGTAGCTGGCGTCGTATGTGGAGGTCTGGATCTTGAATTCCTGAATCGCGTCCGGATTGGGAATGCCAATGCCCGTATAAATCCCGGAATCGTTGGACGAGCCGCTATTGGCGCTGTTGTTAATGGCCACGCCGTCCATTTGGTAGTTGTTCTGTCCGGGGTCCGCTCCGTTGACGCTAAAGTCTTGTGTCGCCTTCCCGAATGCCGTGGCGTTGTTCACGCCGGCATTCACGCCAGCCGACAGCCCCAGTATCTGCGTGTAGTTGCGGTTGCTCAGCGGCAGCGCGGTGACTTCACGCGATCCCACGGTAGTGCCTAAAGTGGAACTCGCGGTTTGGAGCACTTCCGCCCCCGCCTCCACGGTTACTTGCTCGCTCTGCGTTCCGACTTCCAGCTTCTGGTCCACCACTGGAGTCTCGGTGACGTTAATCTGCACGTTCGGCACTTCGGAAACCTTGAATCCCGTGGCGCTGAACTTGACGCTGTAAGCGCCCGGCGGCAGCAGCGCGAATCGAAAACTTCCGTCCGCGCCGGTCGTCGTGCTGCGGGTTTGATTCGTTCCCCGGTTTGTTATGGTGACCGTGGCGTTCGCGATCACCGCGCCGGTCGGATCGGTGACCGTGCCGGTGAGCGCGCCCGTCCCGGCGGATTGACCCGCCGCCGCCGCCGCGAAAACCAAAAGAAAAATCAAAAGACAAGCAACGTGTTTGCTGGCTTGCATAAAATCCTTCCCGAAGCGAATCCGCTTGTATGCAGACAGATCCCTTTCAGGAGGATTTTATGATAGACTTCGCTCCATCGAAGTCAAAACAGCGTCAAATTTTGGCGCTGAAAAGGGGATGGAGGGGCAAGTGGGACAGATCGCTTTCGGGCCGTTTTGCATGGATCTGGACGGGGGGCGGCTGCTAAGGGACGGCTGCGCCCTGGAGCTGAGGCCGCAAGCGTTTCAAGCGCTTCGAGCGCTCATTCAAAATTGCGGGCGTCACGTCGATTACGAGCAGATGATCCATCAGGCTTGGGACGGGGCATTCGTATCCCGGCACACGGTCGCCGTGACGATTGGCGAAGCCAAAAAAGCGCTCCGCGAATATGGCGGTTGGATCCACTACCGTCCCAAGCTCGGTTACCGGCTGGAAATTCCCGTAGCGGAAGAGCTCATCCGCAAAGGCTGGCATTTCGCGCGCCTCCAGACGCGCGACGGGTTTGAAAAGGCGCTGGAATGTTTTCGGGAAGCCGCCGCGGCCGATAGCGCCGATTTCCGCGCCTTTCAAGGGATGTCGCATTGCTATTTGATGCTCGGAGGGCATGGTTTGCGGGCGCCGCTTGACATGTATCCAAAATTCCTCGAGACCCACGCGGAGGCGGTGGCGCGCGAGGGGCTCACGCCAGAGCTGCGGGCCAATCGGGCCCATGCTTTGCATCTGTTTGAACGCAAAATGGCCGAGGCCGAAGCCGAGCTGCTGACCGCCGTGCGGGAAGCGCCGCTTTTGGCTCCCGCCCGCGGAAATCTGTTTCTGATTTATGCCGCCAGCGGGCGCTTCCGCGACGCCGAGGCCGCCCTGGCCCAAGCCTATGCCGCCGATCCTCTTTGGCCTCTGCTGCCTTCCATGGAAGTGTTCTTGCGCCTTTGCCGTCGGGATTTCGAAGGCGCGGCGGCGTGCGGCAGGAAGGCCGTGGATCTCCATCCTTACGTTCCGTTTTGCCGCTTTTTTTTCGGCTACGCGCTTCAGCAGGCGGGCCAATTGGGCGCGGCCATCGAGCAATTCCGGCTGGCCTACGTCCTGTCGCCGGATACGCACTGGATCCGGACCCATGAAGCCACGTGCCTGATTCACATAGGCAAACGTCCGCAGGCCGAGCGAATCCTGGAGGAGCTGGAAAATCTCCGCCGTTGCGAGTACGTGAACGCCTCCGACATGGCCGTTCCGTACTTCGCGCTGGGCAGGAAGGAGCGCGCGTTCCGCGAGCTCGAGCGCGCCTGCGAAGAAAATTCCGCGACGCTGTTTACCCTGGACGTGGACCCGAAGATGGATCCTTTGCGCGCGGACCCGCGTTTCGAGCGGATCCTTCGGCGAGTCTTTTGCAGCCGGGAAGCCGCCGCCGCGGAGGGCTGAGGCGCGCTACCGCACCACGACTTTGGCGAGACCGGCGTTGCCGGCCGCGTCATAAACGCGAATGGAGATCAAATGCTCGCCGGCGGGAAACGACGCGATGCGGATCGGAAATCGCTCCCGCGGCGAGTCCGTGACGCCGTCGGCGGCTTCCACCGGGGTCCATGGGCCGGCATCGATGGAGTATTCGCAGCGGCGCAGGGACGACTGGCCGTCCTCGGCTTCCACGGAGAGTTCCAGCGCCGATTCCACGCGGCGCGGAGCTCCTGGCGTAACCCTCGGAGGTGTATTATCGATGGTAACGGGGGCGCTCACGAGTTCGGCCGCGCGCGCGAGATCGGGGGGGTTGGAGGGCTGATCCGACGCCGTGAGGCGGAAGAAATAGCGGCCATCCGCCAAAACTTCGCCGTCCAGAAGGTAGGCGTTCTCGGTCATGTTGGCGCGCAGCAGCTTCCATTGCGATTCGTCCTCGCCACGAAAATAGAGGCTGTAGATGAGCTTGTCTCCGTCGGCGTCGTCGGCTTGCCAGGTAATTTGAATCTGCTGGGGCGCGCCGCGCGAAATCGTCTGCGGCGCGCTTGGGCCGGCCGCCTCGGAGGAATCCGTCACCGTGACCGTATAGGCGGCCGGGCTGGCGGAAGCCGCTTTGGCGGCCCCGGGTTGGGCCGCTACGCCGATGCTATGAATCACCGGAGGGGTGTTCTGCGGCAGGTAGGCGACCGTCACGTTTTCAAGAGCGGACGAAGCCGCGCCGGAGAACTCGGCGCGCCACTGAAGGTAGCGGGCATTGGGGCTGGCGATGGCGGCCTGAGCCGGATTGGAAATTGGATCGGACCATTCGCTCCATGTCGGGTCGGGGCGCGCGGAGTTTCCGCTGCGTGTGCGGAAGGAAACGCCCGAGCCGCCGCCGCGCCAGCTCAACCGGCCCCAGCGGGCCACGGTTCCCGCGTCATGGACCGGCGCTTCGAACCATCCGCCCGAAGCCGGTCCGTTTTCCAGCCGCAATATTTTCCCCAGGTTGCCCGTCGCGGCGAGAAGGCCCTTGGGCGAAGCAAGAAGACGCGTGGCGTCGCCTTCGTTGGCCTGCGCCACGAGCGTTGCGTTGCCGGGCGCCGCAGCATCCATTTTGTAGATCCGTCCTTCGGCGTCGGTGAGAAACAAAATGGACGGTCCCTGCAACGCCAGGTCGTAAACGTTTTCCTCCTTGGAGGTCCACAGGGTCTCGACCGTATTGTCCGGGGCGATCTTATAGAGTGCTGATCGCTCCACGCCGCTATATTCGGCCGTGGAGGATGCCGAAGCGACGGTTTGCGCCGGCGCCGCCGCAGTGGGGGCTTTTGCGGCCTCCGGCTTGGGAGCCGGATTCAGTCCGACTTGTTGATCCGTGACGGTGACGGTAGTCGCGATCGCATTGACGGCGCCGGCGGGTGAGGCCGCAGGGGTCAGGGAGGCGGCGGCAGCGCGCTTGGCCACGCTTCCCCCTAGCGCCGCGGCGTAAATCGTCCCATCCGGCGCGGGAACAATCGCTCGAATCTCCGGCAGAGCGGAATCGTATAAGACAAACGCTTTCCCGGGCCCGGCGATGCGGTATAGAAGTCCATTCGGCTCGCTGCCCGCAAGCAAACGGCCTTGCGAGTCGAGCGCCAGGGAAGTGACATGCGTTTGTCCGGTCTCGTAATAAACGCTCCCGGCTCCCGGGGCGACGACGCGAAAAATTTTGCCTTCATCGCCGGTCGCCACGAAAAGGGAGCCATCGGGCGCGCAGGTCAGCGCCCAGATGTAGCGGGCCTCCGGCGAGAAATATTCGCTCGCTTTTCCGCTCTCGATGCGATACACTTTTCCGTCCGGCGAGGTTCCCGCATAGACGACGCCCTTGGAATCGACGGTTACGGCGAAGATTTCAGGCTGATCGGAACTCCACACGAGCGAACTGTTGCCGGCCGCGTCCAAGCGATACAGCCGTCCGCGATTTCCCGTTCCAATATAGAAGGAGCCGTCGGGAGCCGGCGCGAGGCTCCAAATCTGGGCCTGGCCGGAGTCGAAGACCGTTGTGACGCGCGGCCCGAGGGTCAGCTTTCCATCGCGGGTCAGCGAAAGCCCCTCGATCCGTCCGCGGGAGAAATCCTGGTAGCCGCTCGTTTCCCAGGTCTGCGTGGTGGCGGCGGAGCAGAGGGCCGCCGCGCAGGCCAGCAGCGCTCCCTTCATTCCTTCACCTCAATTTGAATAGTCTTGGATCCCGTCACCACGTTGTCCCCAGCCGGAATGGCGATCTCGGCGACCTTGGCTCCTCGCGCCAGAGTGGAACCGGAGGAGGCGGCCTGCGCCCTTCCAAAAACGATCGCCAGGGAAGCGGGCAGGCCCGGCAAATCGCGGCCGTCGGCGGTGAAGTCGGCATCGACGCGCCACAGCCGGAGGTATGCGTTCGTGTTCGACCTCAACCCGTTCGCCAGTTGCAGCACTTGCCCGGGCGAACGCGCGGGCGATCCCAACGCCGCCTGGAGCTCGGCAAGATTCGCCGCCGCAGCGTCGGAAGCCGTTACATATAGCGGGCCCGCCGGAGCGCCTACAGGAATCCGGTAATGAGATTTTTTGACAATTTCGACGCCGTTATCGCCCGTCAGCACGACACTAAGCGGCACATCGTCGCCGGGCCGCGCGCTGCGCGGAGCGGCCAAGTCGGCAATCTGCATCTGATTCCGTGTGGCCAAAGGCGCAACTTCCAGCGTCAGGTCCTTCAGGCGGAGGACGTCGAAGCCGCTTCCCAAAACATACGAGAGGGGAGTGGCCACGCCCGCCGATGCGAGCGCGGCAACGTTGACGTCGCCGCTATAAACATTGTCGAGCTTCAGCGAGCCGCCATCGAACTGCGCCCGTCCGCGAACCGAGTAAGTGGCCGCGCCAACGGAGCGCTCGGTTGCGTCGATCGCCGAGAAAACGGCCATCTGCGCCACCAGCGGAGTCATGACCCGGTCCTGAATCACTTTCATCCGATAGACGCGGGGGCCCACGCGAATTTCCATGGGCGACGTCGCGGCGCGCCTGCCTGTCAGCCCCGCGATGGCCGTGTCGCGATCTTCCGTTATGGTTCCCATCCATTCCTTGGCTTGCGAGATTTTGAAGGAGCTCGCCAAGTTCGGCAGCAGCGCCAGCACTTCGGCGCGCGCGAAGGGGAAATCCGTCGAGCCCGACGCGAGAAAGCGATGGCCAAAGGCATAGACGCGATTTCCATCGATGGCGGTCACGGAGCCGTCGGCGCTTACGCTCATGTCGCCAGAAAGCAACTGCACGCTGATCATGGAACCGGGCTCCAGCTTGCTGGGATCGCCCAGGACGTCGGGCGGGTTGCCTCCTCCGGAGACGCCCTGGCGCGGATCTAAGCCGAGCTCCCTAAGGCGCGGAGCGAATTGCTCGAGGGCCGCCGCCGTGAAGCCGGAAAAGGAGACGGGAGTCGCGATTTCCTCCAGCCGCAGATCGCCGCTGAGGTATTTGCGGCGCGCAAGCGCCGCGGGCGGCGGGCTGCTTACGTCCGGGGCCACGCGCAACATTTCTTCGATGGGACGAATGCCGGCGATCGGCTCCTTGGCTTGCGGGAACCCAAGCGCCACCGCGCCGGCGAGCTTTCCGCCGATGTAGACGGGCGACCCGCTCATACCTTGCATAACGCCGGTGTCCGCAAGCGGTCCTCCGGAAAGACGCGCGAGGATGATGGACTGCCGCGGGCCGATATTTTCCAGCACGCCCAGAACTTCTACCTGAAACTCCTCGACCTTAGCGCCCGAAAATACGGTTTTGCCTACGCCTCTTTGACCTGGGCGAACGTCCTTTAAGGGAAAGATCGCCGGCGCGGCGGCAACAGTAGCCACGACGATTACGCCGGCGGCCAGCAATCGAATCATGGCCTTATTCTAGCGCCGGGTGGCCGCCGCACTTGCAAACCGCGCTTTTCCGCCACGCGATCCTGTTCGGGCCTCGCCGGGCAATTAGAATTCAGGATTTCCGTCAAGGTGGCCCCCCGTCATTTTTAAAAGCTTGCGAAATCGCTCGACCTCGCGAGGGGTCAGCGGGCGGTAACGGCCGGGCGCCAGATCCAGCTCCAAAAAACCGATCTTCACGCGGCGCAGCTTTTCCACCAACCTCCCGAAGTGATGAAACATGAGCCGGATCTGGTTCTGACGGCCTTCGGCAAGGCGCACCTCATACCAGGGGTTGACTCCCGGCTTGATTGGCTTGATCTCCGCCGGCGAGGTTTTGCGGCCATGCACCGGGACGCCTTCACGAAAGGCCTGCTCCTGTTCCGCGGTCAGCGCGCCGTTGACCTTCACCAGGTACGTTTTCATGACGTGGCTGGCTGGAGCCGTGATGCGATGCGCGAATTCTCCATCGTTGGTCAACAGCAGCAGCCCTTCGCTGTTATAATCCAGCCGCCCGACGGGAAACACCCGCTCTCGCACGCCACGCAATAGATGCATCACGGTTTGCCGGCCTTCGGGATCGGAGACTGTCGTTACGCAGCCTTTAGGCTTGTTGAGAGCGAGATAGACGCGGCGCTGGGGAGCGTGGAGCAAACGCCCGTCTACTTTGATGTGGTCGCGCACGAGGTCGGCCTTGGAGCCGAGCTGGGTGACAGGGGCGCCGTTCACCGTGACTCGCCCCTGAAGGATCAATTCCTCGGCCTTGCGGCGACTGGCGACGCCGGCCTGCGAGAGGATCTTTTGGAGGCGCTCGGCTCGGGGAGCACGCGCAAGGTCTCCGGCGCCAGGGGGCGCGGCGCCAGCCCAAGGCCGCTTTTCAGGCATCTTCCGGCAGCGGGGCGGGCGGGTTATCGCCGGCTGCCGCGGCCTGTTGCCGGGCGCCCGCCGCCGGAGTCTCTTCCACCAGTTCCATGCGCCCCAGCTCCTCGAACTCCTTTAACGTCGGCAGCTCGCTCAGATCCTTTAAACCGAACTGAACCAAAAACTCCTTTGTGGTTTTGTAGAGGATGGGCTGGCCCACCACCTTCTTACGGCCCGCTTCGGCGATCAACTTCCGGTCGAGCAAGGTCTTGAGAACGCCGGCGCCCTGCACGCCGCGGATCTCCATGATCTCCGGAGCGGTCACGGGCTGTTTGTAGGCGATGACGGCCAAGGTTTCCAGCGCGGCCAGGGAAAGCTTGAGAGGCGGCGTGAGGTTTTTCACAAAGGCGCGAACCGCTTCGTGGTGCTCGGGCTTGGTGGACATCTTGTAGCCGCCGGCGATTTCCCGGACGCTAAGGCCGTGCTCCGGGCGAGCGTATTCGGCGGAAAGCTCGTCAAGCAATCGCTTGACCTTATCCAGAGGCCGCCCGAGCGCGGAGGCGATCTGCTGAAGCGAAAGCGGCTCATCGGTGATGTAAACGATGGCTTCGAGAACGGCCTTCAACGAGGCGTCTTCTGAGGAGGCCGCGGCCGGCTCCGGCGTCTCGGCTTGCACGATGGTCTGTGGTTCGGCGAACCGTTCCTCCACGCTCAACGGTATCCTTCCTCAATGGCGCTTAGCGTCTCTTCGCGGCCGACGGCGCTGTCAAAATTCTCCAGGCGCTTCAGGCCAATCTCGCCGCCGGTCTGCACCAGACCCAGGGCTTGAAGCTTCACCATTTCGAGCATCGCCAAAAACAGGCAGATCATGGCCCGGCGGCTGCGCTGGCGCTCAAACAGCTCGCGGGCGGGCAGGACGCGGCGCTCCCGCTCGAACAGCTTGCGGAGATAGCCCATCATGTCGTGCACGGAGACCTCTTCCGGGCTGACTTCGTAGATAGGGCGGGTTTTCGAGCGCTCCAGCACGGACTGGAACGTCTTGACCAAATCGAACAGAGTGACGGCAAGGCCGGGGCTGTCGTCCTGGGCGCGGAACTGTCCGATCTGGGGATTGGACCAGACCGCTTCCTCCACCACGCGCTTTTGATGCAACATTTCCGCGGCGCTCTTGAAGCGCTCGTGCTCGATCAGGCGCTCCACCAACTCCGCGCGGGGGTCCTGTTCGGGCGCGATCTTTTCCATCTCGGGACTGCGCGGCAGCAGCATACGGCTTTTGATATGGATCAGGGTGGCCGCCATGTACACGAAATCCGCGCTGAGCTCGACGTTCATCCCGGCGGCGCGCTGCATGTAATCGAAATACTGCTGGGTGATGCGGGCGATGGGGATGTCGTAGATGTTGATTTGCTGTTTGCGGATCAGATCCAGCAAGAGGTCGAGCGGCCCTTCGTATTGCTCCAGATGGAAATTGAGTGGGGAAGAATCCACTACGGTTCAGCATAGCAAGCGCGGCTTTGAGGCCCGGGCGATGGCCACGGGAAAGCGGGAAAGAGGATTTCATGAGAGGGCATTGCCGGGGCCGGCGCCGGCAATGGCGTGGAGGGGGCCGGAGGAGGCGACGTGGGTGGGGTGGGGCACGCCGTCCAGCAAGCGGAGGGAGCCTAGCGAGAGGGAGCCGGTGCGGGCGCCGGGCAGAATGATACCAGTGAGATTGAGGGGATCGGCGGGCGCGATTTCGAGCACTTCGCCGGAGGGGGCCGAGCGGCGCAAATGGCGCAGCAGATCGACGGCTTCCGGGCGGGCGAACTGCTCGCCCACAAAGCCGGCGACGAAGCGGCCGCCGCGGATTTCGCCGCGGGCCTCCAAGCGGCGGTAAGCCACCAACAGATCCCGCCAAGGGGGGGCCAGGGCCTCGCGCGCGACGATGTCGCGGAAGACGACGCCCCAACGGTTCAGCAAGAGCTTGGCGAAGAACTCGGCGTCGGGTTGGGAATGTGGGGGGCGGGGCAGCAAGGCCCAGCGGCCGGCGGCGTGGCGGGGGCGGGCGAATCGTGCGCTTCCCTGGCCGGCCCGGCGCTTGGGATCGATGAGAGCGCGGAGATTTTCGAAGCCGTCGGCGGTGACGAGGCCCGCGGCGACGAGTTCCCAGAGGCCGTCTTCGACTTCGCTCGGCAGGCGGGAGGCGGCGCGAGCGATTTCATGGAAGAAGAGCGCACCGCGGGCGGAAAGAGCCTGCAGCACGTCGCGGGCGGGATGGGAGAGAAGAGGGGGCGGCGGGGCGGGGGGCAGCAGCGCGGGGGCGTCCTCGCGCAAGAAGACCGCCACGGGGGCGACGCGGGTTGGCCGGACGCGGCGCGCGCCTTCGGCCTCCAGCGCGGGATGGGGCGAAAGGCGGCCCCATTGCGCTTCGCCGGAAAGGCAGAGCCGATCCAACCACTCCGGCTCATAGCCGGCCAGACGGCGAGGCAGAACCGAAGACTCCCAGGCGGCCGCGGAGATTTCAAAGCCCTGGAGCTGCCGCAAAATCTGGAACAGGCCGTCGACGCCATGGAGTTGGGTACCGGGGGCCAAGTGCTGCCAGCGGCAGAGGAATCGCATGAACAGGGCCGAAGAGACGGGCTCGATTTCGCGCCGCAAGCGGCCCAGCGTCAAGCGGTGAATGCGAGCGAGAATACGGCGATTGCAAAACTGGTTAGGCTGGGAGAAACAGCCGCGCAAGAGCTGGCCTTCGCTTTCCAGTTGGGCGAGGCCGCACTGGACGGCGTGGAGGGGCAGGGCGAGGCGGTCCGCCAATTGCTGGGGCGTGGCGGGGGCGATGGAATCCATCCAGCCTCGCAGCACGGCCGCCGGATCTTGTTCGGCGGCCAGGGCCCGCTCCCAGCGCTCGGCGGCGGTCCAAAAGGGACGAGTTCCGCGGAGGATCGTGCGCGCGCGGCCGGCGCGGGCCAGGGAATCGTAGAAGGGGCGCCATGAATCGACGGGCGGCAGCAAGACCAAGGTCAGGAGGGCGTCGTGCAACTCGTCGGCGTCGCGCACGACGGGCCAGGACTCGCGGGCAACTTGCTCGATCGCGGCGGGGTCGAGGGCGGCGAGGCTTGCGGCGTCTTCCGGCAGGGTGCGGCGCAACTGAACGGCGCGCGCGCGGCGCTCTTCCAGGGGCGCATCGTCCAGGAAGGCATAGGGGTTGGCGTTCAGGATTTCGTGGCAGAAGGGCGAAGGCTCCCGGGTGTCGATCGCCACGGCGCGCAGAGAACCATCGCCAAGCCGGCCGAGGATATCCCTGAGGCCGTTGAGATCCATGGCTTCATACAAGCAGTTGGCGATGGTTTCCTTCACCAGGGGATGGCCGGGGATGCGGATTTCGCCGGCGAGATTCTCGGCGCAAGCCACTTGATCGGGAAATACGGAGGCGAGCAGATCGTCGGCGCGCATCCTTTGAATGGGCGGAGGAACTTTGCGGCCGCCGGCGAAGCGAGGGACGGCCAGCGCGCGGGAGGCGTTCCATTTCCAGCGCGCCGCAAAGAGGGGCGCAGGCAACATGGCTTGGGTGAGCACGTGCTCCAGGTTGGCGGGGCTCAGGAAGCCGAACACCATCTCCAGGGGGAAGGAATGTTGATCGCTGAGGGAAAGCACCAGGCCGTTATCGGTGGCGGCGGCTTGAAGCTCGAAATTGAAGGTCCGGCAGAAGCGCTTGCGAAGGGCCAGGCCCCAGGCGCGATTGATGCGGGAGCCGAAGGGAGCGTGCAAGACGAGCTGCATACCTCCGGCTTCGTCGAAGAAGCGCTCGGCGACGACGACGTCTTGAGTGGGGAGGACGCCGAGAGCGCGGCTAGCGGCGAAGACATAGGCCACGGCTTGTTCGGCGCCGCGGCGGTCGAGCGAGCACTGCTCAATCAACATCTGGCAGGCCAGCTCGGGCGAGCGTTGAACCATGTCTTCGCGGAGACGGGAGACTTCGAGGGAAAGCTCGCGCGTGCGCCCGGGCGCTTCGCCATTCCAAAAGGGAATGGAGGGAGCGGCGCCGTGGGCGTCCTCGACACGGACGCGGCCGGGCTCCACGCGGCGGATGCGCCAGGAGGAGGCGCCCATGAGGAAGACGTCGCCCACCAAGCTTTCCACGGCGAAATCCTCGTCGACGGAGCCGATCACCTGGCCCTCCGGCTCGGCGACGACCTGATACTGGGCGGTATCGGGGATGGCGCCGCCGTTGGTGATGGCGGCGAGCCGGGCGCCGCGGCGGCCTTTGACGCGATGGTTGACCTGGTCGCGATGCAAGAAGGCTCCGCTGCGCCCTCGCGAGGCGGCAATGCCTTCCGACAGCATCTCCAAAACCTGGTCGAAATCGCGGCGGCTCAAGCCGCGATAGGGCCACGCCCGACGCACGAGGCGGAAAAGCTCCTCTTCGGCGAGATCCTCGCAAGCGGCGGCGGCCACGATCTGTTGGGCGAGAATGTCCAGCGGCGCGACGGGAATTTCGAGTTTGTCGAGCACGCCGCGGCGAATGGCCCGCACCAGCGCGGCGCATTCGATGAGCTCGTCGCGCGTGGAGGCAAAAAACCGGGCTTTGGGCAGAGCGCCGACCCAATGTCCGGCGCGTCCGGCGCGCTGAAGCGCCACGGCAATGCAGCGCGGGGAGCCGATCTGGCAGACGAGATCCACGGCGCCGATATCGATGCCCAGCTCGAGGGATGCGGTGGCGACGACGACGCGCAACTCCCCCTTTTTGAGCTTTTCCTCGGCCGCCAGCCGGAGTTTGCGGGAGAGGCTGCCGTGGTGCGGCAGCACGGCGCCGGCTCCCAGGCGCTCCGCCAAATGGTGGGCGACGCGCTCGCTGAGGCGGCGGGTGTTGACGAAAACCAGGGTGGTGCGATGCTGGCGCGCAAGCTCGGCGAGGCGTTCGTAGATTTCGTCCCACATCCCGGAGCTCGCCACGGCGCCCAGATCGCCGCGAGGAACTTCGACGGCGAGGTCCATGGCGCGGCGATGGCCGATGTGAACGATCTTGGCGCCGGCGCTGAGAAACCGCGCGACCTCTTCCAGGGGACTCACCGTGGCGGACAAGCCGATTTTTTGAACCGGCCTTCCCACAAGACGTTCCAGGCGGGCAATGGAGAGGGCAAGATGCGCGCCGCGCTTGTCGTCCACGATGGCGTGAATTTCGTCCACAATCAGGGTACGCACGGACTTGAGCATTTTCCGCGAGCGCTCGGCCGTCAGTAGAATGAAGAGCGATTCCGGCGTGGTGACGAGGATATGGGGAGGGGTGTTTCCCATCCTCTGCCGTTCGGCGGCGGGGGTGTCGCCGGTGCGCACGGCGGCGCGAATCCCGCCGAGAGGAATTCCTTTGGCTCGCGCCAGCGATGCGACGCCTTGCAGGGGAATATCCAAATTTCTGTGAATGTCATTGCCGAGCGCTTTCAGAGGGGAGACGTAGAGGACGGCGGTCTCATTCGGCAGTTGGCCCCTGCGGGCGGCGACGACCAGCGCATCGATCGCGGTAAGAAAGGCCGCGAGGGTTTTGCCCGCACCGGTGGGCGCGGAAATGAGGACGTCGCGGCCGGCGCGAATCTCGGGCCATCCAAGCTGTTGCGGCTCGGTCATGGCGCCAAACCGGGCTTGGAACCATTCCTGGATCAGGGGGTCGAATTCCGCCAGAGGCATAGAGACCGCGTGCTTTTAAGGTAGCAGCTAAGGCGCGAGTCAGGATTTAAGAGGCTCGGAGCCGGAGCCGCCGGGCAAGCGGCCGTGAAATTGGAAGTCGCGGGCCTGTTTGAGGAGCTCGAGGCGGTCCATCCAGCGAGTCAATTCGGCGCTAGAAAATTCGAAGCCATTTTGGCCG
>DATGLY010000098.1:0-46538 GCA_035293905.1 Bryobacteraceae bacterium
CACCTATTCGGGCACGACGATGAGCCAGCGCCACAGCGCGCTGGTCCAGATTACGCCTGCCAACGCAAAAGACCTCGCATTGCAGTGGGTGTTCCAGTCCCGTTCGTTGGAAAAGCACGAGGTCACGCCACTGGTCGTGGATGGAGTCATGTATACCATCCAGAGTCCGAATGATGTGATCGCATTGAATGCCGCCACCGGCAAGACGATCTGGACCTACGCTCACAAGCCGGCTCCAGAAACTCACAACCCCTGTTGCGGCAACCTGACGCGCGGCGTGGCGATCCTCGACAACACGCTTTTCTTGGCGACGCTCGACGCGCAAGTGATTGCCATTGACGCCCGCAACGGCAAGGAATTGTGGAAGGTCCAGGTGGCCGATTACAAAGACCAATATTCGATGACCCACGCGCCGCTAGTCGTCAAGGATAAGGTGATCGCCGGCGTTGCCGGCGGCGAGCACGGCATTCGCGGATTCATTGCGGCGTGGGATGCGAATACAGGAAAAGAAATTTGGCGCTTCTATACCGTCCCCGGACCAGGGGAACCTGGCCATGACACTTGGCTTGGCAAGGACGGAAAGCCCAACGATTCGTGGATGCATGGTGGCGCGCCGATTTGGGAGACCGGTTCTTACGATCCCGAATCCAACCTAACTTTTTGGGGCACTGGGAATGCCGGCCCGGATTGGGACGGCGATGCGCGCCTGGGCGACAATCTTTACAGTTCTTCGGTCATCGCGCTCGATGCCGATACCGGCAAGCTGAAGTGGTACTACCAATTCTCCCCGCACAACGAATTCGATTGGGACGCCACGCAGATTCCTGTGCTGGCCAACATCCAATTCCAAGGCCGCCCGCGCAAGGTCATGATGTGGGCGAATCGCAACGGCATGTTCTACGTGCTCGACCGCACCACGGGTCAGTTTCTCCTGGGTAAGCCGTTCACGAAGGTAAATTGGGCGGATGGCTTTGATCCCGTCACGGGCCGCCCTCACATCGTCCCCAGCGTCAAACCCACCAAAGAGGGAACGCTGGTTTATCCCGGCAATCAGGGCGGAACCAACTGGTACAACCCGTCCTTTAGCCCCGTCACGGGTCTATTCTACATTCCCGCCTGGGAGAACACTTCTAGCGTCTATAAGAAGGGGGAGGAGCCGCCTGAATTCCACTCCGGCGCCTCCTTTACAGGAGTTTTTCCGACAAATGGCAGTACCGGGGAGGATGTATTCAGCTCCATCATCGCCTTGGACCCGAATACGGGTGAGCGGAAGTGGACCCATCGTCTGTCGGCGCCTTCAACCGAAGCGGGCGTCCTGACCACCGCTTCGAACGTGCTTTTCAGTGGAGGGCGTGACGGAGCCTTCTACGCCTTGGATGCTCGCGACGGCAAGACCCTGTGGGAAACAAATCTTGGCCCCAGCGTCGCCGCGGGACCCATCACCTACATGATCAACGGCAAGCAGTATGTCAGCATTCAGGCCGGCAACGGCCTGTTCACGTTTGCGCTTCGCAAGGAACAGTAAACCCTTCGCCGAGCAGATGGCCCGGTTTAGTGAGTCATGTCCTAGATGACGTAATTGAGGCCGAGGCGGCTGCCGAGCGAGGATGCTCTGGATAATTGGGATCGTCCGCCCACTCCCGGGAATCCCCGAGTCCGAGCATAGGCATAATGGTAGACCATGAAGCTAACTGTTTCGTTCCCACTCGCAATCCTGTTATCCGCAACTTTTGGCGGCGCCCTGCCCGCTCAAGTGGTTACTGAAATCACGCTCCCCGGAACGCGTGTTTTTCCTGAGAGCATTACATCCACCGCGGACGGAACGCTTTACTCTGGCAGCCTCGGCCACGGAAACGTCCTGCGCATCGCCCCGGGAAGAACCGTTGCCGAAGAATGGATAAAGCCGGGCGCGGGCGGCCTGAACGGCGTGCTTGGCGTTTTCGCCGATGAAAAGAATAAGCTTTTCTGGGTTTGCTCCAACAACCTTGAGAACAAGGGCAGCCCAACCTCCCTGATGAGCTTCGATCTCAAAACCGGCGTTCCGAAGAATGCCTATCCCCTGCCCGGCGGAGAGCCGCTCTGCAACGATATTGCGATAGCATCCGACGGAACTGCTTATGTCAGCGATACGCGTCAGAACAGCATTCTGATGCTCCATCCCGGAGCCAAAGCTCTGGAGCTTGCCGCGAAAGACCCGCTGCTTGCCGGGGCCGACGGGCTCGCTTTTGGAAACAGAGGGATTCTCTACGTCAATAGCGTCACGACCGGGAAACTCATTCGTCTCGAACTGGGACCCGATGGCAAGTCGAAAAAAATCGAGGAGCTCCAGCTCTCCCGTATGCTCGAACGTCCCGATGGAATGCGAGCGATTGGAACGCAGCGCTTGTTGCTTGCCGAGAACTCCGGCAAAATGAGCATCGTGACGTTTGAAGGTCCGGGGCTAAAAAATGCCGTAATTAAGACCATAAAGGAGGGTCTTGAGAGCACTCCGGGCGTCACGGCCACCCGGGGAATGGCATGGATCGTCGAGGGCAAGCTCAACTATCGCAACGATGCGGCTCTCAAAGATAAAGATCCCGGCTCCTTTAAGCTATACGCGGCGCCCCTTCCAAAATAAATCCTCAGACGCCCCGCTTTGTTCACGGTTTTTTTCGCTCATCGGCGTGAAGCAAGATAGGAATTTCGAGAACCGATTTTTATTCTAATATCTGGCGCTTTGCGGTAGACTTGCTCTGTGAAGTCGTCGCGCGAGCTATCCGTGGTCGATTCGCTCGACCCGGTCATGGCTGGGCGTCGAAGACTGCGCTGCATCCAGGGAGGCGTCTTAGGTCTGCTTGCGGGCGTGGTGACGTGGGGCGCCTTCTCCCTTAACGTTTCGCGCGCCGGCCAGCAAGCGGCTCTGCGGTTCGATAGTTAAGAGGGGATACGACCGACGGACGGCGTTGGAACGGTAAAGCCTGATTTCAAAAAAAACGGAATTGGTCGGGGCGAGTGGATTCGAACCACCGACCTCCTGGTCCCGAACCAGGCGCTCTAGCCAGGCTGAGCCACGCCCCGAAGTTGCCCGCGGCGATTCAAGTATACCATCCGCCAATCTAGGAGTCTTCGCGCTGGACCCCGAGATAGCGGCTCGCCAGCGCGGATTCGGCAACCGCGCAAACGAATGCAAGCAGCATGAGACGCCACCACAGCGTCTGGCGCGTCTGATTTTCGACCGAACCTGCGGCGCCTCGCGGCGCCGCCTCCTGATGCGGCGACTCGCCTTCGCCCCGCCAGAGCGCCAGCACATCGTCTGGAATCACATCCAGGTCCGATTCCTTCGGGTCTGCGTTGACGCCGATCAGATCCTGCCGGCCATTGGCGAGGCGGATCTGATAATAGCCGGCGTCGCCGAGTTGCAAAGTTTGCGCGGTGGCCGCCTCGCCTAAGCTGAGAGGGCGTTTCCCATCGGGGCCGGTGACTTCCACTCCTCCGGATGGCTCCTTCGCACTCCGGAGATCGAGGTAGGCGTTCACAGGGCGCGCGCCGCCCCGGCTTTCGCTTCCAGCCAGATAGCGAGCGGTCTGTTCGATGAATGGCACAAAGGCCGGATCCAGCGGAAAATTGTTGGTGAGGTTGTCAAGCCCGGAAGTCAGCAGAACGATCCGCCCTTCGCCCATGCGCTTTTCCAGCAAGATCGGCGTCTGGTCGCCCAAGCGAGCGATCACCCGAGCGCCGCCGGAATCGACCTCGAGGGCATAAAAAAACTTCACGCCAGACCAGCCATTGGCCTTGGCCACGGCTGGATAAGAGGAATCGCTCGATCCGACCATTATGTAATGATCGGGCGCCCGGTTGTAGTCGCGCGTGGAGAGAATCCGAGCGCCGAAAACCGGAATCTGCAAGCGCGAGGCAGCCGCTGTTCCGGCAGCGATGAGCAGGCTGCCGCCAGCACGCACGTACGCGTCCAGCGAGTTCTCTAGCAGCGGGGGCACTGAGCCCGGGTCCGACAAAATCACAAAGCCGTAATTGGATGGCCGGCGGTCGGCGGCCTCGTTCACATCGACCGATTCCAACGTAAAAGCCGATTGCGCGGCTGCCGAAAGAGCAGAGCCAACATAAACCTGAGAACGGTTTTCGCTGTAATTGTGAATGAAAAGAACTTTTTGCGGGTCCGAGCGCATTACCGCGAAACGGCGGAGATCGTCTGCGGGAAAGACGTCTGCCGAATCGATCTTGACCTCGCACCGGCTAAACCCATACGGAACTTGAAGGCCGGGGAAATCTACCGTGGCGCGCCCGTTCGCGGGAACCGCCACGCTTTTGGTGGCGGTCGTTGCGCCATTCACCACCAGCGAAACGCTGCGCTGAGCAGCCGGAGTTCCGTGTCCTGCAATTACGGCCTGAACATGAACCGGCTTCCCTTCTCTGCCCCAGACTTGCCCTGGCGCATCCACCGCTTCCACGGTCCAGTTGGGTTGCGCCTTGCTGACAATAGCGTGCGTCATCAGCTTGACGTTGGAGGGCAGCGCCATATCGGAAAAGTTTGCCGCCAGTTCGCTCCGCTGCATATCGCTGAACAGATGCAATTCAATTGAACTATGAGCGGCGGCGGCAATGCCGCGCACGGCGCGCGCCAGCTCGCCGAAATTGCCGCTGTCATCGCCCGGCGCGATGGATTGCACGGCGGCGCGCAAGGCAGCTTGGTCCTGGGTGGGTTCGGTCATGAGCCGCAGCTCCGAACCGAACGCCGCCACTTGCGCGCGGGCGGCGCTCTCTCCCGCAAGCGTGTTCATGGCAGCCGCCTTCGCGTCCGCCAGGCGCGTTCCGGCCCGCATGCTGAACGAGTTATCGATAACCAGCAGCGCGAGCCGGTTATTGAAAAGCGCCGCCGCGCCGCGGTTTACAAAAGGATTGGCGAAGGCGGCAATCAGCAGCAGCAGCGCCAGCAGCCGGAGCGACAGCAGCAGAAGATAGCGCAGGCGCCGATGCCGCGTGGAGCTTTGCGTCCGAAATTCATACAGCATCAGCGACGGCACGGGTCTGGGGGGATTCTTCTGCCGCTTTAACAAATGCAAGTAGAGCGGAAAGGCGAGGCCCGCGAGAGCCGCCAGGAACCAGGGCGAGAGAAAACCCACTTACACAATCCCCCACTTCCGCCGCAGCCACCACTCCGAAAACCGGAGCAGCACCAACGCCAGAAAGACCACCGGCAAATTCCAAAGGTCCTTGGTCTCGCGCACGTTCACTCCGGCCTCGGAAAAAGAAATGCTCCCGGCGAGCTTGCCCAGATCGGCGGGCTTCCAATATTGTCCGCCGGTTTGCACAGCCAGGCGCTCCAGCAATTCGCGATTTTGCTCTGTGTGGAAGTTCTCGGCCACGCCGTCCATGCGCTGGAACGTCAACACGTCGCGGCCTAGCTCCTTCATCGCGCCGGAACCCGAATCGGCGCGCTGCGCCAGCACTTCCGTTAAATAAGCTCCAGGCTTGGGAGCGGACCACGCCGCTTGAAAATGCCCGGGGCTATCGGGCGCGGGCGTCATCTCCACCAGCGCGCTGACTCCGCTGGGACCCAGGATGCGAGCCTCTACTTTGGCGTCCGGAGCCTGATTGTATTGTTGGTCACGAACTTCCGCATTCAGAATTAAATCGCCGCTGTCCAGCAGGATCTGACTTGGCACGGACGCCGTTACATGGCCCGGCGTATCGGAAACTACCCATCGAAGAAGCTGCTGCCAGAACACATGATGCGCGGGATCGCCCAGAGGCGAGCTCATCTGCCAGCGCCAGCTTCCGCCTGTGGCCATGATGGCCGTGCGGCCATGGCCGAAGTTCTGGGTAATCAGCAAGGGCAATCTTCGCCCGTCGGGCGTAATCGTGTTGAGCAGCACGCTCGCCCCGGGCTTGGGAGCGCCGGGGTCTTCGTAGTCCATAAGATACGGCAGCTTCTTCCACTTGGCCGCGTTCGCGGCGGCATCGTCCACCAGGCGGGTGATGGGGCTGTCTGCGCCAGCCGGGGCGAGCTCGGCGAATGCATGGGTGGTCCCGTTTTTGGGGTCTGCCTCGCGATGAAACGTCCCTGGTTGGGCAGGTAACGTTGCGGGCAGCAGATCCGCTATCTGAGACGCGTTCCAACCCCCGTCGGCAAGCGCGAACTGGCCGCCGAGCAGCAACAACCCTCCGCCCCGGCGATCGACAAAGTCGCGGATCAGTTGCTGTTGGCTTGGCGTGAAGTATCCGGATTCCACCGAGCCAAGAATTAAGCCCTGGAAGGAGAACAGTTCTTCTGGCCGAGAAGGAAAGCCGCCCGCCAGTTCCTTGCCCTCCTTGACTCCTTGCCGGTACGTCTTATTTGGAGATGTACGAACCATGGAGACGATTTGCACCATGCCGTCGTCCTCTTCCGCTTCGCGGATAAATTTGTATTCCCAGCGCGGCTCTCCTTCCACGTAGAGAATGCGCCGCGGATCGGAGTCCACATTCACCATGCGAGTCAAAGCATTGTTCGCAAAGCTTTCCTCGCCCGTAAGCGGGGCCGCCGCGATTTCCAAAGTTCTGGCGCCGGCGCCGCCGATATCGAACATCAAAGTCTCCGTCTGTTGGGCGCCGTCAGGTCCTAACACGACGCTGCGCGAGGCAAGGATCTTTGACGGGCGGGAGCTTGAATCGCGCACCGTGAGGTTGATCTTGGCGCCGGCGAACCCACGTTGATGAAAAACGACCCTGGCGGCGAGACGCGAGCCGGCCAGCGCGCGAGGAGCGATGGCGGCGTCATCCAATTCGACGTCGCGCTGGGCGCGTTCGTGTCCGAAGCCGACGGTGTGCACCGGAATGCGGCGGGCGCGCAGCGCGCTGATTGCGTCCGCGCGAATCCCGCCGGAATTATCCCCGCCATCGCTTAGCAGCACCACGGCGCCGATCGGCAGGTCGGAAGTCTCATCGCTCAACTGCTTAAGGCTGTCGCCAATGCGCGTCGAGGCGGCGGTGGGCTCCAATGCCTGAAGGCTATCGATCCGCGCCGCCACATTGTCCATGCGGTAAAGCCGCGTTTGAAAGGAGCGGCTCAGGCCGGCCAGAGCTCCGTTCTGCAGAGCGCTGACCGCTTGCGCTTCGCGGCTCGACCCGTCCTCGGATATCGCCATGCTGCGGGAGTCGTCCACCAGGACGGCAATAATATTCTGCTGCGGCTTCAACTCGGACACCGTGATCGCCGGCTGCCATAGCAGCGCCAGCATGATCGCGGCCAGCAGCGTCTGCAAACCCCAGATGACTCCGGCTCTCCAGCCGCGCATCACGGGCGCGGCTTGCCTCAGATGGGAGCGGATCAGCCAAGCCAAAACCGCCGCTGCGGCCACGATAAGCAGCCATAACACCCAGACCGGCCACGCGCCCAAAAAAGCAAATTGGCCGCGGGCATACGCCGAGCGGGGATACTTAAAAAAAACCTCGAACATTTTTCAATTCAGCGACGCCGCCGCAGACTCCTCGCTAACCGTTGAAATGAGGCGCGCGCGGTTCACGTCTAATGCGTCATCGCGTAGGTGATATAGTTCAGCACAATGCGAAAGGCAAGCCCGGAAAATTTCTCCGGATACTCGGGGCTGTCGGCCCATTCCCAGGCGTCTCCTAGATGCATATTGGCGCAGATGGCGACCATAATGCGCCCATGCTCGTTGCGGATCGCGCGCCATTTCGGCACATAGCCGTCCTTTTCGTATGTGCGGCCTGTATTGACGTACACCTCGCTGGGAATCTGAAATTTTTCGTTGATGTCGTAAAGGACGTGATAAATTTCGTCCTCGTCCTTGAGGTCCTCGACAACGGCGTCGGGCAACACCTGGCGCATGCCAGCCATAAAGCGCTGCCAGTCGTCCTCGCCATGGAAGTCGTCCACCATCAGAAATCCGCCCTTTAAAAGATAATCGTGCAGGCGCTTGGCTTCTTCGTCGGTAAACGTCCAAGTGTTTACATCGACGGCATAAATCCAGGGGTAATCGAAGAGATTGTCGCTTTCGAGATCGACCACATTGAGAGGCGAGGGCGAGTTGATATGGGTCAGACGCCGCAACACGATCAGGCAGTCGTTGTCGGCCTTGGGGAAATCGCGAGACCAACCGCCGCCGCCCCCAAAGGCGCGAAATCCAATGTTTCCGTAGATGGACCGGTACTGGAGCCGGCTCCAATAAAACTCCGAAGGCACGTTGGGCCCAGACGAGTAGTAAGCGTAGCGCTGGGCGAAACTTCCTCTTTGCAAAGCGAGCAGCCCCACGCCGGCCAGCAGCAACAGATGAACCGGCCGTGGCAGTTTCATGACAGAAGCATATCAGAAAGCGCGCCTGGCGCTCCACTTCCGCATGGCAGGTTACAGCGCGAAAGACAGGAGTATAATCGGCATAACCCCAGCAATGGATAGGAAACGGGTCGGAGTCCTCATGCGATCTCTTAAGCTCGTCTGGTTGGCGGGGCTCGCCGCCACCCCAGCTTTATTCGCCAACGTGTGCGTACCAGACACTTTGGCGGATTATATCGCCCTCGGCGCGCAGGGATGTTCGGTGGGAAGCTTTAATGTCGAAGACTTTGGCTTTTCGATCCTTCTGAGCACCCGTCACCTTTCGTCTTCCGACATCCTCGTCACCCCGGTGGAGAGCGGGGACAGCGTCGCGCTCATTTTCGATTCGCCGACCAAGCAACTCAAAGTGGGCATCGACAGCACGATCGACATTCTTATCAGTTATTTCTGGGATCCGGGCACGATTCGTAGCGCCGGCCAAGTGATGAACGACCCGGTAACGGCGCCAGGACTTGCCGAGCTCACCGTGAATGGCTGCGAGAACTCGAATTTCATCAACGGAGTTTGCCCCACCACCGGGTTCACCTCTGTGCTGGCGATCGACGACTCCACCAAGACTACGGTGGCTTCAACCGAAGTTTTCACAACCTTAGTGACCACCCTTGGGATCGAGGACGAGATAGATATTGAGGGGCGCCAGTGCCATCCACCGCCGGGCTCCAATACTTGCGCCGATATCGTCAACTTCGAAAACGTCCTTGAGACCACGCCGGAGCCGTCAACGTGGATTTTGGGGCTGATTCCCGCGGGAGGCGGAATTTGGATGGGCCTGCGCAGACGCCGCGGTCATTCTCGCTAAATGCGCTTGCAACTTGCGGCGGTTCTGCGGAACGGGACGGCCCGGCTTGGGCGGCGGCAACATCGCGAGAGCCTCGGCCTCGACCTTGGCGGCCTCCGCCGCCTGCCCGTTGCGCTCGAGCGCCCGCGCTAAAAGGTCTAGCGATTCACTGTCGCGAACGATCTCGACGTAGCGTTGAGCCCAACTCACCGCGTCGTCATGGCGGGTCAGGTCGACGAAGGGCGTGCTGTTCAGCAGCTCAATAAACGGCGCGAGGTAATAGATGGACGGCTTGTCGCGCTGGACCAGGGGCCGAAGCTGGGCCAGAGCCTCCGCCGTCGCTTTGCGCGCTTCCTCGCGCGATCCATTCTCCAACAGGAGATCGATCAACAGCTCCCTTTCTCCCGCAAGGTCGATCGACAATTCCTCGTTTTGAGGGTCTTCGGAGAGCAAGTTTTCGATGATGCTGAGGGCGTGGCGGCAGCTTTCCAGCGCCGACGCGGCCTTGCCATTTCCTTGCTGAATCTCTGCGAGATCTTTATAGGCAGCGGCCAGATTGCGGCGCAACGCAGGGGTCTGCGCGCCCGATTCATAAATCGCGATGGCCGAGCGAACGGCGTTTTCCGCATCCCGGGCCGCCGCGGGATCTCCCGCCAGCAGCGCGAGACGCCCAATGCCCTCCTCCACGAAAGCGACGCCGCGGCGGGCCCCTTGGCTGGCGGGATTCTTCGCGGCGTAATCCTTGGCCAGCGGCTCGGCCTTGCGATAGCTTTCAAGAGCCGCTTCCGAGTCGCCGTTGTCCTCCTGCAAGCCGGCGACTTTTGTTAAAAGGTTCACGGACTCCTTGGGGTCGCTTTGGGACATCTGGAGCGCCTTGGCGTAGTGAGCGAGAGCCGCGGCGCGGTCGCCGGAAGGACCCAGCAGATCGCCCATTTCCTCTTCGCATTGAGCTACCAGCCGACGCGCCGCTTGACTGGCCAAGTCGCGGGGGCGCAAAGTGGCCGCGATCTGAAGAGCGCGGGTCAGGCTTTGACGCGCCGCCGAAGGATCGCCCACATTCTGCTGCCAAAGATCGCCCTGAATCCCGGCCACCTTCAAATATCCGGCGATCAGGTCCAGTTTGAGAGAAGCATCGCCGCTGGCCTCGGGGGCGAGCGAGTCTAGATATTGCAGAGCCTTGGTGGAAAGAACCTGGCGCGCGGGCGTGGGGCCGTCGGCGACGGCCTTGTCGAGATCCTGAATCACGAAGTTGGAGAACGAGCGCAGGTCTTCAAAGCGGCGCTCCGCGCGCAAGCGGTCGATCCGGTCGGCGACCCCCAGGGAGATCAGCGCGGCCGTCACCAGCGCCGAGGCAAATACGGCCCATCGATTCCGCGCCACGAACTTCTGTGTCCGGTACCAGACCGTGTCCGGGCGCGCCGCCAGGGGCTCGCGCTGAAGATGCCGCCGGATGTCCTCGGCCAAGTGCTCGGCGGAACGGTAGCGACGCTGGGGCTCCTTGCGCATGGCGGTGAGGACGATGGTGTCGAGGTCGCCGCGCAACTGCCGCGCTGCGGCGGGAGCGGCGGCTTCGAGCGCGGCGCTCGGTTTTCGCGGGTTGCCTTCACAGATGGAAATCTCCAACTGGTGGTAGGACTGCGAAGGGGCCTGATAGGGATGGGTTCCGGTCAGCAAAGTGTATAGAATCACGCCCAGAGAATAGACGTCGGTGGCGGTGGTGATCGGCTGGCCGAGAATCTGCTCCGGGCTGGCGTATTCAGGCGTCATCGGTTGCGCATTGGTGCGCGTAAAGCCGACCGTGGCTTGGGCAAAAGCCGGGCGTAAAAACTTGGCGATTCCGAAGTCCAAGAGTTTGGGAATGCCCTGCGGCGTCACCAGAATATTGGCTGGTTTCAAGTCCCGGTGCACGACCAGGTTCTGGTGCGCGTAATGCACCGCGCCGCACAGGGTGCGAAAGAGCTCCAATCGCTCCTCGACCGGCAAATCGCGCTCTTTCACATAGCGGTCGATGGGCTGGCCCTCGACGTAATCCATAATCAAGTACGGCCACCCGTCCTCGGTCGTGCCGCCGTCCACCAACTTCACGATATTGGGATGTTCCAGCGCCGCCAGCATCTGTCTCTCGTTGTGAAAGCGGCGGCGGGTGTTTTCGTCGAGCAACTCCGGACGGATCATCTTGATGGCGACAAGGCGGCGGAACTGATCGTCGTCGCGCGATGCAAGGTAAACCGCGCCCATGCCGCCGGCGCCCAACCGCCGCACAATTTTGTAAGCCGCCACATGCCGGCCAATCACGGGATCTTCCTGCGCTGGGGAGGCGGCGACGATGGGGGCGTCGTAGCGGCTTCCGGCGGCGCGCCCGGCTTCCAGCAGGGATTCGACCTGGGCCCGAAGCTCGTGGTCCCCCGCGCAAGCCGATTCGAGATAGGCTTCCCGCTCCGAGGGACCGCGCTCGGTCGCCTCCTCGAGGACTTGCTTCACTTGCCGCCAACGCTCGGGAGTCATGCCTGCGTCTGTTGAGATGGCGCGGAAAGCTCTCGATGA
The DNA here is from genome assembly GCA_035293905.1 of Bryobacteraceae bacterium. Lineage (GTDB taxonomy): Bacteria > Acidobacteriota > Terriglobia > Bryobacterales > Bryobacteraceae > Palsa-187. The sequence goes on from DATGLY010000098.1 coordinate 11,652, forward strand.
AGCCAGGCCTTGGCCGAAGTCCACTCCCGCTTCACGGTAGGGGCGGAAACCTGCATCACCTCGGCGACCTCTTCGATCGTCAGACCAGAAAAGAAGCGCAGCTCCACGATGCGGGCTTGGCGCGGATCCAAAACCTCGAGCCTGGCCAGCGCCTCGTCGACAGCCATCACGTCTTCAATGCGATCTTCGCGCAGAATCAGATTCTCCTGAAGGCTCACCTGGCGGCCGCCTCCGCGCCGCGCGGCCGAACGTCTACGAGCGTAGTCGACCAGAATTCGCCTCATCAGCCGCGCGGCAATAGCGTAAAACTGCGCACGGTCACGCCATTCCGCCCGGGTGTTCGCGAGCAGCTTCAAGAAGGCTTCATGGACCAGAGCGGTTGGTTGCAGCGTGTGCCCGGACCGCTCCTGGCGAAGACACCGGGCGGCTAATTTTCGCAACTCCCCGTATGCAGCGGAGGCGACCTGAGCCGCCGCCTCCTCATCTCCAGAACTGAGGCGCCTCAAAAGCTGCGTCAGGTTTTCCTCCTGATCCGTCAAGGCCTCACCTCGATGCAGGGATTATAGCAGTTGTAAACGGGAAGTATACTCCACCCTTGGTCTAAATTATTGGCGTTGCACGGCGCTTGACACATACGAGCCGCGGTGATGAAATACGTCAAATATGACGGTTCGGTTTCATGGCGATAGCAGGCGGGCGGATTGCGCGCATGCCGGATGGCAAAGCGAACTTCGCCGGGTTGGGGGAGGCCTTGGGAACCGCTGACTGGGCTAACGGGAAGAAGCTGTTGGCGGCTCCTTGGCGGCCGATCCGGGCGCTTCTTCCAAAGACAAATAGGCGAGACCAAATTTGCGCACCGACACCCATACACGAATTCGCATCCTGATCGCGGAGGATCACCTGATCGCGCGCGCAGGCCTGGGCGCGATCGTCAACGCGCAGCCCGATATGGCCGTGGTGGCCGAAGCGGAGAACGGCAAGCAAGCGCGCGAAATGTTCGCCCGCCACCGCCCCGACGTCGCGCTGATGGACATGCGCATGCCCGTCATGGACGGAGTGGAGGCGATCACGGCGATCCGGTCGGACTTTTCCGGCGCCCGCATCGTGGCGCTGAGCACGTTCGGGGGGGACGAAGATATCCGCCGGGCGCTGATTGCGGGAGCGCGCGCCTATCTGACCAAGGACGTTCTGCACGACGATTTGATCGGCGCGATCCGCGAGGTTTACGCCGGCCGCCAATACCTACCCGCGAGCGTGCGGGCGACGCTGGCGGCTGAATCTCCACATCCCGACCTAAGCGCGCGGGAAATGGAAGTTCTGCGGCTGATCGTATGGGGAATGAGCAATAAGCAGATCGCGTTCGACCTCAAGATCGCCGAAGACACGGTGAAGAATCACGTGAAGAGCATCTTGAAGAAGCTGGGCGCCGACGACCGGACGCTGGCGGCGACGAAGGCGATTCAGCGCGGCATTATTCACTTGCAGGCTTGAGGCTGCGCCGAGAAGGTTTCCGCCTGAGGGCGGGGGCGATAACGTCCAGGTATTTCAGGCCCGAGCCGGTGTTGTAGAGGACGACGCGGGCGTTGGGCGGAAGGAATCCGTTTGCGAAGAGGCGCTTGCAGGCCGCGACGCAAGCTCCCCCTTCGGGCGCGGCGAAGACTCCTTCGGAGGCAGAGAGCTCGGCCAGGCCGTCAAGAATCTCCTGATCGGCGACGGCGATGGCCAGGCCGCCGCTGGCTCGGACGGCTTGAAGAACCAGAAAATCGCCTAAGGCCTTAGGCACGCGCAGGCCGCTGGCGAGAGTCTGGGCGTTATCAAAGAACTCGCTGGCGGGTTTGCCTTGTTCAAAGGCGCGAACGATGGGCGGGCAGCCAGCGGCCTGCACGGCGATCATCTTGGGGCGCTGAGAGGAGATCCAGCCCAGCGCCTCCATTTCCTCGAAAGCTTTCCACATGCCGATGAGGCCGACGCCGCCGCCGCAGGGATAAAGAATCGCGTCCGGCAAGCGCCAATGGAATTGCTCGGCGAGCTCGTAGCCCATGGTCTTTTTGCCTTCGATACGGTAAGGCTCTTTGAGGGTGGAGAGGTCGAACCAGCCCTCGGCCTCTTTTCTTTCGGCGACGATACGGGCGCAATCGCCGATCAAGCCGTCGACGAGCGTGACGCGGGCGCCGGAGGCGCGGCACTCCAGGAAGTTGGCCCGGGGGACGTCGCGAGGCATGAAGATGTGAGCCTCGAGGCCCGCGGCGGCGGCGTAAGCGGCGGCGGCGCCGGCAGCGTTGCCGGCCGAGGGGACGGCGACTTTCTTGACGCCCAGTTGGGCGCACATCGAGATGGCGGCGGACATGCCGCGAGCCTTGAATGTGCCGGTGGGATTTACGCCGTCGTCCTTAATCCAAAGATCCGAGGCGCCCCATTTCGCGCCGAGACGGCGGGCGCGAACCAGCGGCGTCATCCCTTCGCCCAGCGAGACTATAGACTCTCGATGGGAGACCGGGAGCGCGGCGGCGTAGCGCCACATGCTGGCAGGGCCGCGGCAGAGGGAATCGCGGCTCCATTCGGCGCGAAGCTTCGGCAGATCGTAGCGGGCAAGCAGCGGACCGCCGCATTCACAAAGACCTAGAACTTGTCCGCGCTCGTACCGGCGCAAGCAGCGGCTGCATTCGAGGTGGGTGAGAGAGCTCACCGGGCCGCGCACGCGGTGGGATTCCAACCGGAGGAATCGCTTTGCTTGCGAAGGTTGGTGCTGGTGATAAACGGCTCGGTCAGGTACGCGGGGTCGTTCACGATGGTTTTCACGACGACCCAGTCGGCGCCGCCGGGTTCGTGGACGATATCGTAGAACTCGGTGACGGTGGTCTTGTCGCTGTAGGGAACGCCATTCTTGCGCAGATAGCCGGGACGGAGGTTGGTGGTGGTGACCTTGAGCGAGCCGCCGCCCGAGCCAGCGGCGCCGGGCTGGCCTTCGCCTCCGCGAGAACGAGCGGCGACGCGGAGCCAGGAAGCGGAAGAGTAGCCTTGCAAGGAAGGCGAGCCAAGCCGCGCGGGTGGATCGCCGAAATGAAGCAGGCGGGTCTGGCGGCCGGCGTCGGTTTCGATCTTCAGAGTGTTGTCGTCTTGCCAGGTGATATGGAACCGGCCGGGAACGCGCATAATGGCGGGCATGCCGTAGGATTTGCATTGCTCGCCCGCAGCTTCGTCTTTCGCCGGATCCCAGGCGTTGGCCAGATTCGTCCCTTCGGCGTTCAGTGGAACTCCAAAGGTGTCGCCCTTCGGCGGAGTAAACATGCGGAAGCGCCAGTCTTCACTGACGATGGAAACCCAGTAGCCGGTGAGATCGATCGGGGCGGAGAGGCGCGGGTTGGCGGCGGAAGCACCACGTCCGCCTGGGGGCTGGGCGTGGAGGACGGCCGCCAAGCTTGCGCCGAGCATGAAAAAACGAAGCCACGGGCCGCCGGCAGGGAAACGAGGCAAAAAGAAAAAACGAAGCCAGGAATTAATAAGTATCATTTTTTCAATGTCTTATAGACGGCCTCCACAAACATATCGGAAGTCCAGCGGGGATTCGAGCCGTAGAGCGGATCGTAATCACGAGTGGGTTTGGCGGCTTTGACCTGCTCGAGAGTCATGCCTTTGTTCACCATATCCTGAACACGGTCTCGGATAATGGTAGCCATTTCCCGGTAGTTAATCAGGTCACCCGCATCGCATAAGCGGCCGTGGCCGGGAATCAGCATGGTGCCGCCCTCCTGACCGTAGACCGTAATGACCAAGTCCAGGATCTTGTTCAGGGCGTCAATGAAGCCGTTGATGGTTCCGCCGGCGGCGACGTCGATGACGGGATAGTCGGTGGTGGTGAAAAGATCGCCGGTGGCGATGACATCGGAGCGGCGGAAGAAGACGATGCTGTCGGTATCGGTATGGGCGTTGGGGAAGTGGAGGATCTGGATGCCTTCGCCGTCGAACCAGAGCTTCTTTTCGTCCTCGATGAATGTATCGGTGGGCCAAGCGCCGGATGGGGTGGGCGCTTGCTTACCGGTAGGCGCGCTCATGCGCCTCATGACGTTATCGTGGGCAATGATTTGCGCGCCCTCGGAGGCGCTGGCTCCCAGGTCGCCGGCGACATTGCCGCCGGCAATGGTGCTTCCGGCTTTTCGGAGGAGGTCGTTGCCGCCGGTGTGATCGGGATCGAAGCTAGTGTTGACGATGTAACGCAAAGGCCGGTTGGAGATGGTTTTGATGGCGGCGAGGATTTTGGGGGCCGCAAGCGCGGTGGCCGTATCGACAATCAAGACCCCGTCTTGAGCGGCTTGGACGGCGATGTTGGTTCCGGCGCCGGCGAGCATATAAACATTTCCCTGGACGGGGAGGACGTGGATTTCCGGGTCACTGGGAGCGGTCTGTTGGGCGAAGACGGCGCGGGCGTATAGCGGGGCGACGACGAATAAGAGGGCCCTCATTTGGCCGGCTCCTGTTTGGCAGGCGGCTTAGGCATGGCGGCGATTTTCTGCTTATATTCCGGATACATGGTTTCGGCGCCGCCCATGGCGGCTTCCGCCGGTATTCCATGATTGGACTGATATTCCTGAAGATACGGGTTGGTTCCCGGTAAGTAGTGAGGGATTTGGCCTTTTGGGCGAATGATTTCAGTGACGCTCTCGCAGGGATACGGCGCGATTTGTCCGGTGAGGTTGAAAACGTAGTCGTGGCTGCGGAACAAAGGCTCGGTGAAATAGGCGGGATCGTTGACGACGACAACCCAGGTGAGACCGTCGTCGTGACGGATGAAGTGCTCGGTGACCGTGGCGCGGTCGCTACGGGCGACTCCGTTGCGTCTGGCCCAACCTTCTTTGAGATGCGTGGTGGTGACGGTGAGTATGTCGCCGTCCCATTTGCCGGTGGAAAAGCCCATGGCTGTGTGCAAGGCGTAATCGGGCGGATGCGGGCGGCCATCCATCCAGATGGTGCGCTCGGTGCCCCAGGCGAAGTGATGGAGGTGAATGGCGACCAGGTCCTGGGTTTCGCGGTCATGCTCCTCCCAGATGCGAATGTCGGCGAAGCTGAAGGCGTAGTCGGAAGGGTGGACGCGGCACTGATACTCGGGCAGCGTGATGAGGGAAGCGTTCCAGCTTGTGGCGCGAAGGCGGTCGGCGTCGTTGATGGGGAGGCCGCCGTAATCGCCGAGCTCGGGGCCAAAGAGGCGGTCGGGCCAGTCCTCGTGGAGCTTGGCGGACCAGACTCCGGAGAGATTGACCTGAGCGTGTAAGGAGGCGGCGGACAGAGCCGCAAGGAGAACCACGGGTTTCATGGGCTTTGTTTCAGTAGACTAGCTTACACCCGGCGGGGGCTGCATGCAGCGGTGGAGGTTGAGAGGGCGGGCGGTATGTTTTAACGAGCCGGGGAGCCGAAAGAGGGCTAGGTTCCCCGGGCGTAGTAGCCTTGGCGAGCCTGGACAGTGAGGTTTTTGAGCTTGACGCCGACTTTGATGGAGCGGTAGCCGGCGCCGGGGCGATCGGAAGAGTAGCCGAGGCTGTATTGGCTGCGCAGTTCGTCTTCGATGCGGGCGTAGATTTTGTTGAGGGGGTCTTTTTCGGAGACTTCGTTGTAGGCGCCGCCGGTTTCTTCGGCGATGCGGACGAGGACTTTTTTGCCATCGGGGCGATTGACGGAGCCGCCCGGATATCCGCCGCCTGGGTAGCCGCCGGCGCGGCGCCGGCCGCCATAAGGCCCTCCGCCGAATGGGCCGTTGCCGAAGGGAGTCTGGGCGCGGTAAGCGTTCGGGTCGTAGAAACGGATGGAATAGAACAGAGTATCGGCGCGCTGAGCGGCCTCGATGCCGCCTTCGAGCGAGGTTTTGCTGCCGTTGTCGACGCCGTCGGAGAGCAGGATGACGGCCTTGCGGCCCTGTTCCTTGCGCATGATTTCATTGGAGGCCAAAAAGACAGCGTCATAGAGGAGGGTGCCTCCGCCGCCGCGCTGCTGGCCTCGACCCGCGCCGGGCGGATAGCCGCCGCCTTGATTGCGACGATTGAGTTGCGGGCCTGAGGATCCGAGATCGTCCAAAGCTTTGCGCAGGTCGTCGCGCGAGGAGGTCAGGTCCTGCAAGAGTTCTACCTGGGCATCGAAGTGAATGAGGAAAGCTTTATCGCGGTCTGGCCGCAGGACCTGGTCGAAAAAGGCATAGCTGGCGCGACGCTCTTCATCGAGCACGCGGCGCTGGCTGCCGCTGGTGTCGACGAGAAGTCCGAGAGTCAGGGGCAAATCGGATTGTTGCGAAAAGTATTTTATGGTTTGCGGCCGGCCGTCTTCCTCAATGGTGAAGTCGTCTTTCAACAGATTTTTGACGACTTTGCCTTGCTTGTCGTGAACGGCGGCGAAGACGTTCACGACATTGACGCCGGTGGAGTATTTGGCTTCCGGCTCCTGCCAGCCCATCAGGCGGGCAGCCGGAACCAGAGCGGCGGCGCGGAGGACATCCCGGCGGCTGAAGCCCATCGACCACTGAGACGAACGAAAACGGCCGGCCGTTTACAGCAAAGAGGCGGAAGTCTGCCGAGATTCCGGCATTCAGCGCCAGCTTGTTCAGAACATGAGTTTTAGGGCAAATTGAATCTGCCGGGAAGAGGTTGTGGTGGAGGTGATCTTTCCAAACGTCGGATTGGGGACGCCGCCGCCGTTGGCTGCCTGCACGAACGCACTCGGGTTGGGCAAGGCGAAATTAGCATGGTTGAAGAGATTGAAAAACTCGGCCCGGAACTGAAGACGCATTTGTTCCTTGATGGGCGTCTCTTTCATGACAGCGTAGTCGAAGTCCACCGTGCCGGGACCCCATAAAAAGTCTCTTTGCAGGTTGCCGAGCGTACCCGGAGCGGGCAGAGAAAATCCGGCCGGGTTGGCCCACTGATTCACGTTGCCTACAATGACTTGATTGGCCGGCATCACCAGGTTGGGCCGTTCACTGCCGGCCACCACATCTCCCGCCTGATCAAATCCGACGGTGACGTTCCAGGGCGAGCCGCTCTGCGCCGTGAGGCCGCCGCTCATCTGCCATCCTTTGACGAAAATATTCTGCTGGAACGGCAGGGCGTAAACTCCGCTGAGCCTGAGAACCTGAGGCCGGTCAAAGAGGCAACGCCCGCGGTCAAAGGAACCGTTCAGCGGATCCGACCAAGGTATGCCGCCTTCCAGGCCGTATGTGCCGGAGGCGTCGTCCATGCATTTCGACCAGGTGTAGGAAAGCTGGCTTTGCACGCCGCGCGCGAAGCGCCGATTCAGGCCCACCTGCAAGGAGTTGTAACTCGAGTCGCCGACGGGAGCCTCGCTGCTCAACGCGGCGCCCGCGGGATTTTCGCGCGGGTTGCTGACAATGCCGTTCGCTGGATTCGCGGCAGTTCCTTTGGGCACGCCAAAGATCTGGACGCCGTTGACTACGACCGGCAACACCGGATTAATGTCGCGGGCGGCGTACAGATGCAAGCCCCGAGAGCCCACGTAGCCAACCGTCAAGGTGGTGGATTCAAAGAGCTGGCGCTGAATATTGAAATTCCACTGATACATATGGGGCGTGTTCACGGTGTGATAATCCACGCCCACAAGCTGCGCCGGAGGCGGCAGCGCGCCCGGAAAAGGATTGGGGAAGGCGGGATTGGGGACGAACGCCAGCGCGTAAGGCGGATTGAAGTAGTAGCCGGAGGCGTAGCTTCGAGCCTCAATCGGATCGTAGAAGATTCCGAATCCCGCCCGGATCGACGTCTTGTGATCGCCGAAAGGATCGTAGGCAATTCCGACCCTGGGGCCAATGTTGTGCAGAGATGGATTGGACGCAAAAACGTTGGGCACGCGCTGGAACGTTCCAAACGGCGGGTTAATGAGAGTGTTGAGCGGATGGACGTTGGTGGTGGGATTGGTTACGAAATCATAGCGAACGCCGATGTTCACCGTCAGCCTGGGAAGCACCTTCCACTCGTCGTGGATATATCCGGCAAGATCGATTTCTCGAAAATCGCGATAGGAGTCCGTCTGTCCCGGTTCGGGCCCCTGAAAGAGGTTCGGGATGCCCTGGAGGAAATTAGCGATGCTCGAAAAGGAATAGAAGCCGCCCCACCACCCTTGTTGTTGGAAGTTGCTCTGGACGCGGCTCACAGACGCGCCAAAGCGGAAGCTGTGCGCGCCGCGGGTCCAAATTACGTCGTCGGCGATCGGGAACTTATTTTGAACTTCCAGGAGCGGGGCGTAGATGCTGGTCCCCATCGACGACAAGCCGGTGATATTCACTCCGCCGTTCTGGCCGCGCGAAGGGAAGAAGTCCAGCGCGGGGGTCTGGTCGGGGTGCTCTTGCACGTCCGTTTCGCGGGTTCGGGTGAAACTGAACCGCAACAGATTCACCAGCGTGGGCGAGATCAGGTGACGCTCTTCGATGGTGGCGAAGTGATTGCCGGTGTTGCCGACCTCGGGCCATCGAGGAGGCAGCGGCGATCCCAGGAAGGGATAGACGATATCGGCGGCGTCGCGCACGTAGCGCACAAACAGAGAGTCCTTGGAGGACAATGTGTAGTCCATGCGGGCCAAGAGGTAATTCTCATTGCCGACCGTGCTGTCCACTTCGGGGATGGACCCAACGCCACCGCTCAGGGTCGTGGTGGGAAGAGGATAGAGCGCCAGGATGGGCGCGATCGCGGGATTGATGGGCACGGATAGTCCGTTCACGAGGCCTTTATGAGCGTTGGCGTCGGGAACGAGGGCAACCACAGTCTGGCCCTGGGACTTGCGCAGCTCTTCGTCGTTAATGAAGAAGAACAACTTGTCTTTTTTGACCGGTCCGCCGAGGCTGCCGCCGAATTGGTTCTGGCGGAAGGCGGGGACGCTGGCTCCATCGAAGAAATTGCGGGCGTCCAGAGCGCTATTGCGCAAGAACTCGTACGCCGATCCGTGAAAGGTGTTCGTGCCGGACTTGCTCGCCGTATTCACCACCGCGCCGTTGCCGCCGAACTGCGCGCTGTAGGTGTTGGTCAGCAGGGAGAACTCGGCGATGGCTTCGATGCCGAGCGTGGTGCCCATCACGCCCGATCCGGAGCCATGGTTCCAAAATCCTTGGATATCGGTGTTGTCCAGAAGATACGCCTGGCCTTCGGCTCGAGCGCCGGAGACGCTAAAGTTGTTCTCGACGCCATAAAGGAGGTTGGCGCCGCCGTTGCCGATTTGAGATCCCGCCGCAACGCCGGGCGCCAGAGCGACCAGATCCGTGAAGTTGCGTCCATTCAGGGGTAGATCGTTAATCTGTTTCTGCTCGACATAGGAAGCCACCGCTGTGGACACCGTGTCGACTTGCGTGACATTTGCCTCCACGGTAACCGTCTGTTGCGCCTGGCCGACCGCCAGGGAAAAGTCCACCACGGTCTGCGCGCCGACGGTTAAAGTGATGCCCCGGCGGACGACGGTTTGAAAGCCTTGCGCGGCGGCTTGCGCTTCATAATTGCCAACCGGAAGATCCGCGATGGTGTAGCGGCCCTGTCCATCGGCGGGGGCTTGTTGCACGCGGCCGGTATCGACATTTTTGACTTGGATCGAGGCGTTGGGAATGACGGCGCCGGAGGAATCCGTGACCGTCCCTAACAACGTCGCGCTCGTCGAGCCTTGCGCGTTCAGCTTTCCCGACGAAACAATTCCCAAAGCCAGCAAGATGCGCGCCGCACGGGCGCGAAACGAGTAATTGGTTGGCATGATCTTCACCCCTGGGGGCGTACACTATCTCGGATTACCGGGGAACGCAAGGGTGGGTTCGTTGATAGAGGCCATCACATCAGGTGATAGTGGGGCGGCGGCGTGGGCGAAAAAACGTTCGAAAAGGGAAGCGGCTGCGAGCCAGGTGGCCCAAAGAATGGGGTAACGGTAGCGGTGATCGAATTGAACGACGTAATAGACAAGCGGGTAAATCACGAGCAGCGCCGCGAGGAATGGCGCGCCGGCGATGCGGCGCCGAAGCGAGAGCCAAACTCCGGCGAACGATGCAAGCGTGAGGACCCAAAAGAAGAATAGCCTTCGTTTGCGGATTTGAAGATATTCAGGGAAGCGATCGTTGGGCGGGAACCAGAAGGCGACGATCCTTTCCGCGATCAGCACGCCGGCCCGGCGCGGATGATGCGCGATCCAGGCGAAGGCTTTTCGCATCCGGTCGCGGTTATAAGGAGCTTCGCCCATGGCGCGGACGGCAAGGGCTTCAGCTAAATTTTGATTGGGATGAAATCGCCCGAAACACCCGTGCTTCTGGCTCTGCTCAAATCCATAGGGGGCGCAATCGTTGAAGGAAACATAGAGCTCGATGCCAAGGTTGTCCCGCATCTCGGGCGTTGCAAGGCGCAGTTGGTTGCGAAGCGCCCAAGGCGAGCAGACGAGGGCGGGAACAGCCAGAAGCGGAGCGATGCGCCGTCTGTCTCCAAGAAGAACCCACGCAAGGTAGACAAGAGCCATGATGGGCTGAAAGCAAATCGTCACACCCGCCATGGCGCCCGTGAGCCAGGGATTCGCCCGGCGGCACATCAACGCCGCAAGAACGAAGATCAGGAGGCCGGCTTCATGCGGTTCCCATTGCTCATACGTGATTGGCTTGGTAAGCAGAGCGAAGATCGCGGCCATGACGCCGGTCCAGGGGCTGTAGCCGAGCATTTTTGCGAGGCTGGGGAAGAGGGCGATTTGAAGACTCAGCGCCAGAATCGGCAGCCAGGCTAGAGCGATCGAGCCGGCCGCGCCCTCGCCGAAGACTTTAAGCAGAGCCGCTACCAGAATCGGGAAACCCGGCGCGAGGTGCGCCGTGGATCCGGTGGGCAAGGTTCCGAATGGATCGGCGAATTTGGCGGACCGGGAAAGGTTGTGGGCGACCCGAAGGGCCTCGCTTGTAATCGTGATTCCTCGCGCGGCTTGGAGGGCGCTCCAGGGTTGGTATTTGGCGAGGCAGGCCGCCATCAAAATGAGGGAGACCAGCCACCGGCGCACTCCGGCGAGATGGTTCCACCCCCGGGTCATAAGAAAGAGGCTATCATCTCGTTGGGGAGGCTCCATGACGCGAATTCCGTTACTCCTTTTGGCCAGCGCAGCCGCGTTGCTAGGACAAGGCAGTTCAGACATGCATCGCGAATTCCCCGCATTCAAGATCGCGGGCAATCTCTACTGGGTGGGAACCGCGGATCTGGCGGCGTATTTGATCCATACGCCGCAAGGAAACATTTTGATCAACACGAATTACAAACAAGACCTGCCGGCGGTGAAGCGGAGCATCGAGCAACTCGGCTTCAAATACAGCGATACCAAGATCCTGCTCATCAGCCACGCGCATGCGGATCACGACGAAGCTACGGAAGTGGTGAGAAAAGAAACCGGCGCGAGGCTGATGGTGATGGACGCGGATGTTCCAGACGAAGAGAGCACCGCGGCGGGACGGCCGGGCGCGCACGTGGATCGCGTCTTGCACGATGGGGACTCGGTGGAGTTGGGCGGATCAAAGCTGGTTGGGCATTTGACTCCGGGGCATACGAAAGGCTGCACCACTTGGACCATGCAGGTGCGGGACGGCGGGCGGACGCTGAACGCGGTGATCGTGGGAAGCCCGAACGTGAATCCTGGCTACATTTTGGTGGGAAACAAGAATTATCCGAAAATCGCAGACGATTATGTAAAGACTTTCGCCGTGCTCAAAAGCTTGCCATGCGACCTGTTTCTGGGCGCGCACGGAGCCTATTTCGGCTTGCAAGCGAAGTACGAAAAGAGTAAGGCGGGCGGGGGGAATCCTTTCATCGATCCGGATGGATACAAGGCGTATGTGGCCGAGCGCGAAGAGGCGTTTCGCAAGGAATGGGCGCGGCAGCAGGCGAATCCGGGGACGCCGGCGGGGCGCTAGGGGGAAGGGCTAATCGATGAATCCCAATTTGCGCAAAGTGGCGGCCGGTTCGGTTCCGGCGTCGTCGTCGTCGTAAGACTGCACGGGGCCGATTTCGCGGCCGTTCTCTAAAGCCACGCCGTAGGGCGGATCGCCGAAGGGAAACACGGCTTTGAGTTTCTGGAGATCCAGCGAGACGACTCCCTTGAGGGGACGGGGGGCCTGTCCGGCGGGGGGCGGATCGTCGCGCATGAACGCGCCGGCGAACTGGGGCTGGCGCGTTGGAATGCCCACAATGACGACGTCTTTCCAGCGGTAAGCCGACATGTGCCGCGCCGCGGCGTTGCAGTGGCTGCATTCAGGATCGAAGAAGAACAGGAAGATGCGGCCGTGCTGAAGCGAAAAGGGCTTGCCGTCCACCACAACGGAATCGGGAGCCTTGGCGCCGCTCTGATGCGCCAGGGCCGAGCCGAAGCTCACGCCCGCGAATACAGCGATGGCTCCCAAAGCGACAGCGGCGCTGCGCACGCCGGAGGCCGGCTTGGCCCACCAGCCCGCCAGTAGCGACGCGGCGAGAAATGCAAGATCGCCAATGAAAAACGCCGGCCCCACGGTCCGCTTGACCCAAGGAAAGCAACTGCAATCCTTCCCTACAAGCTGGGAATAGCGGCTGCCGATATAGATCATGAAGATGACGAGCAGCAGCGAGGTCAGGGCCGATCCCCAACGGCGGAAGCGGGGGACCAAAGTCATTGCCCCGCCGAACATCTCGGCGATCGCGAGCGTCAAAACGAGCGCCAAGCTGAAACGCGAAGGCACCAATAACTCTTCAAACATCCGGGAGACCCGAAACGGGTCCACGGCCTTGTAGACGCCGGCTCCGACGAACAGAACCGCAACGAACAGCGCGAGAACATTTCCCCCGACGCTTTTCCAGGAAGGGATTTCCAGGGACCGCGTTAACGGTCCCGCCGTAGTGCTAGCTTCCATAAACCATATTTTAGCCCCACAGGGCTGGGACGAGGGAGCCGCGATGGAAACGGTCCGCCGCCGCCGTGGGTCAAAATAGTGTGGGATTAACGTCGGCTGGACAGATTGAAGTGCTGCTGCGGGACTTCGACGGGACAAGAACCATCTACCCAGTGGAGCCGCCACTGCGCGAGGTGATCCACACGGCCCAGACCGAGTTCGGGATCGACGTTGGGAAGACCTACGTGCGAACCGAGGAAACCGACGAACACGGCAGAACCATTTACGCCGAGCGGGTCTGATCGAAATCCCACTCCGATCGAGGCAGCCAAGCCCTAGTTTGGACATCGTATTGCTTTAAACTAACGAATCGTCCTCATGAACGGCGTTATGGAGACTTCCGCCAGCAAGCGGCTTTTGCCGCTGGGAATCCTGCTATTGAGCTTGGGAATCGGAGGCGGGCTGCGCTTTTCCGGCCTAGGCACTCGCAGCATTTCCCATCCCGAGATCTATGTGCCGGGCATCCATTTGCCACGCGGCCTCTCCGAGCCGTCCGAGCGCGATACGATTTTCAAGGTTTTAACCGGGACGTTTTCCTCCGATACTCATCCTCCTGGATATTATCTGGCGATGTTTCCGTGGACCCGGATAACCGGCGCCAGCTTGGCGGCTATTCGGCTGCCTTCGGCGATTTTGGGGTTCGCCTGCATTCCGCTGCTTTACATTTTGGGAGCGATCACGGGCAAGCCGCTTTCCGGCTCGCTCGCGGCGTTGTTGCTGGCGGCGAGCGGCTATCACGTTTTCTGGAGCCAGGTTGCTCGGATGTTCGCGCAGGCTTGCTTTCTGGGGTTGGCAGGGACGGTTTTGCTGCTGTGGATCGTGGGGGGAGCAAGGCATAGAACGGCGTTGGAGGCCTGCTATGTGGCGCTTTTGCTGGCGGGCGTGGCGACACACGTATTTTTCTGGACGTTATTCGCCACGCACATCCTTTGGGCTTTTTTCCGGGCCTGGGGCGAGGATTCACTGCCGGATATCTGCCGCGCGCAATTGCTGGCGTTGATTCTAGGCTCGCCTTTCATCGCGTTTTTGGCCTACCAAAGCGGCAATACGGTGGCGGAGCTAAGCGGAAACGGCATGCAATTTCTAGCGGCGTACCTTCCCTTCGCGTTTTTACTGCCCACAACGGATTCGGGGTTCTTTGCTTCGGCGGTTCCCTTGACGGAAAACGCCGCAGGCTGGGGGTTGCGAACGGCGCTGCTTCTGGCGGGCGCGTTTCTGCTGGCGGCAGGTTGGCGGGAAACGCTGCGCGGCGAAGGCGCCGGCGCAGGCGACAAACTGCCCGCGGGAGCAGGCGGCCGGTGGCGGCTTGGATGGATCTTAGCAGGCGCAGGGAGTACGGGGGCAATCTTGGGCTTCCTTTACATGACTCGCTATGTGGACCCAGGCCAGCTTCGCGAAACAATCCAGGCGACGCGCATTCTGACGATTTTGCCGGCCATATTGACTCTGGCGGCCATGGCGGCGGATTCCTTCTGGGGACGCCTGCCGGCCGCGGGAACCTGGCTCCGCCGCCTTGGCCGGCCGGCGGCGCTGCCGGCGCTTCTTGCCGTGCTGCCGTTTGCGCTTTTGGCGGCGGCCTCGCGGGTCCGGCCGCTGCTGAACCAGCGGGGCCTGTTATTTACGGCTCCCTACATGTTGTTGCTGCTATCGATAGGCCTGCTTTCGCTTCGCGGCAGAATCTGGAGGGTCGGCCTAGGCATGCTGGCGGGGATTGGCTGCGCGGCAAGTGTGTTGTCTTATTCGCGCATGAACGTCGGGCCGGTCGATTACGGCAGGCTGGCCGCCGCCATTTCGCCGGAAATTCAATCGCGGGATCTGATCTTCATCCGCAAGGCGTGGTATGCGACGCCGCTGTTTTACTACTTCACGCCGGAGCGCTACCATCTGGGGGGGCCGAACTTTGGCCAGGCCGTGCTAGAACATCCCGATTCCAGAGTTTGGGTGGTTTTGATCAACGGCGACCGCGCCACGGGCGAAATGGAGGCGGCCTTGTCGGGCTATCGTTTGGCGCGGACGATTCGGGCGGCGGATGGCCAAGCTCTGCTGTACGAGAGGGGGAAGCCGTGAAGGGCGTCACAGGACGCGGTCATAGCGGTATCCGGCGCCGGCCAGCTTGCCCAGCAGCTCACCGACGTGCTCGGGGCCGCGCGTTTCCAATGTGACATCCACAATGCCTTCGCCGAGATGCGCTCCGAAATAAGCGCGGTCGTGAATCACCTGAACGATATTGGCGCGCTCCGCGGCGAAAAGCGCGGTGAGGCGCTGCAAAGACCCGGGGTGGTCGAGCAGCGGAACCCGCATCCGGACCAGGCGGCCCTCCTTCACCAATCCCCGCTCGATGATATGGGAAAGCAGCGTCACATCGATGTTTCCGCCGCCGACAATCACGGCGACTTTTTTGCTCTGGAGATGGGCCTTGCGATGAAGCAGGGCGGCGACGGCGGCCGCGCCCGCTCCCTCCGCCAGAACTTTCTGCGTCTCCAGCAGGCGAAGGATCGACATGGCGATCTCCTCATCGTCCACCAGCACCAAGTCGTCGACGTACCGCTTGGCCAGCTCAACAGTGAGCGATCCCGCCTGGCGCACGGCGATTCCGTCGGCGATGCTGCGCGCCGGCTCGAGCAGGACGGGACGGCCCGCTTCCAGGGCCGCCTTCATCGACGGCAGCGCGGCCGTCTGCACGCCGACAACCCTCACGCGCGGGCGGGATTGCTTGATGGCGCAGCCGATGCCGGCGATCAGCCCGCCGCCGCCGACGGGAACGACAATTGCCTGAAGATCCGGAACCTGCTCCAACAATTCCAGGCCGATGGTTCCCTGGCCCGCGATCACGGCCGGGTCGTCGAAGCTATGGATGAAGGTCAGCCCTTCGGCTTGTTGCTGGCGGCGGGCTTCCTCCAGCGATTCATCGAAATTGGAGCCGTGAAGAATCACTTCCGCGCCCCAGGCGCGCGTGGCGGACACCTTCACGAGGGGGGTGAATTCGGGCATGCAGATCACCGCGCGAATGCCCCGGCGGCCGGCATGATGCGCGACGCCCTGGGCGTGATTTCCGGCGGAGGCGGCCACGACGCCGCGCTCGCGCTCGCCGGGGGTCAGGAGCAAAATGCGATTGAGGGCTCCGCGCTCCTTGAAGGAACCGGTGACGTTGAGGCTTTCCAGCTTCAGGAACAGGGTCGCGCCAGATTCGCGCGACAGGTTTTCGGAATACAGCGCCGGAGTGACGCGAATGGTATCCTGAATCCGCGTGCGCGCAGCTTGTATATCGGATAGCGAAATCACGTCCTTAAAGACTAGCGCGAGCGGGGGGTGCGCGTTCGAGTTCTACCGGCTGCGGCTCCAGTTTGTGGCTCGGCGGCCGATGGGTTTTCGGCTTGGCGAAAGCGCGAATCGGCTGCGGGGCGGCATGGGCAAGGCATTGATGGAGGAGTTTCCGGCCGGCTATGAACGTCTTTTCGCGCCGCGCGCCAGCGGCGGCCCTAGCGGCTTGCGCGACCGACCTCGGCCCTTTGTGCTGCGGGTGGCGCATCTCGAAGGCGCCCGGATTGGCCGAGGCGAGCGGTTCGAAATCGGACTGAATGTGTTCGCGGACGCCAGAGCGGCGATCGAGCTGGCTGGGGCGCTTCGCACGTCGGTGGACGCAGACGCAGCCGCGATCGAGGGCGGCCGGATGGCGGTGCATCTGGCGCCTTATGACAGGCCAGTGAGGGGCGTGCGAGTGCGATTCTTGACTCCCACGGAGTTGAAAGGGGCTTCCCAGCCGGCTTTCGGGGTTTTGTTCGGCCGCATCCGGGACCGCGTGAGCGCGTTGCGGGCTGTTTACGGCGGCGGACCGTTGCCGATCGATTTTCGGGGCATGGGCGAACGGGCCGGGCGCGTGCGCATGACGAAATGCGAGTTGCGGCACGTCGAGGCCGAACGCATTAGCCGCTCGACGGGTCAGCGGCATGCGCTGGGCGGATTCATAGGCGTGGCCGACTATGAAGGAGAACTAGCGGAATTCGCGCCGTATTTGGAGGCGGCGCGATTTACAGGCGTGGGCCGCCAGACGGTTTGGGGGAAAGGTGAAATCGGCTGGGAAGAGATTTGAACGGCCGCTGGTGCGCGGGTTTGTGCACGAGCCGGACGGGGCGCCGCGCGGCGCAATCGCGCTGTTTCACGGCGCCAGCGGAAATTGCGGCGGGAAGCTGCTGATCGCCGCGGCCGAAGCGTTTCGGGCGGCGGGCGTTCTGGCGTTTCGGGGCGACTTGCCCTTCCGCCAGAATCGGCCAAGCGGTCCGCCGCGCCCCAACTCGCAGAAAGATCGCGACGGCATCCAGCGCGCCGCAGAGGAATTGAGAAGGCTTACCGGCGAGGCTCGACTTTGCCTCGGGGGGCAGTCCTACGGCGCAAGGCAGTGCACGATGGTAGCGGCGGAGGATTCTGGAAGGGCGAGCGGGCTTCTGCTTTTGTCGTATCCCTTGCACCCGCCGGGCCGTCCGGAGAAACCGCGGACGGAGCATTTTCCGGCGTTGCGCACGCCCGCATTGTTTGTGCACGGCTCGCGCGATCCTTTCGGCAGTCTGGAGGAGATGCGAGCGGCGCTGCCGCTGGTTGCAGCCCGGACGAAGTTGATTCCGGTAACCGGCGGCGGACACAGCCTTCCGGAATCCATCGCTCGAACGCTGCCAGAATGGCTATCGGAGATCATGAAGTTTTGATGGCGCAAGCGGCGGGCCATCTTCTGACAGACCGGCTGGCAAGGGTCGAGGAGCGGATTCAAGCGGCGGCGGCCCGAGCCGGGCGGAACCGCTCGGAAATCACGCTGGTGGCGGTGACCAAGAAGTTTCCGGCGTCCATTGTGCGCGAGGCGTATGAGTTGGGACTGCGCGTGTTTGGCGAAAACTACGTTCAGGAATTTGAGGCCAAGAGCGCCGAGCTCGGCGCTCTGCGCGGGGCGCAATATCATTTTATCGGGCATCTGCAATCGAACAAGGCGCGGCTGGCGGCGGATTTGTTTCAGGCCATCGAGACGGTGGACTCCGAAAAGCTGGCGAAGCGGTTGGACGCCTGCGGCAAATCGCTGGAAGTGATGATCGAGGTGAAGCTCTCCGAGGAGCAGACCAAGGCCGGGGCGCCGGCGGAAGCCCTGCCCGCACTGATCGGCGCGATCCAAAGGTGCGCCAATTTGAGGCTTACGGGGCTGATGACGATGCCTCCGTGGAACGAGAATCCGGAGGTCACGCGGCCTTATTTCCGGCGGCTGGCCGAGTTGGGACGCGGGCACGGACTGGCGAAGCTGTCCATGGGCATGTCGCACGACTTCGAGGCGGCCATCGAAGAGGGCGCGACGCACATACGGGTGGGAACGGCTTTGTTTGGTCCGCGGCGAAAGGGGGAATGAAGATCGCGTGGTTCGGGCCGGGGCCGCGCTCGGCCTCGGGCGTGGCCGATTACGGCGCGCAACTGGCGGCCGCGCTAAGGCGATTCGGCGAGGTGGGGCTAGGGGAGCGCAAAGCGGACGTTGCGCTGTATCATATCGGCAACAACCGACTGCACCAGGACATTTATCGCCGGGCCATGAGGCGCCCGGGCGTGGTGACGCTGCACGATGCGGTCTTGCAGCATTTTTTCCTGGGCGCGCTCAGCCGCCAGGAATATATCGAGGAATTCGTGCACAATTATGGCGAATGGAATCGCGGCCTGGCGGAGGATTTGTGGAATCACCGGGCCCGGTCCGCGGCCGATCCGCGCTATTTCGATTACCCGATGCTGAAGCGGCTGGCGCGTTCGTCGCGGGCGATAGTGGTTCATAATCCCGCCGCCGCGCGGCTGGTGCGCGAACATCACCGGGACGCGCGGATTTTCGAAATTCCGCACTATTTCGCTCCGCCACCAACGCCTGGACCGATCGAAACCTTACGTTTTCGCCGCGCGCTTGGGCTTGGCGGGAGAACGCTGCTGGTGGGCGTGTTCGGCTACTTGCGGGAATCCAAGCGATTGCCGGCGATTGTTCGCGCCATGAAGCGAGTCTGGGCGGCGGGAGCGGACGCAAGGCTGCTGATTCAGGGCGCGTTCGCCTCGTCGAATTTGGAGCGCGCCTTGGCGGCGGAGATCGACGGCGATCCGCGGATTCTGCGAGCCGGCTTTTTGGGGCGGAGGGAGTTTTGGAAATGGGCCGCCGCCGCCGACATTTGCGTCAATCTTCGTTTTCCGACGGCAGCCGAGACTTCCGGCATCGCGGTTTCGATGATGGGGATCGGCAAGGCGGTGGCGTTCACGGAGGGGGAGGAGATCGCGCGGATTCCCGAGGATGCGTGCTTACGGGTGGATCGCGGCCTGGCCGAGGAGGAAATGCTATCGGATATTTTGCGATGGCTTGCGGCGGATCGGGAAGCGGCGATGGAAATCGGCCGCCGCGCGGCGAAATATATCGAGCGCGAACATAAGCTGGAGCGGGTGGCGGCGCAGTATTGGGAGGTCCTCAGCGGGCATTCGGCAGCGGCCGCGGCTGCGGGGGAAAACTGAAATACGTTACAGCGGGAACGGGCGCGGGAAAGTCGAGCCCTGGGACTTCTTGCTGGGCAGAGGGCCGCTGCCTTCGCCCACGCTCGGTCTGGGCGGGGCGTGGCTAAAATCGAGCTCGGATTCGTCGTATTGAATGGCGCGATCCAGCACCATCTCGACGGTGGTTCCCCTGGCAAGCACGGCGTCGGGGCCGCGCGTGAAGAGCACGCCGGCGATTCCCGCCGCCGCGCCCGCGGCAGCGCCCAAGCCGGCGCCTCTTGCGCCCGCCGCGATGGCGCCAATACTTGCGCCCGCCGCCGTGGTTTCTCCTACGGTGCGCGCGTCGCCGGATTTGTTGCCTTCGCTTTTGATGGAGCCTTCCTTGCGATCAAGATCTTCGCTCGCGCGCCCGTCCAGATTCGAGACGGTGGCGCGAAAATCCCGGGTTACGCCATTGGGCAGCGTTAAGGTGTCGAAGCGAAGATAAAACTCGCCGCGGCCCTTGACCTTTCCCGGCCGTTGGATTTTGGTGATGGTTCCCGCCACGTAGCTGCCGGGCGGTATAACGATCTTGCCGTCCACCAGGATGGGGAAAACGCTTTCAAGATACACGCGGTCGCCGGGCTGCGCCGACTTCGTGCTGACGCTGTTGATCATGCTGAGCGGGACCTTGGTGCCCGGCTCGACAAGATAGATCTTGGAGGCGGCCTTGGCGTCGGTCTTGGAATCCGCCGTCGCTTCCTGGGCGACGATCGCCAAGGGGCTGACAGTTAACATAAGCAACGCTCGGATCGGCATCTCATCCCCCTCATGAGTTTAACCCACAGCATAGAGACGTTACTCGGAGCTTCCCGTTACTTGGGACCGCAGGCAAGAGAGCGATAGAATTAAAAATTCCCCATATGAAGATCCCCGTGGGCGTTATCGGGTTCCGTGGCTACAGCGGAGCGGAGCTGGTGGAAATTCTCTCCCGGCATCCCCATCTGGAACCGGTGCTATTGGAGCATCGCGAGACGGATGCTCCGGCGCGGCCGATGGGGGATGGCGGACCGCGGCGGGTAACCTATTCGCCGGCGGCGGCGCGGGCGGAGGGGTTGGCGGCCGTTTGCCTTGCCACGCCGCCGGAAGTTTCCATGGAGCTGGCGGGCGAGCTGCTTGAAAGCGGCGCGAAAGTGGTGGACTTGAGCGGGGCGTTCCGGCTCGGCTCCGCGGAAAATTACGAGCGCTGGTACAAACAGCCTCACACGCATCCGGAGTTAATGAAAGAAGCGGCCTACGGCTTGCCGGAGTATTGCCGTTCCGCGCTGGGCGGCGCGAGGTTAATCGCGAATCCGGGCTGCTACCCGACGGCCGCGAATTTGGCGCTGCGGCCCCTGGTGGAGGCGGGGGCGGTGGCGCGAGACTTTGGCGTGGTGTGCGACGCCAAAAGCGGCGTGAGCGGCGCAGGGCGCAAGCCATCGCTTAAAACCAGCTTCTGTGAAGTCGCCGAGAACTTCTCCGTTTATTCGATTTTCGATCATCGCCACGTCCCGGAAGTGTTGAAAATTTCCGGGCTTCGGCAAGAGGAATTCACTTTCACCGCGCAGCTTATCCCCATTGCGCGGGGGATTTTGGAATTGATTTATTTCCGGGCGGCGGAAGGAATCTCCTCCAGCGGCGACCTGCTGTCGCTGTATCAGAAGCGCTACGCCGAAGAGCCTTTTGTGCGGCTTTACGCTCCCGGCCAGGCACCCGACGTCCGCTCGGCGGCGCGGACGAATTTTTGCGATCTGGGGTTGAAATTCGATCCGAATTCGCGGCGGGCCGTGGTGGTAAGCGTCATCGATAATTTGGTGAAAGGCGCCGCAGGACAGGCCGTGCAGAACCTAAATCTGGCGCTGGGACTGCCGGAAACAGCGGGATTGCTCTAAAGCGCGCCC
Organism: Bryobacteraceae bacterium; assembly: GCA_035293905.1. GTDB lineage: Bacteria > Acidobacteriota > Terriglobia > Bryobacterales > Bryobacteraceae > Palsa-187. Next base: position 32,955 of record DATGLY010000098.1, read on the forward strand.
ACCGGACAATCATGCGAATTCTGATCAAGCTGGGCGGCACGCTGCTGGATAACCCGGAAACCCGAGGCCGTTTGGCATGCGAGATTGCGGATGCAGCCGCACACCACAAGTTAGTGGTGGTTCACGGAGGGGGCAAACAAATGACGCGATATTTGGCCGAGCGCGGCATCGAGAGCCGATTTGTCAACGGTTTGCGGGTCACCACGGCTGAGGTCATCGATGCGGTGCTGAAGATTTTCGCCGGGACCGTGAACGCGCACCTCGTCTCAGCGTTGCGGGCGGCGGGAGCGAAACCGGTAGGGTTGAGCGGGCTCGCCGCCGGGCTGGTGGATGCCGAGATCCTGGATCCGGAGTTAGGCCAGGTAGGCAAGCCTTGTCATTCCGACGCTACGCTGCTGGAAACCCTCACAAGTTTGCGCTACACGCCCGTGGTCGCCTGCATCGCGGGCGACAAAAACGGCTGCATTTACAACGTGAATGCGGATCAAATGGCGGTGGCGTGCGCTTGCGCATTTCGGGCGGAAAAGCTTGTTTTCCTGACAGATGTGGAGGGAGTGAGGGACGGCGGGGGGGGTTTGCGCGAGACGCTGACCGCGGCCGAGGCGCTCGAACTGATCGCCGAGGGGTCGGCCACGGGCGGGATGCAAGCCAAGCTGGAAGCGGCCGTCGATGCGCTTGGAAATGGCCTCGGGGAAGTGCGGATCGCCCCGGGGGCTCGCGCGGGCGTGGTGCGGGCGGCGCTGGATGGGTCGGCCGAGGGCACGCGTCTGCGGCCGTAACGCGCTCTTCAGGCGGACCCGCCCCGCAGTTTCAATTTCTTCGAGAGAAATCCTGAGAATTTTGCTCTATTGTTGCGACATAAACATTGTGTATTTCCCGAATAAGCCCATCGCAGGCTGGAGGGGGCTTTGCTAAAGACTTTTTTGGGGAGGGATGATTGAGAGCGCAGACAGTAGATGTAAGGGAGTCCGCAGGACGGGTTTTATGCAATACGATTTTCCGCTCCGGCGGCAGAAAATTACTGGCGAAAGGGCACGTCTTAAGTGCAGAAGACGTGCGCTTATTGGTAACCGAAGGGCTGGGCCAGGTTTGGGTAACTGAATTGGAAGACGGCGAGGTTCCGGAAGACGAGGCCGTTGGTTCGGTGGCTGCCGAGATGGGATGCGGGGCGCTGGAGATACGGCTCGCCGCGGGCGGCCGCGCCAATTTGTTCGTCACGGAGGACTGTTGCGTCCTGGTGGACGACGAATTATTACGGCAAATCAATTGCACTGCGAGCGTCGTTATCGCGACGAATCCCAATTTCAGCTTTGCCCGGGCTGGTCAAAGGGTCGCGACGGTAAAGAGCGCCCCGTTTGCCGTAGAGCAGCCGCAGCTTGAGGCCCTGGTGGCGATTCTGCGGGAACGCGGCCCCATTCTTCAGGCGCGGCCGATCCGGACGCCGTGCGTGGGTCTGCTGTACACCGATCCGCACGATGGAGAACGAGCCCGGACGCTGTTTGAGAGCGTGACGCGGCAGAGGCTGGAGAAGTTCGGGACTAGCCCGGTGTTCGCTCTAACCTGCATAGAAGAGGAGGAAAATGTAACGCGGGCGCTGCAGCATTTGTTGCGCGCCCGGCCCACCGTGATTTTGGTGGCGTCCACGACATCTCCCGCCGGCCCCGAGGATGCAATCGGCCGCGCCATGTCGCGGGTGGGCGCTCATTTGGAGCGGTTTCTCGCTCCGGTTGAGCCCGGGAACCTGCTTTTGCTAGGCTACAAGGACGAAGTCCCCATTGTTTCCGCCCCTGGCTGCTTCCGGTCCACCAAGCCGAACGTGGTGGATCTGGTGTTGCCGCCGATGCTGGCGCGATATCGCATTTCGGGATGGGAAGTAGCGTGCCTGGGCCATGGAGGACTGCTAGGTTAGCGCGCAAACGAGTTTCTCCACCTACCCACCCTGGCCGCCAACCTCCGAGCGGCCAAGGTATGAGTAGCCGGGCGCTCACTCGGTTTTCGAGCGCCCGGCTTTTTTTCATCCCGCAGCCGGCTTCGGATTCGAATATAAGGCCGCGGCTGGAAACCGCCGACTGGTACCTTAGACATTAATGCCCTCCACGATTCTGGTTACGGGCGGCGCGGGGTACATTGGATCGCATGCCGCCAAGGAACTGGCTCGGGCCGGCTACCGGGTGGTGGTGTACGACAACTTAAGCCGGGGCCACCGTTGGGCGGTCCGGTGGGGACCGCTTGAGGAAGGCGACCTTCACGACGAAGAACGGCTGGCGCGGGTGCTAGCCCGGCATAAAGTGGAGGCGGTGTTACACTTCGCCGGGCTGATCGCGGTGGGCGAGTCCATGCAGGTTCCGGAGACGTATTTCCACAACAATGTCGGCGGAACGATGAGTCTTTTGAACGCCATGCGTTCGGCCGGCGTGCGGCGCATCGTGTTTTCCTCGACGGCGGGGGTTTATGGAGTTCCCGAAGTCATACCCATCGAAGAGACCGCGCCTACGGTTCCGTTAAGCCCGTATGGCGATTCCAAGCTGATGGTGGAGAAGATTCTGTCGTGGGAGGGAATCTGCCATGGCTTGAGTTGGGCGGCGCTCCGCTATTTCAACGCCGCCGGCTGCGACGCGGAAGGGGAAACGGGAGAGGACCATGCGCCGGAAACGCATCTGATTCCTTGTTTGCTGGAAGCCGCGCAAGGGTTGCGGGCCGCCTGCCCGTTGTTTGGCTTCGATTATCCAACGCCGGACGGCACCTGCATCCGGGATTACATACACGTGACCGATCTGGCCGAGGCGCATGTCAAGGCTTTGAAGTACCTGGAGGGCGGCGGTCCGGGAGTAGCGTTGAATCTAGGCACGGGAAACGGTTTTTCGGTTCGCGAGATCCTGGCGGCGGCAGAGAGAGCCATCGGACGTCCGGTTCCTGTAGTGCGACAGCCGCGCCGTCCGGGGGATGCGCCGGTCCTGGTGGCCGCGGCGCACCGCGCGCGGGAGGTTCTGGGATGGCGGCCTACGCGATCGTCGTTGGATAACATTTTGGAGACCGCCTGGCGATGGCTGCAGAGCCATCGCGGCGTGGGGGCGGCAAAAAGCTAAAATCGGGGCATGCGCGCAGTTCTCGCGGCGTTGGCGGTTCTATTGGCAAGCTGCGGAAGCGCCGGCAAACGCCATTCCATTCGCGTGGGATCGAAGAATTTCACCGAACAGGTGGTGCTGGGCGAGATTGTGGCGCAGCATTTGGAGCATAAGCTGGGCGCGCCGGTGGAGCGGCGGCTGAATCTGGGCGGGACGCTGCTGGCGCACGAGGCTCTCCGCAACCACGAAATCGACGTCTACCCGGAATACACCGGCACGGCGCTGGCGGCGGTTCTGAAAGCCCCGCTCGAAGGCGGCCCCGCGGAGGTTCTGGCGCGCGTCCGTGCTGGTTACGCGCGGGATTTTCAGATCGACTGGCTCGATCCCTTGGGCATCGACGACAGCTTCGCGATGGTGATTCCGGGCGCCGAGGCGCGCACAAGGAACCTGTCGTCGCTGACCGATGCCGCCAGGACCGGACGAGCCTGGGTTCTCGGCGTGGGCTACGAATTCGAGCAACGCACGGACGGACTGGCGGCTTTGAACAAGGCATACGCTTTGCGCTGGCAAGGGCAGCCGAAGACGATGGATCTCGGGCTTCTGTACAAGGCAATGGAGGAGGGCCAGGTGACCATGATCGCGGCGAACGCCACCGATGGGTTGCTTTCGAAGATGGACCTGAAAGTCCTCGATGACGATAAGCACGCCTTTCCGCCTTATCAGGCCTGCCTGGCGGCGCGCGAGGACTCCCTGCGGGAGGTGCCGGGATTGCGGAGCGCTCTGTCGGAGCTGTCGGGCAAGTTCAGCAACCACATCATGCAGGAGCTGAACTACCAAGTGGACGGACGGAAGCGTCCGGTGGCGGAAGTCGCGGCGGATTTTTTGAAGCAGGCGGGACTGGACTGAGGGATCTGCCGCGATTTTGCGCTTGTTACGGCGCCAGCGGTCGGAGGTTGCAAGTTGGTTGGCAACCGCCCGATGGCGCCGGTACACTAAAAATCACGTGCCGCGCTACCGCAGCATCCGCGATTTCGATTGGCACCTGCTGGCGATCGCCTTGATTATTTGCGCGCTGGGAGTGCTACAGATTTACTCGGCGACGCTGGAGACGCGTCTGCACGACGACTGGTGGAAGCAAATCCTCTACATTCTGGCCGGGCTCGGGGCCATGTGGCTGGTGACTTCCGTCGATTATCACACCCTGATCAGCCAGACGCCGATTTTGTATGGAATTTCGGTTGCGGCGCTGCTGGCCACGATCGCCCTGGGCCATCGCGCGGGAGGCGCCAGACGGTGGCTCTTCCATTTTCAGATCTCGGAATTCGTCAAAGTAGTGATAATATTGCTAGTAGCGCGGTATCTCTCGGAGCTGAGGCGCGACGAGATGGACGGCCGCGATCTTCTGAAATTAGGAGGGTTGGTAGGAATTCCAACGGCCCTGGTGATGGCGCAGCCGGACCTGAGCACGGCTGCAACGTATGTTCCGATCCTGGTGGCGGGGGTTCTGCTGGCGGGGCTGCGATGGCGGTACGTGGCGGTGATCGCGGTGGCGATTGGGTTGGCGGCGCCGGCGGGCTGGTTTGTGCTGGCTCAAATCGGAAAGAACGTCGATTATCAGAAGTCGCGTCTGACGACCTTTCTGGATCCAACGCGCGATCCGCGCGGGCGTGGATATCAGGTAATTCAATCCCGCATCGCCGTCGGGGATGGGGGAATGTGGGGCCGGGGCGTAACGCACGGCAGTCAGACCCAACTTCGGTTTCTTCCAGCGGCGGCGACGGACTTCATCTTTGCCGCGTTCGCCGAGGAGCACGGCTTTGTGGTGGTTGTGGTGGTGCTCGGCCTCTATTTTTTGTTGTTAATGCAAATCGTTCAAAATGCGCAGGCGGCGCCGGACCGCGCGGGGATGTATATCTGCATGGGAGTCGCGACGCTGTTACTGGTGCATTTGCTGGTGAATGTGGGGATGGTGGTGGGCAACGTGCCCGTCTCGGGAATTCCGCTGCCGCTGATGAGCGCCGGCGGCTCCAACATGATTTCTATTTTTATGTCGCTGGGGCTGGTGAACAATGTCCGGCTCCGGAGGTTTATTGGTTGAGGATTTAACGCGCCAATAGCGTGGATGCGGGAAGAAGATCAGGTGCGCGGCCACGGAAAGCGCGAAGGAAGGATATAGCGCCCTCGGGCGTTCCTGCGCCGGTGAAAGCGCGGGGATGAGAGGCGAGTTTCGGTTAAGAGTTTTCGGATTCCGCCGGCGGAGACGAGGATTCGCGTCCGCCCCGTTTGGCCCTCCGACCGGCGGGTTCTGCATCAACATCTGGTTTGGGCGCCGGGCAACGGGAGTGTAAGCGAGCGCAGAGCGGGCTCCGCTCCAGGGCCGGGAAAACCAGCATAAATCCCGAAGCCGTCTTGTTACATCCCACGCCGACTCGGCCGCCGGATCTCCCGCGGCAAGCTTCCGCTTGCCTGACGGCAGGCGGGACGGGAGGATCAGGATGGTCAGCAAAGAGATGGTGATTTCAGCCAATCGGCATGAGACCCGGTTGGCTCTTCTGGAAGACGATCAGTTGGTGGAGGTCTATTTCCAGAGGTCGAACGAATATTCGCTCGCCGGGAGCATTCATAAGGGCCGCGTGACCCGGGTTTTGCCGGGGATGCAGAGCGCGTTCGTGGATCTGGGCCTGGAGCGGGACACGTTTTTATACGTGTCCGATTTTCTCGAAGAGCACGAGGACATCGAGCGCGTGACCGGCGAGGAGCCGCGTCCGCGAGGGGAACGGGAGCGGCCGGAACGGCGAAGGGCGGAGCCGGCCGCGGCGGCGGAGCCGGCAACGGCGGCGCAAAATGGCGCTGCCCCCGCGCAAGCGGCCAGCGCCGAAGAACGCGAGGAAAGAGGCGACCGGCGCGGACGCCGCTCACGGCGGCGGCGCAATCGCGGCAGAGGTTTTCCCGAATCGAAATACGCGACGGGCGTGGCCGGCGGCGGAGAGGCGGAGCCGGCGGTGGAAGCCGCCGCGGAGTCCGAGCCGGAGGGAGAAAGCGCGGCCGAAGAGGCTCCCCTGGTGCTTCCCGGCGAATCGCTGGCGAAGTATCGGGGAACGGAAGCCGCCGCGGATGCGGAAGAGCTGCCGTTGCCGGCGATCACGGCCAACGGCGCTGGCTCCAAGGATATCCCGCCGGAAAGGGATCTGGAACTTGAAAACGGAGCGGAGACGGAGTTCGACGAGCCGATCCAATATCCTCCGGAAAACGCCTTGCCCGACGCGCCGACGCATGCCGCCAGGGAGACGGCGGAGGAGGGGGCGCAGTGGCCTCCAGACAAACCGGAGCCTGTGATTGGGGAGGAGCCCGAGAACGGCGAGGCGCCAGAGGCAAGCGGGGGAACGCAGGAGGTGGAGTCATCGGTAAGCGGCGCCGAACCGGCTAGGGTGGGCCTGGGAACGGCTGCCGCCGCGTGGCTGGACGAGGGCGAGGATTCCGAGATTCAGGCCATGGTGCTGGAGGCGGCGTCGGCGCGGGAGAAGATGGCCGGGGAAACGGAAGAGCCGCCGGTGGGGCCGCCGGAGCCGGGCGTAGAGGCGGAATTATCGGCGCCGCCGGGGGAGGGGGGCTCGGCGGAAGTGCGCGAGCGCGGGGGCCGCTATCCGCATCGCGTCTCGCGGCGGATGCGGCGCAGAATGCGGGGCCAGCGCGCCGAGGGGCAGGAATTGGGCAGGCCGGAGGCGGCCGGCGCGGCGGCCGCCCGGGAGACGCCTGGCCGGCTTGAATCGGCTCGGGCCGAAGAGAAAAGCGCTTACCGGCCCTCGGCCGGCCAGCAGCCCTCGATATCGGAACTGCTCAAAGAAGGGCAGGAGATCATCGTTCAGATCGCCAAGGAGCCGTTGGGTCAAAAGGGCGCGCGGATTACTTCTCACATAGCGCTGCCGGGGCGGTATGTGGTCTACATGCCGACGCTCGAGCACATGGGCGTCTCGCGCAAAATCGCGAGCGACGAAGAACGGTCGCGCCTGAAGCGGGTATTGCAGAGCCGCCGCCCCGGCCCGGTGGGCGGCTTCATCACCCGCACCGCGGCCGAAGGGCGCAGCGAGGACGAAATCGCGTCCGATATGGAATACCTGTACAAGCTGTGGCAGGACATTCGGAACAAAGCCGAGCGCAGGCCCGCGCCGGCGCTGCTGCATCACGATTTGGACATTGTGCAACGCGTGTTGCGCGATCAGTTGACAGGAAATTTCAAGGCCATCTGGATCGACAACGAGGAAACTTACGAAAACGTTTTGAACTTCGTGGAGCGTTTTCAGCCCGGCCTGGCCGGCAAGGTAAAGCTGTATACGCGGGAAGCGCCCATTTTCGACGCCTTCGGCATCACGGCCGAGCTGGAAAAGGCGCTGCGTCCCAAGGTCTGGCTCAAAAGCGGCGGCTACATCGTCATTAACCAGACCGAGGCGCTGGTGGCCATCGATGTGAACACCGGCAAGTTCGTGGGCAAATCCAACCGCCTGGAAGACACCATCGTCAAAACTAATACGGAAGCCATCAAGGAAATCGTGCGGCAGGTGCGGCTGCGCGATCTGGGCGGCATCATTGTGATCGATTTCATCGATATGGACGAGCGCAAGAACCGCCAAAAGGTGATGCAGGCGCTCGAAGAGGCGATGCGCGCCGACCGCGCTCCTTACAAAATTCTCCAGTTCAACGATTTCGGACTGGTGGCGATCACTCGCAAACGGGTGAAGCAATCGCTGGAGCGGACGCTCTGCGCACCCTGCCCCCACTGCGACGGCGCAGGCTATATCAAGAGCGTGCAGACGGTGGTGAGCGAAATTCTCACCGAGGCGCGCAAGATGGCGACAAGCATCGAGGGGAAAGAGGTGATGCTGCGCGTGCATCCCGACGTCGCCAAAGTGCTGAAGTCGCACCAGAATAAATATCTGGAGGAGTTGGAGGAAACGCTCCGGCGGCCTGTGATTGTGAAGGGCGATCCTCTGCTGCATCACGAAAAATTCGATTTGGCGTGACAAGCTCGGGGCTGTCAGCTTGCGGCTTGCCGCTTTAGCAAGCGCCAGACCGCTTCTACGTCGGCCTCGGCGGTGCCGATGTTGCCAATCGCCAGGCGAAGAATAAACCTTCCGTTCAGCTCCGCGCCTGAAAGAAACGCTTCGCCGGTGGCGTTGACGCGATCGAGAAGGCGGCGGTTCTGCTCATCCGTGCCGCGGAAGCGGAAGCAGACCAGCGAAAACCGGACGGGAGCGGCGAGTTCGAAATGGGGATCGCCGCGGATCCAAGCCGCCAACTCCCGGGCGATGCGCATATGCTCGCGCAGGATTTTTTCGATCCCTTCGCGTCCGTAATAGCGCAGGACAAACCACAGCTTCAAAGCGCGGAAGCGGCGGCCGAGACTGAGGGAGTACTCAGAAAAATTCACGGCGCGGCCCAGGCCGGCGGCGCCGATGTAGGCGGGGGTCCGCTCCAGCGACAAAGCGCGGCGGAAAACTTCCGGACGGCGGGTGTAGAGGATGCTCAAATCCAAGGGAGTAAACAGCCACTTGTGGGGATTCACGACTAGCGAATCGGCGGTTTCGGCGCCATTCAGGATGTGCTTGTATTCCTGGAGCATCGCGGCCGGTCCGGCGTAGGCGGCGTCGACATGAAGCCAAAGCCGGTAGCGGCGGGCGATGGGGGCGATTTCCGGCAGCGGATCGAGGCTAGCGGAAGAAGTCGTGCCGAGCGTGGGGACGACGCAGAACGGCTGGTTGCCGGCCGCCAGGTCGGATAAAATGGCGGCCTCCAGCGCCTCCGGCCTCATGCGAAACTCTTGGTCGGCGGCGACGTGGCGGATATGGTTCAGGCCGATCCCGGCGACCAGGGCGGCGCGATCCACCGAGAAGTTGGCGTGCTCGGAAGCGTAAAGAACCAAGGGCGGATGCTCGCCGGCGATGCGAATTTGCGGGGCGGCGGCCTCGCGCGCGGCCATGATGGCGTGCATGGTGGCGGTAGAGGCGGTGTCGTGAATGGTCCCGAAAAACTCCTCGGGCAGAGCCAGCCATTGGCGCAGCCAGCCCAGAGCCACTTGCTCCAGCTCGGCGGCCGCCGGTCCGGTTTTCCAAATCATGTGATTCGAATTCAGCGCCGCGCACAGCATTTCGCCGAGAATGCCGGGACCGGAGGCGGAATTGGCGAAATAAGCAAGGAAGCGCGGATGATTCCAATGGGTTGTGGCGGGCACGATCAGTTCGCGGAAGTCGCGCAGGATGGCTTCGATGGGCTCGCCTTGCTCGGGTCCGCTTTGGGGGAGGCGATCGATCAACTGGCCCGGCTCGATCGGCGGCAGAACGGGGTATTGGCGCGCGTCGCGAAGGTAGGCGGCGATCCAATCGACGGCCTCATGAGCCGCGGCGCGGAATTCTTCGGGGGACACTTCCCCATCCTCCCATGAACCGCGCCGTTTGGGGGGTCAACCCTTGGCGATCATGACTTCGGTGGATTTGATCACCGCGCGAACCTCGTCGCCTACTTTCAACCTCATTTCGTCCACGCTGTTGCGCGTGATTACGCTCTCAATGAGATGTTCGCCGACGCGAACGACGACGTGCGAGACGATCTCGCCGTTCTGAATGCTCTCGACCTTGCCTGGAAGCTGGTTTCTGGCGGATAGCGGCATACCGGTTAGATTGGATTGTATCCAACTTGTTTCCACATATGAGTCTGCCCTCGTTCCGCGACCGTTTGCGCATAACCTGGGAGGTGAGCTGGCCTGTGGCGGCCCTGGATCTGGCGGCGGCGATCCTGACCCATGGCGTGCTGAAGGCGCAAGGCGAGACGTTGGATTCCTTGTGGGCCGTGGCGGTTTTTTTCGTGGTTTCGCCGTGGGCGGTTCGGAGAGCGCTGGCGCGCAACTATGGCGACCGCCAGGCTGTGGCGGTAGCCAGCGGCGGCAAGGAGACGCGACGGCTCGGCTATCAGCAGAGCCTGAAGGTGATGTGGCTTCTGGCCTGGCGCAGCACTGTGATGGCTCTGGTTGGGCTGTTGCTGCTTTCGGCTGTGCTGCATTGGGCGGGATTCGCCGCGCGCGATCTTCCCGCCCAAAGTCCGTTGGTGAACGCAGTCGGCCTGAGCCTGGCCGACGCCGCCACCAGCCTGCTTTTTTTTCCGTTTCTGATAGCCGGAATGTTGCGCAAAAGATATAGAGATTTTCATTTGGAGTGGCGTTGCCGAAAGCCAGAAAGCCAAAGCGCCGGCAAAGCAGGTCCGGCGCGGCAGGTCAAGGGGCGCAAGCCGAAATAGCTCATCACAGTGCTGGAAGGGGCCGGGGTCCGGCCGGGCGCGCCGGCAGTACCCCTTCCGGTAACTTCCGCTTGGCAGCCGGCATCTGATATGTTGGACGGTAAATGGACCGTGACGATTTTGTAAGGGGTTTTTAAGGCTTTCATGGAGATTCTCGGCGATCGAAAGTTCGTGGAGATACCCGGTTCCCGCACTCACGAACTGCCGCCTCTGCTGGTGCGAACCGCGGCCGGGGTAAAGCGCCTCGACAAAGTGATGGACATGGCCGCCAACCTGGTGGAGCAGGAGGATATGATTCCGCTGCCAAATGCGGAGCCCGCCGAAGCGGAGCAAAAGCGCGCGCAGCTGGATTTGGAACGCCGGAAAATGGATCTGGCGCTGAATCTGGTGGAGCAGTATCTGGGCTTTGTGCAGCAATGGCAGTGGGGAGACGGAATTCTGGAATGGATTCGCCAGTGCGAAACCACGTTTGGCGCGCGTGTGGAACTCCGGAACCTTTTGCGCGCCGATCTGTGGCCGCACGCCGGCCGGTCGAGTTTCGTCGTGCTTCTTGAAGATAAGGCCGTCGAAACCGGGGGCGTGGAGCTGGAAAAGGCCGTCGGATTGCGCCTCACCTTCCGCCAACCGCCCCCTTTGAGGTGTTTTTCGAACCAGTTTCTGCTGTATTTGAACTCGTCCGTCGCCAACACCGCGTATCAGACCTGGGCTTCGATGACCGCCTCGCCCGTGAGCGCTCTGCCGCCCGAGCGATTTCACTTCGACGTGATCAATATGAACTTGGAGTAGGCGCCTGGGGCGATTGGCAGGCGCGGCTGGACTCGAACCAGCGACCCTCAGCTTAGAAGGCTGATGCTCACCGCACTTTTCCGTCAGTTTTTCTGACTGTCTTGGGTCAACTGGTCGTCGAAACTCGCCTAATTTAGCTTCCTCGGATCTACCATCGATTCCAGAATTGGCCGCATCGCGTCCAGGTCCGCATGGGTGTAGTGCAGCGTCATGTCCGTTGCCGCGTGTCCCAGGATGCGCTGCCGCTGCGTCACCGTCGCCCCAGCCTGGTCCGCCAGCGTAGCCTGAGTGTGCCGAAGGACATGGAAGCTGGCCTTTATTCCGAGCTTTTCCAGCGCTGGGCGCAGAACCCGATTCGTGATGTTGTGGGCGTCCATCGGCGTACCCACGCTCGAGCAGAACAGCGGGTCGTCTGGCGCCTGAAACGTAGATTGTTCCATCAGGGCCGATATAGATCCGCAGAGCCAAAGGGGTAACGGCACGTTGCGGCGTGCTCGTGAACTCTTGACCGATTGCCATTGGCCACGAGAGAAACTCTCCCGGATTGCTATCGAGTGCGGCGGAATCACTTCTCCGTCCACTATCACCATAGAATCCGACAGGTTCACCCGCTTGCGGCGTAGCCCCATCGCCTCTCCGACCCGCAGGCCCGTTAGCGCCAGGAACACGAAGAGAGTATCCACGGGAGCGGGCAAGACTTTGGAAATCTGGCAGACCTGCTCCCAAGTCAGCGCGCGGCGCTCCTTGCGCTTCATGGCGGGCAGCCGAACCATTTCCGTGGGAAGTTCCCCAAACAACCATCCCATCGCCTTCGCATGGCGAAGCACCGCCGATATCGCGTTCTTGATGTGCACCGCCGTCTGCACGCTGAGCTTGGACGCCAGTGTTTGATTCAGGAGCGCCTGCACGCGCGCCGGCGTAATGTCTCGCAAAGGCGTCTCCCCAATGCTCGGGAGAATGTGCTTTCGCATCAGTAGCTCGTAATGAATCTTTCCACCTGGCTTCAGGTGCTCTATCACGTCCGGCCGGAATCTCTGCTCCACGAACTCGCGGAAAGTTCTGGAGCTCGACGGCCGCAGTCCCATCGTATCGAGCTTGCTGAGAATTTCTTCCCAGGCAATCCGCTGAGCTTCGCGCTTGCCGGCCTCCGCGCACCGCACTACCGGAGCCGTGATCCGCTCCCGGCCTTCCGGCGTGTCCACCCGGTATGTCAGCAGCCACCAGCCCGACCGCTGGAATAGGTAACCCTTGCGTTGCCCTCGGCGGCGCGCCATCTTCTCGAAGATGCTGATTGTATCGCACTGCGATACCCCGACTCCACCGTAATTCTGCATCCCACCCCTCGCGCACGAATCTTGTGTTCAAGCGCCGCTCCAACTCCGCATCCGTAATTCTCCGGCTCACGCCGACCGCGCCTCCGGGAACTGGCGCACGCGCAGATTAGGCTCCTGCCCGTAGCGCCTCTTCTCGCCGTACATGTAGCAGTACTTGCACCCTGGGCTCAGCTTGTCGACGGAGCTGGACGCGGTTTTCATGGGCTATAGTCCTTTCGCGCTCGAGCTCTGCTCGGAACGCTCCCGGCTGAGGACGTGACGGATGCCTTTCTCCACAAGAACGCAGGTGTTGACACCTTTCCGGTACGCTACCTGCCGCAACTCCGTCCACAAACTCGGGAGCAGCGAGATGCTAGTCTTCGCCCTCCGTTCTCTTACCGACCGTTTACCTATCGTGTTAGCCTTGTTCAGCATCAGACACGATCATAGGAGCAAAAGACCACTGGTGTTAAGAGGGAATTTGACCGCATGACCCGCGAAGGTGTTCCCGGAGGGACAACTCGGATGGAGGACGCAGGTGGGTGATTCAGAACAGAAGTTGGTGACCGTAAAGCTTCGCCTGGAGCAGCGCGAGTGGCTAAAAGACGAAATCCACAAGATACGCAAGGAGGAGGGGCGTGAGCCGATCCATGCTGAAGTTTTTGATCGTATGCGCCAGAGTTATGAAGATCGATTAAAGCACTTGCATTCCGAAACAAAATATGTAACAAGTAATAAGTCCCAAAACACTGTGCAGGTATCTGAGGACGAATTCCAACCAATCGAGAGGCTGATCGCAATATTACGAAGCCGCAATGCGGTCGCGATTAAAGCGGTCTTATCAAGCCTGGAGTGCTTCGATGATTACTGGCGCGTCAAATCCCAATCCCAACCAAAGGCCCACGTTGATGAGACCTGAAGTTGATCTGGTCCGCAAGCTTCGGGATCAGGTGATCGAGAAACACGAGATCTATGTAGCTGAGGCGAGAGAGACAACGATAAAGCAACCCCTCTTCTGTAAATTCGCCTAGTCTGTTTCCATCCGCAGGTACATTTTCTCGGTTTCCCATTCCTCACTAATTTCCATCAGGACGGCGGTGACGAGTCGTAGCAACGAGCTCTCGTTGGGGAACAGG
>DATGLY010000099.1:0-9774 GCA_035293905.1 Bryobacteraceae bacterium
ACGGGGTTGGATTATGCGGATCAGAGGTATTATCAGCCGGGGATGGGAAGGTTTTTGACGGCGGACCCGTATATGGCGAACAACGGCGGGTCTGGCGAGCCCTCCGACCCGGGAAGTTGGAATCGCTTTGCGTACGTGGGTGGGGACCCTGTCAACCTGACCGATCCGGATGGACGGTTCGCGCATTGCCCCGACGGCACCCATTCCAACGGTTCGGTATGTCTGATTGATGACCCGGGACCGCCGCCGTTCAACAAGACCTTACCCAAGCCGGTGGTGCACCCCTCGCCGCCGAAACCGCAGGGCCCGGGCCCAGATCCCTGCCAAGCCAGCCGATACGCGAACGCCATCGGCTTCGTGCACGCTCATGAGGGCGATGCCGAGCGGCTGGCGAACGTCACCGGAATTCCGGTTGACTTCATAATGGCCCTCGCGGCCGGCGAGACAGGCTGGACGGGGTCTGACGTCAGTAGCGGAAATAACAATTACTTTAATGATCGCCTACCCAAGGGTACCCCAAAGCGTCCGGTTGACTATAGCACCGCCACGGGTGGCTGGGCGGGAGCGGTCGCTTGCAGCTCTTTGGGCCACGCATATGACCCAGGATGGGCGTGCTTTGCGCCCGGCGACCCATTTTATTCGTCTGGATTTGCCGCTCTCATGACGCCTGAGAAGGGGCTGAACGGTGGTACCTACGGCGGCGTCGTTGCGCAGATGTTGAGTTACGGCGCGACCTGGGCGGAGGCTGCCGAAGCGATGGCTCAGGCTGGGTTTGATCGGGAGGATGACGGTTATAGCAAGAGGTTCCAAGGTGCGCTCAGCGTCTACGAGCTCATTAAGGACTGCCCATGAGGATCGTGTGCCAATTCCGGGTGATCCTGTTGGCGCTATGCTCTTTGGCGTCCGTCGCCATACACGCAACGGCAGCGGCGAAGTCGGTGCGCAGCCTCAGCGGTAACATCTTTCTTCTGGGAACCGATGGTAGGCAGGTTCAGCTCACGACTGGCGGGAGCGACTCCATGCCATCGGTCTCCGGCGACGGCAAGATGGTCGCTTTCGTTAGGTCTGGCCAAGGGGTGCCGGATCAGGTCTGCACGATGGACTTGGAGGCCCCTCCCTATCCCCCTCCGGTCTGTATCGCGCCACAGGAGCTTGTCGGAAAAGGAGATGTTGCGGACGTTTCCGATCCGCAGTTGTCACCGGACCGGTCATTTGTTTACTTCTATACGCAGCCGGGAAACCTCGGGCTGATTATACGAATCGATCTCTCGTCGCGTCGCGCTATGGTGATCGCCCACAGTGTCATCCCCATTGCCGGTCGGTCGTTTGATGTAATCCAAATGGGCCGGTACGCCGGCGATCTGATAGTGCGAAAGGACTCGGAGAAGCTCACGGCAGGACGGCTCTTTCTCTACTGGCTTGTCGACCGGCAGGGTGAGAACCTCGCGATTATCGCAGAAAAAGATAGCGACGCTGCTCTTTTCATCGCCCAGTCCGGTGTGGACGACATCCGTTGAGGGTGCCCGCTCCTCACGTACAGCGTCAATTTGCTGATGAGGAGCCGACCGATCCCGAAGACGGCAGGGTGAGCTATTCCTACAACAGCTACGGCAAGGTGGCCACGCGCACGGACGCCAAAGGCCAGGTGGTGGTCTACAGCTACGACGGTTATGCGCGGCTGATCAAGGTGCAGCGGTATTCCTCGGGAACCAGCAATGCGGAGAAGATGTTCGTGTAACATCCTTTCTGTAAATTAGAGGTTCCGCGCGGAACCTCTAATTTACAGAAAGGATGTTACACGAACCGTTTTTGAACCAGCGTTGCTTTTGGTATTTCTTCCGCGCTTCGCTCTGGGTTCCCGGTTGGGCACGGACATACGCTTCACGCCCATCTCTTCCACGTTCTTCTCATGGGTTACGGTAAGTACTTGAAAGCATGGAGCGGGAGACGGGAATCGAACCCGCAACCAACAGCTTGGAAGGCTGTGACTCTACCATTGAGTTACTCCCGCTTTCGTTCTATTATCACTCTAACTCGGAACCATTCCCACTCCCACGAATCGCTTCATTCCACTCGAAACGCTAGCAGAACGTTGCCTGCTCGGCCGACGAAGCTGTTATAGCCGGAATTGACATATAGCATCCCTCCGGCCACGACGGCGCCGGACGCATCCATGGTCCCTCCGTTGGCCGGCACGCCATTCACGGTTTGAAACGGCCGGTTCGTATCGAAGCTCCACACGATCGCGCCGTCCTTTGCCGCGTATGCGCGCAGGCCGCCGTCGCCGCCCGCCGAAAAAACTATTCCCGGAATCGCCGTAATCGCGCCGCCCTGAGAAGCCGAGCAGCGCCGGTCCGTTGCGCTGCACAGCTTCTGCTGCGGCGGTGTGAACCATGCTCGCTTGCCCGTGTCGAGGTTCACGGCATGCATGCCTCCCGGCTGGGGAGATAAGGCGTCGCCCGTGCCGATGTACGCGTTCACCCCATCGGCCGCCGCGCCCCACTGACCTCCCAAGCCGCTGCCGCGCCCGTACCGATACTGCCAGACCACGGCTCCCTGCTTGTCCGGATCTAACGCCCACAGCACGCCAGACTTTTGCGGAACCACCAACAACTCCCGGCCAGACGGAGTCTTGGTGAGAAGCGGCGAGGACGCAAAGTCGAAGTCGGGACCTTCCTCATCCGGACAATTGGGGTTCGCCTGCTTGGCTTCGCCTTTATCTGACCCTCCCGCTTGACTCTGGCACTGCATGAGCCAGATGTCGTGGGGGATGGTCTGCTGCGCCCATTTGTGTGCGCCGGTCTTCAGGTCCATGGCGATGATGGCGTTCATGGTCTTTTGCTCCGGACCGGCGTAACCGTTTCCCGTGCCGACATACAAGACTCCGCGCGCCGCGTCGATCGTCGGCGAACTCCAGATGCCCGCTCCAGCCGGACCCAGCAACTCGACTCCCTGGTTGCTCCTGCCCCGCGGACGCGGCTCCGCCTGGATCGCGTAGCTCTTCCACAGAAGTTCACCGTTGCCAACATCGATCGCCGAGATGCTGCCGCGAAACGAGCAGCAGGCGTAGCTGGGATCTTGCCCACGCGATTCCTCGCCCACTCCCGACGTCGGGACATAGAGACGCCCGTCATACACGGCCGGGGCGCCCGTGATGACCGCGTAGGGATGTGCGTCGACCTTGAGCGTCCATAGCTGGCGCCCCGTCTGAGCGTCCAATCCGTAGGCGTTGGCTTGTCCATCCCCAAAAAAAACGCCGTATTTGCCTGAGCCTAATGGCGCAACGCTGAGCGCTCCCCGCACGCCTGCTTTGGCCCTATAGATCCAGCGGGTGCATCCGGTCTTCGCGTCTAAAGCGAAAACCTCGCCGGTGTCGCTCGCCGTGAACAGCCAATCGCCGACAATCGTTGGCTGCGTGCGCGCCGATAGAGCCATCGGAAAACCGAACGCCCAGGCAAGCTTCAGACGGGGGACGTCCGACGCGCGAATGCCGCCGTCCGTCGCGTAGCGGGCGCTCCCAAGTTTCCCGCCCCATCCGTTCCAGGAGGGCCTATTGAAGGAGGCCTCGAAGCTGGTCCCGGATATGGCCGCATCGCACTGGCCGCCGCTCGCAACCGCTCTCGCACTCATGGCGCGTCCCGCGGCGAACTCGGCGACCGCCGCCCGGTCGGCCGGCGAAAGTCGTTGCGCCTGCGTCGCCATCCGGCCGGTGGTCAACGCGGTCAGAATCGCCTCGGGCGCGAGGCCGCGGAGCGTCTCAAGCGATGGCGCCCGGTCCTCGTTCCCCGTCTGGTGACACATCGCGCACTCGCGCGCAAACAGCGCGCTTCCAACGTTGGTTGCGCGAGAGTTCTGTGGCGTCTGAGCCAGCAGCCCGCTGGCACAAAGCGTCGCCAACCCGGCAACGGTTGCAAAGAGTATCTTCCCGAAGGAAGGCATGATCCTATGGTCCATAAACTCTTATTCCAGCATTTTTCGTCCCGCCGATTCGTGGAGATCACTTTGCAATGTGGAATAGCTGTGCTCCAAGCTTCCATACCGCGGCCCCTGGTTTTGACGGCTTGAGGGTAGATTATACTCGTCTACACGTTATGGATATCCGCGCCGCACAGCCGGAGCGATCGCCGCGCCATGCATCGCACTCGTTCGATTTCCGATTCGCCGCAGGTGCAATCCTGCTCTTGCCAACCATATGGTTCACTTGGCTGACTGTTGACGGCCTCAACGCGCGCCGCCAGCTTCGAGAGGATTTGGCTGAACTCGCTCATGTGCGCTACGGCCTGCTAAGCGCCGACCACTGGCGCGAGATTATCCTGCCAATCCTCAACGCTCAAATCGACGGGTTGGATCTGAAGGCGCAGAGCAAAAGTCTCCGGCCGAGCGTGGAACGGGCATTGCATGCCCTTCTGGAGAAGATCAAGACAGAGATCGCTTTCCCGAACCCTAAAGCTAGCGGTGTGGCCGGCCTGGCGAATCCGCTCGTGGCGAACATGGCGAATATGATGATTGCGTCGTTGCAACCCCAGGTTCCGGCATACGCCAATGTCCTGTTGGCGGAACTGGCTAAGCCCGAAAATCAAGCAAGCTTAAAGGAGACGATCCGCGGCTTTCTGATGGAAGAGGTAAAAAAAACGTTCGGCACGGCGGATATGACCGCCTATTCCTCCATTCTGAATCGGTACGGATGCCCCAGCGGCGAAGCTTGCGAACGGTTTTTGGGTCAACAGGTTGAGGAAGCCGATCAAAGAATCGCCAAGTACTGCGTCACGGTGCTCGGTTCCTTGGCGGTCGGGTTTGCCTTGATCGCCGCACGAAGACGGGCCCTGTCGCGATCGGCTGTGGTCGTGCTGATGCTGTTTTGCGTCGTTCTGCTGGTGGGCGGCGTGCTAAGTCCCATGATCGAGGTGGAGGCCCGGATCACACGCTTGAACGCGATCCTGCTGGGCGCCCCAATTGAGTTTCGCGAGCAATCGCTCTATTTCCGAAGCAAGAGCGTGCTCGAGGTGTTTCAAACGCTCATCCGCATGGGCCGGCCCGACATGTCGGCGGTGGGCATGCTGGTTCTCCTGTTCAGCGTAATCTTCCCGGCCCTGAAGATGCTGGCTCTAACTGCAAGTCTGTTCCGGCCGCCCATTTTGCAAAGCAGCCGCATCGTGAAGTTTCTTGCGCTGGAGTCTTCTAAGTGGTCGATGGCCGACGTTATGGTGCTGGCGATCTTCATGTCCTTTGTCGCCTTCAACGGCGTTATAGGAAGCGCGATGGGAAGCTTGAAGGATTCGGTGGCGCAACTCGCGATTCCGACAAACAGCTCGAAGATCTTGGCGGGGTATTACCTATTCGTTGGATTCTGCGTTTCCAGCATCGCTCTTTCACGAAAGCTGGAGCGCGGGATCCGTTTCGCTTCCGCGGCAGCCGGCGAGCGGCAACTGCGGGATCAAGGGCCCGGCGGAATTTCTGCCGATAAAATGCCCAATCCTCTTTCTTGAGCGGCCCGCTCAGCGTCCCGACCGGATAATTTTTTCCCGAAGCATATTCGCCATGCCGCCCAAGTCCTCCACCGAAACCCGCATCTTCCTCCGCCAATTGGGGTGTTGCCACGTGCTGGCGGGAAGATTCTGCTGCTCGGTTTCGCCTGTCAGATCCTCCTGATATATGATCGCCAGTTCGCAGGGCGTGGAAAGCACGAATCCTAGCGGATCGCCTGGGAAGCCTGATATTGCGATGGCGTGATTGAGCTGCTGAATATCGCGATCTCTCTCGGCGCGCTGCCGCCGAGTGGAGGCTTCATCGATCAATCCGGCCTCGCGCCGCGCTTCGATATCCCGGCCGGTGAAGAAGCCGGCGAGCGTGGGCAGGTCGTGAGTGGTCGTCGAGACGGCGGCCTGCGGCTCGTACTCGCCCGGCGCGCGGAAGCTGCCGTCCAGGTTTCTCTCAAACCATAGAACGCGGCAGCCCATCATGGCCGCCCGCCCCATCCTCTCGCGAACCGAGCCTTCCACCGTGCCGAGGTCCTCGCCGATCACCAGAAAACGGTTGCGCACGCTCTCCAGCGCCAGAATCCCCAGCAGATCCTCGGCATGATCTCGAACATAGGCGCCATCGGCGGGGCTGAACTCGTCCGGAATCCAATATAAACGGAAAAACCGCATAAAGTGATCGATGCGGAGCGCGCCGCCGTGCCGGGCGCAGTGGCGGATGGTCTGCGCGAACAATTCGTAGCCTCCAATTCGATGCGCGTCCTTGGCGGGAGGCGGAAACCCCCAGTCCTGACCGTTGGGCGCGAATCCGTCCGGCGGAGCGCCCACGCGGCAACCCGCCACGAAATATTCTCGGTGCGCCCAAAAATCGCAGCCGTACCTGTCGGTGGCGAGCGCTAAATCGTGATACAGTCCGATTCTCATGCCTCGCTCAAGCGCGTGCGCCTGCGCTTCGGCCAACTGCGCGTCCAACTGCCATTGAAGAAACTTAAAAAATTCAATGCGCCCGCGGTTGCGCTCGGCGAACTCCGCCACGGCAGCCGAGTGCGGGTCGCGATACTCCTCCGGCCACTGCGTCCACACCCAGACGTCTGAATTTCGCCGGTGCATCTCTTCGTCCAGGGCGCAATACAAAGCGTAGGCTTCGAGCGGGGCTCCTTCGGCCTCCACGTAGGATTGGAACGCAGGCGCCCCGCCGCCCGCGACGAACCGCTCGTAGGCCGCCGCCAGCGCCTTCAGCTTCACCCGCGCCGCGCGCTCGTATTCCACCAGCTCGCTGGCGCGGAGAGACTCAATCTCCTCACCCAGGCCTGGATCCAGGCTATAGCCTGGCACGCGATTTACATCCAGATACAGGAAATTGCGATACAGCGAGCTTTGCGGAAGGTACGGGCTCGTGTTGTAGGGCTGGCGGTTCGCGATCGCGTGCAGGGGATTAAGCGCGATGAAGTGCACGCCCGCCGGCGCGAACGCATCGATAACTCCCAGCAGATCGGTGGTATCGCCTACTCCCCAATTCCGAGCCGAGCGCAATCCGAACAAGCTAATGCCGAGCCCTGTCTTGCGCCCCCCCTGCGTGTAGGCCCGCTCCGGACACACGATAAATCGCGCTTCTCCAAAAACCTCCAACTCCGGCTCCTTCATCCAATAGACCCGCACGCGGTGGTAGCCTAGCCGCAACGGTTTCGGCAAAGGCAGAGGCTTCTCTATGAACTCCCGGTCTCCAAAGGACGCCTGCCGGCGGTTTGGCAGTTCCGGCAGCCAGAACCAGTGATGCTGGATCTCTCCGTTTTCCCACTGGATCTCCAGCTTCACGCTGCCGCCGGCTTGGGAGGCGGGGATGCGCAGCGGAAGCGTATCGGCCTTTTCGCGCACAACCACGGTCGCATCGAACGCGCGGGACCACGTCGCCCTGGCGCGGCTGTCAAGATATGCGCTGATCTCCTCGGCCGAAGACGTAGGCGCGCCGAGCGCGTCCAAAATCGCCCGGGTCGTAGCTTGTGAAGGCCGATGACGGAGACCCCAAGTATCTTCGTACTCGGGCTCGATTCCACATTCCGCGCCGGCGCGGGCTAGCGCTTCGCTGTAATCCATTCTCCAGTTTAGGCCAATCCGCCGCCGCGTAGCATTGCGAAAGCCGTAGGGTGCTCCGCCCGGCGGCCCTTCGGCGCAAGCATTTTAAGCTCATTCCGCTTTCGCCTCCGAGAAATTGGAGGACCCCGCCGAAGTTGCCTATGCCGGCGCGGTTCGCTTGCGGCCGTACGAAAAATAAATCGCCAACCCGATCGCTAGCCAAACGAAAAAGCGGATCCAGGTTTCCAGGGGGAGGCTCAACATCAGCAATAAACAAAACACGATGGAAACGGCGGGCAGCAGCGGCGTCCAGGGAACGCGAAAACCCCGAGGCTGATCCGGATGAGTGCGCCTCAAAATCACCACTCCGGCCGCCACGATCACAAACGCAAACAGCGTTCCGATATTCGTCAAGTCGGCGAGCGTGCCGATATCCCAAATGCCCGCCGGAATCGCCACCAAAACGCCGGCGATCCAGGTGCTGGCGGCCGGCGTCTCATAGCGGGAATGGATGCGGGAAAAAAGCGGCGGCAGAAGACGGTCGCGGCTCATGGCGAACCAGATGCGCGCTTGTCCATATTGGCCCACCAGAGTCGAACTGATCATTCCCATCAACGCGCCCACCGTCACGAAGAATCGGATGCGATTGTAGCCGAGCGTCTTCAGAGCGTTTGCAACCGGGGCGTCGTTCGCCAGCGTGGACCAATGCGCGATGCCCGTAAGCACCAGCCCAACCGCAGCGTAAAGCAGCGCGCATGCGCCTAGCGTAATGGCGATCCCTAGCGGAAGATCGCGCTTGGGATGGCGGCACTCCTCCGCGGCCGTCGAAATCGCATCGAAGCCGATGTAAGTGAAAAACACGATCGCGCCGCTCGTGAGAACTCCGGAAAAACCGTTCGGCATGAAGGGATGCCAATTGCCCGAGTTGACGCCCCGGGCCGCTCCCAAGACGAAAGCGAGAATCGCCGCGATTTTGATGGCCACCATAGCGTTATTCGCCCGAGCGCTTTCGCGGATTCCTCGCACCAGCAGCCAGGTCAGAATCATCACGAGAGCAAACGACGGAACGTTGAAGGTCGCCCCCGTCAGCCTTCCGTCGGCAATCACTGGACTCGCCAGCGAGGCCGGCAAGTGAAAACCGAAGACATTATCCAGCAAGTCGTTAAAGTATGCGCCAAATCCCACCGCCACGGCCATGTTGCCCACCGCGTACTCGAGAATCAAATCCCATCCAATGATCCAGGCGAAAATCTCGCCCAGTGTCGCGTAGGCGTATGTGTAGGCGCTGCCGGCCACCGGGATCATCGAAGCCAGCTCCGCGTAGCACAAGGCCGCAAAACCGCAGGCCGCCGCCACCAGCAAGAAAGACAGCGATATCGCCGGGCCGGCGCCCGGGCGCCCGAAAGTCCCCACCGCATGGCGGCCCTGTAGCAGCAAGTTCAAAAGCGGGGCCTTCAGCGCCGACGGGTATTCCAGCTTGAGCCCGGCCGCCGCTGTGCCGGTGAGCGTGAAGATGCCTGTGCCGATCACCATCCCGATGCCCAACGCCACCAGGCTCCAGACGCCCAGGCTTCGCTTCAGCCGCAGCGACGGCTCTTCACTCGCCGAAATGAGCTCAGCTACGGATTTGGTGCGGAGTAAAGGCATGACGAGGGGCCGCGGGGGGATACGGTCGGCAATCAGAACGCTGTTTTGGGCGTCTTGCTCGGCGCCCTGTCCCTGGCCCCGGACGCGTTAGCGCTTCCGTTGGCCCTTAGCCATCTTCTTGACCTTGCGCTTTTGCGATCCGCGCGCCACATCGGCGGCGCGCTTGGCTAACGGCGCCGCTTTTTTGCGCGCCGCTCGCTTCAGTTTCTTTCTTTCCGCTTTATCCTTGACGTGTTTTGTGTTCATTCGATCTTGATCCCTGCATATTTCGCCACCATTTTCTTCAGCCCGTGGCCGGGAAAGCTTACGGTGATTTTCGTGTCCTCGCCCGAGCCCTCCATCATCACAATCGTGCCCCGTCCAAACTTGGGATGCTCAATGGCGGAGCCCCGGCCGATTTTCTTGCTCTGGCCTGGCTTCCTCGCCTGAGGAGGCGAAGGCGTCGCCTGCCGAGGCGGCGCTCCAGCGGCCCGATTCTCAAAAAACTGGCGGATGTTCTCGACCGAGTTGAGAGTCTTTCCAGTATAAAGGTTCTTGCGGACGGTTTCGCGCACCACGTGTTGCTCGGCGTAAAGAT
>DATGLY010000100.1:0-24047 GCA_035293905.1 Bryobacteraceae bacterium
GCCCGATGTCCAGGAAACCCTCCTTCCCCTCGCCCCCTCCGGCGACACTTTGGAAAAGATTCAGCAAGACATCGGTCCTGACTGCCGCCGCTGCCGGCTGTGCGAGCAGCGATCCAAGATCGTCTTCGGAGTGGGCAATCCGCAAGCCCGCCTGGTGTTCGTTGGCGAAGGTCCGGGAGCGGATGAGGACGCGCAAGGCCTTCCCTTCGTCGGCCGCGCGGGCCAGCTTCTCACTCAAATGATCGACAACACCGCGGCCCGCGAAGGCATCCCCATCCGACGCGCCGACGTCTACATTTGCAATGTCGTGAAGTGCCGCCCTCCGGAAAATCGCACGCCGCTGCCGGACGAAATGGAAATCTGCGGCGAATTTCTCTTCCGCCAGCTCATGACCATCCGCCCAAAAGCCATCGTCGCGCTAGGCTCGACTGCCGCGAAAGCGCTACTCGGAACCAAGGATGGCGTCACCCGCCTCCGGGGCCAATGGCGTAAATGGCGCGACATCCCTCTTATCGTCACCTACCATCCCTCCTACCTGCTTCGCCCCTATAACCAGAACGCCAAGCGCGAGGCCTGGGAAGATTTGAAGAAAGCTCTCCACTTCGTCTACGACTAGCGGTGAGCAGGCTGATGTATGGGGCAGGGATTCGGCCTGCGCCGTGTTCGGTCGCAGCACGGCTTGCCCGTTCAGCTTCGGTTATGCCCAGGGAGAGAGCCGCGGCCCGGCCGGGCAGAAAGATTGCGGCTGCGCCGCCGGCGCCCTCCAAAGACGCCGCTCAGAATGTAAAGCGGGCGACGGCCATCCCGGATCGCGGAATCGATCCCACGCCTCCTGGGTTGGTGGTGTTGATGGTGCCGTATCCGCTCAGATTCACGCCGCCGGCCGACACAATGGCGTTGAGCGGGCTTATATAAGTCGCCTGCTGGAAAAATTGTCCACCCTGGCCGCCAACGGCGGGCTGGGCGAGGAAATGGCGGTTAAAGATGTTCTGGAATTCGGCGCGAATTTGCAAGTTGTATCGTCCCTCTTTGCCGACCCGGAAGTTGCGCCCAAAACTCATTGCCTCCGACGGCTGCCGCTGCCAGCGATAGTTGTTGTAGAAAGGGGCGGAAACTCCCCACTGTCCGGCGGGCGCGTCGGTCCAGGCGGCGGGATTCAGCACTTGAGCGGTTTGCGGATTGAAGCATTTGCAGTTCGGATCTACGCTCAGTGGATTCACACCCGGTACGTAGTTCCAGAACGTTTGAGTGGTTCCCTGAAAATCGGCGTTGGTGAACCGCGTCAACTGGCTCATGAGAGCGTTGTTCGAGGGCGGACTTTGAATCAGGGCGCCGCTCTGGTAACGCAGGACCGCGCCCAACTGCCAATCGCGGAAAACCTGAGAAGCCATCCTCATTGCGGCGTGGTCCGCCTGTAGCTTAGGCGTCGTGTAAGTACCCGAAATAATCGTGGCCAAAGGGCGCGTCAATTGGTTGAGTTGTTTATTCTGGCCATAATTATAGATGTCGTTCACCAACGGACGGCCGGCCACGAAAAAATTCGTGTCCGTCCCAGAGCCATCGAATAAAGCCTTGGACCAGGTGAACGATCCCTGCATGGACAAGCCGTGGGAAAAGCGCTTGGTGACTTTGGTCTGAAGCGCGTCGTACCAGGTTTTGCCCACCGGCGGGCCCAGGTAGGGGTTCGGCCCGCCCGCGGTTCCCCATTGAGGCTCGGGGCGGAGGGATTGGGCGACCGTGTCATTCAGAGGCATACCCGGATACGCCGGGCCGAAGCCGCGCTGAATGGCCTGCGGAGAACTGAGCACGCTTGTCAAAAGCAACCGATCGGCGGAGTTGTTCAGGCTGAGACCATGCGCCGCGAGAATGGCCGGATCCAGAACGTCGGCTGCCTGCGTGTCGAGGTAGGCCGCCTGAAACCAGGCTCCGCGATTGCCCACGTAAGTAGCCTCGACCACGATATCTTGCGATAGCTCGCGCTGCACGCCGATGCTCCATTGCAGGATGCGCCCGGGCCGCGCGTCGCCATCGAAGAAAATGAACGGCGTCTGCGGCGGAAGCAGTCCAGCGGTTGGGGTGGGATATTTGCCGATGTTGAAATTGGGCCAGACGATATTGGGATACGGATTTCCTCCTTGCAATCCATTGGGCATGGGCGTGATTCCGTAGCCAAGGGAGTTGTAGCTATAATAATCGGCCACGCTATAGGAAACGCCCGCCGGGCTTTGGACCGTTCCGTAGGTCAGGCCGGCGCCGGCGCGAAACACAGTTTTGTTGTTGATTTGATACGCCAGTCCCAAACGGGGTCCCAAAGCGTATGGATAGTTGTGGGAAAACTCGCAGTTGCAACGCCCGTTTCCATAGCCCTCGTAAACGATCGCGCCCAACAGGCCCACCGTCGGGTTGAACGTACTCAGAGAAGCGTCCGCCATGCGGCCGTGCTGTTCTTTGAGATAGGTCTGGAAATCGTATCGGAGACCATAATCCAACGTCAGACGGCGCGTGATCTTCCAGCTATCTTGCACAAAAGCTCCGATCGCATGACTGCCCAGCCTGGTCTCGGTTTCGGGGCTCTCCTGTAACGTATCCGGAAACCCCAGCAGGAAACTGGCATAGCTGAAACCGCTCCCATTGGCGTAATTCAAAGGCAGGCCGTTTTGCCACGGGTCGGAGGTTTCGGCATTGGAGAATTGAAAGCTGCCGTTGGATCGCCACAAGTTTTTCTGCGGGTATCCCTCGCCGATGTACTCGCCGCCGAATTTGAAGGTGTGGTTCTGCTTCACCCACGTCAAGTTCGTATTCGCAGTGGGCTTTTGTTCCCAGATCTGCGCGATGATGCCGGCGCCTACCGATTGGCTGTAGCCCCCGGTGTTCACGTTGTTCAGGCCCCCCATGGCGGGAAAATAATTGGAAGCGAAGAATCCGTGCAGGCCCAGGGAGTTCTGGTCGAAGTTACTGGGAAGAGCCGGCTGGTAGACCTGGAAATAGCCGATTCCGGCGTGCAGGAGCAGCGTGGGGCGCAGAGTCTGATCATAGTTGAAACGCGTGGTGTAGCTGATATTGTCGCCCGGAGCGGCTCCGCCAATTGAGAGAGGAAATCCGTTCGCGGCGGGACTCTGAGTTTCGATCCTCGAGAAATACCCGGAGACCTTGACGGTTGGGCTGATCGACTGGTCTATTTTGAAGGATTCATTCGTGGTGTGCTGATAGGTCGAGTAGCCCGGAATATTGTAATTGTTGATGAGCCCGGGCGCGTTGGGCAGCGGCATGTAGCTTTGGATCGCCACCGCGACCGGATCGAAGCGAGCCGCGGGAATCTTATTGTTCGGAAAAGGAGTGCGCACAAGCGCCCCATTCACCAGGCGGGTCGTGCTGGGATCGAAAACTTCGCCGTAGGACACGGTTTGTCCGGCGGTATCGGTCGCCGGCGCGCCGTTCAGGGTGAGAGTTGGGCTAAATGTGCAAGTGTTGCTCGCGGCGTTGAAAGTGAAGCAGCCGGCGGTTCCGAAATCGCCATTGCGGTAGGCCTGCGTGGGCACTGTGGCGACTTGATTCAGCACGTTCCGGTTTTCGCGGTATTGCTCGAAGTTAAAAAAGAAGAAGCTCTTGTTCTGTCCGTTGTAGACTTTCGGAATGCGGATGGGGCCGCCGAGAGTGAATCCGTAATCGTTGCGGCGCTGCGGATTCCGAATGTGCTGGTTTTCCTTCAAGGGGTTTTGCGCGCCCGCGTCCGTAAAAGGCAGGCCAGCGTTCATCGCCTCATTCACCATGTAGTCGTAGACGCTGCCGTGGAACTGATTCGTGCCCGACTTCATGGTGAAGTTGAAATATCCGCCTCCCACCTGGCCGTATTCCGCGGCGAAGTTGCTAGTCTGGACGGAAACTTCCTGGATCGCGTCAACGCCGTTCTGGCCAAGCTGCTGGTAAACCTTCCAAAGAGTGCTGGTGGCGTCCTGCCCATCGACCCGCACCACCTCGCTATTGCTGGGAAGTCCGTTCACCACCAGACTGTTGTCATTGGCGAAAGTGACTCCGGGGAGAAGCGTCGAAACCGCCAACGGATTGCGGATGTTGCCGCTGGCCGTGGCGCCTGTATAACCCCCGCCCGCGATGGTCAGCACGGGAAGGTTGTCCGCTTCCTCGACTGTCACCCGGTGGCTCATCTCGCCGCTTTCGGTTTTGAGCAAAGGCGCAGACTCGCTCACAGTGACCACCTCGCTGGCCTGCCCGACCTCCAGCACAACGTCCTTGCGCGTGTCCACGGCGACAATAACCTGAATATTTCGCTGAATGAATTTCTTGAATCCCGATGCGCTTACCGTGAGCTCATAGTTGCCGGCCGGGACGGGGATGACGAAGTTTCCGGTGGACGATATGCCTCCCCGATACACGACGCCCGTATCGGCATTCTTCGCCTCGATCTGAGCCGTCGGAACGACGGCGCCCGTCGGATCGGAAATCGTTCCTGTAATCGTACCCTGATTCGATTGAGAATACGCAGCCACGCACAGCGACAATGCGGCTATTGCGGCACACCTGAATTGCATACCCACCCTCCTGACTTACTCAGAGGAGTCTATAGCCCACCAGGGACACTGTCAATGACTCGAACTAGCCAGCATTGCAAGCCGCACGGGGACAAACGCCGGGACGGATCAATCGCCATGTCGCGGAAGGGCGCGATGCTGTAAAATAAGCCTTGTATTTTCAGTATGCCCGGGTGGCGAAACCGGCAGACGCAAGGGACTTAAAATCCCTTTCTCCGTAAGGAGAGTGTGGGTTCAAGTCCCACCCCGGGCACATTCATGAGCGATCCTTCTAGAGGAACGAGAAGAATGCCGCCGGCATGCGGGCCGAATGGAAAGTCGCCCCTCTAACGAAAGGGCGCAACCTCAGATTTAAGGCTTCGTTCTTGCCGTGATTCCTCGGCCTATCGTTTCCCCGCCGCGGCTTGCTCTTCTCTCCGGCTGCCGACCAGAATTCCGGTCATGCCATAGTTCCCTTCGTGGCAGGCCGAATCAAAGATCATCTGGCGGCGGTCGTCGGTCTTGCCCATTTCGATCAATACCGTCCACGGCCGCGTCCAGGTCTTCGGATCGTCAAACGTAATTTCACGCCGAAGATTGTTGGCGTCCACCCGCGTGAAACGTTCGATCATTTTGTAAGTCTCAACGTTGGAACCGCGAAAGCCCTGCTCGAAATTGGTTGTTTCGACCACTAGCGTGTTGCCTTCCCAGTGCCCGCGCGAATCGCCCAGATAAAACTTGAGCGTCGAGGGCGGATGCGGGCTGCCATCGATATGAATGACGCGGTTTCCACCGCCCGCATGATCGTCCTCCATATAAATTCCCATGGATTTAGGGGACTGAACGATCTGCATTACAGTGCCTTGTGCAAAAAGCGTATTCAGGGGCAGAAAAGGCATAGGCACGCCCAGGCAGCGTGGCGATTGCGCAACCGTCTCCGGATTATCGTTGACTCCCGGGCCGATGCCCAAACCGCCGCCACCTCCTCCACCTCGGCCCGCCCGTCCCGCGCCTTGCGCTCCAGCGACCAGCGGAGGAATTTTCCCGTCCGGCGGATCGATAATCATCGAAGTGCGTTTGCCGGTCTTCAATACGGAGTTAAACACGGCGTTGTACGCGCCGCTAACATCCTGGACGGAATTTGCAGAACGGGCGTTACGCCCCGGATCGTCTTCCTTTTGTCTGTCCAACGCGGCCACTTCGGCATCGGTTAGGAATTCGCGTCCGGCGTATTGCGCGGGGCGCTCCAACGGCACATTCGCCAGTACGAACCAAACCCCTTGCAAGTCCGGATCGCCCCACGGCATCCGCGGCGCAGGTCCGGCCTTCGCTGCGGCGGTTGTGGACTTAGCCGCGGCTGGCTTGGGCGCCGTCGATTTCGTCGCATTCGATTTCGTGGCGGCCTTTCCGCTAGGTGGAGCAGGCGTCTGTCCTGCCAGGAAGGCGAACGCGCCAGCCATAACGCCCAACCATGCCAAATAACGCCAGCCCATCCGAAACCTCCCAGTCCTTGTTTGCAACGATGAGAATAGCACCGCCCAGGCTGGCGGTCAATTTGATCCCGAAGCCAGCGCCAGGCGGGGGTCGTTCCGGATTGTGGAGGCGCGAATGCGGCCTCAAGGCCGGCTGGTCCTTACTCCACGGGTCTCCAGGAGCGATCCGGATCGAAGCGAACAATAGGCTGCGAGGAGTTTCCCGGAAGCGGCGCGATGTCCTTCTCATAGACCACGCCATCCTGGTTGACGAGGAAGGTGTGAACGCCCGTGACTCCGTATTCGGCCGGCCACGCCGCCAGCCCGAATCCTCCGATCAGCGTGCCTCGGACTAAATAATTGTGCGCTCCGCCAGGTGCGTTTGGTCCCTGCCCAATCAGAACGCGGAAGTAATATCCGTGATAGGGGTTGGGCCGCTCTTTTTGCGCTGCGCGCCATTCCGCCCGGGCAAGACCTGCCGGAATCAGCGGCGGTTCTTGGCCCTCCCAATACAGCCCGTCCCGCCGTCCGGAGGCGCTCATCAGCCGCGGCGCGTATTTCAACAATCCGTCTTTGTCGCGATCTTCGGACGCGTATTTGATTTGGGCCTCCACGTAGCCATGGCAGATCTCGATGGCGTCCAGTTCATTCGCCCCAATCCGTCGCGCGCGCATCTCCGCCGGGGTTTCTGATGAGTCGAAGCTCCATTTGCCAGCGACACGCACAATCGGAACGGGAAACGGCCAGTCTTCATCGCCGATCGCGAGTATGGCGCGATTCGGGTTCAAGGACGAAACTTCTAGCCGATGCTTGGCGTGGGCCAGCCGCGCGAATTCGGCTTGCTCGGCGCGATCTTGCGCGGCATCGCCTGAGGTCAGAATTCCGCCGGCAAGGGGTCCGAGGATCGCCGCCATCCGAGCGGCATCGTGCCTTTCCGCCGCGTCAATGATCGCTTGCGCCGCCGCGTCCGGCGAATCGAAGCGCTGCTGCGCGAACGCCGGCGCCGCGCACGCCCATGCCAGCGCTAACAAGCCGATGGACAAGCCGCCGCTCACCATTTACCGCCTCCCTCCGCCACGCGGGGCGCCGCCAAATCCTCCCACCCGCGCGCCTCCGCCGAACCCTCCAAACGTCCGGCCCGCCATACTTGAAAAGCCGCGATCGCTCTGCATTCGCGCCATCGCTCCGTTGTGATAACCGCCGAATACGCTGTGGTTGCCGGTCCAGGGGCGCTCCTCAAACCCGGGATTTCCAAAGCGCTGCTGTGGCGTAACCTCGCCCGGTCGGAAACCCTGAGGCCGGCCGCTGAAAGCGGGACCATGCGCAAAACGGTCGGCCACCTCCCGATTGGCGTAAGGAACGCCGACTCGGTGCTCCGGATTATGCACCCACACTGAACTGCCCAGTGGCCCGCCTTCCGCGCTCCGGAAGCCATAGCGGTGGAAAAAAGAATGGTCGATGTAGATGTTGCCCGCGAACCAATTGGGCGACCAGCCCCAGCCGCCCCAAGCCCAGCCGCCCCAGCCGCCAAAATACAATCCCAGATCGATTCCGGGATACCAAGCTAAATCTGGGCCGACCTCTGGATAGATCAGCGGCGGATAGTAGCCCCAAATCGGAGGGCCCCATATATACGCCGGATTGTAATAGGGCACGTACCAAATATCCGGATTGGCGGGCTCAATCGTGATGGCTGTCGCGCCGTCCTGAGTCCGGGTGCTCACCACTTGCTGAGGAGTCGACTGGAGCGTTCCTTTTGCCTGCGCCCGAGCCCGCATCCGCTGCACGGACTTCATTACATCCATTTGCTGGGCCAGGAACGCATTGCCAAGCTGAGTTGTCCAGTTGATGTTCTCCGCGAGCAGAGTCAGGGCTTGCGGGAATGCTGTTAGTCCTTGCACGCTCGGATCCCAGTTCTGCTTCTTCGCCTCCTTCAGGAGTTTGGAATTCTTCCAGCTAGGGTGGTCCTTCACCCATTGCCAGGCTTCCGCGATTTCGACTGGATAAGTGGACGCCGCCAGCGCCTGGCTCAGCAATGGATCGGGATAGAGGGCAATGGGAGCAACTAGATCGTCAAGCTGCTGCGCTGTCATCGGCGCGCCGGCTGGAGCCGCGGCAGGAGGGGCTTGCGCCGCCATTGGTTTGAGGAGAACAACAATGGCGATAAGCGCGGCCGTGGAAAAACCACTTGTCCTCTTTGCGCGGTGCGCCATAGCCTCAGATTCCTCCTCTTAAGGAAACGTTACAGCAAAGCGCGCCATTCGACGATACCAACCAGTAGGTAATTTAACTCGCTAAGCAGCAGTAAATGCAGTGGCCCATGCATGAAAACCACGGCTAGCGCAGCCCTGTGTTCGCGTTCGAATGCAGAGTCCGCCGGGGCTAGTCGGCCAGCGGATTCGGCCGCATCTGGAACTTCACCAGCTTGGGCGTCGTTCCTTTTCCGCCTTCCATGTGGAATGGCGCTCGCGTCGAGATCGGTGTGTAAATGCCTTTTCCTTTCCAGCCGGCGTTTGGATCGTCGATACGGCCATCGAGGCCTTTGGCGTAATAGCCCATCGGGTACGGCACGCGCAAGGTCATGAATTTGCCGTCCACCAGCACGAGCAATCCCTCGGAAAGATTACCGGTCGCAAGCGGCACATCCTTGCCGGCCCCGAGCATATCGAAGCGATCCACGAAATTGTAATACGCCGATTCTGCGCTGCCGTTCTCTACAGCACCCTTGTAGTTCGGGCCGGGGAAAGGATACAGCGTCCAGCCTTCGGGGCAGTGTTGACCCGTTGCGGCCGCCGGCCCATTGAGCGGGCCTTTGCACTTGCGGCGATCGAAGCTCGCCAGATGTCCGCTTGAGAGCACGGTCCACACGACGCCTTTGCTGTCGACGTCCATGCCGCGAGGAGCGTAGCCTTGCACCGGCGCCTTTGGGTTGTTCCAAGGCACTTCGTAGTACTCGGCCAAAGCCGTTTCAGGTGGGTGCGATCCAGGAATAAAACGCACCAATGCGCCGGGAAATCCCATTACCGAACCCCAGACCGAGCCGTCCGGCGCCGGCGAGTCGCCGTAATACGTCACGTTGATGCGCCTGTCCTTGGTCGGGTCCGGAGCCTGATTGGGCTCGGTATAGGCGTCGCGTTTTCCATTTCCGTTGTAGTCCAGGACGAAAGCGCTCCAGCCTTGCGATCGCTTCTCGTCGTGTGTTTTATCCCAGATCCTAGTATCGAACCACCCCTCGACGCCGGCGGGTCCGAAGGATGACCACAGCACGTCGTTGTCGTCGAAATTTACGTGGCCCCAAGTGAAGCAGGTATCGATGGTCGTAGTCTCCCTGGTTTTCGGATCGTAAAGCTCCAGCCCGCGCTGGCCCGAATTGATCGGGAACAACTTGGCGGAGGGATGATCCGAGCCAGCCCGGCACCATGCCGGCGTTTCAGGTTTCCGCACGCGCGCCGCGGCCCACACCCGACCTTGTTTGTCCATAGAAAAGCTGTGAACTGTGGTTTGGCTGTTCCAGATTGCTTCGTTTCCCCAGAACGGCGAGGGACCCATGGGCTTGGTCTCTACGGAGCTCGGCGTCTGCGGATCGCGAACGCTCAGCTTTATCTTGCTCGTGGCGTTGCGCACCGGATCGAGAACGGCCAGGTAATCGGCGCTCTCTTCAAGCCCTCCATAGATAGGGCCGTTGGGGTTCACGGTCGGATTGCGCTTGTCGCTTGCGATCGCGTCGTGCAGATAGGCCTTGGGATCGGCCCAATCCCAAAGCGTTACGACGACGTTGCGCTCGCGGCCTTGAGGACGCGAGGGAGCGGCGAAAGGAAGTTCTCCCTTCGCGATCCGATCCGTCCAATCCGCGTACATGGCCGCCGCCCGCGGTCCAACCTGCGTAAAGCGTGCGCTCATGCCCGCGCCGGCCTGGCCGGCTTGAACGCGGTGCGCCCACGCCATTTTCGCATCCGGGTATTGACTCAGGAAAAGTCTTGGGATCTCGCGAGTGGCCTTATCGCCCATCTGGTGGCAGCCCGTGCAACCGTCCGTGTTGACAATTTCGCGAATCCATTGCCCCTGGCTTTTGATGTTTGTGGCGATGCCGTTTCCGTTCGGTCCCGTTCCGGGGAAGTCGCTTTGGGGGGGAATCTGAAGCATCGCGAACCAATACAGCGCGGGATAGTATTGGGCTGCCGCTCTTTTGTCGGGCGCAATCACCGCTTTCAAATTGAGGGTCTTGCCGGGCGTCGTCTTCACTTTCGGCGAATCCACGAGCCCATAGCCGCGAACCCAAACCTCGTAGTTCGCCTTTGGAAGATCCGGCGCCAGGTATCGTCCTTGATCGTCGGTAACGACGATTTTGACGAATTTCGTGGGAAGATCCGTGGCCTCGGCGATCACCCAGACTCCGGCCTCGGGACCCTTGGAGCTGGTCACAACTCCGCCTACATCGGA
Organism: Bryobacteraceae bacterium; assembly: GCA_035293905.1. Classification (GTDB taxonomy): domain Bacteria; phylum Acidobacteriota; class Terriglobia; order Bryobacterales; family Bryobacteraceae; genus Palsa-187. Next base: position 10,439 of record DATGLY010000100.1, read on the forward strand.
ATTGCCTACGTGGACCATTTCGCTCTTCGGCTGGCCCGTAGCCAGAACAAGAAACGTCAGCAGCAGAACAATCGGTCCGGCCGCGAAGGTGATATTTCGAAAACGCATCCCGACCTCCTTCGGTAAGTGTACGCCCTTTCCAAAGCGATTGGTGCCAGCCGAATCGAGTCGCCTAAGAAATTACCCAACGACCTGCCGTTGGGTTACCTCTTACGCGACTCAATTCGGCCGCTAGCGGGCCACGCTGGCTCGATGTATGATGTTACAGTTCTGCTTTGGGGCATCGAATGAAAGTTTTCCCTGCCTTTGCTTTAACCGCGTCCGCCGCTTTGATGGCGCTTCTTTGGGCCACGCCGCCACAGGCCACTGTATTCGCGCAACAGACGGGAGCGCCGCCGCAGGGTAAGCAAGGGAAAGGCGGCGGCTTCGGACGAGCGGGTACTCCGACATTTTCCGGTCCGCCAGCCGGGATGCAGGCCTTGCCGACGGATCTATTTACCTCCAAGAATTTTTATAAGGACAAGGATCTTTGGCTGGACAAGCGATATTTTCGCTGCAATACGCCGCGCCAGATCACTGATATTTGGACCTCGGGCCGCATCGGGAAGAATCCTCCCGGCTCCGCCTCGTGGGGCGATTGCAACATGGATTATCCGCGCGAAAAGATCCTGAGTCCGTATCCTTACAAGACGGCCAAGGAACATTACGAGGCCTTGATGGCGAAAGCGAAGAGCGCGGGAGGTCCCACGGTCTACACCAAGGCGACCGTGCCCGATTGGGATGGATGGTATGCCCGCGATCCCTCGTATTCCGATTCGCAGTGGACCTGGGGAACGATTAACCAAGCTCCGACCATTCTTTCCCTGCTCACTCCGGAATATCAGAAGCGCATGGTGCAGATGAACTACCACGAGGGCGTGGATAATGCTCCCCAGTGGAACGCTTCCTTCTGTTACCCGGAAGGATTCATGCGCTGGTGGTCGCAGGCGTCGCAGGGCGGGAATTTCCAACTTGTGATGAACGTAAATCAGGTCCAGTTTCTTTCTGGAATCGCCGCCAATTTCCTCCGGCAGGTTCTCATTGGCAAGGAGCACGTGCAGAAAGTGCCGCAATGGTACGGCGAAACAGTCGGATTCTGGGATGGGACGATTCTGGTGACCTGGACCGCGCACGTTCAGGCTTGGACCATCTCACACTCGATGTTCGAGTACAGCGACAAATTGGAGACGGTCGAAACGTACAGGCCCGCCTACGACGCCAGCGGCAAATTTGTCGGCCTCGATCACGAAGCTGTTTTCTACGATCCCGAGGCCTTCGTCGCTCCGCTGCATCTCACCATGCGGTTCCTGCGGCAGGCGACGCTCGACAATCCCACCCGGCGATATACCTACATCGAATGCCTGAGCAACCTGCGGAACGTAAATGGCCGCCCGGTGCAGCTCTCGCCCGACAGTGATCGTTTCATCGATTACTATGGCCGGACTTGGGCGAAGAATTGGGAGAAGTACTTTGAAGTCGGCTGGGAGAAGCCGCAGGACGATCTTCCCAAGGAAATATTGGATATCTTCAAATGAGTAGGAGCACAAATGATCAAGAGGACTTTGACTACCGTGGCTGCTGTGACGCTCCTGGCGGGACTGTTCGTTAAGCCGGCCCTATCGCACCACTCGTTTGCGATGTACGATCAGAACAAAACCGTCACGCTGACGGGCGTGGCCAAGCAGTTCGTGGCTCAGGCGAATCATGCCGAAATCCATTTCGTGCTGATCGCACCCGACCGCAAAGGACTCGCTAAAGCGGCCGACGGAAAATACGTCGAATGGGGAATCGAGATGGCGGGTGCGGCGGCGGTGGCGCAGCAGGGCATCACAGCGGCGACTTTTCCCGTTGGAACGGTGTTCAGCGTAAAGCTGAATCCGCTGAGGGATGGGAGCAATTTCGGTTCCCGCATCGGCGCGATCGCCAAGTGCCCGGTGGACCCTGCGACCAACAAACCGAAACTTCCGGAAGCGGATAAGCATTGCGATTCCGTTCCCGGCATGACGCTATTGGGCGGAAACACCTTCTAATCTCCGCGGGATTGCGAGGCAGGATCGTTGAAGCAATTCGCGGAGTGGCTATCCACCACCCTCCTAAGCGTCTTTATTCAGAACCATAATAGTTGGGCCATTCCCACCATTCAATCCATTCACATCGTTGGGATCGGAATTGTGTTAGGCTCCGTGTTCATGATCGACCTGCGCATTTTGGGATGGGCTGGGATGGATCAGACCCTTCGGCAAACCGCCGACCGTTTTGGTCCTTGGCTGACTGGCTCCCTCTGGCTGATGCTGGCTACCGGAATTCTCATGGTAATCGGCGAGCCGGTTCGTGAACTGATCACTTTTTCGTTCTGGTTAAAAATGATTCTGGTGGCGGTGGGAGCGCTGATCGCCGCCTTTTTCTTGAAAGCCGTCCGCAAGCATGAGCAGTTTTGGGAAGAGGCGGCGGAAAAGCGCAGAGCCATCCGATGGCTGGCTGTGCTGACATTCCTGATTTGGGTGTCCATTATCGTCCTCGGGCGCCTGATCGCTTACGACCATGTGTGGGGTTCCTGGTCGCCGGCTGAGAAGGCATAGCGTGGACCTCGCCGCGATCTTTCAGTGGATCGAAGAGTCCCGTTTAGCGACAACGATTCGTGAGTCGCTGCTGCTGTTTCCGCTCCTGGAATCGATCCACGTCCTTGGCTTGAGCATGGTGTTCGGCACCATCGCCATCATCGATCTTCGGCTATTGGGCGCCGCATCGGGCGAGAGGCCGTTTAGACGGATGGCGTCCGACATCCTGAAATGGACCTGGGCCGCTTTTGCCTTAACGGCGTTGACTGGCTCGCTTATGTTTGTCACCAACGCGAGCGTGTACTATCACAATTTCTATTTCCGCGCGAAGATGTTGCTGCTCCTTTTAGCAGGCTTCAACATGGGGTCCTTCGAATTGATTCTGGGCCGCACGGTTCATCGCTGGGATAACGCTCGTTCTGCTCCCGCGGCGGGCAAAATTATTGCGGTCCTCTCCCTCGCCATTTGGATCAGCGTGATTTTTGCGGGCCGTCTGATTGGATTCACCACCAGCCGGGCCAAACAAGCTGCGCCGTCCCCGCCGGACTCGAGCTTGGAGGAATTGTTCCGGGAGACGCCCGCCAGCGCAACGCGCTCTACGCCTGCGCAGAAAAAGTAGGCGCCCTCATTTGAAAATGTCCAAGATCTCCTTGGGCAGCTCGTCCTGCGGCTTATCCCAGCCGGCTTCGAAATACTTCTCCCAGTTCTTGGCCCAGGGCCGGCCGTAATAATCGATGAAGCGCGGGTCGTCGGGGCTCAGTTGCGTCGGCCTGCCATTGACGTTCTGAATATTGCTCAAACACTCGATGAAGGTGTAGCGGCGATTCGGATCCTCCGGAGTGGCGCGCCGCGCAAAGCGATAGCTCGCGCGAACCGGCGCGACGAAAGCCTCGGAATCGTAAAAGATGGCTTCATGATCTAGACCCACGAATTTCCCATTGGCGTCGTAAGCGGGTTTGAAGGTCTCCACGGTCTCCATCTTGTCGCTGGTTTCAAACATCGAGTGCGTCAGAGTCCAGCCCTGAATGTTCGCGGTCCATGTCACCAGAGTCGTTCCATCCCAGAATCCGATGGTTTCGCCATACCATTGCGGCGTCTTCTGTACGTGCTGTTCCTTGCCCACCATCACTTGGCGGAGGAAGTTGTCCGCGATGCCAGACAAGAACTGCACATTCCATGTGCTCATCGTGAGCTGGAAATTGCCGGCCTGGGAAGGCTGCGCCCACCAGCGGATGAATCCTTCCGGGTAGCAGAAGGAAGCGTTCCATTGCGGAGCGTTTGTGACGGCTTCGTGATAGATCAACTGCACCATGCGCTTCTGATATTCCGGAGTGAGGAGGGACAGCACGGTCGGGGCCTGGCTCACTCCCCAGATCCACTCGGAGCCATGATCCGCTTGCGTGTCGCGCGTATAGTACCCATCCCAGTCGGGAACGGTCGCTTTCGTATATACTGTCGGCCCGCCCTTGGCCTTGGCGGCCGCTAATAGAGCTTCGTAGTGTTCCCTGGCAGTCTTGTATGGATAAGGGCTCAGGATGCTTTCGCGCGCGAGATCCGCATTGCAATCGCCCCAGGAAGCCGACTCAGGCGGATGGTCGCCGATACGCCGCTGGTTCCACATCTCCGAAAGCTGACGGGGCGTGTTGCACCGGTAGTAACGCTTGTCCATCCACAGCGCCTTGTCTTTATAAAAGTTCTTGGACTTGAATAGATCGAGCGGCAGCGGCTCGACTCCTGGCGGCGGACCAAGGATCACGGGCGGGGCGCCGCGGCCCGCCTGTCTTCCTTGCAAAGGAGCTTGCCCCTTACCTTGATTTTGTTGGGCGTAAAGGGGCTTCGGAACGGGCGCCAACAGAGCCATCCCGATTCCAGCGGCGAGCGCAGGCAGGACAGGAACGAATCGAGCTTTCATTTTTGCCTCACTCCTAGAGATGATATATCCCAGCTCTGTCAGTTGCCATGGAAACTATTCAACAATCCCATCCTCCTTTGCGGCCTCCCGAGCTCGTCTGTCACGCGGGTACCAATAACGCAGGTGGCAACTCTCGCAAGCTTTATCGATGCGATCAAGCGCAATGACCAGTTCGTCCTTGTCTTTTAGCCCAACCGCCTTCATCGCGGCCGAGGCCGCATCGCCCAGCCGCCGCCCGCGGCGCATGAAATCGGGACGGTCTGAATCCATCAGCGCCTGAACTTCCTCCGGCTCATTTTCGACTTCAGGATTTTTCGAACGGTCTCTGGGCCGCGCGGCCATTCGATCCCGCAACAGATCCGGAGTCCGGAGCAAAATTAGAACGCGCTCGCGGACGTTATCCCATTCCTCTTCCGTATGCGGGGCCTTTTCCCTCGCTCCATGCTCATCCACGATTGTCTGGACGGATTGGAACAAAAAATCTCCACTGGGGTCCACCATCGAATGCATAACGTCCTTAACGGTGGCCGGCCCGCGTGCCGCCACCACGACTCCGGCCCACAAAAGAAGCAAAGCGCTCGCCGCCAGTTTTGCTTTGCCGGGCGTCGCCGAAGCAGCCCGGCGAAACAACCATGTCGCCGCCGCGATCAGCATAAGCAGAGTCATTTTCCACCAGAACCGCCGGTCATACGCATACCTCCACTTGGTCGCGCCAAGCATGAGCGCCCCGCAAAGGGCGGCAACGGCAAAAGCGATCGCTTTAAAGACGCGCAGCCCGTTTACTACCTCTTGCGCGGAATAGCTCCGCAGCCCGAGGCCGAACAGACGCAGATTTGTCGCCACCACCGCGCCGAGAAAGCAGATCAGCGCCACTACATGCAGCGATAACAGGACTGGGTAAAAGTATCTTGGCCTCGACCCGGCAAATTCGATAAAGATGCCGCCGAATGGCGCGAGCGCCCACAGCGCAAGCGAGATGCACGCGATGATGGAGCAGCCCGCCCCCCGCAGGTCCGAGACGGCCGCCTTGCGCGTCATAGTGAAGTAAAAAACGATGGCCGCCGCCAGGGCCGCCATTTTTAAGCGGAACACGCCGTTTTCCAGATACATCTTCGGGTCGATGGAAAACAGCAGAAGCCCGGAAGAGATTGCGACAAACAGTCCGCCGAGCGTCCACGGCATAATTTCCATCCAAAGCCGCGCAGCGCTGTTTCGGGTGAGTCCGACCCCAAGAAGGCGGAAATTGACGAGCGCGGCGGTCCCCACGCCGCAACAAATTCCCGCGATATGAATGCACGTCAAAACCGGATAAGCGGAGCTGTATGCGTTCAGTGGGTTCTGGATCAAGGGCTATTCTGTCATTTTCCAGAGGCGTCCTCAAGGCGCCTGGCCCGGCGCGCGATATGATGGGCCAATGTCATACCCTAGCGGACGTCATTTTCTTCAGATTCCCGGCCCCACGAACGTGCCAGAGCGGATTCTGCGCGCGCTGGCCCGCCCCACCATCGATCATCGCGGGCCCGAGTTTGCGGGCATGGCGATGGAATTACTGGAAGGCCTAAAGGATATATTTAAGACCACGGGGAAGATCGTAGTTTTTCCCTCCTCCGGAAGCGGCGCTTGGGAGGCTGCGATGGTCAACACCCTCTCTCCCGGCGACAAAGTCCTGATGTTTGAGACAGGGCAGTTTGCGTTTCTCTGGAAGGAAGTGGCGCGCAGCCTGGGACTGGAAGTCGAATTTGTTCCCGGCGATTGGCGGCACGGCGCTAACCCGGATACGCTTGAGGACATCCTAACCGAAGATCGCGCGCATCGGATTAAGGCGGTCGGTGTGGTGCACAATGAAACTTCCACGGGCGTTACCAGCCGGATCGCGGAGATCCGTCGCGCCATGGATCGCGCGCGGCATCCGGCCTTGTTGATGGTCGATTCCATTTCTTCGCTGTGCTCGATGGAATACCGCCATGACGAGTGGGGAATCGACGTGACCGTGGCCGGGTCCCAGAAAGGATTGATGTTGCCGCCCGGATTGAGCTTTAACGCAATCAGTGAAAAAGCGCTTGCGGCCTCCAGCGGGGCGCGGCTGACGCGCTCGTATTGGGATTGGAAGGCCATGCTCAACGCCAACCAGAACGGATTCTTTCCTTACACGCCGGCGACGAATCTGCTGTACGGGCTGAAAGAATCGCTGCAGATGCTGCGGGAAGAAGGCTTGGAGAACGTTTGGGCGCGGCACGCGCGTCACGGCGAGGCTACGCGGCGGGCGGTGCGCGCCTGGGGGCTGGAGGTGTTGTGTCTTGAGCCCGCCGAATATAGCGCGTCGTCCACTTCGGTTTTGACTCCCGCCGGAACCAACGCCGATGAGTTCCGCAAAATTGTTCTCGAGAATTTCAACATGTCGCTCGGGAACGGTTTGGGTAAACTCCAGGGAAAGGTGTTCCGCATCGGCCACCTGGGCGATTTTAACGATTTGATGTTGGCGGGCGCCTTGTGCGGGGTTGAGATGGGGCTGGCTCTGGCGGGTGTGCCGCATCGGTCAGGAGGAGTCGCCGCCGCGCTGGAGTATCTCACGCAGGCAGCCCAGGGGACTCGCGCGGAACTCGCCTCTCGCCACGCTTGAGCTGGGAAAGCCGAAAATTCCCCGGGACGCGTTTTATCGCAACTCCCTAGCGCTCCGCCCGCGGCTTTACGATCTCCGATAGCAAATCCGGCTTTGAAGGATCGCGCACCAGGTGCGGGTAGCGCTCGCCTCCGTGGTAATCCACGCGGTGCACTTCGTAGTATTCGCCCGTTTTGATCAGCAGCTCGATCGGCTTGTTGCTTGTCGCCGCCCGCGCCACTGCTGCTCGCAGCACCGCCGGAGTGTATTGCCGGTTATCCACCGCTATCAATTTCGTGGACGGCGCTACACCCGCCCTTTGGGCCGGACCTCCATACTCCACATCCTCGATCATCGCGTCCTCGTTGAGCGTGACGCCGATCGAATAGCTCATGTCCGTTCGTTTCCCACTGGTCTCTACAGCCTTCCAATAGTCCGAACGGATCGCGTCATAGCTCAGTTTCCAACCCGCGCGCTCAATGCCTCCCAGCGGTGCGCGGGCGTCTGTCGAATGCAACCTCTGATTGAAAAAGGCTGCCCAGTCGTAAGGCTGGACTGCGTTCAAGGCCGTTACAACATCGGCGAAATCGTAGGTCTTCAAAGCCGGCGCTCCGCCCGGCCCGCCGTGAAATGCCCGGCAGAAGTCGTCCAGCGACTTGGCCCCTTTGCTCAGCTCGCGGATAATCGCGTCCGCCTCCAGCCAGATCAACGTCCCTTCCGGATAAAAGTCGACGTCGCGGCGATAGCTGCCGTAGTCCTGTCCCGCGTTGTAGAGGAGTTGCGCTGTGACAGCGGTGTCCTCCAAAGGCCGCCAGGTCCGGCCGTACTGATTGTCGAGCGCTGCCGCCGTCTCCGCCAGCGACTCGCGAAAATCTTCCACGCTGCTCAGCCCGCTGCGCGGAGCCAGAATCTCACCCAAATATTCCGTCAAACCCTCATACACCCACAAGAGGTCGCCCTTCATTGGCGTATCATAGCCGCCGTCTTTCCCGCTCGAAACCAGCCCGCTCGGCCTCCGGTACTTCCCGTTCCACGAATGCGTGAATTCATGGGTCAGCAGCGAGGCGGCTACCCGCTCCAGATCCGGATCGATCAGCGTCCGCTCGCCGACCCGGTCGTCGCTCGATTCGTGATGCTCCAGGCCGAAATGCGCGACGTGATCGCTCAGCGTGAACAGGAAATCGTAGCGCCGGTAGTGGCGCGATCCGAACAGGGCTCCCGTCTCCTTCACCAGATTCTTGTACCCGTCGATCGCCTCCTGCCGGAGGCGCAAGGCCTCGTCGCTATCCGCGGCCAGGTGCAGATAATGGGGAGCGCCTCGATCCTCGCCCAAATCGATGGTGCGGTAATGCGCGCCGGTGGAAAGCGGCGAATCGATAAGCGTTGTTAGCGGCGCCGGCCGGAACTGAATTTCATCGCCCGATTCCCGCTGAATCGGAAGCGCGGTTCCATATCGCCAGCCTGCCGGCACCTTGAGAGAGGCTTGAAACGGCAGGGCGTCCGGATCCGTTCCTTTTGGATAGAGCAAGAGCTGGTTCCAGTTCAACACCGCAAGCTCGCTAGTGGTTGAGCTTCCCGAACTGAAACCTCCCGTTTCGGGCGGCGCAATATAATCAAACGTAATCTCTAGCTCTGTCGCACCCGCGGGAACATCCAAGCCGAACGAATACATGTTCACGCTGTCCCGCTTCCAGGAAAGTGATTTTCGATCCGCCTGCACCTTCAATCCCACCAGATTGACTACAGGACCGGTCGGCCCGTGCTCGCCTGGAATCCACTGCGGATAAAGCAGAGTCATCGGGCCAGGCTTGACGGGCAGCGTCATCTTCACGTGGAAAATGCGCCGTGGAGCGTCCGTCGCGTCTACATTCAATTGAATCGGGGCTTGGGCGGAAAGAATTCCGGCCAGAAAAAAAGCAAAAACAGCCGTGCGCATGTCCGATTTTACTGTATATGAGAAAATCGATGTTCCATGGGCCGCATCCGCATCCTTTCCGACGCCGTCGCCAATAAGATCGCGGCCGGCGAGGTAGTGGAACGGCCGGCGAGCGTCGTCAAGGAGCTGCTCGAAAACTCCCTCGACGCGGGAGCGACCGAGTTTCGCGTCGAAATCGAAGCCGGAGGCCGCAGGCTCATCCGCCTGTCCGATAACGGTTGCGGCATGATGCGCGATGACGCGCTCCTGGCTTTCGAGCGCCACGCCACCAGCAAGCTGGCGGATGTGAAGGATCTGCTCTCCATCGCAACTCTGGGTTTTCGTGGAGAAGCCCTGCCTTCGATCGCCTCAGTCTCCCGTCTCTTGCTCGAGACACGCGCCCGGGAAGAGCAGGCGGGAACCGTCGTTGAGATCGCCGGCGGAAAAATCCTCCGCTGCGAAGAGAACGCCTTCGCCCCTGGCACAACGGTAACCGTTCGCGATTTGTTCTACAACGTCCCCGCGCGCAAGAAATTCCTGCGCTCCGAGCAAACCGAGACCGCTCACGCCGCTTCGCTGGTGACTCATTACAGCCTGGCGCATCCGGCCAAGACGTTTCTGCTGCGTCACAATAACACGGACTTGCTCGACGTCGCGCCGGCTGCTTCGCTCAAGGAGCGCGTGTTTCAAATCTTCGGCAGCCAGGTTCTCGAAGATTTAATCGACCTGGGCGAAAGCTGGCGCGACCTCCCGGTTCCTTTTGAGCTTGACGAAGCCCCCGCTTTCCGGAGGTTCCGCCTGCGCGGATTCGTGAGCGGACCCCAGGTGCAGAAGCTGAATCGCAACTCCGTCTACCTTTTCGTGAATGGCCGTCTAATTCGCGACCGCCTGCTTCTCCACGCCATCTCATCTGCCTATTACAATCTGATGCCGCCGGCGTGCTGGCCTTTTGCCCTCTTGTTCGTCGACTGCGACGCCGAAGAGGTGGATGTCAACGTTCATCCTTCCAAAACCGAGGTCCGCTTCCGGCACAGCTCCATGGTGCACGATCTGGTGCGCGATACGATTCGCGCGGCTCTCATCGCCGAAAAACCCGTTTCCCGCATCTTTTCCGCCGCGCCGCCCCAACCCGGCGCCGGACTACCGTATTCGGAGTTCAGCCAGAGCCTGGAGAACATGGCGGAATTGGCGCCGGTCTCCGGGCTGTCGCATGAGCAAACCGATCCCGCGCTACTTCCCGAATTTCGCCTCCACCGGCCTCCTCCATCCACGCCGCGGTTCCAGTTCACCGACGCCCCGCGGACCGAACCGGAAATTGCGCCCGCAAAGCTCGACATTCCCGATACGCACGGCCCTCTGTCTCCGGGAGCTTCGCCGGAGCTGGACAGTTTGGACGCGCTTTCCGACTTGCGCCCGCTCGGCCAGATCCACGACAGCTTCATTGTCGCGGCCGGGCGCGACGGCCTGTGGATCGTCGATCAGCACGTCGCGCACGAGCGGATTCTGTTCGAGAAAGTGCTAGCCGCTCGCGGCGCCGGCTGCATCGAGACGCAGCGGCTGCTGATTCCCGCCATCCTTGCGCTCACTCCCGCGCAACAGATCGAATATGCTCGGATCGCGGACGAACTGGACAGCGTGGGCTTCGAAACGGAGCCCTTCGGCAACCGCACCATCGCGGTCAAGGCCGCGCCGGCGGAACTCGCCGCGTCCGACGTAGAAAAGGTCTTGTTGGAAATTCTGGAAATCTCAGAGCGCGAGCTTCGTAAGACATCTCTAGACGACCTGCGCCGCGGCATCGCCGCTTCCATCGCTTGCCGCGCGGCCATCAAAATCAACACGCGTCTCGAACCGCCAAAAATCGACTGGCTCCTCCGCGCTCTCGCCGCCACTTCCTGCCCCATGAGTTGTCCGCATGGCCGCCCCATCGCCTTGCGCTACTCCACCCGCGACATCTTGAGGAGCTTTCACCGCATCTGAATCGCCAGATGCGAGAAGGGGAGCCGTCGCTCCCCTTCGCCGCGTCGTTCAGATTCGATTCTGGAATCGTGACTTCTTGGTCCCCTTCGCATCGGGGATTTCCATGATACCGTAACCAGAACCGTGCTCGCCACGCGCTACAAGCGCGCAGACCCCATTGCGTCACGACCTTTTGATTGTTTGGTAATCCTCCTGTAATAACTTCCAGCTACCCTGGCTGTCACCGTTTCAATTTTCTCTGCTCAGGAGGACTTTTCGCGATGGGTGTATGGAGGCGCCGGGAGCGTCGTGTCCTCGTGCTTTATCTGTTGCTTCTCACGCGAGGACTTCATCTTCAAGCTCAGCCGGTTGGAGGAACGTTGTCTGGAGCGGTTCTCGATCAGGCTGGGAAGGCGATCGCGGGGGCGAACGTCGAAATTAAGAACGCCGCCGGCGCGGCATCCGCTATTGCCACCGCCGATGGAGAGGGACGCTTCTCAGCCGCGGGTCTAGCCCCCGGAACTTATACGCTTCTGGTTTCCGCGCCCGGTTTCGCGCTAACTTCCCGCAGCGGCGCGCAGGTTGCCTCCGGCGCCACTCAGGACGTAACCATCACCATGTCCGTTGAAACGCTGGTAACCTCGATTACCGTAAGCGAAGCCATCTCGATGGCGGCTTCTACAGCTCCCTCTGGCAACACGCTGGAGGCGACCTCCGCGCGAACTGAAATCACCTCCGACTTCATCAAAAATTTCATGTCGCCTCTGGCCGATTACGCCGAGGTCGTAAACTACGCGCCCGGCACTTACAGCCTGAATCCCAATGGCATCGGGCTTGGCCAAGGCAAGACGTTCTACCGCGGTTTTTCCGACGGCCAATACACTATGACCTTCGACGGCATTCCGTTTGAAGACACCAATACGCCAACCCATCATTCCTGGGCGAATTTCCCAAGCGGTTGGACGGCCTCGACCGACTTCGATCGCAGCCCCGGATTAGCGTCAACGTTCGGCCCCACCAATTTCGGAGGATCGATCAACCTGCAATCGCCGCAGCTTTATCCAGACCCCGACCTCCGCGCGACGGCCACCTATGGCTCCTGGAACACCCGTCTGTTTCAATTGGACGCCGATAGCGGTTTCTTCGGACCGGGCCACAAAAACAGCTTCTTAATGGATATTCAGCAACTGTTGTCCGACGGGTATCAGACTTATAACTATCAAAAACGCGTCGCCGGCTACGGCAAATATCAGTACCGGTTCTCCGGCCGCACTTCTCTTACTTTGTACGGCGGATTGGTAGATATCTGGACCAATACTCCCAACACCACGAACCCAACCCGGGCGCAGGTGGCGCAGTTCGGCGGTAACTTCCTGTTGAGTGGCGATCCGGGCACTCCCACCGCACCCAACCCTTATTACTACGGCTATAACTTTTATCACGTCCAAACCGATTTTGAATATGCCGACTTTAATTCCGATCTGGGCAATGGCTGGAAGTTCGATTTTAAGGCCTACACCACGCGCTACTGGAACAAACAAAACTACCAGAACGGCGGGACCGTAAACCTTAGCTCCGCCAAGCCTAGCGGCGTCGACAAGCTTAACGGCTACCGCCACGCGGGTGATACGGCGATTCTGTCCAAGGAGTCTAAGTGGGGAATATTCCGCACTGGACTCTGGTACGATTGGGCCTATACGGACCGCTATCAAATTCCTTCCAACATCCTCACCTGGCTTGATACGCCCCTCGGTAACTTCCACGAACACTTCATCACCCAGTCGGTCCAGCCCTTCGCCGAATACGAATGGCGGGCGGCCCCGAAATTAGTCATCATCGCCGGAATGAAAGACGCCCATTATCAGATGACGTTGAATCAATACCAGGACAACGGCAAGACCGTGGGCTGCCTGGGCGGCGTCGCCTCCACCGATCCAGTCACTGGCGCGCCCATTTGCATCGGCGGAGCGGCCTTCACTACCCACTCCATCGGTTACAACAACTGGTTGCCAAACCTTTCCGCCCGCTATCAAATGAAGAGTGACTGGTCGGCTTATGCCCAGTTTGCCGAGGGCAGCGTGATCCCGCCGAGCAATGTCTTCGACGTGCCGAACGCTCAGGTGCTCACTCCTCCCAAACCCACCGTCGCCAAGACCTACCAGACCGGCACGGTTCTTAAGCTGAATCGCTGGACTGTCGACGCCGACTTCTATTACATCCACTTCCAAAATGGCTACGATTCTTACACCGATCCCGCCACGCTCGAGCCGGTTTTTGTGGCCACCGGCCCAAGCAACACCAAGGGCTTTGAGGTTGAGAGCAGCGCTGTGCTCAAGTGGGGATTTAGCCTCTACGGTAACCTCTCGATAGGTTCGGCGAAATACCAGACGGGCCCGAACTACCCCAATGGCGGCCTCTGGGTGGCCAACGCGCCCAGCAACGTCGAAGACATCAGTTTCTTATGGCGCCGCAAGAATTGGGATTTCGGCCTCATCGACAAGCGTGTCGGCCAGATGTACAACGACAACGGCACGCTGAACTACAACATCAACGGCGTCAAAATTCCTTATCCTGTCGATCAGGCGGTCAGGATCGACCCGTTTAACGTCGTCAACTTTTTTGCCAATTAC
>DATGLY010000101.1:0-20765 GCA_035293905.1 Bryobacteraceae bacterium
GACGAGATGATCGTGGCGCTGGCCAAGAAAGGCGGCGTGGTGGACGTCAATTTCAATTGCGCCTTCATTTCGCAGAAGTCCGCCGACGCGGACGCGCGGAAGGAGAAGATCCCGCGCGCCCGGCTCGCCGACGTGGTCGCCCATATCGACCACATCCGCAAAATCGCCGGAATCGACGCGGTGGGCATCGGCAGCGATTTCGATGGAATCGAGTGCACGCCGGAAGGGCTCGAGGACGTATCCAAATTTCCCAATCTGACGCGCGCATTACTGGAGATAGGCTATACGGCGGAGGATATTCGCAAAATCTACGGGGGAAATTTCCTGCGGGTCATGCGCGCCGTGGAGATGGCGGCGGGGAAATGAAAAAAACGGTTCCCCTGGCGGCGGCTCTGCTGGCCGCCTGTTCGCATCCGGCGCAGCCGGGACCGAAGATCGATCCCGCGCTTGCCGGCATGATTCCGTCCGACACCAGGCTGTTGGCAGGCGCGCGTCTTGAAGCGATTCAGAAGACCGCGATCTACAAAAAATATCTGGCCGGGCGGGATTTTCCCGCCGTGGACCGCTTCGCCGAACAAATGAAGATCGATCCCCGCAAGGATCTTTGGGAGCTGTTGTACGTCTCCAACGGCTCGCGCAGCGCGGTTTTGGGGCGAGGCATGTTTTCCGACGAATCCGAGCCCCGGATTCCGGGGCATCGATTCGGCTATCGCGGCTTCAACCTGGTGGGCGACGACAATACCGCCGTTCTGCTCGTTAGCCCGACATTCGCCGCGATCGGCGATACCGCCGAATTGAAGGCGCTGGTGGATGCGCGCGACAAATCGCCGGGCGCTCCTGCCGCCCTGGCCGCGGCGATGAAAGATATCCTCCCGGATTCGCAATTGTGGGCGGCCTGCGCCGGCGATTCGCTGCGTCTGCCCTTTGCGGCGACCGGGAATTTGGCGAATCTCAACAATATCGTCCAAGCCATCCAGAGCGGAAGCTTTTATCTGGACTTGCGGATGGGGCTCGCGGGCGTGGGGCTGGGAAGGTCGCGCACCGAAAGAGACTCTCAGGAGCTGGAGGCCGGGCTGAAAGCGCTGATTGGCCTCGGCCGCCTCTCGACCCCACAGAACCGTCCCGAGCTTCAGCGCATCTGGGATGGAATCCGGGTCACACAGCAAGACCGCGAGACGAAGCTTTATATCGATCAGCCGGAGGAATTGGTGGGCCAGTTCCTCAGCCTCACGCTGGGCCGCGCGCCGGACGCGCCGAAGGCCGCGCCCAAAAACTGACCTGGGCGCCATCGTCCGGTTCTGGCAAGCCTTCTCCTGAAACGGCTCGCCGATTCCTCAAACCCGCGCCTGGCGCGCCGCCGCGGCGCTTGACACGAATCGTTCTTCGGGATAGCTCTAGAGGAGCATGATTCCAATCGGCCGGCTTTCCGTCGCCTTCCTTTCCCCCTTAGGTCTGTCCGCATCGTTCTCAGGCGCGCAACCTGCGTCTTCGCCTCCGCGGCGTCCTCAAATCTTCGACGTGCAAGTAGGCAAAATCCGCGCTGCGCCCGTGGCAACCGTGGCCACGGAGAAAACAATCCACGGGGACGCGGCCAGCGGCATAATCCTCAGAATCGAGCCAGCGGATGAATAGCGCGATGAACCGCCGGAGGTTTTTCCGCGTCGCGGCGGGAGCGGCGGCGTGCGGCCGGTTTGCGGGGCGCCTGGGCGCGGCCGCCAAGTACGACCTGATCATAAGGGGCGGACGCGTGCTCGACCCTTCCCGCAAGCTGGATGCGATCCGCGATGTGGCAATCGCGCGCGGCCAAATCGCGGCCATCGAGCCCCACCTCGCGGCCGATGCGGCCGATGCGATCGATGCGAGCGGAAAGTTGGTCGTTCCCGGATTGATCGATATCCACACTCACGCAGGGCGGGCCAAGGAGGCGGCGCAGTTGTGTCTGGCCGATGGCGTTACAGGGCTGATCGACGCCGGCTCGCAAGGCGCGGATCGAATACGAGAAGTGATCGAAATTGCAAAGTCGGCGCCGCAGCCGTGCCGGGTTCTGATTAATATTGGCCGCGCCGGAATTCTACCGGAAGGCGACACGATGGACCTCAAGCGCGCCGATGTCGCCGCCGCCCGGCAGGCGATCGGACTGAATCGCGCAATCATCGCGGGCGTGAAGGCGCGGCTTTCGCGCGATGTGGCCGGCGACAACGATTACGAAGTCCTCCGGCGGGCGCAGGAAGCGGCTTCTGCGTTTCACTTGCCCGTGATGATCCACATGGGTCAGACGATGTCGCCGCTGCCTAAGCTTTTGGCTCTGCTTAAACCCGGCGACGTGGTCACGCACCTGTTCGCGCCGCCGCCCAACAGCATCGTCGACGATCGCGGGCGCATTCTTCCCGAGGTGATGGCCGCCCGCCGCCGCGGCGTCAAGTTCGACCTCGGCAACGGCCGCACCGGCCATCTGCGTTGGGACATCGCCGAGGCCGCGCTGAAGGCCGGCTTTCCGCCGGATACTCTTTCCACCGACTGGACGCCGGAGGGCCGCATTTCTCAAATCATCGACTTCCCGAACGTCATGTCGAAGTTTTTGATGTTGGGCATGACGCTCGATCAAGTGATCGCCTGCGGCACGGTAAACGCATCCCGAACGTTTTCCGCGTTCCGCAATCGAGGAACGCTTCAAGTGGGCGCGCCGGCCGACGTGGCCGTCGTGGAGCTGCGAGAAGGCAGCTTCGAATTCGTCGACAATTTCGGAAACAAGCGCACCGGCCGCCAGAGGCTGTTTCCAAGCGTGACCGTGCTGGCCGGCAAGCGCGTCGCGGCGCGAGCGTAGGGCCGCCTCGCAGTCATCGGCGGCGCATGTCTAGCCCCCTCGCATGAGAATCGATAAATGGCTTTGGGCGGCTCGCTTTTTCAAGACGCGCAGCCTTGCCGCCCGGGCCTGTGAGCTGGGCCGGATTCAATTCCATGGGCAGCCGGCGAAGCCCTCCCGCGAGATTCAACCTGGGGACATGCTGCGCGTGAAGAATGCGTCGGGCGAGTTCGAGGTGGAAGTGGCGCGGTTGAGCGAAATGCGCGGACCGGCGGCCGTCGCGCAGACGCTGTATCGAGAGACGGAAGAAAGCCGGAAGCTGCGGGAGCAAAGGGCCGCCCAGCGCGAAGCCATGCCCTCCGTCGAAGACCTAAGAGAGGGCCGCCCATCCAAACGCGATCGCCGGAGATTGGAGCGGCTTCGCGGCAGACAGTGAGAAGCCTCAGCCCGCGACGATGCCGCGGAAGCCGCGGCTTTGGTAGCCAGGAAAAACTTCGCTCAACCGCGGATTGCCCATGTGGCGCGTCACCAGTTCGCCCAGCACTTCGCGGAAATCCGTGGTGACGTCCAAGTCTCGTTCCTCGTAAAGCTGCTCCCGCTCCATGCCAGGCCAGTCGCCGTAAACCTTTCCGCCCTTGATTCCCCCTCCCAAAGCGAACATCGCATTGGCGTGGCCATGATCGGTGCCGCGCGCGCCGTTTTCCTTGGCGGTGCGCCCGAACTCGCTCATGGTGACGACGCTCACCTCGCCCATGCGGTCTCCTAAATCCGCATAGAAAGCCGCGAGCGCCTGGCCGAACTGCGCGAGCAGGTTGGCCAATTGGCCGACGCTCGGCTTCGCGCCTACTTCATTGACATGATGGTCCCAGCCGCGCAGATCCGTGAACGCCACCTCCAGGCCCACATCGGCTTTGATCAATCGCGCGATCTGCATCAGCTCCTGTCCGAGCTTGCCATTGGGATATTGGGCGCCGTTGGCCGGCCTGTAGCTTTGCTTCTGGACCGATTGGAGGAGCTTTACGGCTTCGAAAGCCTCGCGTCCGGTTCCGTTGAGGACCTGGTCGCGAGCGCCCTCGTACATTTTCTCGAATGCGGCCGCGCCCGCTGGATTTCGCACCCTAAAGTTGTCGATGCTGTCGACCGTGACGGCGTCGTGGGAGCCGCGCAAGGCGCGGGGAATTTCCGGTCCCAGGCCGACGGCGCGAACCGGCGATTTCGATTTTCCCTCCAGCGCCCGGTTGAGCCAGCCGTCGCCGGTCGTCTTCATTCCCGGAGTGCCCGATTCCATGTAATCCTGTGCGTCGAAATGAGAGCGCGTCGGATCGGGCGAGCCGGCGGCGTGAACGATGGCCAAATGGCCGGCGTCGTAGATCGGCTTGAGCGGCTGCAAGGAGGGATGCAGGCCGAAGAAGCCGTCAAGGTCGATGACGGAGTCGGGCGTTCCGTCCGGCCTGGGCAGCGCCAGATTCGGACGCAGATCGTAATACGCGGCCTCGCCGTGCGGAACGACGACGTTGAGGCCGTCCATGGCGCCGCGCTGGAAAATCGCCACTAGAATCTTCTTGCGGGGGCTGGGCGCGTCTTTCGCATAGAGAGCGCGCGAAAGCCAGGCTGGCGTGGCGCCCATCCCCACCATCGCCATGGCGGAGCTCTTCAAAAATACGCGACGTGTGGTCATACTACTTCCTTTGAAAATCGGGTGAGCCGATGAGCAATCCAGCGATCAGAGCGCCGTTGGGCTGCTGCCGCGGATTCTTGCGTTTCTCCGCGGACAATTCCTTTCTGATCGCCTCAAGCGTTTGAGAAGAGGCGTTCGTAAACAAGACTTGCCTTGCCGCGTCGGAAGGATTTTTTGAAAACAGGGCGGCGTCGACGTGAACGCCGGAAAGCCTGTTTTCTCCCAGTTGCATGGCAAAGTTCATCCGGGCCAGCAGCGCGGACGAGTTCACCCATTCGCCGTTCAGGTTGGAATACCCGGTCGGCTCGATCTTGCGGTACAAAGGCTCGCCGAGATTGCCGATTTGATTCACCATCGCCGCGGCGGAATCCACGCGCGCGCCCGTGGCCCGGACCGCGCCCACCACCGTCTCCAGCGGCGTTCTCACCTTCGCGCGGAACGCGCCCTGAGAGAAAAATTCCTTGGAGCCGAACATAACCGTGAGAACCGCGCGGATGTCTCCATCGGAATCCTGGAAAGCTTGCGCCATGCGATCGATGAGCGCGGGAGGCGGATCGTCGGCCACGAAGCGCTGCGCCAGCTTTTTCGAGATGAATCTTGCGGTGGAGCGATGATGGGCGAGGATATCGAGCACCTTCTCGCCATCTTCTTTTCCGCCGCCCGCGGGAATCGTCACGCCGAGAACTATCTTTTCGCCTTTATCATGCGTGCGGTCGTTGTACAGAAAGGTTCCGGCTTGATTCGGCCGGTCGATGGTCCAGCCGGTGAAGCAGCGCGCGACCTCGGTCACGTCCTTCTGCGTATAGCCGCCATCTACGCCGAGCGTGTGCAGCTCCATCAACTCGCGGGCATAATTTTCGTTAAGCCCGCGCGTTTGTTTTTTGGCCGCCGCCCGCCGCGGCGTGTCGGGGGCGACGCTCTGCCAATTGTCGAGATAGAACAGCATGGCGGGACTTGTGGCGGTGGCTTCAAGCAGGTCGCGGAATTTGCCGAGAACATTGGGACGGATGGCCTCGCGCTCGTAAGCCGGCGTCAAATTCCGGTCCGCCCCCTTGCTCATATCGACGTTGAAGTGGTTAAACCAGAAATCCACCAGCACTTCCTGAAGCTGCCGGTTGCTGTACACCGCGCGATAGATCTTTTCCTGCGCGTATTGCGCGGGCGCAGCCTGCTTGCCCTGTTTGGAATTCTGTGCGAGCGCTTGAACCTGCTTTTCCAGCTCCGGGTTTTCGGGAATTTTCTCGGGATGAAGCTGAAGATCGATCCATGCTTCAAGACCCATCTTCTTGACCGCCGCAACATCGCCTGGCTTCGGACCGAATGTCAAACGATCGAGCGCATGCAGGATAGCTTGGTCTTTGGAAAGCTTCTTTTCGAATTGGCCGTAATCGCTCGGCCGATTTTGACGAATCGCGCCCGCCGAAATCCAGCTCGCCGCGCAGAGCAGCGCCGCCGCGGCGACTCCGTGCGCCAATGTTTTGCCCGTTTGGGTTTGACGCATTTTCGCTCCCCTACCAGTATTAAACAGCGGTAGCGCGAAAAAGTTGTCCGTAACCCGGGCCAAGTTCGCGGCCGAAACTGGGACCGGCTCCGGGCGCCTATCTGCTCAAATCCAACGCGGCTAGAGTCGGCCCGAATTTGCCCGGAGGCAGCAGGCTCGGCCCGGAGCGGTGGAACAACTTGGCCGGATCGTCCCTTACGTCGAAAATCAGCCCAATAAAGCAATTGCTCATCTCGTCCCAGTTCTGCGGACCCCAGCGGACTTCCTTCGCCGGGTCGGGATTGAACGGGTTGTTGGCGGAGTTGTCGAAGTGAGAGATGCCGACGACGCGGGTGCCCTTGGGCAGCGGGATGGGCTTGGCGAAATCGTAGCCAAGCTGCCAGTTGAAATCGAATTTGCCTTTAAAAACCGTTTGAGTTTCGCCGGTCGGATAGATCAGCCGGAGCTCGAAATCCTTGCCGCGCAGATGCATGTGCGGTTGCGCGTAAACCAGTTTGGCGTCGTCCAGCCCGACCGTGACTTCGCTGACGACTTCGGCATTGCCGTCTCCGGGCGGAATCACGAGATTGGACGCCGTCGGCCCATTGGAGAGATAGTAGCGCTGCTTGGGCGGCGTTTTCGCCAGCACGATTCCAAGCTTGCTTTTATCCGTAGTTGCTTTGCCGATGGCGGTGTAATGCAGCTCAAAAACAAGGTCCGAGCCCTTCGGAATGAATTTGGCGGCGCCGCCGATGCTGAAGTCTTGCGAGCCCAGGCCGGGATTGAACTTGCCCAGAATGTCGTTGCCGTCGAGGGGATCATTGCGGCCGGTTTCGCGGCCTTCATAAGGAACGCCGTATTCCGCATCCGCCATCCACTTCGATCCGGGAGGAACCACCCACACCTTTCCGTGATGCAGCACCGCCGAATTGCTGGGACGCATCTCCGCCGCGCTTACCCAGAGATCCCGGTCGAAATTGCCCTTCACGCGGATGTACTGGTAGTTAATCGTGCCGGTGGGGGGCAGATGAAATTCCGCGGGCATTTCCACAACAATGTCCGGCTTCAGACTCCAGCCATCTTGAAAGACCAGCGGGGCCGGCTTATCCTTGGCGTCGCCTTCCGGCGCGCCGTTATCGGCCCAGGCCACGATTGTGGCGATGTCCGCGTCGCTCAAAGTGCGGTCGTTGGCGAAATGGTTCTGCACCGGCTCGGCGAACCACGGCGGCATCTTCCGGCTAACCACGGCAGCCTTCATCGCCTTGGCCCACGGCCGCGCGTCTGGGTAAGTCAGAAGGGACATGGGCGCAACTTCGCCGGGGCGATGGCAGTTTTGACAGTTCTTCTGAAGAATTGGAAGAACGTCTTTGTTGAACGTCACCGTGGCATTCGGAGCGGCGGCCGCGGCCGCCCCCAACATCGAAATTGCGAACAACAGTCTTGAAGCGCTCACTTGCGATGCCTCCTGTCACGCCCGCAAAACAACCCGCCGGCGTTTGCCCTCGCGCCAGCAGGCGGCCGATCGCCGCGCCGCCCCTGGGCGCAATCACGGTCCTATAATATAGAACCGTTACGTCAAGCGCAATGCGTTTGCCGCGCGGGCGATGGCCGCGACAAATTGCGAACTGCGAATGGCTGCTGCCCGCCTGCAGGCCGCTATATTGGTGTTATGGAACAGACCCCCGCTCCAGGCAACGAGCCGGGCGGCGCCGCGGCGGTCGCCGCGCGCCACGCGTCCCAGGGGGCCAAGGCCGCCATCTCGTGGCTGAGGGATTTGACCTTGAGCGTGGTGCTGGCGGTTCTGGTGATTCTGTTCGTCTATCAGCCGGTCAAAGTCGAGGGGACGAGCATGATGCCGACGCTGGTGGATCAGGAGCGCATTTTCATCAACAAATTCGTTTACCGATTCGGATTGGCCGACATCGGACGCGGCGATACCGTGGTTTTCTGGTTCCCTCAAGACACCAGCAAATCCTACATCAAGCGCGTGATCGGAATTCCGGGAGACACTGTGGAGGTGCGAAGCGGAACGGTGTACGTAAACGGCAAGGCGCTGGATGAGCCTTACGTGCCGGAAGAATTTCGGGACCACGTCTCGATGCCGGCTCGCACGGTGGAGCCGGATCATTACTTCGTGCTGGGCGATCACCGCAGCTCGTCGAACGACAGCCGCACCTGGTGGACGGTCCCCCGCGAATTTATCTATGGCAAGGCGGTATTCGTTTATTGGCCGCTGGACCGCATGGGATTGCTGCGCTAATCGCGCGTTTTGCTTTTTCTAGAACGTTTCCCTCATCGCCGCGGAGGATGGCGCCGTTCGGTCGCCAGCGGGCCAGGGTGCGTTCGCTGGCGAAGCCGTTCATGATGGCGATCTGGGGGACGCCACAGGCGGAGGCCACGTGGCCCGCCGCAGAATCGTAGCCGATAAACAGGCGGCTCCGGGCGATTTGCGCGGCGAATGGGGCGAAAGAGCCGTCATGAGTCCGCATGCCGCGCGGCAACGCGCTTTCGACGCGGCGGCGTTCTTCCTCCGTACCGCCCTTATCGACCAAAATGGAAGCGCCGGTTTCGGACAGTTCGCGCAATAGCTCGCGCTCGAAGTCATCGCCCAGGCGCTTGGCCGGATTTTCGCCCACGCCCAGGCTGACGGTGATATCCGCAGGGGCGTCCCGCGATGGCAAAGGAGCGATATAGGGGTGCGCCTGATCGACGCCGATCGTTTCGCTCGCCCAGCGCGCCGCGAGATCGGGCAACCGGGCGTCGCGCAACTCGTCCTGGGCGCCGCCTCCGTAGGAGCGGCTTTCGAAGAAGAGGTAGTTGCTTTCCGGACACACCGCAATCAGTCCGAGCTGCGTAAGGCGGGAATCCGGATCGATCACCAGGCCGTCCTCGAACCATAGGCTGGCGGAGGCGCGGAGACGATCGCGCAACGCCCCTCCGCGCGGGTACGGCGCGGGCAGGTGACGAAGGCGAGGGTCGGCCTGGAACAATTCGTAATTCTTTTGCGGCCCGACGAAAAGGATTTCCGCATCTGGATAACGCCGCTTGGCGGCGTCGAGCAAGACGCTGGTGACGGCCACGTCGGCGCCAAGCGTGATGCGGGAAAGCACATACACGCGCTCGGCCGCGCCCGGCGCCCGGTTCCAGGCTCGGCGCGGACGCAGGCGCGAGAGCAGCTCGGGGCAGGCGCGCGCGATGGCGTCCGAAAACAACGCCCGGTAGGTTTCGCACAGCCGCGGCTCGAACAGATCGCCCAGCCGCTCAATCACCCTCGATAAGAAGGTCCGGCCTTCATCGAGATCCAGCGCGGAGGCGAGAAGTTCGCCGCTCCAACGCTCGCCCCGCAGGCACAGCCCGAGCAGCTCGTCAAACGCCGGCGCTTTGAGGTTCGTCCAGGTACTTTCCAACCAGCAGCTCCAGCTTTTTGAGTGTGGCCTCGGGAATGGATTTGCGATCGGTGATCAAGGCGTGGGAAAGAGCCGAACCGCAGGGACACCGGCGTTCGGCCGGCATGTCGCGAACGGCGGCCGCCACCAGCTTACAAGCGTTTTCGGCGTTCTTCGTCAGATTGGCGACGATGTCGTTTACGGTCACCGCGGCGTGATCGGGATGCCAGCAATCGTAATCGGTGACCATGGCGATGGTGACGTAGCACAGCTCGGCTTCGCGGGCGAGCTTGGCCTCGGTAAGATTGGTCATGCCGATGATGTCCATGCCCCAGCTCCGGTAGAGATGGGACTCCGCCAAAGTCGAGAAGGCCGGTCCTTCCATGCAGAGGTAAGTTCCCCCGATTTTGGCGTTGATGCCTACGCTCAGCGCGGCCTGGTGCGCAAGCTTTGCAAGATCGGAACAGACGGGATGGGCGAAGCTGACGTGGGCCACCAATCCCTCTCCGAAAAAAGTCGACTCGCGGCCGCGGGTCCGGTCGACGAACTGATCGGGGAGGACAAAATCGAGGGGCTTGTGTTCCTGTTTGAGCGAGCCGACGGCGCTAAGCGACAAGATGCGCTCCACGCCGAGCGATTTCATGCCCCAGATATTGGCCCGGAAGTTCAACTCCGAAGGCGAAAGGCGGTGGCCGCGGCCGTGCCGGGCGAGGAACGCCACTTCCCTGCCCTCCAGCCGCCCGACGACGTAGTTGTCGGAGGGAGAGCCCCAGGGCGTGGCGATAGAAATCTCCTGTTCGGCTTCGAAGCCGGGCATGGAGTACAGCCCGCTTCCGCCGATGATTCCGATGGTTGGCTTTGCTGAGATCATGTAATTAGTTCGCGCAACGCCTCAAGCGGGCAAACGCGCTTGCGCTGGTGCGCTTCATCCTTGTATCAGTTCCAACAGTACGCCGCCGGCCGAGGCGGGGTGCACGAAGACGTAGAGATGGCCGCCGGCTCCCGGGCGAGGCTCGTTCAGCAGGCGGGCTCCGGCGGCGCGAAGACGTTCGATGGCGGCCTCCAGATCCGGCACTCTGAGCGCGACATGGTGCAGTCCCTCGCCTCGTCTTTCTAGAAACTTTCCGACCGGCGAATTGGCTTCGGTTGGCTCCAGCAACTCGATGCGGGAGCCTTCCACCGGCAGCATGGCGACCCGCACCTTTTCCTGTTCGACGACTTCGGCGCCGGCGGAATGCAGTCCCAGTAGGCCCTCATAGAGCCGCAGAGCTTCCTCCATCGATCGCACCGCGATGCCCAAATGGTCAATACTTGGCGAGCAGGTCATGAACGATGGAGTACGGATCGCGGCGGCGTTCGGCGACTTCGCGGCCAAGGCCGGTGAATTCTTCCGGCGGGATGCGGTCCAGCAGCCGGTCGCGCAGCATTTCGCGCAGCCGCGCGCTCCAGATGCCGGCCTGACGCGACGGGTCGGCGCCCCGCTGGCTGTATTCGCGCGCCGCCGCGAGCGCTTCCGAGATTCCCTCGCCTTGGCTGGCGATCGTCCCGACGATCTTCGGCGCCCAGCCATCGGGCCGATGCGCCAGACCCACAGACGCCTTGAGTTCGCGTTCCAGCTTTGCCGCGCCCGGCAGATCCGATTTATTGATGATAAACACGTCCGCGATTTCCATCATACCGGCTTTGATGGCTTGGATATCGTCTCCCATGCCGGGCGCGAGCGCCACCAGCGTGACGCCCGCCAAACGCGCGATGTCGATTTCGTCCTGGCCTGCGCCGACCGTTTCGACAAGGGCCACATCGAAGCCGGCGGCGTCCATCAGCATCGTGACTTCGGCGGCCGCCCGGGCGAGGCCCCCGAGCCAGCCGCGCGTGGCCAGAGAGCGAATAAATACGCCCGGATCGGCGTGATGCCGCAGCATTCGAACCCGGTCTCCCAAGATCGCGCCGCCGGAAAAGGGGCTGCTGGGGTCTACGGCCACAATGGCCACGGTCTTCCCTTCGGCGCGGATCTTGCAGGCGAACTGATCGCAGAGCGTGCTCTTGCCGGCTCCGGGAGGTCCCGTGACGCCGATGACCAAAGCGCGGCCGGTGTAAGGGAACAGCTCCTTGAGCAGCGCTTCCGCCTCGGGATGCCGGTTTTCAATCCAGGTAGCCGCGCGGGCAAGCGCGCGCGGATCGCGGGCAAGGATTCTTTCGGCGGCCGGAGTCATGCTCGGAGAGCGGCGATGGAGGCGCGCCAGCTTGCGCCGTCACACAACAGCATAACAACGGCGGCGAACCAGGCAAGATTCCATAAAGTTAATAAGCTTTGGCGATTGCGACTCTGCGATCCACCGGCTCGCCAGTGACGATGCATCGGCCCGGCCCGTCGAAATGATCCGCCAAGGGAATGCCGCGCACAGTGGCCTTGAACTCCTTCATGCGCGCGTCGACTTCCGGCGCGTCCTTGGCGTGGGCCATGACGAATTTGCCCCCGCCCTTCTCCGCCGTCGCGCCGGACAAAAGCGCTTCCACTTCGCCGATCGAATTCGCGACGACGGTGTTGCTGTGCAGCCGGCCCTTGGCGCGCGCGTATAAATCTTTCTGCATAAGCTCGAGCGTGGCCGCCAGCTTCGCCGCGGCTTCCGATTGCGCGATCGGCTCCTTGACGCCCGTATCGCGGCGCTTGATGACGATTTTTCCGGAGACCAAGTCGCGCGGCCCCAGTTCCAGAATCACCGGAACGCCCCGCCGCTCCCAATGAAAGAACTTCGCGCCTGGAGTTTGCCCTTCCCGCGCATCGAGAAATGCGCCCAGATCGCGCGCGATCTTGGAAGCCGCCTCCATCACCTCCGCCCGTTCCTGGTCCTTGCGGTAGATGGGAACGATGACCGCTTTGCGCGGCGCGACCTTGGGCGGAAGCACCAATCCCTTATCGTCGGAGTGAGTCATGATCAGGCCGCCGATCAGACGAGTGCTCACCCCCCAACTGGTCTGCCAGACGTAATCGAGCCGCCCTTCCTTGCTCTGGAACTGGACATTGAACGCCCGGCCGAAATTTTGTCCCAGGTCGTGGCTGGTGCCGGCTTGCAGCGCCAGCCCGTTCTGCATCATGGCTTCGATGGCGAACGTGCTGAGGGCGCCGGCGAATTTTTCCGCGCCGGTCTTGCGCACTTTGACCACCGGCATCGCCATGACGTTTTCGGCCACGTCGGCATAGACGTCCAGCATTCGCTGCACCTCCTCCATCGCCTCCTCGTGCGTCGAATGCGCCGTGTGGCCCTCCTGCCACAGAAATTCCGTGGTGCGGAGGAACATCCGCGTCCGCAACTCCCAACGCATCACATTCGCCCACTGATTGATCAACAGCGGAAGGTCGCGGTAACTCTGAATCCATTTCGCGAAGAAATGGCCCACCAGCGTTTCCGATGTGGGCCGGATGACGTACGGCTCTTCGAGTTGCTTGCCGCCGGCGATGGTCACCACGGCCAGCTCGGGCGAAAATCCCTCCACATGCTCGGCTTCCCTTTTCATAAAACTTTCGGGAATGAGGAGCGGAAGATAAATGTTTTCGTGGCCGGTCGCTTTAATGCGGTCGTCCAATTCGCGTTGGACGCGCTCCCAGACGGCATACCCGTTGGGCTTCACCACCATGCAGCCTTTGACGATTTCGGCCGGCTCGGCCATGTCGCCCTGGAGGACGACGTCTTGATACCATGCGGCAAAATCCTGCTCGCGGGGTGTGATGGGAGATTCGGTCATTTTGGATTTGGGGATTTCCCCACGATAGCGCACCGGGGATTGAGCAGGCTAAAAACCTGCTCAGTGCGTCCACGAATCCCGGTCGCGGCGCTGCTTGGTCATATACACCTGAAATTTGCGCTTGGCGCGGTTCATTTTCCAGGTGTGATAGGCCGAATGGAAAGCAGCCAGGGGATGCAAGCTCATGCCCCGCGTGGATCTCATTCGAGCCCAACCCAACTTCACGTAGAAATAGCCGAACAACAAGCCCGATAGGTGGGCGATATCGCTGACGCCGCTATTGGGGTTCCAGGAATTAAGAAACGTGATCGCGCCGATGATCGCGACAAAGTACTTCATCTTCATGGGGAAGAAGAAGAATGCCAGGATGACGCGATCCGGCCACAGAGCGGCCGATGCGGCTAAGACTCCGTAAATGGCCCCGGAAGCGCCTATCGTGGCGATGCGAGGATCGCCAAACAGGTAGTTCATCAGCACCACGACAACGCCTGCGCCCACGCCGCAGAGAAAATAGAAGCGCAGAAATTTATCCGTTCCCCACGTCTGCTCCAATTCCACGCCAAACATCCATAGCGCCAGCATGTTCCACAAGATGTGCCAAATGTTGGCGTGCAGAAACATGTAAGTGACCAGTTGCCAAACGTAAAACTGCTTGACCACCTGGAGGGGAGACAGAGCCAGTAGTCCGAATACGCCAGCAAGAAAGCCTCCGGCGAAATACTGGACCAGGAAGACCGCGATGTTGGCGATGAGCAGCGACTTTATGCCGAGCGGAAGACGATTGCCGTACAGGTAAGGGCGTGCATAGGAGCGGGTGCCGTAGGCCATTCCGATTCCTGAAGCCAGCATAGCATCCGCCCGTGGGTCGATCGCCCCTCTCTGCCGGCGCGGCCAAGCCGCGTCATTCCTTAAGCGCGCGGCCAAGCCGCGCTAGCGACCGGCCGAGCGATAACGAAACGCCGCCTACCGAAATATCGAGCACCTCCGCAATCTCGCGGTAGGTCAAACCCTCCGCGCGCAGCGAAAGCTGCCGCCGGTCCTGCTCCGGCAGGGCGCGCAAAACTCTGACGAAACGCTGCTGCCTCTGGCGCCACGCCAGTTGATCCTCGGGATTGGGCCCCGGATCGGCCCTCCGTAGCTCCAGCCCAAATTCTTCTGGGCCGCCCAAGGTTTCCTTGGCGCGGCGCATGCGGCTGAGCTGTTTCAGTCCCAGATTGTGAGCCACTTGAAAGAGCCACGCCCGAAGATTCCGCTGCGATTTGCCGCGCCGCAAATGCTGGAACAGCGCTAGAAATACCTCCTGTACGATCTCTTCGCCATCGGCGGCTCCAACGCCCATGCTCAACAGGTACCGGAGCAATCGCTCCCGAAACTGATCGAACAGGCCGGTCACCTCCTGTTCCAAGCGGGAAAGGCAGCCTTCCGCCGCGCCGATGGGCGCGATTCTCCCAACTGCTTCGTCTTCCAGCACGCTCACAACTTAACCCGGATTGGCGGGCTCGGCGTCGCCCACCCCAATCGTGAAAATCCCAAGTCGAGGTAATCGACGCCGCCAGAACGGTTTCTAATGAAGATCATCAGCCTTATTATCGTCGCCGCCTCGCCGAATCTTCGCCGTTCATTCGCCGCTACCGCGTAAGTCTATGAATCACAAGCTCAGGTTGCGGCATCATATGGCAAGATATTGCTAGAGATGTAGACTTCACCAACATAAAGGACGTAATGGAATGCAGACTGCGACGCAGGAAAGTCCGTCCCGCTCGTTCCGCTTGGACGTAACGATCAACGATTTGCTGAAGCACTCAAACTCACCGCGCCAGCCGCTCGCCCCATTAGCCGAGCCAAAGGCGCTGCCTGAGCCGGTCTTCCCCCAATACCCCGAGCTGCTGGGAAGCGATAATTTCGTTCCCCACGATTTCTCCCAGCCGCGGCGTTGGAAGCCGAAGCATATCTACCGGCACATGCAAGGCTGGATGTTTCCGTGGTTCAAGTCGCGCGTGTTGCCCGGGCATTTCCAGCCCATCATCGCCTACCTTTTCGTCGAGTGGAAGTGCAACCTGGATTGCCACTACTGCTGGGCCTTCAACAATAGCGTGAAGGGCATGACCGAAGACACGGCCAGGCGCTCCATCGACTGGCTGCACGAAACTCCTTGCCGCGTGCTGGCGCTGCAGGGCGGAGAGCCCCTGCTGCGTCCACAGTTCGCGCATAAAGTGGTGTACTACGCCACCAAGAAGGGTTTTTGGCCCTACGTCTCCACCAATGCGCGGCTGCTCCGTCCCGACGTCATCGACCGCCTGGCCGACGCGGGCATGGCGACGTTTAACTTCGCGGTTGACGTGGTGGATGAAAAGCCCGGTCTGCCGAAGGCGCTCGCGCCCGTACGCAAGCATTTCGAGTACCTGGTGAAAAAGCAATACTCCTATGGCTACACCGTATTTTTGAACATTAATATCACGCGCCGGAACATGGAAGATGTGATGCGATTGACCGAGATCGCGCGCGAGCATGCCGTGGCCACCGATTACCACGTCAATGAATCGCCTATGATGGAACAGCCCGAGTTCAAGCACGCGGACGAGAATGACACGTTCCTGCGGCCGGAGGACCTGCCGAAATTCGACGCCCTGATCGATTGGCTGCTGGAGAAGAACCGGCAGGGCTACAAGATGGTCAATTCCGCCGCCCGGATCGCCCAGATGAAGCGGTTCGCCCGCGGAGAGCTGCAAGATTGGAATTGCCGGGCGGGCCAGAATACGCTGATCATTCGAACCGACGGTTCGCTGGCTCCATGCTTCCCCATGTACAACGCCAACTACGATTGGGGCACGGCGGAGAAGCCGCGCTTTGAACGGCGGCAATTGCAGGAAATGAAGCGCTCCTGCCAGCCGCACTGCTTCTCGACTTTGAACCACATCGTCGGCTACTGCTATAACGACGCCCGAGTGATCCGATGGCTGTTCAAGCAGGCCATGCGAGGCTTCCAGGGGGCCACCAACTTCGAGTGATCAGCCGTGCGCCGTCCCGGGCGGCGCGTTGTTGTAACTCCTATTCAATTGGGGTACCCTGCTCAGAGGAGCCCCGATGTACTCTCGACGCGACTTCGGCAAAATCGCCCTCGCCGGCATCCCGGCGGCTGCCCTGGCGCAGGTTCGCCAGATCGACTCCAAAATCGCGGGCGTTCAAATTGGAGTCCAAAGCTATAGCTTTCGCGATCTGCCGCTGGATCGCGCCCTCGCCGCGATCGCGGACGCCGGGCTGGGGGAATGCGAGCTTTACGCCCCGCATGTGGAGCCGCGGCCGGCGCCGCCCGCCCCCGGCCAGAGCCAGGCGGACGCCCGCAAAGCGGCCCGCGAGGCTTTGCGCAATTGGCGGCTCACCGTGGCGCTCGAAGAATTCCAGCAGGTGCGAAAGAAATTCAACGATGCCGGAATCCGGATTTACGCCTACAATTACAGCTTCACCGACGATTTCACGGACGAAGAAATCGATCGCGGCTTTCAAATGACTCAGGCGCTGGGGGCCGGCGTCGTTACCGCCTCTTCCACGCTGAGCTGCGCCAAGCGCGTGGCGCCATTCGCGGAAAAATACAAAATGGCCGTGGCCTATCACGGACATTCCGACACGCGGGATCCGAATCAGTTCTGCAAGCCGGAAAGCTTCGCCGCGGCTTGCGCGATGTCTCCGCGGTTCGCCGTGAACCTGGACATAGGCCACTTCACCGCGGCCAACTACGACGCCGTCGAATTCATTCGGGCCAACCACGACCGCATCCCGATCCTGCATTTGAAAGATCGCAAGCGCGACCAAGGCGCAAACACGCCGTGGGGGCAGGGCGATACGCCCATCAAGGCCGTTCTCCAGCTTCTGCGCGATAACAAATGGCCGATTCGCGCCTATATCGAATACGAATATCGCGGCGCAAGCGATTCGCTCACGGAAGTCAGGAAATGTTTTCAATACTGCAAGGAGGCGCTGGCATGACTTGGGCGGCGCTGGCGTCTTGGGCGGTGATCCTCCACGCCCAGGTGCAACTCATCTCGCGTCCGGTTCCTCCCGCCGACGCCGTCGAGCGCGGTCAAAAGTTGTTCGTCGCCAATTGCGGTTTCTGCCATGGCGCCACCGCCCGGGGAGGCGAGGGCGGGCCGGATCTTGTGCGTTCCGTGGTGGTGCTTGACGACGATGACGCCGAACACATCGGCCCCGTGATCCGTCAGGGGCGGCCCGGCACGGCCATGCCTTCTTTTGACTTGCCCGAGGCGCAGATCCGCGATATCGCCGCTTTCTTGCGTTCCCGCACCCAAGCCGCCATCGACCGGCGGGCCTACCAATTGAAGGAGCTGAACACCGGCGACGCCAAAGCGGGCGAGGCTTACTTCAACGGAGCCGGAAAGTGCAATAGCTGCCATTCGCCGGCCGGTGATTTGGCGGGAGTCGCGAAGCGCTATGAGACGCAGGCGCTTCTTGAGAAGTTCCTGTACCCCGCCCGGGGCCGCGAGCGCAAGCCGGTCGAGGCCGCCGTGAAGCTTGCCTCGGGCCAAACCGTCTCGGGCCAGGTGGAATACCTCGACGATTTCATCCTTTCGGTTCGGGATGCGGAGGGCGAATACCATTCCTGGCCGCGCGACAGCGTCCAAGCCGCGCTTAAAGACCCCTACGCCGCGCACCAGGATTTGCTCCGCCAATACACCGACGCCGACATCCACAACCTGCTGGCCTATCTGGCGAACCTGAGATGAAGCTCTATTGTCTAGTTGCGATGGCCGCCGCGGCGGCGGCGGCTCAGGATGCGGGATGGCCCACCTACAACGGCGATTATTCCGGTCGGCGCTATAGTCCGCTGAAGCAGATCGATTCGTCCAACGTGAAGAACCTCGCGCTGGTTTGGGCTTCCCGCTTCGCGCCGCCAGGCGCGCCGCAGCAGATCAAGGCGACTCCGCTTGAATCCGACGGCGTTCTGTATTTCGCGGTCCCCGATTACGCCTGGGCCGTCGACGCCCGCACGGGCCGCGAGATCTGGCGCTTCCGCTGGGAATCCCAGGGCGGCATTCACATTGGAAATCGCGGTTTTGGACTGTACCAAAACTGGCTCTTCTTGGAGACCCCGGATTGCCATTTGGTCTCGCTCGACAAGCGCACCGGCAAGATGCGCTGGAGCCGCGAAATCGCCGACGTGAAGCAGGAATACTTCTGCACGCCCGCGCCCCTGGCGATTCGCAATCACATCCTCACCGGAGTCGGCGGCGATTCCCTCGACGTGCCTGGATATTTGGAGGCTCGCGATCCGGAAACGGGCGACGTCCAATGGCGCTTTAACACCACCCCCCGGCCGGGCGAGCCGAACGCCGATAGCTGGCCCTCCAAGATTTCCATGGAGCACGGCGGCGGCATGACGTGGCTTTCCGGCACCTACGACCCCGAGCTCAATCTCTACTTCTTCGGCACCGGCAACCCCAATCCTGTGCATGCCGCTCAGAGCCGCAAGGGCGATAATCTCTACACCTGTTCCATCGTGGCGCTGAATCCGGACAACGGAAAGATGGCTTGGTACTACCAGGTCTCCCCGCACGACACCCACGATTGGGATAACGTCGAAACGCCGGTGTTGATCGACGGCGTATTCCGCGGACAGCCGCGCAAGATGCTCGCGCAGGCCGCGCGCAACGGCTATTTCGTCCTACTGGACCGCACCAACGGCAAAAACTTGCTAACGGCGCCGTTCGTCGATTCGCTGAACTGGGCCAAAGGAATCGACGCGCTGGGCCGTCCGGTTCCCGATCCGGCCAAGGAGCCGAAAACGGATGGCACGCTGGTTTCGCCGGCGTCGGGCGGCGCGGCCAACTGGCCCGCCCCAGCTTACAATCCCGACACCGGCCTGTTCTACTTGCACGCCACCGCATCCTGGGCCATTTACTATCTGACGGACACAGATGACAATCCGGAAGGCTACGGCGGCCGCGACGACGGCCTCTTTTCCCGGAACCTGCTTCAAGCGATCGATATTCAAACGGGAAAGATTAAATGGAGCCACGTTTACTCCGGGCCGGGAGGAACGCGGTCCGGCCTGCTGAGCACCGCCGGCAAACTTTTATTTGGCGGCGACCCCTCTGGCAATCTGATCGCCTACGATCCCGCCGACGGAAAGATTCTCTGGCATGTCAGACTCTCCGCGCCCGTAGGCAATGCCCCCATCACGTATCAGCTCGACGGGCGGCAATATCTCTTGACAGGCGCGGGAGACATGCTGTACGCCTTCGCGCTGCCGCAATAGGCGCTACCGCCCGCCCGCCGCGGCGCGCGCCCCTAAAGCCTCCCTGGCCGCCCTTTCCATCACCGCGCGGGATGCGCGCTCGCCGGTCCAGATTTCAAACTGCCGCGCCGCCTGCTCCAAAAACATCTCGATGCCTGGAATCACCGCCGAGCCCTGCTGCCGGGCCCGCTGCAAAAGCGTGGTTTCGATCGGGTTGTAAACCATATCGAACACCAGCTCTCCAGGGATTCGCCCAGGGAAAATGCATTCGTGGATGCGCGGCGCCATGCCGATCGGCGTGGCGTGAATGAGAACGTCGAACATGCGGCCTTCGGCCTGCTCGCGCGAGAGAGGCTCGGCGCCGCACGCCGCCGCGAGCGCGCGAACGCGATCCAGATTTCTGCCAGTGATCGCCAGCCGCGCTCCGGCAGCCGCCAGAGCGAACGCCGCCGCGCGCGCCGCCCCGCCGTTGCCCACCACCAAAACGGAACTCTTGCTGATCCTGACATGACGCTCCAGCGGCGCCGTCACGCCCGCGGCGTCCGTGTTCGCTCCCCGCCACTTCCCGGCCTTGCGCCACACCGTGTTCACCGCTCCGATTCTCCGCGCCAAAGGGTCTACTTGATCCAGGTAGCGAAGGATCTTCTGCTTATGCGGCAAGGTGACGCTGAAGCCCGCCAACGGCATTTTTTCCGCAAACAGCATGAAATCCTTAAGCTGCCCCGGCGCGACCAAAAAAGGCAGATAGACCGCGTCGGCGCGGCGGGCCTGGAAGGCGCGATTGTGCACCGCGGGCGATATCGAATGGCGGACCGGGTCGGCGATCACTCCATAGATCCGCGCATTGCGCGAAAACTTTCCGATCCGGTAGAGAGACCGCAGTTGCTTGGCGCAAATCTGGCCCGAAGCCGTGCCTTCCGCCGCATTTGGCGCCGCATATGTATAAAGCCCGCCAAACGCGGGCGACAACACGCGAGTCGGGAATCCGGTCTCCCCCATGGCCAGCAGAATCGTCGGGAGCTTGGGATAGTTCTTGGCCAGCATCAACACCCGATGGTTGTCGGAGGGCTTGCGCGCGGTGGTCACCACCTTGTACCCATCCGCGGGAATGTGGGCCATGCGCCGTAAAATGGCGTCCAGCCGCGGAGGCGTGCCGCCGTAATTGTGATAGGAGACCAGCAAATAGGCTCTGGCACGCAAGAATTCAAGTTTCGGCAGGCAATTTTCAGCGCTCTCGATTTCAAGATCGATCGCTCGTGCTCCCGCTTCGATTGCGGAATCGAGAAAACGCAACTGTTCCTCGATGCTGCCGTTGAATCGTCCCATGTTTTGGTGCCGCCGGCAGGTGGCCAGAATCGTGCAATCCGTATGGCGGCTTAAGAATTTGCGGATGGCCGAAATGCCCTGATCGGGATTAGGCAGAT
>DATGLY010000102.1:0-5293 GCA_035293905.1 Bryobacteraceae bacterium
GTCAGCAGCCGGATGGTGCTGAGCCCGAGCTCGGCAAGAATCTGCGCGCCGATGCCGCTTTCGTGAATGGGCTGCTGATCGGCGCGCGGAGAATGCTTCCTTTCGCCCATTCCGGTCTCGTGCAAATACACCAGAACGCCGCAACCCTCCCGCGCGATGCGCTCCATCGATTTGAGCAAAGTCGCGTGGCAGTCGCATTCCGTGGAGCCGAACACGTCGCCGGCTACGCAGCGCGAGTGCATGCGCACCAGCACGTTTTCGCGGCCCGCGATTTCGCCCCGCACCAGGGCGATGTGCTGCTCGCCGTCGATCGTGCTGACGAAGGTGATGGTTTTGAAATCGCCGAACTCTGTGCGCAGGCAGCCTTCGCCGCGCCGCTCCAGAAACCGCTCGGTACGGCGGCGGTAGCGGATCAAGCTGGCCACCGAAATCATTTTCATGTCGTGCTTTTCGCAAAAATCCTCGAGTTGCGGCACGCGCGCCATGCTTCCGTCCGGGTTCATAACTTCGCAGATGACGCCGCCCGGCTCCAGCTTCGCAAGCCTTGCAAGATCCACGGCGGCCTCGGTTTGTCCGGCTCGCACTAGCACGCCGCCTTCGCGCGCCCGCAAAGGAAACACGTGGCCGGGCCGCGCGAGGTCGCGCGGGCGGCAACCGGGATGGATCGCAGTTTGGATCGTGCGGGCGCGGTCGGCCGCCGAAATGCCCGTGGTCACTCCCTCGGCGGCGTCAATCGATTCGCAGAACGCCGTGCCGAAACGCGAGGTGTTGATGGGGGAGACCAGGGGAAGATGCAATGAGTCGCATCGCTCCGGAGCCAGCGCCAGGCAGATTAGCCCCCGCCCGTGGGACGCCATGAAATTGATCGCCTCGGGCGTGACGAACTGCGCGGCCATGGTAAGATCGCCTTCGTTTTCGCGGTCTTCGTCGTCGACCACGACGATCATGCGTCCGGCGCGAATCTGCTCGATCGCTTCGGGAATGCTGGCAAACGGCATGTTGGTTTCAGGATACCGCGGCTACGCCCGCGTCCCCATGGGGAATGAGGCTTGTTTCACGCCGTCACCGCGCCTTGCGCGGCCGAGCCAACCAGGCGGATGTATTTTTGAAAAACGCCCGAAGTGTATTTCGGCGGGCGCGGCTGCCACGCCTTCAGACGCTCGTCCAGCTCGGCGGCGGGAATCTCCAATTCGATCCGGCGATTGTCGATGTCGAGCAGAATCGAGTCGCCTTCCCGCACCGCGGCGATGGGTCCGCCCACGGCCGCTTCGGGCGCGACATGGCCCACCATAAATCCGCGCGTCGCGCCGCTGAAGCGGCCGTCGGTGAGCAGGGCCACGCTCTCCGATAAACCGCCGCCCGCGATGGCCCCCGTCACGCCGAGCATTTCGCGCATACCGGGCCCTCCGCGCGGTCCCTCATATCGGATCACCACAATGTCGCCCGCCTGGATGCGGCCTCCCGTCACCGCCTCCATCGCAGCCTCTTCGTTGTCGAAGACGCGCGCGGGGCCCCGTTGAAATTTGCGCTCGATGCCGGTCACCTTGATCACGGCGCCTTCCGGCGCCAGATTGCCTTTCAGAATCACAAGTCCGCCGCTGGCTTTAATCGGACTGGCCAGAGGCCGAACGACTTCCTGGCCGGGCGTTTCGCGAGCGTCCGCTGCCTCTTGGCCGAACGTGCGCCCCGTCACCGTCAAGGCGTCCTTATGCGCGTAGCCGCCCTCGGCCAGCCGTTGGGCGATAACGCCCCAGCCTCCGGCCTTGTCCACGTCCACGGCCACAAATTTTCCGGCCGGCTTCAGACTGGCCAACAGGGGCGTGCGGGCGCTGATGGTCTGAAAATCGTCGAGGGATAAATCGACGCCGGCTTCGTGCGCGATCGCCAGCAGATGCAGCACGGCGTTGGTGGAGCCGCCGGTGGCCGCGACCGCCGCGATGGCGTTTTCGCAAGCTTCGCGCGTGACGATATCGCGCGGCCTCCGCTCCGCCCTCACGGCGTCCATGACCACCTGACCGCACCGATAGGCGACGTTTTCCTTGCGCGGGTCCACCTGCGGCACGGACGCCGAATTCATGGGCGAGAGTCCGATCATTTCCATCACCGTCGCCATCGTGTTGGCGGTGAACTGGCCCCCGCAAGCTCCCGCGCCCGGACAGGCCGCATTCTCGATGGCCAACAGTTCCGAATTCGAAATACGCCCGGCTGCATTGGCGCCTACCGCTTCGTAGACGTCCTGAATGGTGAGATCGCGTCCTTGATAATGGCC
The DNA here is from genome assembly GCA_035293905.1 of Bryobacteraceae bacterium. GTDB lineage: Bacteria > Acidobacteriota > Terriglobia > Bryobacterales > Bryobacteraceae > Palsa-187. Next base: position 2,270 of record DATGLY010000102.1, read on the forward strand.
AGGCAGAATCGAGCCGCCATACAGCACCACGGAGGGAACGTTGAGCCGAAGCAAGGCCATGGCCGCGCCGGGGATCGTTTTGTCGCAGGCCACCAGAGCCACGATTCCATCGAACATATGGCCACGGCCCACCAGCTCAATGGAATCGGCAATCAGGTCGCGGCTCACCAACGACGCCTTCATGCCCTCGGTTCCCATGGTGACGCCGTCGCTGATGGCGATGGTGTTGAACTCCATAGGAGTGCCGCCCGCCTGGCGGATTCCGGCCTTGACGTGCTTGGCCAGCTCGCGCAGGTTATAGTTGCATGGCATCGTCTCGATCCACGTATTGGCGACGCCGATGATGGGCTTTTTCAGATCTTCGTCCGTAAAACCGATGGCCTTGAGCATGGCGCGAGCCGGCGCGCGATCGCGGCCTTGCGTGATGGTGTAGCTGGGGAGTTTCATTGGGAACTTCCAAATTTAACAAAACCTTTCCGGTCCGGAAAGCATCTCCGATCCGAGGCGCTTTCGAAATACGAGAATAGAAAAATGCCTGGTCTTTTGGAAGAACCCTTGGAGGTTTCCCCTCTCGCAGGTTTTCCCGCTCCGAAACAGATGCTCGTCGACGTCGGGCGGCTCGAATCGGAGTATTACGCGCGCCGGCCGGATGTCGACGACGCCAGCCAGTTGGTCAGCTTCGGCACCAGCGGACATCGCGGCTCGCCGCTCCGCGGAACGTTCACGGAAGCGCACATTCTGGCCATCACTCAAGCGATCTGCGACTACCGGGCCTCGGTGGGGACCAACGGTCCTTTGTTCATGGGCAAGGATACGCACGGGGCGTCGGGTCCGGCGCAGCGGACGGCCCTGGAAGTTCTCGCCGCGAACGGGGTGGAAACTTTCATTCAACGCAATGACGGGGTCACGCCGACGCCGGTAATTTCGCACGCCATCCTGGCATACAACCGCGGCCGCGGGCGGCAACTGGCGGACGGCATCGTGGTGACGCCGTCCCATAATCCTCCGGAGGACGGGGGTTTCAAATATAACCCCACCCACGGCGGACCCGCGGATACGGATGTTACGCGGTGGATTCAAGGCCGGGCCAACGAGCTGCTGCGCGGCGGCAACGCCCAGGTAAAGCGCGCGCCCTTCGAGAAGGCTATGCGGGCGGCGACCACCCATGAAAGCGACTTCGTGACGCCCTACGTCCTCGATCTGAGCAGCGTCCTTGACATGGACGCGATCCGGGAGGCGCGGTTGAAGCTGGCGGCTGATCCGCTGGGCGGCTCTGCGATGCCATATTGGGAGCCGATTCAGTCCGCCTACGGCCTGGATATCGCTGTAGTCAACCCGGTCATCGATCCCACCTTCTCGTTCATGACGGTGGACCACGACGGGCGCATCCGCATGGATTGCTCCAGCGCCTACGCCATGGCCCGGCTGGTGGGCCTGAAGGACAAATATCAGGTCGCGTTCGCCAACGATCCGGACGCCGACCGGCACGGCATCGTAACGCCCTCCGGGGGGCTGATGAATCCGAACCATTATTTGGCGGTGGCGATCCACTATCTGCTGACCAGCCGCACGCAATGGCGGGCCGGAATGGCGGTGGGGAAGACGTTGGTGAGCAGCGGCATGATCGATCGCGTGGTTCAAAAGCTGGGGCGAAAGCTATGGGAAGTCCCCGTAGGATTTAAATGGTTCGCGCCTGGGCTGTTTGACGGCTCGATCTGCTTCGGCGGCGAAGAGAGCGCCGGCGCGAGCTTTCTGCGCCGCGACGGATCGGCCTGGGCAACCGATAAAGATGGAATCATCCTCGCGTTGCTTGCGGCGGAGATTACGGCCCGCACGGGCCAGGATCCGGGCCAACATTACCGCAAGCTGGCCGAGGAGTTCGGAACGCCATATTACACCCGCATCGATACTCCCGCATCGCCCGAGGAAAAGGCGAAGCTTGCGAGGCTATCTCCCGGAGACGTAAAGGAATCCACGCTGGCGGGAGAAGCGATCGCAGCCAAATTGACCCGCGCCCCGGGCAATGACGCCCCCATCGGCGGGCTCAAAGTGGTCGCCTCCACCGGCTGGTTCGCCGCGCGGCCGTCGGGAACGGAAAACATCTACAAGATTTACGCCGAAAGCTTTCAGAGCGAAGCCCATCTGGAAGCCATTGTCGCCGAGGCGCGGGAGATCGTGACTCACGCGCTGGCCTGAATGGAATAGGTGATTCATGAAAGCAACCCAACTGCTGCACAATCTGGGCCAGAGCATCTGGCTCGACAACATCACTCGCGACATGCTCCATTCCGGAGCCCTAAAGCGGTATATCGACGAATTTTCCGTCACCGGACTGACCTCCAACCCCACGATCTTCGAACACGCCATCAAGAACAGCTCGGCGTACGACGCGCAGCTTCAGCAGCAGGCGGCGACCGGCAAATCGGGAGAGGAGCTGTTTTTCGAAGTGGCTCTGCAAGACATCACGCGCGCGGCCGATCTGTTCCGGCCGATCTACGACCGCACCAACGGAGTGGACGGGTTTGCTTCGCTGGAGGTATCGCCGTTGCTGGCCTACGATACAGCCAAGACTCAGCGCGAAGTGAAGGAATTATTCACGCGAGCCGGCCGTCCCAACGTGTTGATCAAGATTCCCGGCACCCGGGAGGGGCTGGCGGCGATCGAAGAATCGATCTTCCAAGGCATCCCCATCAACGTGACGCTTTTGTTTTCACGCGAACATTATTTGGCCGCATCGGCGGCGTTCCTTCGAGGCGTCGAGCGGCGGCTTGAGGCCGGGCTGAATCCCAACGTTCCCAGCGTGGCGTCGATTTTCGTCAGCCGGTGGGACGTCGCCGTGGCGCAAAAGGCGCCGCCCGAGTTGCGCAACCAGCTCGGCATAGCCATCGCGTTGCGCACGTACAAAGCGGCGCGCCAGCAGCTCGCTTCGGCCAGGTGGCAGCGGATTTACAACGCCGGAGCGCGCCCGCAGCGGCTGCTGTGGGCCAGCACGGGGACCAAGGACCCTTCAGCCTCGGATATTCT
>DATGLY010000103.1:0-33386 GCA_035293905.1 Bryobacteraceae bacterium
TCTTCAGCGTCTGCTCGACGACAAAATCGCTCGGGCTATTCTCTTTAACAATGGTCAGCGTGCCGTCGCCCTGGGAGCTGAAGGCCTCCATCGTCTTGGGGTTGAAGACCGCGCCGTCGGTTCCTTGGCCAATGGGGAGCGCGGTGATAATATCGCCGCTGTCCGCCTTCAAGATCACCATGTTTTGCGGATTGCGGCACGCGGCGAAGAGAATGCGATTCTTTACGTCCATCGCCAGTCCGGCGCATTGGCCGCCTTTGCCGGCAAGATCGTAATGCGCCGTGACCGCCAGCGTCTTGGCGTCCACGGCAGCAATCTGGCCCTTGTCTTCCAGATCGACGTACAAATGGCCTGCGCCATCGGAGACGGCTTGCTCCGGCGCGCCGCCCAGATCGAGCGTTCCGACCACTGAACCGTCCGCGGCATTGATCACGGTCGCGTTCGGAGCGATATGGCTAAACACCCACACGCGGTCATTAAAAGCGTCGTACATGATGCCGTCGGGCCCGCCCTGAACGTCAATGGTTTTGATGGGCATCAACGTCTTGGAATCCCACATGGCGACGGGTTTGCTGCTCCCGAAACCATGACCGGACTTAGGCGAGACCGCCGCGCCGCGAGCGTTCGCATTGGAAATCTCGCCGACCGGCTTCAGACTGTCGAGATCGAACACCGTGATGCGTGCGCCCTGGCCGGTGCGCGGAATATAGAGGCGGCGACCGTCGGAGTCCGCGTAGACGTAGTCGAAGCCGCCCGCGCCGCCAACCCTGGCCACGTTTTGGACTTTATAAGGACCCGTTTGCTGAGCCATGACGGCGGGGGGGAAGGCCGCGGCCGCGATCGCGAATGGGAGACAGAAGCGCTGCATGTTCATACTCCTTGGCGGAACAATTCGATATGCCTGTCCGAGCAGTATACACCGGCGCGAGGGGTCCAAAAATTTGGCGGCGCCGGCGCGGTCTATTATGAGTGAGATGAGCATTTACAAAACCGCATTGGCCCTATCCGCCGCGCTGCTGGCCGGCGCCGCGAGCGCTCAAGTGACCCTGAACTCGGTGCGCGTCGGCGCGAAAGACACGGTCGCGCTGGCGAAGTTCTATCAGTCCGCGTTCGGCATGCAAGAGATCAATCGGATCGATTCGCCCACGGGGCCGGAGATTTTCGTGAACTTCGGCGCCACGGCCGACGCCGCAAAGGCCAACAAAGGCGAGCCGATCGTAATCATGCATCGCGACTCCGACGACCTGAAGGACCCGATTCCACACATCATCCTCAACGTGAAGGACATGGCGGCGACGACCGCCGCGATCAAGGCGGCCGGAGGATCGATGGCGAGCGAACCGCGGCCGTTCCGAAACACCGGCATTGTCATCGGCATCGCGGCCGATCCAGCCGGCAACCGCATTGAGCTCATTCAACGGCCCTGAGCGGCGACGGAAGTTTTCGGGGCGCCGCGTGAAGGGATCGCGGATGAGTCCGGCAAGGCGCTAGCGGGCTTGTGTCTTGAGAAACGTTCCCCGCTCCAGTTCCGTAAACGCCTGGCGGAGCTGTTCCTGGGTATTCATCACGATCGGCCCGTACCAAGCCACGGGTTCTTCGAGCGGCTTGCCTGACACCAGAAGGAAGCGGATGCCGTCCTCGCCAGCCTGCACGGAAACCTCATCGCCGTTGTCGAAGAGAATCAGCGAGCGATTGCCAGCTTCAACGGGAGCGGCTGACTCCGACTCTCCGACTACTTCGGTGCGCACGGCGCGGGGACCCGAGGCGTTCGAGAATTTTCCGCCGCCAGCGAAAACGTAGGCGAAGGCGTGGCGGCTGGTTTCGACCGGCAGGGTCTTGGCGCGGCCGGGGGGAACGGAAATGTCCAGATAGATGGGATCGGCGGCGACTCCTTCCACGGGCCCCTTGGCGCCCCAAAAATTTCCGCAAACGATGCGCGCGCAGGTTCCGTCGTCGTCGGTGACCAGGGGAATATCGGCGGATTTGACCTCCTGGTAACGGGGCGCGGTCATCTTGAGGGCGGAAGGGAGGTTGGCCCACAACTGAAATCCGTGCATGCGGCCGGCCGCATCCCCCTTGGGCATCTCCTGATGAATGATGCCGCTTCCGGCGGTCATCCACTGCACGTCGCCGGCGGAGATCACGCCGGAGTTGCCGATGCTATCGCCGTGCTCCACGGTTCCGGCGAGAACATAGGTGATGGTTTCAATGCCGCGGTGGGGATGCCAAGGAAAGCCGGCGAGATACTGTTCGGGGTTGTCGTTGCGGAAGTCGTCGAGCAGGAGGAAGGGATCGAAATCGTTGGTATTGCCGAAGCCGAAGGCGCGGCGCAGATGCACGCCGGCGCCTTCGAGGGTGGGCTTGGAGTGGATGAGCCGCTTAACCGGGCGAAGGGACATATACACTCATATTGCCATTAACAGGCTTTCGGCGAAGGGCCACTCGCGGTCGATCCATTGAGCCATGCAGGCGAAGCCGGCGCCTTCGGCCATGCGCACGATCTCTTGCGGGGAATACTTGCGGCTATTCTCGGTCCAAATGGTTTCGCCTTCCTCGAAATGAACGGAAAGGAGAGCCTGCCGGATTTCGACGGTTTGGGTTTTTTTGGAACGAAGGTGCATCTCGACGCTGCCGGTGCCGGAATTAAACCGGACCAAGTGTTCGAATTGAGACAGAAGAAAATCGCCATCGAGCTCCCGATTAATGCGGGCCAGGAGATTCAGATTGAACGCGGCGGTGACGCCCAAGGGATCGTCATAAGCCTCCAAGAGCTGGGGAATGGGCTTTTCGAGATCGCTTCCGAGCAGAAGGCAGTCGCCGTGTTGCAGGGTCAGCCGCACTTCGCGGAGGAAATTGAGATCGGCGGGGTGGCTGAAGTTTCCAATGGTGCTGCCTAGAAATAGGACCAAAATGCGCTGGCCCAAATTTCGGCGGGCGGCGACTTCGAGCAATCCGCCGAGATATTCGCGCTCCAAACCGACAATGCCCACCGATTCGATGTCGGCCAGCTCGCGCTCGCAGGTGCGCAGGGCGGAGGGAGAGATTTCGATGGGGAAGTAATAAGTGTGGCGCCGGCGGGAGAGGGCTTCGAGGATCCAGCGGGTTTTCGAGCCGTTGCCGCTGCCCAATTCGCACAGGATCACGTCGCCTGGAATTCGCTGGACGATTTCCTGGGCGTAGGAGCGAAGCAGGCGCTGGTCGGCGCGGGTCAGGCCGTATTCGGGGAGTTCACCGATGACTTCGAAGAGTTTGGAGCCGACCGCATCGTAAAGATATTTGGAAGGCAGCTCCTTCTGCCGCCGCCCAGCGAGACCTGCGCGCACATCGGCGGCAAACGCGGTTGCAGGGCCGGCGGCGATGGCGTTGGTGAGCATAGATGTAACCTCCAGAGAACCGCGGCCTCAGGATTGCGGCCCGGTTCGGCGCGAAAGGGCTGTGTCGCGGCCGCGGCTTGCGCAGCGGAAGCCCGCGTAGGCGTATTGGTAATGCGCCTGGAACCAATTCCTAAAGGAGCGGCGCAACATGCTTGAGGCGGTGCGAGGAGAGCCGCCCTTCATGACGTAATGCAAGCCGTCGAAAAACGCGGCCGAATATCCGGGATAGAACGGAAACGGTTCAAAACCGGGGAACGGCTCAAACAAGCTGGACGTCCATTCCCATCCGTTGGCCAACATTCCTTGGACTCCGAAGGCGCTGGCTGATCGAGGGAATGCGTTGACAGGCGAGGGGTCCCATCGCTTCAATCCGAAATAGCCGTGTTCGGACCGAGGCGCTTGGCGGCCCCAGGGAAAGGCGCGCTCCTCGCCATCCGGCGCGCCGTAGGCCGCGCGATGCCATTCGGCTTCCGTTGGCAGTCTTTTGCCGGCCCAGGCCGCATAGGCTTGGGCTTCCGCATGACTTACATAAACGGGCCAGTGGGGCGGCAGAGGAATCTCCTCAAACATGCCACGGTAAACCCACGCATCCCCCTGTTTCCGCCAGAAAACGGGGCGCTCGACACCGTGGCGCTGGATCCAGGCCCAGTCCGCCTCTGTCCACAATCCGCGGTCGCGGTAACCGCCCGCGCGCACAAACTCGAGAAAATCGCCGTTGGTCACTTTGTAGCGGTCGATGGCGAACGAGGCGACTTCCACCGAATGGGCCTGAAATTCGTTGTCCCAGCCGAAGTTTCCGGCGGCGCGCGGAATCCCGAGAGTTACGCGGCCCGCCGGGATATCAACCATGCCGCAAGCGGGCGGAGCGGTTTCGGGAACGGCCGTCTGGACCTTGGGGCGCTTGGCGTCCATGGGAGCCTGATGGAGCATATAAGCCAGAGTTTCGACGTGCATCATCCGATGCTCGATGGCTACATTCATCAGGACGTGGTCCGCTCCGGCCGCCAAGCCCGAATCCAATTCCGCGCGCGCGCGGCGGGCGTAGCGTTCTACTACGGCTAAGGGAGGCCAATCGGCGGGCCGATCGGAAGGCAGGCCGCCGCCGACGGGATCGATGCCGAAAGCAAAGAGCCGGTCGAGAGCGGCGTCAAACGACTTCAACCCGGCAAGCCTGGGATAAAGGAGATTCCAATCGAAGGCTTCCAAGTGGCCGAGGTAAAAGATAATGCGATGCCGTTCGGGGATGGGGCGATGGTAGATGGCGTCCGGCTTGACGAGCCGAAAAAGCCGGTCCGATTCCGCGCGCGCGGCGTGCAGGCGCGCCAAGGGCGTTGAAGGAGACATTGTGTGAATCGTCTATTGGATTTCTTGCGCTGGCGCTCCCAAGGGCTTGAGTTCCCCGAGCATAGCCGGGATCAGCTCGGAGACAGTAGGGTGAATATGCATGGCGCGCCGAATCACCGTATAAGGGGCTTTGGCGTACATCACGTCCAGAAGGGAATGAATCACTTCGTCGCCTCCGGTTCCCAGGATGGCCGCACCGAGAATCGCGCCCGAACCGGCCTCCACCAGGATTTTCATAAAGCCCAAGGTTTCCCCTTTCTCCACCGCGCGCCCCACCTTGGTCATAGGCCGGCTGGCCATCCAGACCTGTTTCCCCGACTGCCTGGAATAGGCAAGGGCGTCCCTTCCGGTCATTCCAGCGCGGCCTAGCGGCGGATCGATATACAAGTTGTAAGCGAGGATTCGATCGCTGACTCGCCTGGCATCGCCGTCGAGAAGATTCGCCGCGATAATCTCGAAATCGTTGTATGAAGTATGAGTGAAGCCTCCCTTCCCGTTGCAATCTCCCAGGGCCCAGATGCCGGCTCCGGTAGTGCGAAGCTGATCATCCACGAGAATATAGCCGCGGCCGTCCATGGCGACTCCAGCCTTTTGCAGATCCAGATCGTCCGTGTTGGGCCTGCGGCCGGCGGCGACCAACAAATGCGAGCCGCGGATTTCGGATTTCCGGCCATCCGATTCCAGGCTCACGATGATATCATCTCCATCCTTTCCGAGCCGCACACAGTGGGAGTTGAGGCGGACATCCACGCCTTCCCGCTTCAGAATATCCCGAATCGCCGCCGATATATCTTCGTCTTCACGGGCAATGAGCCGAGGCCCCTGCTCCACGATGGAGACGCGGCTGCCAAAGCGGCAAAACATCTGGCCAAACTCCAACCCGATATAGCTACCGCCCAAGATCACCAAATGGCGCGGAAGGAAGTCGACTTCCATCATGGAGCTATTGGTCAGGTAGGGAACTTGCTCCAAGCCCGGAATGGCGGGGATGGATGCGCGGCCGCCCACGTTCACAAAGATGCTTTCCGCAGACAGGATTTCACCGTTCACCAGCATTTGGCGCGGGGACAGGAACCGGGCATGCCCCCGGTAAACGGTACAGTTCGGCATTGTTTTCAAAAAGTTCTCGACACCGGATCTGGCCTGACTGGAGATTTGATCTTTCCGAGCCTTAATGCGTTGCATGTTTACGATTACTTCGCCGGGGATTTGGATTCCAAAATCTGCGGCGCGGCGAGCCATATGAGCGGCATAAGCGCTGGCCACCATGGCCTTGGTAGGGATGCAGCCGGTATTGACACAGGTTCCACCGAATTTGCCCCGCTCAACCACGGCGACGGTCTTTCCCGCGGCGGTGAGCCGGCCAGCCAGGGAGGGGCCGGCCTGGCCGGTCCCGAGGATAATGGCGTCATAGGTGGAGCTCATGTTTTCCAAGCATCTCATGAAGCGCGAGAGCGGGCTATGGGGGCGAGACCGAGGCGAGCTAATGCTGCATCTCGTCGAGGTATCCCGCGCTTTCGGGATAGGCGTGGGAACCCAGCTCGTGCAGATCCAAACCCTGGCGCTCGGCCTCCGGAACCGCGCGATAGCGAACGAAGCGGTTCAGAATCCAGTTGGCCCCGTAGATGAGGGGGAAAATAAATCCGAGGAGCGCAGCGATTCCCATAAGCTGAGCCAAGACTTGATCCGGCTGAGCGGAGGGAAATCGGGCGAACAATCCGGCGGCGAGCAATCCCCAGAGGCCGGCGACGCCGTGGACCGAAGCGGCGCCGGCAGGGTCGTCGACGCGCAGGCGCAACTCGAACCATTCGATGCATATCGGAACCAGCGCGCCGCTGACAATTCCCACGATGAGAGCCGCGGCCGGGGGAAGGAACGGCGAGCCAGCGCTGGAGGCAACCAAGCCGGCCACCCATCCATTTGCGCTGAGGGAAGCGTCGGGCCGTGAAAAGCGGGCGCGAGTGATCAGGGAGGTGACCAGCAAAGCGGAGCCAGCGGCCAGAAAAGTGTTGACGGCGATGAGGGCTACGCGGGCGGGGGAAGCATGGTAAAAAAGAATGGCGCCGGCGCCGTTCAGGCCGGTCCAGCCAGTAAAGGCCAGCAAGCAACCGATTAAGACGAATACGGAGTTGTGCCCGGGAATGGCGGCGGGGAGGCCATCAGGGGAAAACTTGCCGCGGCGGGGCCCTAAGATCCACGCGACGGATAACGCCGTCAGTCCGCCAATGGTCTGGATGGCGCCGGCGCCGCCCGCATCGGCAAAGCCGATTCCCAAGCCGTAATTCAGGCCGAGTTGTTGGAGCCAGCCAGCGCCCCAGACCCAATGCGCAAACAGAGGAAAAATCCAGCCGCCGAGCACGGCGGAGGAAGCGATGGAGCCGGCCAGGCGCCAGCGTTCCGCGCCCGCGCCTAGGGGAATGCAGGCAGCCAGAGCGGCGGCGAAAACTCCAAAGCAGGACGCAAGCGCGGCGGGCGATCGATCGAAATCGAGGCCGCCCAGAAAGAAGCGGTCCGCTCCGATCCAATTCCAAGGCTTTCCGGCTACAAGCAAGGCGTAGGCCGGGCGATCCGCGAAGCTTTGCCAAGCGAATCCGCAGATGGCGTAAGCGATTCCAGCGACGGCGGCCACGGCCAGCGAAGCCATCAAGACGTGGGCCGCGCTTCGAGATCTGGTCAGGCCGCAATTCATCAGCGTCAGCCCCACAAGCGCCAAAGGGATCAACAGAATCAAACCCGCGGCGAACGGCGCGGCGTCCAAAGCGGGCGTCACTCTCTTTCCTCTTGGGATTCGCGGGAGGGGAGGTGAGAGCGGAACACGAGGAGCAGACCAAGGATCTCCACCGCGATTCCCGCCAGCAAGAATCCAGTCATGGCGGCCTTGGGGGCGAGAATGGCGACGGCGGCCGCGCAGATGACGGCGCCGCAGACAAGCAGCAGAAATCCAGCAAATTTCATGGAGATGGACTTTAACGTATCACAACTGGACCCTTGTCCCGCGCGGCATTCAGTGGTTTGGCATAATGATGCCTTATGGTGATCGACTGCCACGGCCACTACACGACGGCCCCGAAACAAGTAGAGGCCTGGCGCAAGAGCCAGATCGCCGGAATCGACAATCCGGCGCTAAGCCCCACGGCGGGACCGAATGTCAGCGACGATCAAATTCGGGAGAGCCTGGAGAACGCGCAGCTTAAGCTCCAGCGCGAGCGAGGCACGGATCTGACGATTTTTTCGCCGCGGGCCTCGACCATGGCGCATCATATCGGCGACGAGAAAACCAGCCTGGAGTGGTCGCGCGTGTGCAACGATCTGATTCACCGGGTCTGCACTCTGTATCCGAACAATTTCGCGGGAGTGTGCATGCTGCCGCAATCGCCGGGGGTGAAACCGGAAAGTTGCATCGAGGAGCTGGAACGGTGCGTCAACGAACTTGGCTTTATCGGCTGCAATTTGAACCCCGACCCTTCCGGCGGCCATTGGAATTCGCCGCCGCTGACGGATCCATGGTGGTATCGGCTGTACGAAAAGATGGTGGAGCTAGATGTTCCGGCCATGGTTCACGTAAGCGCGTCCTGCAATCCGAATTTCCACGCCACCGGCGCCCATTACATCAACGCGGACACGACGGCGTTCATGCAATTCATCACGGGCGATCTGTTCAAGGACTTTCCCACGCTGCGGTTCATTATTCCTCACGGCGGCGGAGCCGTTCCGTTCCACTGGGGCCGCTACCGGGGGCTGGCGCAGGATCTAAAGCGGCCGCCGATCGAAGAAGGGCTGCTAAACAACGTCTTCTTCGATACCTGCGTCTATCACTATCCGGGGATCGAGCTGCTGCTGAAGGTGGTCCCGATGGACAATATTCTTTTCGGCTCGGAGATGGTGGGCGCAGTGAGGGGCGTGGACCCACGCACGGGCAGTTATTTCGACGACACCAAGCGCTATATCGACGCATGCTCGTGGTTGAGGCAGCAGGACCGCTACAAGCTGTTTGAAGGAAACGCGCGGAGGGTTTACCCGCGGCTTGCAAAGAAGCTGGCGGCCGCCCAGGGCTAAGGGGCCGCCGCACGGCGGCGGGCGGCGGCCGATGCGGCCGGCTAAAAGCTATAGTGAAACTGAAGTATGCGGGAGCCTCTTGCAGCGGCGGCCTCATTGCCCGAAGTGCATTCGAGCGTGCATACGGCGCGCTCCACTGTGCTCCGGCGCATGCTGGCGTTCGCGGGTCCGGCCTACCTGGTCAGCGTGGGCTACATGGACCCGGGCAATTGGGCCACCGATCTTCAAGGCGGCGCAAGCTTCGGCTACAAGCTGCTGTGGGTTATCGTGCTTTCAAACGCGATGGCCATCTTGCTGCAAACCCTGTCGGCGCGGCTGGGGATCGTGGCCGGGCGCGATTTGGCGCAGGCCTGCCGGGAAGCTTATCCCAAGGCGGTTTGCCACGCGCTTTGGGCGCTGTGCGAAATCGCCATCGCGGCTTGCGATTTAGCGGAAGTGCTGGGGGCGGCGATCGGCTTAAAGCTTCTGTTCGGACTGCCGCTGACGATCGGGGTGCTGGTTACGGCTCTCGATACGCTGCTGGTGCTGTGGCTATCGCGGTTCGGGATCCGCGTGATCGAGGCGGTGATCCTCTCGCTGATCGCGACCATGATGGCGTGCTTCCTGATCGAGCTCCGCTTCGCGCACCCGGCGCTTCACGAAGTTCTCTGGGGCCTGACGCCAAGGCTGAACGATAAAAGCATCTACATCGCGGTGGGGATTCTGGGCGCGACGGTAATGCCGCACAACCTTTATCTCCATTCGGCATTAGTGCAAACGCGGCGAATCGGGCGCACGCCCGCGCGGCGGCGGGAGGCATGCCGCTTTAACCTGATCGATTCGGTGGTGGCGCTGAACGGGGCGATGGTGGTAAACGGCGCGATTTTAGTGCTCGCCGCGGCGGTGTTTTTCAAGCACGGCATCGAGGTCTACCAAATCGAACAGGCTTATATGCTGCTGCCCTCGTTCCTCGGCACGACTTTGGCCAGCGCGCTTTTCGCAATCGCGCTGCTCGCCAGCGGCCAATCCTCGACGCTAACGGGGACTTACGCGGGCCAGATCGTAATGGAGGGATTTCTGGATCTGCGCCTAAGGCCTTGGATGCGGCGCCTAATTACGCGCGCGCTAGCCGTCATTCCGGCGGCCCTGACGGTGGGGTTGCGAGGCGAAGGCTCCACGCTTCAGTTGTTGATTTTGAGCCAGGTAATCATCAGCATGCAACTTCCGTTTGCGGTGATTCCGCTGATCCGCTTCACCGGCGACCGGGAAAGAATGGGCGATTTCGCCAGCGGGGCGTGGCTGAAGCTGCTGGCGTGGTCATCGGCGATTTTGATTCTGGCGCTGAACTTCTGGCTGGTGTACGACGCGACGCGCTCCTGGGTAACGGAGGCGGCATGGCACGCCTTGGCCGCGGCGCCGCTGCTGGGGTTGGCTTTGCTGTTGCTGGGTTGGACGCTTTTTGCGCCGATGCGGCCGCACCCCGGCTCGGAAACAACTCGGGTCGAGGCGGCGGGCGCGGCCATTCCGACGGCGCTGCCCGCGCCGGTTTACCGCAGGATCCTGGTCCCTCTGGATCATTCCAACCGGGACCGCGCCGCGATCGCCCACGCGGCCGCCATGGCGCGGCCGCACAAAGCGGTGCTGCACCTGCTGCACGTAGAGGAAGGGGCCACCAGCCGCTTGTTCGGCGCGCTGGCTTCGACCGCCGAGGTGAACGCGGGGGAAGAATATTTTCGCGGAATCGTCGAGTCGCTAGGGAGCCAAGGGATCGAAGCGGAGCTAACCATCGTGCACGGACGCCAGCCCAAGGACGAAATCGTCCGCATGGCGCGCCGCCTTGGCCCGGATTTGATCGTCATGGGCGCGCATGGGCACCGCGGCGTGAAGGATTTGATGTTCGGCAACACCATCAACGCGGTCCGGCACGAAGTTTCCGCGCCGGTGCTGGTGGTGGGCGAGGAGCCTCAGCAGCGATGCACATTTTGATTCGTTGGGCCATTACGGCGGTTTCGCTGGTGGTGGCCGCGTGGGTCGTGCCGGGAATTCATGTCGCCTCCAACGCGTTTGTGGCCTTTGGCGTCATGGCGATCGTTTTGGGCCTAGTCAACGCGATCGTTCGCCCGATCTTGAAACTTCTTACCTGCCCGGCGATTTTGCTGACGTTGGGGCTGTTCGTGTTCGTGATCAATGGGTTCACCCTTTGGCTCGCTTCGGCGATCGCAGTGAACTTCTTCCACGTTGGGTTCTATGTGAACGGATTCGTCCCGGCGTTTTTCGGAGCCCTGATGGTGAGCATCGTATCGGTGGTTCTGCACGCGCTGGTGCGCGAAGCGGAGGGATAAGGGATCGGGTTCGGAGGCGGCGAGGAAGATGGAACGCCGCACTTCGCGCTCCGCTACTTCGCCGGCAAGTGGGGGATGTCTCGATTATTTTCGTTGCAGATAAATTCCATCAGCTCGCCTTCCGGCAGCAAGGCCGCATTATAAGTTACGGTCCAGGGCCGGGTGTAGGCTTTGGGATCGTCGATGGTGACCTGAACATCGAGATGGCCGAAATCCTTGCGGCGGAAGCGCTCGGTGACATGCAGGGCGTCGGTGGTAGGGCGGCCGAGTTGATCGAGCCAGGCTTTCCCATTGAAGCCGCGCGATTCAACCACAAGGGCGCCATCTTCCCACTTGCCGGTGGAGTAGCCCATCCAGGTGGGATTGAGATCGGGGGCAAAGTCGCGGCCGTCCAGGAAGATCTGCCGCCACAGGTTGAACGCCTCGTACACGACGACGATGAGATTCGGGGTCTGGACGAGTTTCCAGGGGGCGGGAGCCGTATCAATCTTGGGCACGCCCTGCGGCAGGCAATTCGCGTCCGGCTCCATTGCGGCCTGGGAACCGTCGGCGCGGCGCTCGAATAACGCCTTCGCCCAGGGCTGCAAGGGGACGTTGTCGGCCTTCAGATCGGCTGCGATGTCGCGAAGGAAACGCGGATTCGGGTTCCACACGCCGGAGAGGTCGGGATGGCCGTTCACTTGAGGGGCCGGAGCCGAGAGGTCCGGCTTGCCGTCGGGGGTGCGGGGGACGTTGGCGGGCGGCACGTGGACCCACTGCGCGCCGGCGGGCGCGCAAAGAGCCCACAGAAGAACCGCGGCGAGGCTGGTTTTCATCGACGGCGATTATATAACAAAGGCGGAAAAGCGGGAACCGTCACTGAGCCGGCTCGATCCGGATGAGGGCTCCATCGTTCTCGGCGGTCAACAAGTACAGCAGGCCATCCGGACCTTGCCGAATATCGCGAACCCGCTGCTGCAAATCGCGGAACATCGATTCGCGATGAAGCTCTTCCCATTTATCGTTGAAATCGACGCGCTCCAGATGGCCGGATCGGGGAACCTCGCCCTGACGCATGCCGCCGACGAAGAGATTGTTTTTCCAGTTCGGGAATTTATCGCCGGTATAAAAGGTAAGGCCGGAAACCGCGATGGCCGGAACCCAGAAGATCACAGGCGGCTCCATGCCTTCGCGCCAAGGATTCTCCGAGACGCGAGGGCCGAGGTAAAAACGGCCGTAGCTGACGACCGGCCATCCATAGTTCTTGCCGGGCTGAAGGATGTTGACTTCGTCGCCGCCATTCGGGCCGTCTTCACATTCCCAGATCGCGCCTGTATCCGGCTGGAGGGCCAAGCCGAGAGCGTTGCGATGGCCGAGGGTATAAATCTCCGGCCGGTAGCCGGCGCGGCCCACGAAAGGATTGTCGGGAGGGACGGATCCATCATCGCGGAGACGAAGGACCTTGCCGGCGAGGTCGTTGGGGTCCTGCGCGCGCGCGGCTTGGGGCGGGTCGGCGACCCCGACGGTCATGTACAGCATGCCGTCGCGGCCGAAGATGATGCGCGAGGCGTTCCCGCTGGGAATGGCGGAGAAGATGTCGCGCACATCGGCCAAGGCGGCGCCGTCCCAGCGTCCGCGGGCCAGGGTGATGACGCCCTGACCGCCTCCCTTTGCGGCGCCGGGCGCGGCTTGGGCCGAAGGCTTATGGTAGGTCAGGTAGACCAGATGGTTCTCGGCGAAGCGCGGATGGAGAGCCAAGTCCATGAGACCGCTGAGACCGCCGGCCTGCACCTGGGGCGCGCCGTCCACGGGTTTGGGATCGAGGACGCCGTCGCGCACGATTCGCAAACGGCCGGGACGTTCGGCGATAAGGATGCCGCCGCCGGGAAGAAAGGCCATGCTAAAGGGCTGGTTCAATCCCTTGGTGATCACCAGCCGGAGATGGCGCTCCACGCCGGTTTCGGCGAGAATCGGCCCGTCGGCGAGGGGCGGAGAAGGCCAGTTGATGGGCGGAGGCGCCGTCGGATTTTTTCCCTTTGCGCCTGCTTTGCCCTGCCCGCCCGCGGGCTGCTGCCCAAACAACGCCGCTCCCAGCAGCACGGCGCCCAGGGCCGCGATTGCCGATGCGATCCAATGCTGTGCTTTCATGATGGCTCCGATACCTGACGACTTTATCACCGCTCGGCCAACTCCACAAGCGCTACGCGCGAACGCTCGCGGCGATTCCCGGCGTTTTTCGGCTCTAACAAGACCGACGACTCACGATCGGCGGGTTTGTTTACGCTAGCATGGGCGCGGTCACGTTCACCACACCCGGCAGGAGGACACCGGGGCCATGGGCTGTCCCTGCTTGCAGCCGAAGGCCTGGCGGAACTGCGGCATATTCGAAACGGCGCCGTTTACGCGAAACTCGGGGGGCGAGTGAGGATTGGTGAGCGCGAGCTGGCGCTTGGACTCCGGCGTTTCGTTTTCGCACCAGATCTGGGCGAATCCTAGAAAGAAACGTTGTTGGGCCGTAAATCCATCGACGGGAGCGGGCTGCCGGCCTGCCAGAGAATCCATGAGGGCCATGTAGGCGAGCCGCAGTCCGCCGTTATCGGCGGTATTTTCTCCGAGAGTCAGCTTGCCGTTGACATGCACGTCGTCCACGGCGAGGTAGCCGTCGTATTGTTTCACCAGACAGTCGGCGCGCTCCTGGAACGCCTTGGCGTCTGCTTCGGTCCACCAGTCGCGAAGATTTCCTTTGGCGTCGAACTGGCGGCCCTGATCGTCGAAGCCATGGGTCAACTCATGGCCGATGACCGCGCCAATTGCGCCGTAATTTACGGCGTCGTCCATTTTGTTGTCATAAAACGGCGGTTGAAGAATTCCGGCGGGGAAATTCACGTCGTTTTCCTGAGCGTCGTAATAGGCGTTGACGGTGGGCTGGGACATTTGCCAATCGGTCTTGTCCACCGGTTTGCCGATTTTTCCAAGTTGCCTCGCCAATTCGAAGGCGCTGGCGCGGGCGGAGTCTCCATAAAGGTCGTCGCGGGCAATCTTGACGCCGGCGTAGTCGAGCCAATGAGCTTTGTCTCCGATCTTGTTCGAGATGGCGCGGAGCTTCACCAACGCCTCGCGCTTGGTTTTGGGAGACATCCAATCCAGCGACATAATATCGGCCGCCAAGGCGCGCTCGATTTCCGCCACCATCTTTTGCGTCCGCCGCTTGCCTTGCTCGCCCAGGGTCTTTTGCACGAAGATCCTGCCCAAAGCGTCGGGAAGCTGAGCGTCCACCAGATCCACGCAGCGCTTCCAGCGCGGGCGCATTTCTTTCTGGCCGCGCAAGATTCTGGCGTAAAAATTGAAGTTTTCCTGGACGAAAGCCTGGGGCAGCAGCGGGGCGTTAGACCGGAGCAAATGCCAAGTGAGGTAGGCCTTCAAATCGTCGATGGCGCTTTTTTCGAGAACGCCGTTCAAGGCTTTGGCGAAGGGAGGGACGGAAACATCCAGGCTGCGAATGGCGGGCGCGCCGACGGCTTTGAAAAACGCATTCCAGTCGAAGCCGGGCGCCAGCGATTCCAACTCCGTCACGGTCATTTTGTGATAAACCTTTTGCGGATCGCGGCGGGTGACGCGGTCAAAGGAGCCTTCGGCCAAGGCCGTCTCGATGGTCATGACGGCTTGCGCCTTATGGACGGCTTCGGCGGGCGGAGTTCCCAGCAACTGGAACATTTTGGCCACATGCTCCAGGTATTGGTTGCGCAGCATAATTGACGCCGGATCGGATTTGAAGTAATAGTCGCGGTCGGGAAGGCCGAGGCCGCCCTGGTCCAGGGCGGCGATTTCCTTGGAGGAATCCTTGGCGTCCTGCTCGGAAGAAAAATTGAAGAACACCGGCGTCCCCATGCGGAACAGGCCTGCGGCTACGCCGGCGAGGCTCAATTTGTCCATCACCGCCGCGATGCGGTCCAGTTCGGGCTTGAGCGGAGCGATGCCCTTGGCGTCGACGGTCTTTTCGTCCATGCAAGCGGCATACATATCGCCGATCTTTTGCTCGAGAGCAGTCCGGCCCGGCCTTTCCACCATGGCCATTTCGAGCACTTGGCGCAGAGTTTCGCGGTTACGGTCCTGAAGCACGTCAAAACGGCCGAAGCGGGCCTGATCCGGGGGCAACGCGTTCGCCGCGATCCACCCGCCGCAAGAGAACTTGTAGAAATTCACGCACGGGTCGACGGACCGATCCAGGTATTTCGCATCGAAACCAGGATTCTGTTGAGCGAAAGCGGCGCCGGCCGCCAGAAGCAAGAAAAGGAGGAGGCGCATAGATGATATTTTGAACCTTCGCGCTCTTTTAATGTTGCATAAACGCTGACGCTGGAGGATTTACAGCTACGCGCCATCGTTGGCGAACCAGAACGCCGGTCCCGGCATCAGACGATAACCTAAGAAGAATAGGCGGTTTCCCGATTGGGCGGCGGCGGGAAACCGCTTACAATGCAACATAAGGATGGGATTGGCTGAGCCGGAATACACGGAGATGGAGGCAGCAAGGAAACTGGGGATCTCGGTGAACCAACTCCGGGCCTTGGTTCGCCGCCACATTCTTCAAAGCGACGACGATGCGGAACGCCTTCCGACGATGGTGTTTCAGCGCTCTGATCTTGTGATTCTTCGCCTGCTTTTGGCGCGGTAAGGCACACAAAGCGTTACAGGATCGGGCGAGGAAATCCCGCCCGCCTGGCCGTTTGCTCCAAGGGAAAGGGTAGGTTTGCTTGGGTGGTCCGTGATACTATGCAGGGTTCAAACTTCTGCATCTAAATTGGTCTGGAGGTTTCCCTTGGCAAAACTGGGATTTTTGGGTTTAGGCATCATGGGATACCCCATGGCTCGCCATCTTCTTAAGGCCGGTCATGAGGTTGCGCTGTGGTCCAACACGGCTGAAAAAGCTCGTGAACTGGCGAAAGAGGGCAAGGGAGCGGCTTGCGCCACGCCCAAAGAGGTAGCAGAGCGCGCCGATCAGGTTTTCTATTGCGTCGGGGATAGCGCGATGTCGCGCGAAGTGGCAATCGGAAAAGCGGGCCTGATTGAAGGCGTGCGGCGGGGAGCGGTGGTCGCCGATTGCAGCACGATCTCGCCGAGGGTAAGCCAGGAGATCGGCGAGGCTTTCTCGTCCAAAGGAGCCCACTTTTTAGACGCGCCTTGCACCGGCTCCAAACCGGGAGCCGAGAAAGCCACCCTGACGTTCATGATCGGCGGAGAGAAGGCGGCCTTCGAAAAAGCCAAGCCGCACTTTGAAATCATGGGCAAGCTGTTCTATTATTGCGGCGGACCTGGCCGCGGACTGCAGGCCAAGCTTACCCAGAATCTCATTCTCGGCAACTTGTATCAGGCGTTCGCGGAGGGAATGGTTCTGGCGGCGAAGGGCGGAGTGGCGCCGGAACTGATGCTGGAAATTCTGGACAATAGCGCGGCCAAGAGCGGGCTGATCGCTTTTAAGGCTCCGTTTGTGCTGGCGCGCGACTTCAGCACGTATTTTTCAACCAAGTGGCTGCACAAGGACATCGGGCTAGCATTGCAATCGGGCGAGGAGATGGATGTGCCGCTGCCGCTGACGGCCCTTACCCACCAAATGCTGCGGGCGGCCATCGCCAAGGGGTGGGGCGAGGCAGACTTTGCCGCTTCGATACAAGTTTTAGAAGAATGGGCGGGCGTTGAGGTAAAGAAGGCGTGATAGACGGGGCAAAAGGGTTCATCTTTCTGTAATTTTTCGTAG
This sequence comes from Bryobacteraceae bacterium, assembly GCA_035293905.1. Classification (GTDB taxonomy): domain Bacteria; phylum Acidobacteriota; class Terriglobia; order Bryobacterales; family Bryobacteraceae; genus Palsa-187. The sequence goes on from DATGLY010000103.1 coordinate 16,830, forward strand.
GGCAAAGAGCACATGTTACTGATTTAAAAAGGTAATCGGAGCTATCCAAAAAATCTCTCGATTCCTACAGAAAACTGTTGCATTCCCACCGAGAGTATTCTAATATTGGAATTAAGCCGGGGAGGAAACTCCCACCAAAGCGAGACTAACCTCATAAAGACCCCTGAAGCAACCCTCCCCGGCGCCCCTTAGGGGTTGTTCCCAAAGAAGTTAAGGAAGAGAGACGGGGTGTTTTCTCCTCCGCAGTGATATGATTGGGAAAGCAGCGGTGACCCTCCTCACTCTCCTCGGATCGACAGGCTCCATTGGGACCAATACGCTGGATGTTGTGAGGCGCCGCCCGGAGCGCTTCGGAATTCACGCTTTGGTCGCGGGCCGCAACACGCAATTGCTGGCGCTGCAGGTTGCGGAATTTCATCCAAAGATTGTAGTGGTTGCCGATGCCGAGGCGCAGGACGAACTGGCAAGCCTGCTTAGAGCGGCGGGGACGAAAGTTCCCGAGCTGGCTTGGGGCGCTCAAGCGAAAGTTGCGGCGGCGACGGCCGCCGAATCCAGCTTTGTCATGTCGGCGATCGTGGGAGTGGAAGGGCTGGAGGCTACTTATGAAGCGGTCCGGAGAGGGAAGCGCGTAGGGCTGGCAAACAAGGAAGTTCTGGTGGCAGCGGGGGAGTTGGTGAGGGAGGCGGTGAGGGCATCGGGCGCCGAGTTGATTCCGGTGGACAGCGAACACAATGGAGCTCATCAGTGCCTTCGCTGCGGCCGGCGGCAGGAAGCGGCGCGGTTATTTCTCACGGCCTCCGGCGGCCCATTCCGGGAAACGCCGGCGGCGGATCTGGAGCGGGTGACGCCGGAACAGGCTTTGGATCACCCAACCTGGAAGATGGGGCGGCGAATCACCATCGATTCGGCTACGTTGATGAATAAAGGCTTTGAAGTCATAGAAGCCTGCTGGCTGTTCGACTTCGAGCCCAAGGATGTTGAGGTGGTAGTGCATCCGCAATCGAAAGTACACGCCATGGTGGAGTTCAGCGACGGGAGCGTGATGGCGCAGATCTCGGCGACGGATATGCGGATGCCGATCCAATACGCCTTGACGTACCCGGAGCGCGCCGACGCTCCAGTTCCGCGGCTGGATTGGCTGCAACTGGCGCAATGGACGTTCGAGCCGCCGGATTTTGAAAAATTCCCGGCGCTAAAACTTGCCTACGCCGCTCAGGAAGCGGGCGGCGGCGCGACGGCCATTCTCAACGCCGCCGATGAGATTGCCGTGGAGGCTTTTCTAGAAGGGCGCATCCCGTTTACCGCGATCTCCGAGACGGTGGCCGAAACCCTCGATCGAGAGCTCCGCTTTCGTCCGAGCAGCCCACGCTCGATCGAGGATGTGCTAGAAATAGATCGGGCCTCCCGAGTGACGGCCCGGGAGGCGATCGTGACGCGGTGGGGTAGCAAAGCGGGTGCAAGGCGGAGCAGCGAGGCTGCGGCCAAAGCGTAAGCAAACAGAAAAATGGCTTCCTTTCTTCAAAACATCTGGTGGTATCTGGTCCTCATCGGGGTCATGATTCTGATCCATGAATTGGGGCACTACTGGGCGGCTCGCTTTTTCGACGTGAAGGTAGAGACGTTTAGCTTCGGCTTCGGGCCGCGCCTGTTCGGATTCCGCCGGGGGGAGACGGATTTCCGGTTCTCCGCCATATTGTTCGGAGGTTACGTCAAATTTCTGGGCGATCAACCCGGCGACGAAGCGGCCTCGGATCCGCGTTCCCTTTTCGCAAAGCCGCGTTGGCAGCGCACCATCATCGCTTTCGCCGGACCGGCTATTAATATGGCGCTGGCGGTGGTGCTTCTGACCGGGCTGTTCATGGTGGAATACCCGAAGGTTCCCATGCCTCGGGATCCGGTAGTGGGTTTTGTGGCTCCGGACGGAGCCGCGGCCAAGGCGGGAGTCCGGGAGGGCGATCAGGTGGTGCAGGTGAACAACACCGCGGACCCGACCTGGGAAGATATCGCACTGATCGAGGCGACCAGCGCTCACCGGGCGATGGACGTCTGGGTGCGACGCGCCGGAGAGCGGCTGCATTTGACGATCACGCCCAACTACGACGAAAAACAGGATATCGGCAACGCCGGCTGGCTTCAGGAGAGCGAAGTTCAGGTTTCCGATTTTTATGCCGGAATCGATACGGCCCAGAAGGCGGGGCTGCAAAAGGGCGATGTGCTGATCAGCGTGAACGGGCGCCCGATCCGCAGCACTTCGAGGATGCGGGAGCTCATCGATGAAGCGAAGGGCGTCCCCGTTCGCATCGTTTATTCCCGCAAAGGCCAGCAGCACGAGCTCACCGTAACTCCGGTTCGCAAAGAAGTGGATGGCCAGCAACGGTGGATGATCGGGGTGGAGCTGCAAGCCAAGTACGAAGTAGTGAGGTTGCCCTTGCCGCAGGCGGTTGTGGAAGCGTGGAAGACCAGCCTTCAAAACGCCAAGCTGATTTTCAACGTGATCGAGGGCGTGGTGGAGCGGCGGATGTCTCCGCGCTCGTTCGCCGGGCCGGTGCGCATCGCTCAGATGTCGGGACAGGCTGCGCGCGAGGGACCTGCCACGTTTATCGGCTTGATGGCCGCGGTCAGCCTCAATCTCGCCGTGGTGAACCTGATGCCCATCCCCATCATGGACGGTGGAGTGATTCTGATGCTGCTCATCGAGATGCTGTTGCGCCGGGATCTGGATTTGAAAGTGAAGGAAGCGGTGATCAAAGTCGGCTTCGTATTTCTGATGGTAGTGCTGGTCTTCGCGATTTATAACGACATCTCAAAGATCCTGCCGCCGGGCTGACGATAAATGGTCATCGCAGTCAGACGCAGACCGCGGCGGAGGAGCGCCCATTCCGGGTCGGAATTGAAGCGGTCCCAAGCCTGGCTTCTTTGCTCCAGCGAATCGAACGGAATTAGAAATCGCATCCGGCCTAACCGGCGCGCGGGGAGCCCCGCGCGCGCGAAAATTCTCTCTATTTCGGCGAACCCGGCGTAAGTCCGCAACTCGAAATAGGGGTGATGGGACGCCAAGCGGCCGCCGAGGCGCAGCGTCGCGGGCAGCCTGGCGCCGTGAATCGCTTCGAGAACGACAGCACCGTCAGCCGCGGCCGCGAGCCCCGCAGCCAAGGCAGCCGTGAAGGAGCGCCGGGTCATCGAATTCATACTATCGCGGGCTGCTATTGGTCTACCAAATGGGGCAGGTCTTTCTCGCCCTCCGAGCAGAAGGATTCGAGCAGTTCGGTATCCGGCACAAGGCGGAAGCCGACGCGAATCGTGACCGGCATGAGGTACGTCCTCGGATCGTCGATCGTGATGCTGGCCTCCAGATGCCCGAAATCGCGGCGCCGGAAGCTCTCCGTCATACGCATGGATTCACTGCGAGGATGCCCGATCACGTCCAAGGGGCCTTTGTCGTTGAAGCCGACGGTTTCGACCACGAACGAGTCTCCCATCCACTTTCCCACCGAATAGCCAAGCCAGCCAGGTTGCGGGTCTTCAGGGAGCTTGCGGCCGTCGGTGAAGATCTGGCGGAATACCGAGTCGGCCTCGTAGAGAAACAGCGTGGCGCGGGGCGTCTGGACGATTTTGTAAGGGACCGGAAGCAAGTCCGTAAGCGGCAGACTGGGAGGGGGACAAAGCGTAGGCGGCTTTCTGCGATTTTGGGCCAACCTCCGGAATGCGGCAGCGGCTTCCGGCTGAAACGGCTCCATTCCGAACGGAACATCGGCAAAGAAGTTGAAAAAATACTTCGACGGAAGATCCTCGCCCAAGCCGTTAATGTCGCCGGAAAGCAAGAATTGCCGTATCTCGGCGACAGGAGCGCTTTCCGCTTGCCAGATGCCGGAAAGGTCCGGCTTGCCATTGGCGCGAGGCGCGGGCGCAGAGAGGTTCGGCCTGCCGTCCTTGGTCCGCGGCGTGGTGGGATCGCGATACGTTGCCCATTGGGCGTCGATGTTGAGCGGCGCTGCGAGGAGCGCCAGCAGAATAACCGCGTGTCTTTCCTTCATGGTTCCTCCGATGGACTCTCGTTAACTGTTCTTTTTAGTCTTACTATGCCGTATGACCTATGCCTTTTAGCCTACAGCAATATGATCTCGCAACACAACAAGCCGACCGGAGGAAGGAACAAAGAAGGACTACTCGGGCGAGGAAGCGCTAATTTCGGGCTGTTGAGCACCATGCGCGGCATAGCTGAGGCGCTAAAGGCGCCCTACGGTGGGCGGGCGGGAGGGGCGCATAAAATAAGGTCATGGACGCTCGCTCCGCCAGCTCAGCGCACGACGCAGCAGGGTGCGGCGGAGAGTCAGAGACACTTGGGAGGGCCCGTTCGCGCGCTGGGCGCAGCGGGCTGAAGGCCGCGCCGGCGCCGCTGCAAGCCGCGGAGCGCTATTTCCAGTTTTCGCTGCTTGGACTTCTTGGGACGGGTTATCTAGCCATTGCGAGCTCGGGCCTGCTGGATGGCTTAGCGCATGCGGCGGGGCTTGCCGCTCTCGTGTTGCGCGCCGTGGCCGTCGCCGGTTGGACGCGCGGCCGACTGACGGCGCATGCGGCGGGCGCTCTAACTTTCGCCGCGCTCGTCTTGTTTCCCATCGATTATCTTTGGGTATCCGCCTCACTTCCCCAAAGCGTGCTGCACCTGACGTTCGTGTTGGCGGGGCTGAAACTCGTGACGGCGTCGACAAATCGCGATTATGCGTACCTGAGAGCGTTCGCCACGGCGGAGTTGCTGGTGGCGGCGATGATCGGCCCCGGCCCGAGCTTCTTTGGCTTTCTTGTGCTGTTCCTGTTGTTCACAGTTTCGACATTCGCGGGCGGGGAGATTCGCCGTTCCAGCGTGGCGCCGGGGGCGACCGCGCGCACTGGCTTGCGCTTTTTTAAGCGGCGGCTCGCCGTGCTTTCCTTGGCCCTGAGCGGCGGCATTGTCACGCTCACCGGCGGAATGTTTTTCGTGCTGCCGCGGACGGCCCGCGCGACGATAGGGCGATTCGGCGCCAGCCGCTATCACCTGCCAGGCTTCACGCGGGAGATCCATCTGAGCGAGATCGGGAAGATCAAGCAAAGCAGCCGGCCCGTGCTACACGCGCGAGCATACGGCGGAGAAAGGCTGGACGGGGCCTACTGGCGGGGCGGATCGCTTTCCCGATTCGACGGCAAGGCATGGCTGGCGCCCCCGGGCGGGCCCACGAAGCTGCGCGTAGATCGGGGCGTTTTAGAGCTGGGGCGTTCGGCTCATCCGCGCGCGGGACGTGAGGTGGCCTACCGAGTCGAGCTAGAGGAGATCGCGGCGGATACTCTGTTCTTTGCTGGATCGCCGGAAACCATAAATATCAACCTGCGGGAGGTGTACGGCTGGCGGGGCGGATCGATGAGCGTGCCGCGGCTGCCAAATGGAATCGGCTACAGCGTCTACAGTTTTTTCGAGGATGGAACCGCTCCGGCGCGCGCCGCCGTTACGCCTCTGCCAGAGAACCTGCGCCAAGATTTGTTGCAACTTCCCGCGGCGTTGGACCCGCGCATTTCAGCGCTTGCGCAGGAAATGACGCAAGGGGCGGAAACGGATGAAGAGCGCGCGCGACTTCTCGAGCGGCGATTGCGCCACGATTACTCCTATACGCTGGATTTGCCGAGCAAGCCCGTCATTGATCCACTCGCCGATTTTCTTTTCGTTCGCAAAAAGGGGCACTGCGAGTACTTCGCTTCCGCCATGGCGGTGATGCTAAGGACGCTCGGCATCCCTTCGCGCGTCGCCATCGGTTTTTTGGGCGGGAGCTACAACGCGCTTACGGGCTGGCAGGTGGTGCGCGCCTCGGATGCGCACAGTTGGGTGGAGGCGTGGCTGCCGTCGAGCGGCTGGACGCGTTTCGATCCGACGCCGCCCGATCCACACGCGAGTTCCGGCGAAATCGCGGCTCGAATCGCGATGCTGAGCGACGCCGCTGACCAGTTTTGGCAAAACTGGGTGGTGAGCTACGATTTGCCGCACCAATCGGCTCTGGCGTCGCGGATCGAACGAGCCACGAGCGGGCTGGGTCTCGCCGGGATGGCGAGTTGGCTTTCCGCCGCAACCGGCTTCTGGCGCGACGCGGGGCGGCCGCAGTTGATGTGGGCGGCGTTGGGGCTGGTCGCGGCCGCCATTGTTGTGGCGCCGCTCTGGCGGGTGTTGAGAACGATGGCCCGGCGGCGCGCGGGAGTGCGGCGGCTGGCGCGCGGCGAAGGGCAGGCGTCCGACGCGACCATGTTGTACCAACGGATGCTGACCCTGCTTGAGCGGCGCGGCTTCCGAAAACCGGCTTGCCTTACACCCGCGGAGTTCGCCCGAGCCCTTCCCATGTCGGAGATTTCGATCCTGGTGGAAGACCTCACTTCGGCCTATAACGAATTCCGCTTCGGGGGCCGAAGCGAAGTGGCTCCGCGAATGATGCGGCTGCTGGAGCGGCTGCAAGACACGCCAAGCGCTCCTTCTGCGCCACGTCTGTGAAGAAGGGCCTTTCGGCGGGCCGGCGGGAGCGGTGGGGTTGGTACCTCTACGATTGGGCCAACGCTCCCTTTCACACCAGCGTCGTCACGGTATTCCTCGGTCCCTATTTGACGGTCATCGCGAAGGCCGCGGCCGACGCCGGCGGCCTTGTGCACCCCTTCGGCATCCCGGTGGATGCGCGCAGCCTTTGGAGCTATACGATCGGCATCTCCGTGGCGGCGCAGGTGCTAATTCTTCCGCTGGCTGGCGCAGTCGCCGATTATGGACGCCGGAAAAGGGAAACGCTGGCCGCCGCGGCTTTCCTGGGCGCGGGGGCGACCATGGCGATGTTTTTTTTGCGGGGCGGGCATTACCTTCCGGGAGGAGGATTGTTCGTAGTGGCCAATGTCGCTTACGGGGCGTCGATCGTGGTTTTTAATTCCTTTTTGCCGCAAATCGCAGCGCCGGAGCAACGCGACGACGTAAGCTCGCGCGGTTGGGCCTTCGGATATTTGGGCGGCGGCCTGCTGCTGGCGTTGAATCTGCTTTTGTACTTGAACGCCTCTAAGATCCAAATTCCAGAAGGGCTGGCCGTACGTCTGAGTCTTGGTTCCGCGGGCGCGTGGTGGGCGCTCTTCACGATTCCCACGATTTTGGCTCTTCGCAACCGGGGGAAGGCGCGCGAGCTTGCTCCGGGCCGCTCGGCCGCCTCCGCGGTGGTGCGCCAACTTTTGCAGACGCTTTCCCAGATGCGCCGGTATCCCGAAACGCTAAAGTTTCTGGTCGCCTACCTGCTGTATAACGACGCCATCCAGACGGTGATCGCGCTGGCGACGCAATTCGGCTCGGACGAGCTGAAGATCCCGGTGGCGCAACTTACGGGGACCATTCTAATGGTGCAATTGGTGGCGTTCTTTGGCGCGATAGGCTTTGGCGCGGCGGCGCGAGCCATCGGCGCAAAACGCGCCATCGCAGCAAGCTTGGCGATTTGGATCGGCGTGCTGATTTACGTTTATGCGTCAGTGAAAGGGGCGGGTCAGTTCTTTTTCGCGGCGGCGGCGATCGCGGTTGTGTTGGGAGGGAGCCAGGCGCTCAGCCGGTCGCTTTATGCTCAGCTTGTCCCCAAAGGCAAGGAAGCCGAATACTACGGGCTGTATGGGATCAGCGACAAGGGAACAAGCTGGCTCTGCCCGATTATTTTTGGGTTGGCGCTCCAGTTCACGGGAAGCTACCGGCTGGCGATTCTGTCGCTGATACTATTTTTCGGCGCGGGTTTGATGGTGTTGCTGGAAGTAGACGTGCAGAAGGGCGAAAAAGAGGTGGGCGTGGCCGCGGAGGGTCTTCCAAGCCGGGATTCGCCGTAGGGCGATGGCGGCCGATTTAAGCCGCGTTCCGGCAGGTCGTCCGACCAAGCTCCGACTTTACAAATTCCCGCAAAGCCTTACACTGGAAGGGATGTCCCTACCAACCGCCAGCGGCCCGAGAGTCGAAATCGCCGCCCCCGTCCGGGGCGCACATGCCGAAATACTTACCCCAGAGGCAGTGAAGTTTCTGGCGGGTCTCTCAGCGGCCTTCGAGGACCGGCGGCAAGAACTGCTGGCCCGCCGCAAGCAGCGGCAGGCCGAAGTCGACGCAGGTCATTTTCCGGACTTTCTGGCTTCGAGCGCCGCGATCCGCTCCCAAGAGTGGACGGTGGCCCCGATCCCCGCCGATCTGACGGACCGCCGGGTGGAGATCACGGGCCCGGTGGATCGCAAAATGATCATCAACGCGCTGAACAGCGGCGCAAACGTTTTCATGGCCGATTTCGAGGACGCCAACGCTCCCACCTGGAGCAATAATCTCGACGGGCAAGTGAATCTTCGGGATGCCGTCAACAGGACGATTGAATTCACCAGCGCCGAGGGCAAAGCCTACAAGCTGAACGACAAGACTGCGACGCTGATGGTGCGGCCACGCGGCTGGCATCTTGAAGAAAGGCATTTTAGGGTGAACGGCGCTCCGATTTCGGCCTCGTTGTTCGATTTTGGTCTTTATTTCTTTCACAACGCCAAAAAGCTCATGGCGCGCGGGAGCGGGCCGTATTTCTACTTACCCAAGTTGGAAAGCCATTTGGAAGCGCGGCTATGGAACGATGTTTTCCATTTTTCGCAGGACGCCCTTAGCATTCCCCGCGGGACCATCCGCGCGACGGTATTGATCGAAACGATCTTCGCGTCTTTCGAGATGGACGAGATCCTGTGGGAGCTGCGGGATCACTCCTCCGGCCTGAACTGCGGCCGCTGGGATTACATGTTTAGCTTCATCAAGAAATTCCGCAATCATCCGGCTTTTGTGTTGCCGAATCGAGCGGAGGTGACCATGGAGCGGCATTTCCTGAAATCCTACGTGGATCTTCTGATCCAAACCTGTCATCGCCGGAATGTCCACGCCATGGGAGGCATGGCGGCGCAGGTGCCAATCAAGAACGACCCGGCCGCCAACCAGCAAGCTATCGACAAAGTCCGCGCCGACAAACTGCGGGAAGTAAAAGCCGGCCACGACGGCACGTGGGTGGCGCACCCGGGCCTGGTTCCGGTGGCGAAAGAAGTCTTCGACGAGCACATGAAGTCCCCCAACCAAATATTCCGAAAACGGGAGGATGTGCGCGTAAGCGCCAAGGATCTGCTGGAGGTTCCCGCGGGCGCGATTACCGAGGCGGGACTGCGCTGGAACATCGATGTTGGCTTGCAGTATGTGGAAGCCTGGCTGCGCGGGCTGGGGTGTGTTCCCATATATAACCTCATGGAAGACGCCGCCACGGCGGAAATCTGCCGGGCGCAAGTTTGGCAGTGGATCCGGCACGGGGCCAAATTCGACGACGGCCGGACGGTCACGCCGGAAATCGTACGCGCGGCCACAGCCCAACAACTTGCCAAGCTCAAATCCCAATCCGGCCCGGGCCGATTCGACGACGCAGCAAAGATCTTCGAACAAATGACGACCAGCGCGGAGTTCCCGGAATTTCTCACGCTGCTTGCCTATCCATATATCGACTGACGGCGGACGTCTGATTCGAAGATGGACGACAGTTTTGCGGGTTTTTCCGGCTTGACATCCACGCCCGCCCGCCACTAAACTGGCCCCACTACCATACGCGTTTGCCGTAAACGGCAGTCCCGCGCCGCCGAGGACTGCCAGGGTCCGGTAGAGCCTAACCAGTCTAGGAGAATCCACTCAGATGTCGTTGAACCGAATCGCGTGGTGTGCGTTAGCCGCATTAGGCCCGATGCTTGCTTTCGTTCCAGGGCAAATTTCCGGCGAAGGGCAGATTTCCAAATCTATTTTGCCTTCGAGAATCAATCCCAAGGCCTCCCTCGATGCGGGGACGGCGACGGGAGCATCTTCGCTTGCCAGTTGCGCCAACGGAGTGTGTTACCACGGAGGACCTGTGATGCTGGGAACTCCGACCGTCTATTACATCTGGTACGGCAACTGGGCCGCCGATCCCACCGCCGTCAGCATTCTGTCACATTTCGCGCAGTTCGACGGCGGGTCGCCCTATTACGCCATAAATACGACCTATTACGACAGCTCCAACACCCATATCAGCAATTCCGTAAATTTCGGACCTTCCTACACGGACAATTATTCGCTGGGCAAAGTGTTAGACGACGCCGGCGTGGAAGCCATCGTGGCGAACGCGATTTCCGGGGGGCATTTGCCGAGCGATAAAAATGGCGTCTATTTCGTACTGACATGGCAAGACGTTCAGGAAACCACTGGATTCATAACGTCGTATTGCGGCTGGCACGCCAACGCGACGATCAATGGAGTGGACATCAAATTCGCCTTTGTCGGCAACGCCAACACGCAAGGGCTGGCTGCCTGCGCCGTGCAGACCGGCAACAGCCCGAACGGAGATCCGGCGGCCGACGCGATGGCCAGCATCATCGCCCACGAACTGGAAGAATCCGTTACCGATCCAGACGGCACGGCGTGGTACGACAACGCTGGGAATGAAGTGGCCGATAAATGTGCGTGGACGTTCGGAACCAGCTATCTTGCGAGCAACGGATCGGTGGCCAACATGAGACTGGGCGGGCTGGATTACCTGATCCAGCAGAACTGGGTAAACGGGCTGGGAGGCTATTGCGCCTTGCAGTTGCCGGCGACGCCGATTCTGAGCACGATAAGCCCCGCCAGCGGCGCCGCGGGGGCCAGCCCAACGGTGACGTTGACCGGGACGACGCTGAATGGCGCGACTCTTCACTTTAGCGGCTCGGGAATCACGGCGGCGATCGCCAGCGCGAGCGCGACTCAAATCACGGCGACGTTCAACATCGCGCCCGGCGCCGCGGCTGGAACGCAAGCCGTGACGGCGACGAATTCGGCGGGGGCCAGCAACTCCTTGACTTTCACGGTGACCACTCCGCCGCCCGCCTTGAGCTCGATTAGCCCATCCAGCGGCGCGCCTGGCACGGCCGTCAATGTCACGCTGAACGGCTCGAACCTCGCGGGAGCGTCCCTCTCCGCGATGGCGGGAATCGCGATCAGCGGTCTCAGCTCCACGGCGTCCCAGGTGAGGGCGACGTTCACGATCGCCAGCACCGCGGCCCCGGGATCGCGAAACGTGACGGTGACGACGGCGGCCGGGACGAGCAACGTCCTGAGCTTCACGGTGAATGCTCCCGCAGGCGGTTTCACTCCCATCCGCATCAACGCGGGCGGCGGCGCTTACACCGATAGCCACGGCAACCTGTGGAGCGCGGACTCAAACTACAACAACGGATCTCTTCACAGCACCACTAACGCTATTTCGGGAACCAGCGATCCGGCGCTGTTCCAAACGTTCCATCAGAGCCCGGAAGTCAACCCGACGGTCTATACTTTCAACGGCATACCCAACGGCAGCTACACGGTTACGCTCGGTTTCGCGGAGTCTCAATATTTTTCCGTGGGAGCGAGAACTTTCAACGTCGCCATTAACGGAGCCGCGGTGCTGACCAATTTCGACATCTTCGCCACGGTGGGCGGGAACGCGGCGCTGAGCGAGTCGTTCCCGATCAGCGTAACCGGCGGGCAAATCGCCATCCAGTTCAGCGCCGTCCGACAGAACCCTATCGTTAACGCCATCGCCATCGTAAGCAATGGGCCACCACCCACGTTGAACTCGATCACGCCGGCCAGCGGCGTGGCGGGCACGAGCGTTCCGGTCACGCTGTCGGGCGCGAATCTGAGCGGCGCGTCCCTTAATTTCAGCGGATCGGGCATTAGCGCCACAGGCGTAACGTCTACGGCCACTCAGGTCACGGCTACCTTCGTCATCTCCGCGGGGGCGGCGCCCGGCCCGCAGAACGTCACGGTCACGACGCCGGGCGGAACCAGCGGCAGCGTCACGTTTACGGTGACAGCCGCAAGCAGTCCGTTCACTCCCATCCGCATCAACGCGGGCGGCGGAACCTACACGGACACGGCGGGAAACGTTTGGAGCGCGGACTCCCACTACAGCAACGGCAGCCTCCAAAGCACAAGTAACCCGATTGCGGGAACAAACGATCAGCCTCTGTTCCAGACCTTCCATCAGAGTCCGGAAGTGGTCCCGACCGTTTACACCTTCAACGGCATTCCGAACGGGACTTACAACGTCACGCTCGGTTTCGCCGAGCCTCACTACGCCAGCTCCGGGCAAAGGCTGTTCAACGTATCCATAAACGGAGCCGCGGTGCTGACCAATTTCGATATTTTTCAAGCGGCCGGGGCGGCCTATACGGCTGTGACCGAAAGGTTTCCGGTCACGGTGACGGGAGGAGCGATCGTCATTCAGTTCGGCGTGATTAAGCAGAATCCCATCGTGAGCACGATCTTAATTCAATGATCCGAGCGGGGCGGCGCGCCATGGGCCGCGTCACGCTACAGGGATTGCTCCATCGGCATAGCCAGAGGCGGCTCGACGAAGAATTTCATTCCGGCCATGCGGGCGATGGCGGCGCGAATGGACGCTTCCGCGGCGGGCTGCACGGTCACTACAAATGGGAGATCGCGCCAATTGGCGGCGGGCAGTTGCAGCACCGCGTCAATAGAAATATTCTCAGCCGCCAACGCCGACGCCAACTGGGCGATGATGCCGGGCCGGTCCTCCACTCGAAAGCGCAAATAATATGCGGATTCGTGCAAGGTGACGGGGATGGGTTTGTATTCGCCCAACCGGGCATGGGCGAACGGGGACACGCGCTCGGGACTGCCTCCGCGGATCTCGCGAGCCACGCGCATGAGATCGCTGACCACGGCGACGCCGGTGGGATGAGGTCCGGCGCCGCGGCCGTAATAAAACGTATCGGCGCCGAATTTCCCGCGCACCCACACGGCGTTATACGCTCCCCGGACGCTGGCAAGAATGGTGGATTCCGGGATCAGCGAGGGGCGAACCGATAAGATGAGCCCGGCCGGAGTCTGCCGCGCCGCGCAAACCAGACGGATGGTGTGATGCAGGAGGTGGGCGTACTCGAAATCGACGGGCGTGATGCGCCGGATGCCTTCCATGTAGATATCGCCGGGAACGATGCGTTCTCCGAAGGCCATGGCCGAAAGGATCGCGAGCTTGCTCCGCGAATCGAACCCATCCACGTCGGCCGACGGATCCGCCTCGGCATAGCCGGCGGCCTGGGCTTCCTTAAGCACTTCCTCGAAGCTTGCGCCGCGGCGCTCAATCTCGGTCAGGATGTAATTGCAGGTTCCATTGAGGATTCCGTAGAGAGCGCCGATCCGGTCGCCGGAAATTCCTTCGCGCAAGACCGCGTGAATGGGGATGCCGCCCGCCACGCTCGCCTCCATCGCCAGATTGATCCGGGCTGCAATCGCGCTATCCCATAGATCGGCGCCGGCCAGCGCCATCAATTCCTTGTTCGCCGTCACCACGGATTTGCCCCGGGCGATCGCGGCCTCAATAATCTCGCGAGCCGCGCCCGAGCCGCCCACCAGCTCGGCCACGATGTGAACATCGGGTAGATTCACGATCTCGCGCCAATCCGCCGTCTGGAAGGCGGAATCGAAAGCGGGGGGAATGGTTTTGTGGGCGATGCCCCGCGAGCAAAGGGCGCGCACGCGCAAGGGAAACCCCAGCTTCAGGGCGATGCCAGCGGCATTCTCGGCCAGAATGTCCAGGGTCCCCAAGCCCACATTTCCCAGGCCGATGATTCCGATATTGACCGGCTCCATGGCTACTTCCTCACCGACCCGACTCGCGGCCCGCCGGCAAGGGGGGAAGCGCCGAACACGGCGCAAGGATTGCACCATTCGCCCATCTCATCATTATTGAATTACCCGAGGGACTTGTATCATTGTAGTCGCGCGCCGGGCGACCGCCGTTGCGATTCGCAGCGGGAATGGTCTCAGCCGCCGCGCCAGGCATGGCGAAGACGGATGAGCCGCGGTTTCGTGGCGCGAGCCAGCGGTGCGGCGTATGCTTAAAACATAAGCGATGCGGTGGGGAGCCAAACTGCGGAAACGGTATGTGATCGCGGCGGGAGCGGCGCTGCTGGCGGTTTTACTGGCCCTGGTGGAGTTGCAAGTTTCGTTCAACCTGGACAACTACGCTCCCTCCAACCCGGCCCAAACGGTCACGTTCTGGGCGATTTCGACAGTGGTTTTTCTGCTCACCGTGACGCTGGCGTTCATGCTGCTGCGGACGGGCGTGAAGCTTTATCTGGAAAGGCGAAGCGGCAGGGAAGGATCGCGCATCCAGTCCAAGCTAGTATTGGGCGCCCTGGCGCTGAGCATTGTGCCGGTCGCGTTTCTGTTCGCGTTCAGCTACATGATTTTGAACCGCAATTTAGACAAATGGTTCAGCAGGCCCGGCGAGAACATGAAGGTCGACTTGATGGACACCGAAGTCGCGCTGGGCGACGAAGTCCAGAGCCGCGCGCAGGCGCTCGCCAATTGGCTGGCCGCAGAGTGGCCAAAGGCGGGGGCAGAGCGGGCATGCGTGGAGAACCGGATCGCCGAACTGCGAGTGGAGGATTCCGCCGGCGTTGGGCAGGTGATCTGCTCGATGGAGGGCAGTGGAATTCTATTTACGGCAAGAGCGACTCTGCCGGGAGCGAGCCCGACAGGCCGGCCTGGCACATTGGTGGTGCGGTTGCGGCCGCGGGTGGAATTGGCGCGCAAGCAAAGCGATCTGGACAAATATATCCGGGAATACGACCAGCTTTCCGCCAGCAAAAAGATGATTCGGAGCCTGTATTTGCTGGTGCTGGCGCTGATCACGCTGTTTATTCTTTTTTTTGCGACCTGGATCGCGCTGGTGCTCTCGCGCCAGATCAGCCGGCCGATTGCGACGCTGGTGAACGCGGCCAGCCGGGTGAGCAAGGGCAACTTGAGCCATCGCGTTTCGACGCCCGCCATCGACGAGCTGGCGACGCTGGTGAGAGCTTTCAACGAAATGCTGGAGGATTTGGAGGCAAACAGCCGCGAACTGGAAAGCCGGCGGCAGTTCACGGAGGCGATCCTTGAAAGCATTCCGACCGGAGTGATTTCGCTGGCAAGCGACGGCTCGATCCGGCGGGTGAACCGGGCGTTGCATGGGCTCTTCTCCCCCGGGCGCGTAGAGGCCGCGCGGCGCCTGGAGGATTTATTTCCGCCCGAGGAGTCGAGAGAGATCCGCTATTTGATGAAGCGGGCGCAGCGGGTTGGAGTCGCGGCGAGTCAATTCGACATGGAACCGGAGGGGGCAGAAGGTCACGTGCGGCATTTGGCGCTGACCGTGTCGGCTCTGCCGGCGCAGCCTGGCGGCGCTTCAGGCGACAGGCGGCGTGAAGGAGACCAGGGGTTCGTGCTGGTGCTGGAAGACACCAGCGAACTTTTGCGGGCGCAAAAATCGGCGGCATGGCAGGAAGTGGCGCGGCGCATCGCGCACGAGCTCAAAAATCCACTGACGCCCATCGCGCTATCGGCGGAAAGGATCGCGCGAATGCTCGATCGCGGCCCTTTAAAGCCCGGCTCGGAACGGATTTTGCGCGAATGTTCGGCCACGATCGCCCGCGAAGTGGAGTCGGTGAAGACCCTCGCAGACGAGTTCTCTAATTTCTCGCGGTTTCCTTCCGCGCAGCCTGTGCCGAGCGATTTGAACGAGGTGGTGCGGCACGCCTTGGAGGTTTTCTCGGGACGGCTGGAATCCATCGACCTTCGAGTCGATCTCGCGAGCGCGCTGCCGACGGTGAATATAGATCCGGAGCAGTTTCAGAGGGTAGTGGTGAACCTGGTGGACAACGCGGCCGAAGCGATGCGCGATTCGCTGGTCAAGCGGCTGCTGGTGGCGACCCGGGCGGCTTCCGATAGCATCGAGCTAGTGGTGGCGGACACCGGGCCCGGCATTTCGGCCGATGACAAAGAAAAGCTCTTCTTGCCTTACTTTTCGACCAAGGGGCGAGGAACGGGATTGGGGCTGGCGATTGTCAGCCAGATTCTTTCCGAGCACGGCGCGAGAATTCGGGTGGAAGACAACCGGCCTTCGGGAGCGCGATTTTACGTAGAGGTCCCCGCGATGGCTGCGGAGACGGCCGAGGCGCACGCTTGAAGACTACGCGCGTGTTGATCGTCGACGACGAACCAGGAATTCGCGACTCTCTCGGCGGAGCGCTGAGCGACGAGGGCTTTCGCTGCGTGGCGGTGGAAACCGGCGAAGCGTGCCTGGAGGAACTGGCGCGGAACACATACGAAGTCGTTTTGCTGGACGTCTGGCTTCCGAAAATGGACGGCCTGGAGACGCTGGGCCGCATTCAAGAGATTCCGTTCGAGCACCGGCCGGAAGTGATTATCATTTCCGGCCACGGCACGATTGAAACCGCGGTTCGCGCGACCAAGCTTGGCGCATTCGATTTTCTGGAAAAGCCGTTGACCATCGAAAAGGCGACGGTGGCGATCCATAACGCGGCGGAGCAGAAACGGCTGCAGCTCGAACTCGCGCGGATGAAGGAAACCGCGGGCGGCATGCCCCAGATCATCGGAGAAAGCGTGCCGATGAAGGCTTTGCGGCAGCAGTTGACGCTGATGTCGGCCACCAATGGGCGCGTGCTGATTTACGGGGAAAGCGGCAC
>DATGLY010000104.1:0-11416 GCA_035293905.1 Bryobacteraceae bacterium
CGGTTGCCGCCCTTTTGCGGCAACTCCCGTGCATGCTGCCATCTTCCGGGCGCTGCGTTGACTTACGAAGCACCCTGGCCTGTGCAGCCGGTGTCCCTGCTCGCGGTGTGCTTCCCTTATGTCTTGGGTCTAGGCCGGCCATTCCCAGTTCCTCGAAGCGCCTCTTCCAGCGCGCGATCGTCGGCCGCGAAGTACGGCCGATCCCCAGACTACCGCCGCCGGTCCGATCAAAACCGCTGGCCGTTATCGCGCCCCTCAAGAAGTAAGTTCACGGTCACCTCCCGATGATCGCGCATGAGCGTGACGGAAACCGAAGCGCCGCGCGCTGCACGGAGCTGCGCCGTGATTTCGGGCCCATTCGTCACTTTCGCACCGCCGACGTTCGTGATCACGTCGCCTGCCTTGATCCCGGCTCTCTCGGCCTCCGAGCCCTTACTCACCGAGCGCACGAGCACGCCGTCCTTCACGCCGAAATAGTCCGCAAGCTGTCCGCTGAGCGGCTCGGTCTCGACGCCCATCACCCTCGTCCCGGTGAACAGCCGCAAGGCGCTAACAGGAGGCTCCGCCCTTAGAGAAGGCTCCAGCGGAGCCGTGTTCTGGGTGAAAAAAGGGGTTGCCGAGACGGCGCCGACGGGCCGCGCGGCAATTTTGGCAGCCACGGTCTGTGAGCTCCCGTTACGAACAATCAGAAGCTTCACTTCTCTCCCCGCGGGAGTTTCCCGCACCAGACGTCCGAATTGCTCCATTCCCTCCACATCTTGCCCGTTATACTTGAGCACCACGTCTCCCGCCATCAAGCCGGCGGCCGCCGCCGGGCTGTTGGGCTCCACTCCGGTGATCTCCACTCCCTCTTCTTCTGGGAGCTTTAACGCCTTGGCGCGATCCGGCCCAACTTCTTGCAGGAAGACGCCCAGAAAACTACCGCTCCCGCGGGGTGGCTGAAAGTACTGAAACAGAGGCGTTGCGTTTTGAGCCGCCGCGGAAGAAACCCAAAGAGCAATTCCCGCAACCGCCCTCACGAATAGATTATGAATTCGCATACTCACTCCTGGCTTCGCCGATTCCGACAAGGCCGTGTATCGGGCGCCATTGGATGCGCCCTATTTACTACGACGAAGATAGACGACTCCCGTGCCGGCGTTGATGTGCAAGACCGGACCGCCGCCATTGATGGCGCCCTGGGCCACCACCTGCGGCTTGGCGAAGGTCAAGCCCGCCGGGCGCACCTCGGGGAAGTCCGACATAATCTGAGGGTATCCGCCCCGGTCGTTGGTCACCATCACCGACACCGGAAAATTGGACGGTATAGAAACGGTAACGTCACCCGAGCCCGCGGCCAACCAGGAATCCTGAATCGGCACGCCCGCCATCAGCTCGGCGATGATGCTCCCGGCCGCCGTCGAGACATTCATCGGCCCCGCGGGTCCGCGCAGGCGTACGGGGCCTTGGGCGGATTCAGCCTTCACCCCGCGCGCCGAGCCTACCTGAATCGCGCCGCCGCGCGAATCCGCAATCACCTCGCCGCCGGCTTGGCCGATGCGAATGAGGCCGGAGATGGCGTGCGCCTCTACCGCCGCCGCCGCCCGCTCGACCGTGATATTGCCGCCCTCATTTTCCAGAACCACCGGGGCGCCGGCTTGTTTCACAATCAACTCGCCGGCGCCCGTCCGGCAAGCCTTCACGCCGCCCACGGCGTTTTCCACGGTGATGTCTCCGGCGCCCGTGAGGCACTCCTCAATTCCGCCTACGTGTCCAAAGAACAGATTGCCGCTCCCAGCCCGAGCCGCAACCCAACCGCGAATCCGGTCCAGGCGGATGTCTCCGGAGGGGGTCCGCGCGTTCACGCTTCCGTCCAAATCGTAGGCGTCAACTCCTCCGATAAGCTGCGTCTGAAGAGTTACCACGGCCAATGTCCGGGGCGCATTGATGTCCAGTTGATTCGCTACCTTGGGCGAGGAATTCTGCTGAACGACGACCCGCGTCACCGATCCAAGACGCCGCGCGGCCACGTCCCGGATTCCGAAAAGCTGCCGGGCTTCCGACTCCGACGCCGCGGGGACGCGCTGCACCAGCCTATAGAAAACCCGGTCGCCTCCGTCTCCGTGCACCACAATGTGCCCGCGCGCCTCCACCTGCAACTGTCCATGCGGCTCGACAGGCACGCTTGCGCTCTCCGTGTAAACCCAATAATTTCCCTGCCGCGTAATTACCGGCTCCTGCCCCAGCAGGCGCAACGCCGCTGCCGCCAATAGAATCGCCCGCATCAATAAATCTCCGTCGAGGCGTTGGCGGCTTCCAGAATTCTCTGGCTTCGTTGCCGCAAATAGGCATTGTCCTCCCGCAGCATGAGCTGCTGAAGGGTTCCAATGATTTGCCGGTCCATATTTTCGGGGGCGAAGTTGCCGCCCGCGCCGGCGGCCGCCGCGTCTCCCGCCAGCAAATCGATCGCTCTCATCCGAATACCTGGATTTGCGTCTCCCAACAAAGCTTGCGAGAGCGCGCTCCGCACCTCGGGGTCGGCCGCGAATTCCTTCAGTCCTTCAATCGCCCGCATCCGAACGCCCGCGTTATCGTCGTTCTTCAACGCGTACACCAACATGTCGCGGACCTCTCTTGAAAACGGGCGCTTGTCCAACAAACTTAAGCTCTCTTCCCGCAAGCCGGGGTCGCTCGGATCCCGCGCAGCGTTCAGCAGAAGCGTTTGAATCCGCCGATCCCCGGGCGCGCCGGTCACCGTCCGCTGCCGCGTTTCGTCCACCACAATTCGAATCCGTCCGTCCGAAGACGCTTGCACGTCGCGCACGCGGCTCATACCGGCTTCGGATGCTCCCGAAAAGTCCAAAAAGCCCAGCGACGGAGCCAGCCTCGCGCCCATAAATCCGAGCGCGAGCAGCGCCACAGCTCCGGCGGGGCGCAACACCCATCCACTGGTCAAGGTCTCCAAAAACTGGCCCCACCACTCGCTGCCTTCCTGCCGCGCCGCAAACGGGGGCGGAGGCTCCCATTCCAGGCGAGTCGCCAGATCCGCGCGGCAGTCGCGCAGCAGCGACGCAGGCGGCTCCACGGCCAGGCTGTCGAAGCCTTCGCGCAGTTCTTTAGTCCGCGCCCGCGCCGCGCGGCAGTCCGCGCACCGGTCCAAGTGCGTCTCTATCCGTTCTTCTTCGTCGAAAGACAGTTCGCCATACTCCAGAAGCCAGAAGTGGCTTCGCGCTTCCGCGCAACTCATCTCATCCCTCTTCATGAAAAAGTCCCCACCGGGACGGTCATAGAAAATCCCCTAGCGCGGCTCTCATTTTTTGTGTCGCCCGAAACAGGCAGTTCTTCGCCGCTTCTTCGCTCGTGCCAAGAATCTCCCCAATCCGCCGCAGCCGCAGACCTTGATAATGCCTCAATTCAAACACCATTCGCTCCCTTGGCGTGAGATCGGCCAGCACATCTTTGATCCGCCTTCGCAACTGCCCGCTGAACAGATTCCGCTCCGGATCGGTGTCGGCGCGCTGCTCGGCCACCGTATCCATCCGGTCTAGCGGCCCGTCTCCGGTCGCCACCACGGTCGTTTCTTCTTTTCGCACCTTCCGCTTGCGAATCTGGTCCAGGCACAAATTTGTCACAATCCGGTACAGCCAGGTATGAAAGCTGCAATCGAAGCGGAAGTTGCCCAGGTTCCGGTAGACTCGCAGAAACGCCTCTTGATAGACGTCCCGCGCGTCCTCTGGCGAGCGCAACAGATTCATGGCAAGCCTGAGCACACTCTGATCGTAGACGCGCACCAGCTGCTCGAAGGCGTCCCGATCGCCCCGCTGCGCAGCCCGGATTAGCGCCGCCTCGTCTACCTGTAAGCCCGCCTTTTCCGGGGCCACGGCACTCCGTTGCAACACCTTAATGGACGATTGGCCGGCGAAAAGGTCTCACCCGGGAGGCTTGGGCCAAGGCGCGAGCCGGCCGCGGCGCCGGCAAGCTATGGGGCCCCCGCTACTCGTACCTCAGCGCTTCTACAGGATCCAACCTTGCCGCCTTGCTCGCCGGCCAGATGCCAAAAAACACCCCAATACCCACGCTTACAGCAATTCCGAGCGCCGCGGCCCACAGCGGGACCATGGCCGGAAGGCTCGGCATCGCCACGCGAACCATCCGGCTCACCCCCCAGCCGAACATCATTCCGATGAGACCGCCCAAGCCTGTCAGAACCACCGCTTCGGACAAGAACTGCAAAATGATGTCCGATCGCCTCGCGCCCACCGCCTTTCGAACGCCTATTTCCCTGGTCCGCTCCGTCACCGAAACCAGCATGATATTCATCACGCCGATTCCTCCCACCAGCAGCCCAATCGAGCTCAGCACCACCATCACCAGCGCGATTACGCTGGTCACCGACCGGAACTGGTCCACTAACTGGTCGGCTGTGGAGACGAAAAAATTGTCCGGCTTGTCGAATGGCACGTGCCGCTCCTGCCGCAGCACCACGCGAAGTTCATCGATCGCCGCCGCCAGCCTGCCTTCCTTTGCCATCACCATCAGCAGGTTCTCCTGAGCCGTGGGAAACAGCTTCCGCATCGTGAAGTAAGGCACAAGAACGCGGTTGTCGTCCTGACCCGGGACCGACGTCGCGGGGCGGTTCATGACGCCGATCACGGTGACTTCCTGCCCCGCCACATTGATCACCTTGCCGATTGCGTTTTCCTCGCCGAACAGCGCTTTATAGACGTCCTCGCCGATCACCGCCACGGGCAGCCGGTGGTCGCCTTCATTGTCCGTAAAAAACCGTCCGGACCGCATATCGGCGTTGTAGGACGCCGCGTAGCTTTCAAACGTCCCCGCCAGTTGAGGCCCGTAGTAGGTATTGCCTTTGTAGCGCGCTTGCAGAAAGCCCATGTTTGGAGGCAGCAGATAGGGACTCACGCGCTCTACCGACGGACAACGCTCGGCGATGGCCAGGCCGTTCTCGTAAGTCAGCGGCTTGCGGTTGCGCTCCTCCGGAGTCCGGCCGCCGAATCCGCCCATGATCTGCATCTTGAAAACGATGGCGGTATTGGTGCCCATGCTCCGGATAGCGCCCGTGACCGCGCCGTCCAGGCCCGCCAAGATCGAGCCGACCGCGATGATCGTGCCCGTTCCGATGATCACGCCAAGAACGGTCAGAAACGAGCGGATCTTGTTTTCGCGCAGCGTATCAAGCGCCAGCTTGATCACTTCCAGAAGGAGTTTCATCTCAATTCTCTGATCGCAGCGCCACAATCGGGTCCAGCCGCGCCGCCCTGCGCGCCGGGTAGATTCCGAAAAACAGCCCTACGATGGCCGATAGCGACACCCCGATTGCGACCGCGCCTAGCGGCACCTCCATGGGAACCGGCGTGAAATTCCGCACCGCCACGGCCACCACCCAGGCGATGACGACTCCAAAGAGTCCCCCGAATCCCGCCAGCATCGACGACTCCACCAAAAACTGATTGAGAATGTCCCTCCGCCGGGCGCCCACGCTTTTGCGCACGCCGATTTCGCGCGTCCGCTCGCTTACCACCGCCAGCATGATATTCATAATCACCACGCCGCCCACCACCATGAACACGCTGACCACGCCCACCGCCGCGCTGGCGATTGCGCCGGTCAGCTGGTCCCAGGTGGAAACCAGCGAATCGGAGGACTGAATCCCGAAATTGTCGTCCTTGCCCGGAGGCAAATGGCGATATGCGCGAATTAACGAACGGATCTCGTCCTGGGCTTCTTGCAAGCGGTCGCGATCGATGGCCGCGAAGTTATACCGGATTCCGGTCCGGTCGCCGTAGATCTTGAAATAGGTCTGCTCCGGAATCGCGATGTAGTTGTCTTGGGATTGGCCGAACACGCTGCCCTTGGGTCTTCCCACTCCGATCACCTGGAACGGCGTCCCGTCCACGCCCACAATTTTTCCCACCGGATCGACGTTTGGGAAAAAGCGGTCCTTAAGGTCCGCTCCGATCACCACAACCGCCAGCCTGCGCTCGTCTTCCGTTTCCGTGAACATGCGCCCGATGCCGATCTGGGTGTTGGTGAGCAGCGCTCCGTTGGCCGTGAATCCGTTGCAGAGCACGCCGTCCACATAGTCGCCCGCGTAGGTCAGCTTCACCGAGCGGTTCGCCGAAATGCTGAATTCGCGGATCAACTTGGCGCGTTCCTTCAAAAATCCGTACTCCTCGCGAGTCAGCTCGGGATTGTTCCGCTGCTGCTCCATAAAGCGCTTCGGATCCCGAGGGCCGGTGAAGGCCACCCGCAGGACGCTGAACCCATCGTTTCCCATCGAGGAAGCAGTCTGCGCCACGTAGACATCCATCCCATGGATCACCGCCATGACGGCGATCAACGTGGTGGTGGAAAGGATGATCCCAAGCAGCGTCAGGAAACTTCTGAGCTTGCTTGATCGCAAAGAGTCCAAAGCGACCGCCGCCGCCTCGAGGAAGGAAGCTCGGGAGGAGTTCATGCCACTACCAGATTACGGCGCCCCGCCCGAATTTGTTCCGGCCTATCCCTTTGGGCCGCCTGGCCTAGCGAAGATCCTGTGCAGAGAAATCCCGCCCGGCGCCCACCAATTCTGTACCGAAAACTACGTCGGAGGCGGCTTAGAATGCGAATCTGCGCATCGCTTGTTTTGCTGCTGTCTGCGTGCTCGCTGACGGCAATCTGCTCGACCACTTACACGGGGGCGTCTTCCTCGGGTCAGGACACTACGGACTGGAACAAATTTCTTTCCGACAACAGTTCTCTCAGTTTCAGCAACATTACGTTCAGCAACGGCGCTTGGACCACGGGACCGGGCGGCTCGGTGATCGACACGGCCACAGGCTCAAATTTCATCGGCTGCCTTTCGAATTGGTCCGATTGCACGTCGAATTCGAGCGTGACGGTGACCACGCTTGGAAATTGGGATGGCGGCGGCGACCCAGCCCTTTCCGGGCCCGCGGCCAATGGCGTGCTGTATTCGACCATCACGGTCGATTTGCCATCGAACGTCTTCGCCATCGGTCTCGACATTCTCAACGTAAACGCCAATGCCGGCGTGCCGTACGGGGTGATCGTGAATGGCGGTTCGCAGTTTGTAAGCCCGGCCGGCGTGAGCCTTCCCGGCAGCGTATTTTTCGGCTACAGTTCGGCTAGCGCCATTACGTCGCTGACGGTCTTTGCGGAGTTTAACAAAGCCACTATTGGCCTCGACAACGTCGACGTCGGCTTCCTCGCCGCAAGCGGCGGCGGAGGTGCAATAAGCGCCCCTCTGTCAACTGCCCCCGAAGCAAGCACCATGCTTCTGGTGGCCTTCGGCCTTTTTACGCTGGGCTTTGCGCGCAAGCTTCCGCGTCTTACGCGCTGAACCGGGGCCGTGACGGGTGGAGCGCAAGCGGCTCGCCCATTAAGGCAACCTACTTGGCGTCCTCGACTGGCACGTCTTCGGCCGGCCCTCCCGCGAACATCTTGGCGGAGTCGAAAAAGCCAGCCACGCTCAAATGAAATTTGATGTCTTGGCCGCTTTTGTTTTGCCAAAACCACCCATGAATCCCGGTTGACGGCGCGGTGAACGAGCCGTACGAGGCATCTTTGCCGGTTTTGTCGTCCAGTTCGTAGCTTTCGTAATAGTCTTTGTCCGGTTTCTGATCCGGCTCGCCGTGGAATTCGTAGGCGAGTTTCCCGTCCGCTTTCCACGCATACACCATCACCGCGCCCTTCTCCATGTGGTATTTCATCTCCATGCCTTCGCCGGGACGCAGTTGGAAGTCCTCGGAGTCGACCTTGTAGATTCGGGGCTGGGGCGTAAAGACGCCCGCTGAAACGGGCGCCGCGGCGGCATGACCCTTGCCCTGTCCCGCTTGTGCGATTCCGGTCAATTTCAGCGCCGCGCCGGTCTTTAGAGGATCGAAGCCATATTCGGCTGGGAGCACCACGGCAAACAGAAGCAGCAGAGCAACTAGGAGCGCAACGCCGACCGCTTTTGCGAGCGCCCCTTTCGTTGGCGCGCCGATGGGTTCGTTGGCTGGCCGCGGCGTCATAGCTTTCTCCTCAAGAAGCTAACCAGTAGCCGGCGATCTGGTAGCCGGCGAGCAGGAAGCCCACCGTCATCAGTGCGGCGTTGGCCGCGAACGCGTGGCGGAGATAGCCGCTCCGCGCCCGCCAAAAGCCCAGCGCAATCAACACCGCCGTCAGAGCAAGCACTTGGCCGATTTCCACCCCCACATTGAAACTCAAGATATTGGCGATCAGCCCGTCTTTGGACAAATCGAGCTGTTGGAGCTTTGTGGCCAAGCCAAAACCGTGGCAAAAACCGAAAATCAGCACCGCAAGCTTGGCGTTGGGCTGAAACCCGAGCAATTGCGTGAATCCGCCCATATTGTCGAAAGCTTTGTAAACCACGGAGAATCCGATAATCGCATCCACCACGAATGAGTTCGCGTGGATGCCGCCCAAGACGCCCGCCAGCAGCGTAATGCTATGTCCGATAGTGAACAGGCTGACGTATGCGACAACGTCTTTCAGCCGGTAAAGAAAGAAAATGACCCCGAACAGAAACGCCAGATGGTCATATCCTGTCACCATATGCTTGGCTCCCAAATACAAGAACGGAGCGATCGCGGCGCCGTGGTTCGACTGAACGAACAAGGCGTCGCGCTGGGAGACGTTATGCGCGACAGTGGCTGGCGGAAAGACGGCCGCGCATGAAAACAGCAGCAAAAGCGAGAGCCACAGTCGGCGGCGAACGAAAAACCTTAGCAATCGGTAAGCTTATCATTATCTCCGGCGATTCCGAAGATATCTTTCGGTCATTTTTCGGGCGCGGCAAGACTACGCGGGACCCTTTGGCTAGCCTGGGGGTTCGTAGAATGCTTTGGTAAAGGCCGCGCGGCGGGCTACTTTTCAGGGCCGTTTCTCAAGGCGGGGGCCGGATCGCTGGGAGGTTCCGCCTGGGATGCCGGCGCGGCGGAGGGCGGCCGCAGCATCGTCAGGCTTTGCGCCGCCATTTTTCGCATGTTCTCATCCGGATCGTCTTTGAAAGCCGCAAGAATTTCCGCGAACTCGGGGTCTCCTAATTTACCCATGGCCCATACCGCCGCACGGCGGGAAAGGGGATCTTGGCCGTGAGCGAGGTCCACGAGCTTTCGCCGCGCCTGGGCTTCTCCGGCTCTGCAAAGCCCCACCAGAGCGTTGATCGCCACGCGCCGGTTGGGATCCTGCGAGGCTTCTAAAAACAAGGCGCGCGCCTGCTCGGTATTCATTCCCCAAAGAGACTCAACGGCGTTGGCTCGCAGACGCGCATCCTGCGAGGCGAGAAAACGCCGCACTCGGCCCACGTTAATATTGCCGCGCCCGAGCAATAGAGCCGCTTTAGAACGAACCTCGGCGCTCGGATGCCGCTCCAATTGACTCAAATACAAGGTGACTCGGGAACAGTCGGAAATCGCCTCGACCATGCTCATGACGCGTAACGCCACTCCCATGGGAATCGCTGCGCCCAAACCGTCGGCGTTTTCCAGCATCTTGCGCATGAGCCGTACTTCCAGCATTAACCGGCTGGGCGCCATCCGCTCGACCATTTTAAGCGCCTCTTCGTGCGTTAGCGCTTCGTCGTCCACCAGCAGATCGATGAGCGAATCGTCCCGGCTTATCAAGCCCCCCACATACTCCGCGCCCGGAAGCCTTTCCGTAGCCGGGTGCGTCACCAGGCGGGCCGCGGCGAGTACGAAATTGGCTGGATCCTTCGCCTGAAGGCTCCGAATGGCGGCAATCGCGTTGGCGCGGCGCACCGTGAACAGGTCCACCGCGTGCCGGAGCATCCCTTCCATTGCCGTCATGGCGGAAGGGGGTTTCTGGGCAACCGTTTCTAGCTCTTGGATTAAAGCCATCCAGGTTTCTTATCGGCGGGCTCGCCGCCCCCCATTAGGCGAAATAGACACTTGCGTTGAGCGCTCTTACTAGTGTGGAACCTCATGCGAATCCCGCAAACGGTCCCGCGATATGCCTAGCCTCCGCGGTCGCCGTACCCGGACGCGCGCCCATGTACGTCTGTTGATGCGTTCGGTTTATACTAGACACAGGTCTATCCATTTGACCTCGAGCAGTGAAAGGAGCTGGTTTATGATGCAAGCGCCCGCCTCCTTGCGGTCTTTTTTCGGGCAGCGCAAAGGATGCGGCTGCGTCCCATCCGAGCCCGGTAAGCTTTTCCATCGCGTTCGGTCCCGCGTCTTTACTTACAAGCTCCGGAAGTTCGCTTTGAGCTCCGCCGCCGGATGCGTCCTTCTCTCCTTGGCGGCTTTCCCGGCCTGCGCCGCCGACAAGGAAAAAGATCCTGATCAGATTGGCAATCGCGACGTCGGAAAGGGCGTCAATTTCTACTCTATCGATAAGGAAATCGCTTTGGGCAAGCAACTCGCCCAGGACGTCGAGCGGCAAGCCAAACTCATCGATGATCCGGTCGTCTCCGAGTACGTAAACCGAGTGGGCCAAAATCTGGTGCGCAACTCCGACGCCAAAGTCCCTTTCACCATCAAAGTCATCGACACCGAAGACATCAACGCCTTCGCCCTCCCGGGAGGCTTCTTTTTCGTGAACTCCGGCTTGATCCTCAAGGCCGATACCGAAGCCGAGCTGGCGGGCGTGATGGCGCATGAAATCGCCCACGTAGCCGCCCGGCACGGCACCCGTCAGGCCACAAAGGGTGAGCTGGCGCAGTTGGCCACCATTCCTTTGATCTTCATGGGCGGCTGGGGCGGTTTTGGCGCGCGCCAAGCCGCTGGCATTCTCATGCCCATCGGCTTCCTCCAGTTCTCCAAAGCCATGGAGTCGGAGGCCGACATGCTCGGCTTGCAATACATGTACAAAACCGGCTACGATCCCGAAGCCTTCGTGGACTTCTTCGAAAAAATCGAGTCGCTGGAAAAGAAGAAGCCGGGCGCAATCAACAAGCTCTTCTCGACTCATCCCCCCACCGACGACCGCATTGCGAACACGCAGAAGAACATTCAGACCATGCTCAAGGAGCGGCCTGAATACGTCGTCACAACTTCGGAGTTCGACACGGTCAAGGCGCGCTTGCAGATGCTGCATAACCGCCGGACCATCGACACGAAGGATCAGAACCGGCCGCGGCTGAACAGAAGGCCGGGCTCGGGAACCAGCACGGCGGGAGATTCCGGCTCCGCCAATGGCGGCGATTCCGACGATCGGCCCACTCTGAAGCGCCGCCCGCAGGACTAGCGGAACGCCAGGTCGCTTGCAGAGCTTTTTCGCTGGCTTAGCGCGCTTTGCCCGAAGGCGCTATTCTGTAACCCGGCTGTGAAGCGTCCTTTCGCTTATATCGAGGATCCGCGCCGCCCGCCGCTTGTTATTGCCAGCGAGCGAAAGCGTGTGCCGGATATAGGCGTCCTGGACCTCTCGTAATGTCGCGCCGCTCCGGAACGTA
>DATGLY010000105.1:0-8971 GCA_035293905.1 Bryobacteraceae bacterium
GCCTTCGCTATGAAGAAGTCGCCCGCGCCCGAAGCCAACTGGAGGACCTTTCCGCGCGGCTGGTGCAAGCGCAGGAGACCGAGCGACGCGCTCTTTCCCGCGAACTGCACGACGAAGTTGGCCAATCGCTCTCCGCCGTCCTGGTGGAATTGCGCAACCTGTCCGCCGTGCAGCGCGTGGCGGCCGGCGCGCAAGGCGAGGATGCCGGCCGCGCGCCGGCCCGCGGCCACATCGAAGCCGCCCACATCGAAACGATCAAAGCTCTGGTGGAGAATACCGTCCGTGTGATTCGAAACATGTCCCTCTTGCTGCGCCCTTCCATGCTGGACGACCTGGGGCTGCTTCCCGCCTTGAAGTGGCAAGCCCGCGAATGCTCCAAGCGCACCTCCATGGATGTGAACGTGGCCGCCGAGCTCGACTCCGATAATCTGCCCGACGATTACAAAACCTGCATCTATCGGGTGGTCCAAGAAGCCTTGCATAACTGCGCCCGCCATTCGCAGGCAAAAGTTGTCCGCATCAAGGTGCAGCAGGATCCCGACCGCCTGTTGCTGACCATCCAGGACGACGGCCTCGGCTTCGACGCCCGCCAGACGAAGGGTCTCGGATTGCTGGGCATCCAAGAGCGCGCGGCGCGCCTAGGCGGCGTCTTGAACGTCCACTCCACGCCCGGCGCCGGAACCATCGTCTCGGTCGAGTTGCCCTTTCGGCGCGAACGCACAAGCCCTATCGCGAGCGAACAGGCCGCTCCCGCAGCGCGCGAATTTTCAGCAAGGGCACCGGCGCAAAGCGCCGTTGTGCCCGAATTTTCAAAAGAGTGAAGTCCATTCGCATACTCTTGGCCGACGACCACACCGTCATGAGGAGGGGCTTGCGGCTGCTGCTGGACAGCCAGCCCGAATTCAGCGTCGTCGCCGAGGCGTCCGATGGCCGCGAAGCGGTGGAACGCGCCGAAGAGACTCAACCCGACGTCGCCGTCATCGATATCGCCATGCCCAATCTGAGCGGCATCGAAGCCGCCCAGCGGATCGCTTCCGCCATGCCGCATATCGCGATCGTGATTCTCAGCATGCATTCCGACGAAGGGTATGTGCTGAGAGCCCTCAAGGTCGGCGCCAAGGGCTATCTATTGAAAGACTCCGCCGAAGGCGATCTCATTGAGGCCATCAGGGCCGTTCATCGCGGCAAAACCTTCTTCAGCCCCGAAATCAGCAGGATGCTAGTGGAAGATTACATCCGCGAAATTCGCACTCGCGGCGTCGAAGACAGCTACGATCTGCTGACGTCCCGCGAGCGCGAGATCCTGCAGCTTTTGGCGGAGCGGAAGTCGAACAAGGAAATCGCGCAGGCGCTCAATCTCAGCCTTTATACCGTCGAAACTCATCGGCGGAATCTCCAAGAGAAGCTGAATCTGCATAGCCTCGCCGAACTGATCCTATATGCGGTGAGAAAGGGCCTGATCTCTTGAATTGCGGCGGCGCTACCGGGCGCGGATGCGGGGAAGCGTCCGCAAAGCCGCTTGTTGGTAGGACAACGCGAGCTTGATCACGCGAATCGCCTGTTCGGCCTGGAGGGGCTTGGCCAGGACTTCGTAGCCTCCGCAGCCCACCACCTCCGCCCAGAGCCGCTCATCCAGCACGCCGCTCATTAGAATGACGCATGGCCGCCCCGGCGATGACGAGAGTTCCTCCACCAGCGTTCGCCAATCGCTGCCTGGCCAGTTGCGATCTACCAACGCCGCCGGCGCGCGCAGTCGTTCTATGCCGTGTAACGCCTTCTCCGGCGACTCCGCAAAATGCACCTGAAAGTCTTGCTGCGTGGAGATGTCCATCAACACCTGCCGGTCTTCCCCATTCGCCACCATGGCGATAATCGCCGCGCGGCGGAAAGCGTCGCCCGGCTTCGCGCTGGCAGCCTCCCGCAGGCGGGCGTTTGTGCTCTTCCTTCGAAAAACCGGCCAGAAAAATGAAGAGAGTGGTCGCAACACAAATAATCCCGATGCCTCGCAGATTGACGGGCGCCGTCCAGGAAGCGAGGGAGCCGCCCGGCTCTCAATTCAAAACTACTCTCTATCCCGCAGGCCCGAAAATACCCGTGGCACAGTATTTCCAGCGGACATCCGCCTGGTAGTCGTTTGCGCCAAGCGCACACAGCGGCGCAGGCCAGGCTGCGGGCAACTTTGAACAAAGCCCTCCCGGGGTGGGTGGATCTCGGGAGGGCGGGGGCGCCAGGATTGGGGGGAAGAGGCGCGCCCCGTGCCGTGGGTGGCTGAAGCTATTCATACTTTATGCCTTGGCGTTTCGTTGCGGTATCGCAGGAATCGGGTAGTTTCCCGCCGCCGGAGCCAGTAGATCTCGATTTCCGCGCCGGGCGCTCAAATTTCGTATAATGGCCGCCAGCCGCAAAGTTGCGGCAGCTTGGGTTCCTCCCTTAGGTGAAAGGAGGCGGCATGCTGGCGCGAAAAGCGTGGACGCTGGCGCTGGTGGCGGCGGTTCTGCCCGCCGCCGGACAATCGTTCGATCCCCCGCTGGTTGAAGCGGCGCGCAAGCAAGACCCGGGCGGCCTTCGCGCGCTTCTGAGCCAGAAAATCGACTTTAACGCCCGCTCTAACGACGGCTCCACGGCGCTTCTCTGGCTGGCGCATTGGAACGACGTGGACTCATCTGATCTGCTGCTGCGCGCCGGAGCGGACCCTAACCTGGCGAACGATTTTCGCATGACGCCCTTATCGGAAGCGTGCACCAACGCGAGCGCAGCGCTCGTGCGGCTGCTTCTCAAGTCGGGCGCCAACCCCAACCTCGCCATCGCGACGGGCGAAACTCCGCTCATGACCTGCGCCAAAACCGGCGTGGCCGACGCCGTCCGGCTGCTGGTCGAATATGGCGCGAACGTCAACGCGAAGGAGCCTTCGCAGAATCAGACCGCGCTGATGTGGGCCGCGGCCGGACGTCACCCGGATGTGGTCAGAGCTCTGATCGAGGCGCACGCCGATCTCCGGGCCCGCACCAAGCAAGGCTTCACGCCGCTGCATTTCGCGGCTCGCGTAGGGGATCTAGAGAGCGTTAAGCTGCTGCTTGACGCCGGCGTGGACGTCAACATCCTCACACAGTCGAGCGAGCCGGAAGGAGCCCGAAGCGCTGGCGGCAGCGGCTACACTCCGCTCCTGGTGGCGACGATGCGCGCTCAGGTGGACACGGCGGTCTATCTGCTCGATCACGGCGCCGACCCCAATATTTCCGCCTCCGGCATGACGCCTTTGCATTGGGCCTCCACCACCTGGGAAGGCTTCGCTTCGAACCCCGTCTATGGCTTTGAGGACCCGATGTCCGGAATTCCCGACCGTCAGGCGAAGCTGCGGCTGGTGAAGGAGCTGCTGGCCCACGGCGCCAACGTGAACGCGCGCATGAGCAAGCGTCAGCCGTCGTTCGCCACCGGCTACGCCGATGCCGTCGGAGCGACGCCCTTTCTGCTGGCGGCTTCGGTGGACGACGTCGAGATGATGCGCCTTCTCCTCGACGCCGGCGCCGATCCGAAAATCCCCACGGCCACCAACGCCACGGCCATCATGGCCGCCACGGGTTTAAACCATGGCATCGGCGAGTCTCTGCTCACCGAAAAGGATGCGAAAGCGGCCGTCGATTTCCTGCTGAGTCTGGGACTCGATGCGAAAGGCGAAACCACGTTCGGCGAAAACGCTCTGTTTGGCCCGGCCTATCGCGGCTGGAACGCGTTGTTAGCCCAAATGATCGATCTTGGCGTAAACGTGAACGCGGTCAGCAAGGCCGGCGTCACGCCCTACCTCGCGGCGGCGGGATATGGCGACCGGCTGGGCGGCGTGCTTTATAACAAGGAGGGCGCGGAGCTGCTGCTGAAACATGGCGCGGATCCGAAGCTAGGCCATCCTTGCGAAGCCCAAAACAAATGCCGCGCGGAGTGAAAATGGCGCGCTGTAACGCAGTTGGCTCGATCTGTTTCCTTTTCGGGGCCTCCGCCTTCGGTTTTCAAGCCGGCAGGCCGACGCCGGCGCGCGAACTTGTCTCCGCTTACTGCGTGTCCTGCCACAATCAGAGGCTGAAGACCGCGGGACTAGCGTTGGATCTTGCGAATGCGGATCATCCCGCCGACTCGGCCGAAACCTGGGAAAAGGTTATTGTGAAGCTGCGCAGCCGCGCCATGCCGCCGGCGGGCGTCCGGCGGCCGGATAACGCCACTTATGATCGGGCCGCCTCCTGGCTGGAATCGGAAATCGACCGCGCCGCCATAACCCATGTGAACCCCGGCCGGACCGCCAGCCTGCATCGTCTCAATCGCGCCGAATACTCGAACGCCGTCCGCGACCTGTTGGCGGTGGAAATTGATTCGCAGGCCATGCTGCCGCCGGACGAACAAGCCTTCGGTTTCGAAAACAACGCCGAGGCGCTTTCTATCCAACCGGCGCTGCTCGATCGATACGTGACGGCGGCGGCGGCCATCGCGCGCCGCGCCATCGGCGATCCGAACATCCCGCCGGCCTTTGTCCGCTACGGGGCGCTCAAAGGCAGCGCCAACGACCAGAACTATCTGCGCCAAACCGAACGCCTGGGGGAGGCCTTTCCTCTGGGATCAAAGGGGGGCGTCGCCGCCCGGCACTTTTTTCCCGTGGACGGGGAATACGCGTTCCGAATCCGGCTCCAGCGGACTTGGGACATCCAAATCAAGGGCCTCAACGCGCCCACACAATTTGAAATCCGCGTGGATGGCAAGCGCGTAGCGCAGTTTACGCTGGGCGGCGAAAAATCGCCTTCGAAGACCTTTCTCTACGACGCCGATGACGCATTGGAAGCGCGCGTGCCCGTAAAGGCCGGCTCGCACGAAGTGATCGCGACCATGCTCAAATCCGACGACGCCGCGCCGGAGGGCCCCGGCCCGGATCGCCTTTCGCTGTACAGCCGCAACGCCGACAACGCCAACTCGCCGGTCGCGATCGCCGCGCTGCTGATCGGGGGCCCGTATCAAAGCAAAACGCCGGAGGATTCTCCCAGCCGAAAGCTTCTGCTGGCGTGCCACCCGGCCAGCGCGGCCGAAGAAGCGCCCTGCGCCACGAAAATTCTCTCGACGCTGGCCCGCCGCGCCTATCGCCGACCGGCGACCGACGACGACGTTGAAACTCTGCTCGCCTTCTACAAGCGCGCGCGCGCCAGCGAAACGTTCGAGGGAGGCATCCGGGCGGCGGTGGAACGCGTGCTGGTCAGCCCGGATTTCCTATTCCGCATAGAAACCGATCCGCGCGGGGCGGCTCCCGGTTCGGCCTATCGCATCTCCGACGTCGAGCTGGCGTCGCGGCTTTCGTTCTTTTTGTGGAGCAGCATTCCGGACGAAGCTTTGCTCGAGGCGGCCATCGCCGGAAAGCTGCACGAACCGGCCATTTTGGAGCAGCAAGCCGCGCGGATGCTCGCCGATCGGCGCGCCCGGTCGTCGCTGATCCAAAATTTTTTCGAAGACTGGCTGGAGATCCGCAACGTATGGCTGTTGAATCCAGACAGCACGAAATTTCCTTGGTTCGACGACAACCTCCGGTCCGCGTTCGTGACGGAAATGGAGCTGTTTCTCGACGCCCAGTTGAAAGAGAACCACAGCGTAATCGATCTGTTGACTTCCAATGAGACGTTTCTCAACGAGCAACTGGCGCATCATTATGGCATTCCGGGAATCTACGGAAGCCACTTTCGACGCGTAAAGCTCACAGACGAAAACCGTTTCGGACTTTTAGGGAAGGCGAGCGTTCTTGCGGTTACATCCTACACGACGCGCACATCGCCGACGATCCGCGGCAAATGGCTCCTCGAGAACATCCTGGCTGCGCCCATGCCGGCGCCTCCGGCCAACGTTCCTTCGCTAGAGTCGAGCAACAAGGAGAATCGGCCGCTATCGGTGCGGGAGATGCTGGAGATGCATCGCAAGAGTCCGGCTTGCGCCGGCTGCCACGCGCGCATGGACCCGCTTGGACTGAGCCTGGAAAATTTCGACGCCATCGGCG
This sequence comes from Bryobacteraceae bacterium, assembly GCA_035293905.1. GTDB lineage: Bacteria > Acidobacteriota > Terriglobia > Bryobacterales > Bryobacteraceae > Palsa-187. The sequence goes on from DATGLY010000105.1 coordinate 6,017, forward strand.
AGTGGCGCGGCTCCGACGCAGGGCATCCGATCGACGCTTCGGGCGTACTTTTGGACGGCACGAAAGTCGACGGGCCGAGCCAGTTGCGGCAGGCCCTGCTGGCGCAGAAAGGCCAATTCGTGAGAGCGGTGACGGAAAAGCTGCTGACCTACGCTTTGGGCCGCGGGCTGGAATATTACGACGCTCCGGCTGTGCGCGCTATCGACCGGGAGGCCGAAAAGGAGGACTACCGCTGGTCGGCGATCGTGGCGGGCATCGTCCGGAGCGCGCCGTTTCAGATGAGGACCGCGAAGCGTTGAGGAGGACTACAGGATGTTCTTAACGAAGAAGTCGATTTCGCGCCGGACGGTGCTGCGAGGGATGGGGGCCGCGGTGGGGTTGCCCTTGCTGGACGCCATGATTCCGGCCCTGGCTCCGGCGGCGGCGGCCAAGCCCGTGCGGCGATTCGGCGTGGTGTACCATCCCAACGGGGTGATCTACGATCAATGGCTGCCGAAAGGCTCCGGCTCCAGCTTTGAGCTATCTCCCACCTTGAAAGGACTGGAGCCGTTCAAGGACCAACTGATCGTGATCACGGGCCTGTTCAGCGACCAGGCGGAAGCGCTTGGAGACGGCGGGGGGGATCACTCGCGCGCCTGCGGCTCCTATTTGACCGGGGTGCACGTCAAAAAGTCGGACAGCAACGTCGAAAACGCGGTATCGATGGACCAGATCGCGGCCAAGGCGTTTGAAGGCGAGACGCAACTCTCCTCGCTGCAAATCACGGCCGACGAAAACAGCCTGCTGGGTTCTTGCGACCTGGGCTACAGTTGCGCGTATTCGAGCACGCTTTCCTGGCTGACGCCGACGCTGCCGTTGATGGCGGAAAACAATCCGCGGGTGATTTTCGAGCGGATGTTCGGCTCGAGCGACAGCACGGACGCGCGCGTCCGTGCGGCGCGCCTCCAGCAAGACCGCAGCCTGCTGGACTCCGTCAACGACCGCGTGAAGCAGCTTCAGCGAGAGCTCGGATCCGGGGACAATCGCAAGATCAGCGATTACCTGGCCTCGCTCCGGGACGTGGAGAGGCGCATACAGAAAGCGGAAGAACAAAGCTCCAAGGAATTGCCCGAAGTGGCGCAGCCTTCGGGCATTCCGGCCGACTTCGATTCCCACGTGCGGTTGCTGTACGACTTGCAGCTTTTGGCTTATCAGGCCGATCTGACGCGGGTGATCACATTTATGTACGGCCGCGAGCAGACGGCCAGGCCTTATCCTCAGATCGGGGTGCCGGAACCGCACCATCCGCTGACGCATCATCAGCAGAACCCGGAAAAGATGGAGAAGTGCGCGAAGATTCAGCGCTATCACATCGGCCTTTTCGCGCAGTATCTGGAAAAGCTGCGCCACACTCCGGATGGCGATGGCTCGCTGCTGGATCACGTCATTATTCAGTTCGGTTCCGGCATCAGCAACAGCGACCGCCATACGCACGGACCGCTGCCGACGCTGCTGGCGGGGGGAGGGGCGGGGGCGCTGAAGGGCGGCCGCCATCTAATTTATCCGGAGCACACGCCGCTGACGAATCTTCAACTGACATTGCTGAACAAACTAGGGGCGCCGACTGAAAGGCTGGGCGACAGCAACGGTCAGTTCAGAGAGCTATCGGAGGTGTGAGCGGAGGGGCGGTTCGGCGGCCGGCTCATAAAACATCGCGGTCTTTTCGCGGCGGAAGGTGGCGAAGCCGAGGCGCGCGAAGAACGAAGTCTGGCTGGTGACGGCGAACAGCTCGCGGATGCCGCGTTCGCGGGCTCGGGCGACGCAACCTTGAACGAGCCTCGAAGCAACGCCCAAATCCTGGAAATCGGGATGAACGGCCAGACTGCGGACCTCGGCCATTCTCTTGGAATAGATCTGGAGCGCGCAGCAGCCGGCGAGGCGCTTGCCGGAAACGGCGACCAAGAAAGAGCCCGCGCGCGGCAGGTTATGTTGGACCAATTGCCGGGGGAACAAGCGGATCAGGGCGCGGATGCCGGCCATGTCTTCGGGGACGGCGGCGCGAATCTCCACCCGGCAGGGGCCATGCCGAAGCGGGGGGCGGCGAACTGAGGCGCGATCAGACAATCGCGGCTGGTTTGGGACTACTGCTTGGGCGCGCCGCCCTTTTGGCCGCCGCGAGCGGGAGGAGGAGGCAGGACGCCGCCCTCGGCCAGGGTCTTCATATTTTGAAGGGCTCTGGTAAACTGCGCGGTTCGCCGCATTCTGTCTTGCTCGCGCGCCGCGTCGTCGGCAAGGGTGGAGTTATCGTAGACCAAGGTGTAGATGAGTTTCGACGTGGTCGGGGTCAGGGGCCTCGCCTCGAGGGTGCCGTGATAAAGAATATAGGGCTGGCCCACGCGCACGGGCTGCGTGTAGGTGTAGGAAAGCTCGGTCTTGCCCACCAGGACTTCGTTGCCAATGGAGCGGACGGCGCCGAATTCCCCGTCCTTGCCGGAGACGATGGTGCAGGGCACCTGGAGCCACTCGCCGATATCGCAATATTTCCCCACGCGCTTCCACACCTCTTCGGCGGGTCGGTTGACGGTGATTTCCATGGGGATGGAAACGTAGTTGGGATTGGGGATCGCGAGCGGGGCGGGCGCCGGAGCTTGCGCGCTGGCAATCCGGGCCAGGCACACGATTCCGGCAGCGCAGACGGCATGAACTTTGCTATCAAAAATTCGCATGAATTTCCTCCTGTTCCGACGCCTCATCTTGTCACAGTTGCGAGGATGGAATCAACTCCTACGGCTGGGGCCGAGAGCGGCCGGATTTTCAGGGGCGGGATCGGGCAAGCGGCCGTGAAATTGGAAGTCATGGGCCTGTTTGAGGAGCTCGAGGCGGTCCATCCAGCGAGTCAATTCGGCGCTAGAAAATTCGAAGCCATTTTGGCCGGGCTCCCAGGGTTGATTCAACGCTTGCTTGAGGTTGCGGATG
>DATGLY010000106.1:0-51503 GCA_035293905.1 Bryobacteraceae bacterium
TGACAAAGGCCGAGGCTATCCTTGCGCCCTCTTCCTCCAGCGGAACCGGATGGAGCGCCGTCATTCGCGGGTGGTAATCGTTGGTCTGATTAGCCTTGTCGTGTGGCGTATTGCCGGAACGCCCTCTGCGCCGCCGGCGGCCCCTGCTGAAGAACCTTAGCGATTCCCGTCCTTTCACCCGCAGCACGTGCGAAGCAATCCGCTCGAGCTTGTTTCGCCGCTCCGGCGGCGTGGCGCTGAACTCCGCGGGCGATTCAAACCACCGCCCCACAATCATCTTTCCGATGCGGTCCTTCGCCTCCGGCGTAAGATAACCCCGCTCATCCACGTAGCCGTGCGCCTCTTGCTGCGTCAGGACGCCGTCGCGCACCGGCGTGTTCAAAACTTCGGCGTCAGGGTTATAACCGAATTTGTACTTTACCTCCTAAACGGAGCAGCCGCTCTAGCCAGTTTGCTGCTTTATTCACGCAGCGATCGGTGTGTCCTTCAGGTACGGATCGCAACGAAGGACGATGGCCTGCGCTACTACACTCTCCGCGCCACCACTACCGTAATATCGTCGGCGGCCGGCGCTCCTTCGGAAAAGGAGGCCACGGCCTGAAGAACATGGTCGACGATTTCAGCCGACGGGCGCTCGCGCAATGCGCGGACCAGGGCCGCGAGCCGCTGCTCGCCGAATTCCTGGCCGTGAGGGTCAGCGGCTTCGGTGACGCCATCGCTGAAAAGCACCAGCACGTCGCCGGGTAAGACCTTCGCTCTGCGCTCCTCATAAGCCGCCTTTGGCATGATCCCAAGAATCATGCCGCCGCCTTCCAAAGCCGTGAAGTTCCCAGAATCATGCACCAGGAGAGGAGGATTATGGCCTGCGTTGACGTACGCCAATTCGCCGGTGGCAGGGTCGGCAACCGCCATAAAAAACGTGATGAACCTGTTTTCCGGGCAATTCTGGCAGGTGGTCTTGTTAAGCCGCGCGATTTTGTTGGCCAGGTCGCCGCCGTCTTCGAAGAGCACTTGCACGCGAGCCTGAAGGCTCGACATAAGGAGGCTTGCGGGCATCCCCTTGCCGGCCACGTCTCCCACCAGCATGCCCACGCGGCCATCGGGGAACTTTAGGAAATCGTAATAATCTCCGCCGACCGTGCGGCACGCGACAGTCTTGCCGGCGATATCCAAGCCGGCTGCTACAGGCGGAGCGCTGGGAAGCAGGCGGGCTTGAATTTGGGCGGCCTGTTGCATGTCCCTGGCCATTTGTCGCTCGGCTTCCTCCACTTCGTTCAGCCTGGCGTGCTCGATCCGAATCGCCGCCACGTTGGCCATCACCGTAAGCAGATTCAAGTCTTCCCGCGTGAACTCATGAACGATCATGGGCGAGTCCAGATACAGCAGCCCGATCACGCGGTCGTTGGTTTGCAGGGGTACGGCGATGATGCCGCGAACCCTCTGCTGCACGATGCTCATTTGCCCTTGGAGCGCTGTGTCGAGCTGGGCGTCGCGCACTAACAGCGATTCCTTGTTTTTGAGCACGCGATCCCGCACCGTGGAAGAAATCTTGAATCCATCGCCTCGCGCGGCGCGCACGTTCAACTCGTCCCCGTCAAGCGTCATCAGAACGCCCCGGCCGGCCATGACGGCTTCCATGGCGAGGTCCATAATCAGCGGGAACAACTCTTCCAAAGGACGATGCCCAGCGAGCTCGCGGCCCGCCTTGATCAACGCCCGCATTTGCGGCGTGCCTTGCATCAGTTGGGTCGCCCCGAGTGGTTCCTGCTGCGCGCTCAGAACGTTGTCCAGCCTTGCGACCATGGTGGTGCTGGTAGTGGCGAACGGATCGCTTTCAACAAACGTCACCGGCTCGGGCCGGCCGAACACTCCCGGCTCGGAGAATTCGATTATCAGGTGGCCGGCAGAAATACGGTCGCCGGGCCGGAACGGCGCGGCCTTTTGTAACTTCTTTCCATTGAGCAACGTGCCGTTCTTACTTCCCAAGTCCTCCACAAGCCAGGAGCCGTTTTCGCAAAGCAGAACCAGATGTTGCCGCGATAGTCCGTGATCGTCCGGGTAGCACAGCTCATTTGCGGCGGAACGGCCCAAGCCGACGCGATTGCCATGCAGCGGAAAGGTGATGGACTTGCCTCCCCGATCACGGATAATCAGTTCGCAAACGGCGTTTTTGGGAGAGGGCGCCACGGACTCAGGTTACAACACCGTGTCAGAATTTCCAGCGAAGGCTGTGCGAATACGCGCAAGATAACTCTTGGCAAACGCCTCCGCTTGCCGGGTCAGCACGGCGTCAGGACCGGGATGCGAAACTGCGCCGGCGTGGATGCCGTAATCCAGTGTTCCGAATCGCGCGGGAACGTGCTCTTTTTCGACGACGTACACGATTCGTAGCCGCAGCGCATCTTTCTCTATAATGGAAAACCGAACCGCGTCGGTCGTGCTCCCCGGAGGAAAGCGCTCGCAGCGGCCGCGCGCGTAGCCATAATTGCACAGCTCTTCCTGATGCTGCCCCGGCGGTTCGAGCGGCTCACTCGCGCGCGAATAACACAAGCCCGAAAAAGCCTTCCCTAGCGGCCATCTCGGTTCATGCACCCAAAGGCCGTCGGGAAGCTCGCATTGCGGAAGAAAATATGGACAAGCCACAGCGTTCATGCTAGCAGGCTCTCACGAAACGAAAGCCCGAACTTGAGCATCTCCTTCGCGAACGAGAGAGCCAGGCGGAACCAGGAGGCGCGCCGCGCGCTTTCCGAGCCTGCTCCCGGGAAGGAAGCGATGATCCGAAAGGAGTACGAACATAATGGCTGAAATCGACATTAAGAAACAGCAAAGCTCCGAAACCAAGGGAGCGCTTGAGAGGCGCGAAACGGGACTAGCCCGACGCTTTTGGGATCCCTTCGTATCCCCCTTTTCGCCTGCCGAATTTTTCGGAGGCGATCCCTTCTCATGGATGCGGCGCCTGCACGAGGAGATGGATCGAAGTTTCGCGCGCGTCTTCGGAAGAGAAGGCGACGGCGGAATGATGTGGACGCCGGCCATCGAGGTAGCGGAGCGCGAGGGCAAGTTCCAAGTGCGCGCTGAGTTGCCGGGGTTGAAGCCCGAAGACATGAAGGTCGAGATCACCGACGAGTCGGTGATTATCCAAGGAGAGCGGAAGCACGAACGCGAGGAAACCAAAGGCGGCGTCTATCGCTCCGAGCGCAGGTACGGCCAATTCTATCGTGAGATCCCCTTGCCTGAAGGCGCGAAAACCGACCAGGCGAAGGCGCTGTTTCACGATGGAGTTCTGGAGGTATCCATGCCGGCGGCGGAACAAGCCAGCAAGCGACGCGCGATTCCCATCGAAGCGAAGAAATAAGCTCAGTCCGGTACGCGGGTTTGGGGCCTAGGCGCTCCACTCGCCGATTTGTCCGTTTGGAATCCTGGCCAATCATTCGCGGTGGGCCGGAGAAGGACCGCATCCTCGCCGAACCGCTATAATTGAGCTTCCGGCCATGCCCATCGACTGGTTCCCCTTGTGGCTCAGTCTGCGCGTGGCGCTCGTGTCGACGGGTTTGGCCATCGCGGCGGGGCTGCCCATCGCTTATATCCTCGCCAACCGCGAATTCCGGGGAAAGGAAATATTAGATGCGGCGGTGACGCTGCCGCTGGTGGTTCCTCCTACGGTCATTGGTTTCTACCTTCTGGTTCTGATCGGACGCGCCAGCCCGCTCGGCAAGCTTTGGGAGCGCTTGTTCGGATCGCCGCTGGTATTTACCTGGAAAGCGGCGGTGATCGCAGCCTTGTTGCATTCGCTTCCTCTGCTGGTGAAATCGACGCGCGCCGCGCTGGAGAGCGTGGAGCGAAGCTACGAGCGGGCCGCGCGCACTCTTGGCGCCTCAGAATGGCGTCTGTTTTGGCGGGTGACGGCGCCGCTGGCGCGGCGCTCGATTTTGGCTGCTTCGGCGCTGGCCTTTGCCCGCTCTCTCGGCGAGTTTGGCGCCACGCTGATGGTGGCGGGCAATATTCCCGGACGCACGCAAACAATTGCCCTGGCCATCTATGACGCCTACGAAAATGGCAACCCCACGCTTGCCCTGACGCTGGTGTTGATTATATCAGCCGTCGCCCTCGGGATCCTCGCGCTGGCGAATCGGCTCGGTCCTAACCCGTTGGGACGGCTATAGATGCTACAGGCTCGCATCCGGAAGGCCTATGCTCCACGGCAAGATTCCTCGGGCTTCCGGCTCGACCTGGAATTCCAAGCCGGCGCGGCCGTAACGGTGCTTTTCGGACCAAGCGGGTCGGGCAAGACGCTGACGCTCGACTCCTTGGCCGGCTTCGTGCGGCCGGATGAGGGACGGATTCTTCTGGACGACGCGATCTTGTTCGACGCGGCGACGGGCGTCCACCTCCCCCCGCAGGCGCGCCAGTGCGGTTATGTGTTCCAGAACTACGCTCTGTTCCCGCACATGACGCTGCGCCAGAATTTGGCGTTTGCGGCCGAGAGGGCGCCTCGGCTAGAGCGTCACCGCCGCGTTAACGAGATGCTGGAGCGCTTCCGTCTCACGGAGGCCGCGGGGCGCCGGCCGCACGAGGTTTCCGGCGGACAGCGCCAGCGCTGCTCTATCGCCCGCGCTTTGATCGGCGGACCGCGAGTCCTTCTCCTGGATGAACCGGCGCAGGGGTTGGACGCGCCTCTGCGAGCGGAGTTCTACGAAGTCCTCCGGCAGGTGCGCGCGGATTTCAAAACGCCGGTGCTATTGGTGACGCACGATTTGGATGAATGCTTCGAGCTGGGTGACGAAATGATCGTGCTCCACGATGGGAAGATTGTTCAGAGCGGCCCGCCCGCCAACATCCTGACAACGCCGGCGAACCTTGATGTGGCGCGCCTCCTGGGCGAATTCAATCTGCTCCCTGCCGAAATTCGCGCGCTTGATCCGAGTCGCAATTCGAGCCGCGTTCGCGTGGGCGAGTTTGAACTGGACGGCCCCTATTTTCCCGGCCGGCTCAAAGGGGACCGCATCACCATTTGCGTGCGGCCGGAGCATTTGATCGTAGCGGCTCGGAACGGCCGTCCCACCGCCAATCAGATCCCCGCCGATTTGAGGCGCACGATCGAAAAGCCGCGCTGGGTGAGGCTGGAATTTTCCGGCGGCATCTCCGTCGATCTGCCGCGCGCCGAATATGAGCGCCAACGCGACAACCGCGAGTGGGTCATCGAGTTCCCGCCCCAGGCATTGCGGGCGCTCTAAGCCGTGGCCGAATTACTAACATGGAAGAATGAAGGACAAAGCGTTCGACGAGCCGCGCCTTGCGCTCAACCGGATTTACACCAAGGGCGGCGATCACGGCGAAACCGGGCTCGCGGGGGGGCAGCGAGTCCCAAAAGACGACCTTCGTATCGAAGCTTACGGAACCGTGGACGAGTTGAACTCCTTTCTCGGGCTGGCCGGAGTTACCTGCTCGAAGTCCGACGAGACGCGGCACGCGAAGCTCGCCGCGATTATCCGCCGCGTGCAGCATGAGCTTTTTAATTTGGGCTCGATTCTGGCGACAAGGCCCGAGGACGTGCATCCGCGCCAAGCTCGCGTTACCGACGCCGAGGTCACGCAATTGGAGCGTGAAATCGACGCAATGAATGCCGAGCTGAAACCGCTTCGCAGTTTTGTGCTGCCAGGAGGCACGCGCTTGAACGCAGAACTGCACGTAGCGCGGACCGTGTGCCGCCGCGCGGAGCGCGCCGTAGTGTCGCTGGCTCGGCGCGATGAGGTTCCTCCAGAAGCCGTTCGCTATTTGAACCGGCTAAGCGACGCTCTGTTCGTCTGGAGCCGCTGGGCGAACCAGCTACAGGGCGTGCCCGAAGTGCTGTGGGAGCCAAACGAAGCGGCGGGCGCCCGCGAGCCGCTCAAGTAGCCAGCAGATTCCGCAGAGCCAAGTCAATATCCGGGTGCTGAAACTCAAAGCCCGCTCGCAGCGCCCGATCTGGAACGGCGCGCTGACTTGCCAGTAGCACTTGCGCCATTTTTCCGAAAATCAGCTTGAGCGCAACGGCCGGGACCGGAAACAAGGCGGGACGTTGAAGAACGCTCGCCAGCGCGCGCGTGAAGTCCCCGTTGGTCACCGGATTTGGCGAGGTGGCGTTGAGCGCGCCGCTGATTACAGACTCGCGCAGCGCGAACAGGATCAGATCGCACAAATCGGCGATGTGAATCCAAGACATCCATTGCGAGCCGCTTCCCAAACGGCCTCCGGCGCCGAGCTTGAAAGCCGGAAGCATGCGTCGCAACGCTCCGCCTTCACCTCCCAAAACCATTCCGAAGCGGAGCAGCGCCACCCGGACGCCCAGCTTTTCGGCTTCGCGCGCCTCGCGCTCCCATTCCAAACAGACCTGAGCCAGGAAGTCGCCGCCCGGTTCTGAATTCTCGGTTAGGATCTCATCGCCTCGCGAGCCGTAAATGCCGACGGCCGACGCGTTGACCAGCACCTTGGGAGGATTCTCCCGCATCGCCGCAACCAGCGCTCGCGTTCCATTTACGCGGCTTTCACGGATGCGGCGCTGCGCGGCATGCGTCCATCTCTGTGCGATATTTTCTCCCGCCAGATTTACCACGGCGTCGCAGCCGGCCAGAGTGTCCCGCGAAACCGCCGCTCGCAACGAGATCGCCCGAATCACGCACCCTTCCGCCAGAAGTTGCGGAGTCAGCCGGCGGCCGATAAAGCCCGAAGCGCCCGTGACCGCGACAGTCATCTTGTTATAGGATGACAAAATAGTCCAAGGGTGGGTTGCCACGAATGTCCTTTGTGAACCGGGCGAAAATACTGTGGAGCTATCTCACCGGCAGCTCCCGAGTGCATGGCCTTCCCGTGGAATACATCGTCGAAACCACCGCCAAGTGCAACCTCTATTGCCCCATGTGCCCGCGCGAAACCCACCAGCAGCCCAAGGAGGACATGGCGGACGAAATCTTCGAGCGCGTTGTCCACGACGCCCGCGGCACGGCCGAACACATGATGCTGATTGGTTTGGGCGAGCCGTTCATGGACCGCAAAATATTCGATCGCATCGAATATTGCCACCGGCATGGCGTTGCGACGCTGCTTTCCACAAACGGAACGTTCCTGGACGAAGCGACGTCGCGCCGCATTCTTGAATCTTCGTTGGCGCACATCACGTTAAGCTTCGACGGCGCCTCGAAAGAGACTTTTGAGCGTTACCGCAAGGGCGCGCGCTTCGAAAAGGTCCGCGACAACTTCGTGCGCTTCGCGCGGATGAAGCACGAACGCGGCGCGAAGGTGCAAGTGGTGGCGCAGATGGTGCGCATGCCCGGCAACGCGCACGAAGCGGCGGAATTCCGTCGCTTTTGGAGCGCCGTTGCTGGGATCGATCAGGTGAGAGTCAAGGAGGACGAGACGAACGTCCTTCAGTCAGAACCAGCGCGGCCGAAAGCGCGCGGCCGCGCGAGCCGCGGCCGAAAATGTCACTACCTGTGGCGCGGCGCCATGTATGTGAAGCACGACGGGCGCGTGTTTCCTTGCTGCCAGTCTTATATGCTGGACGGAGCTCCGGTCGGTGACCTGCGCCGTCAAAACCTTCAACAGATCTTTAACTCCAGGGAAATGCAAGATTTGCGTAGGCTTCACGCGGCTGGCCGCAGCGCCGAGATCGATATGTGCTCCCGCTGCTGCACCGCGATCCCGCATCCCTTGCTGGCCGCCGCCAGCTTGCTGGCGCACGGAAAGTGGGTTCGCCGGGCGTTACCCGTGGTAGAGCGGTGGATTTATCGCCGTAAGCTCCCGGCCGCGTTGCTTTCTTCGCCGCGGCCCGAACTGGTCCAGATATCCAGCCCTCGCTCTTCAGGTTCCTGATTCGCGTTTCCGAAAGAATGTATCATTGGATAAATGACCAGGGAGGAAGCTCCTGTGGAAAAACAAGCGCAAAACATACAAGAAGCCTTTTTAAATAACGCGCGCAAGGATAAAACGTTTCTGACGATCTACCTGATGAGCGGAGTGAAACTTTCGGGCCGCATCAAAAGTTTCGACAAATATTCCGTAGTTCTGGAGACGAACAATCAGGAGCAACTGATTTTCAAGCACGCGATCTCTACAGTGGTGGTTTCGCGGCCCTTCCACACGGGCCCGCATACGGCCGCGGCGGTGGGTTCCCACGCCGCTCCGGGCGTGCCGGTAGAGCCTGAGCATTGACGCCCGATGTGTTGAGAAAAGACGCGCGGCCCGAAAGTCAGCCTTGAGAGAAGTCGCGCTCCTGGTGGGCCTGGAAGTGACCGCCTCGCGGCGGCCGCACTCGCTTATTCACGCTCAGGAATCCCTGGAAGAGCTTGCGGCTCTCGCGGTGAGCGCCGGAGCGGAAGTCGCCGAAAGGCAGATCCAGTCGCGCCCTCGTGCGGACGCCGCCACGCTGGTCGGTTCGGGCAAGGTCGAAGAACTCAAGAGCAGGATTCATTTTCACGGCGCCACAGTGGCGATTTTCGACCGCGAACTCACTCCCACGCAGCAGCGCAATCTGGAGCGGGAGCTAGAAATCAAAGTCCTCGACCGCACCCAGCTCATCTTGGATATCTTCGCGCGCCGCGCCCGAACGCGTGAGGGACAGCTCCAGGTTGAGCTGGCGCAATTGAATTACCTTCTCCCTCGCCTCACCGGCCACGGCGCGGCCATGTCGCGGTTGGGCGGTGGAATCGGAACCCGCGGGCCCGGCGAAACCAAGCTGGAAACCGACCGGCGGCGTATTCACCACCGAATTCATGCAATCGAAACGAGCCTAGAGCGGGTGCGCGGCGGCCGCGCCACTCAACGCCAGCAAAGGCAGGCTGTGCCTCTGGCGACCGTGGCGTTAGTGGGATACACGAACGCCGGAAAGTCGACCTTGTTCAACCGGCTTACGGGCGCCCAGGTGCTCACGGCCTCCAAAATGTTCGCTACGCTCGATCCCACCGTGCGGCATGTGATGCTGCCCTCGCGGAGGAGGGTTCTATTGAGCGACACGGTCGGTTTCATTCGAAATCTACCGACAACCCTGGTGAAGGCATTCCGCGCCACTTTGGAAGAAGTGACCGAAGCCGAGCTGCTGCTGCACGTGGTAGACGCGAGTTCTCCCGCCGCGGCCGAACACACTTCGCACGTGCTGGAGACCCTAAGCGAGATCGGCGCGGCTCAAACGCCTCAAATTTTGGTGTTGAATAAGGCCGATCTGATTCCAGGCGGAATGGATACGGAACTTTCCGCCTCACTGGCCCGGAGGATCCTGAGCGATCCTGAGCATCAGCCCGCTGGAGCGGTCGCGGTTTCGGCTTTGACTGGGAAAGGCCTCGATAGGCTTGCCTCCAAAATTGATGAGACCTTGCCGGTGGACCCTGTGTCGGCTTGCCTGTTTCGCATCCCTGCGGGCGAGGGCGCGCCGTTGCATCTTCTCCACGAGTACGCGCGAGTCATCCGCACCCGGTATCGCGGGGACTTCTGCGAGGTCGAGGCGGAGGCGCCGGAATCGCTCAAACGGAGGCTGGCCAAGTATCTCGCTTCGGTATCATAAAGTACCTGGATAGGCTTGCATGAACCTGCCGAATCTGTTGACCTTATTGCGGATCTTTTTCGTTCCGCTGCTCGTAGCCGCGCTGCTGGCCGACGACGCTGCGCCGCGTTGGCAGGTCTATTTCCCGGCTTCAAGCGAAATGTTCGCACTCGCGATTTTTCTAACGGCCGCCGCCACGGACCTCCTGGACGGATATCTTGCCAGGCGTTGGAGCCAAGTTACTACCGTCGGAACGCTGCTCGATCCGATTGCCGACAAGCTACTGATCATGGCGGCGCTGATTTCCCTCGTCTGGGTTCATCGCGTGCCTGCCTGGATGGCCATTCTGGTGATCGGACGGGAATTCGCGGTTTCGGGATTGCGGCAAATCGCCGCCTCGGCCGGTTATGTGATCCGCGCCAGCGAATTGGGCAAAACCAAGATGAGCGCGCAAGTAATCGCAATTTCTCTGGTGATCGGTGGCATCCGTTGGCCAGCTCTGAAATATAGCGGATTGCTGGGAATGTGGCTGGTAGTGCTCTTTGGAATCGTTTCGGCGGTGGATTATTTCCGCAAATTCTGGCGCAAAGTAGACGACCAAGTGAAGCGGCGGCGCCGTCGGGAACTGCTTCGGCTGGAGCGCGCTAATCAGCGCGCAGCCCGCGCTGTGGTCCGATCCGCAGGGGCAGTCGCCGAGCGGCTGGAGTAATCCAGATCGAGAAGTAAACTGCAGTCACCTCAGCGCGATCGGCCCCAGGCGCGCTTCCCGCACCAGGCCATCTGGATTCACCAGCGCGCTGGCCGTAGCGAATCCGGGGCGCTGAGGCGTGCCGAAGCGCAGATCGATCAGTTCCACCAGCACGGCGTCGCCAGCCGGGGAGACCCTCCAAAACGGCAACTGATCGAACTTCTGCATCACCCGGAAAGGTTCCGTAGTTTTCGCCGCATCGATGGCGGCCGAGTTTTTGGTGGGGTAATCGACGCGGCCGAAAACGTTTGGATCGTACTCTTCGGTAAGCAGCATGTTCGTGGTGAGCACGAAATCTTCGGTTTGGACGATTCCGCGCCAGCGCAGCGGATCGATGCCATCGGGAAGAGCGGTGAAGCGCGGAGGCTGAAGGCTGCCGTAAAGCCGCGACGACATCACGGCGATCGCGCGCTGATGCGCAGCCAGGCGAAAGCCGTCGTAGCAGAAGAGCGCGATCAGAGCGAACCACGCCCAGGCGTGTTTCGGGCCGGCGGCTCTGCGCCCGGCAATCTCTGAGCTCACCAGTCCGGCCAACGCCGGCGCCGCCAGAGCCGCGAGCAGAATGAGCAGAATCCACGGGTCGATGACGTTCGTCAGATCGAGCCGGAACCAGCGCGAAGAGAAAGGCAGCAGAAGGCGCACGCCATACACGTTTGTGAGGTCGAGCGCCAGATGGCTCAATACGCCGACGAGGCAGCCGAGATAGGCCCACCAGGTGACGGAGGTTCGCCCGATCAGCCGCGCCGCAAGCAGCGGCGCGAGGGCCACCAAGGGCGCAAAAGCGAGCGAATGCGTGAAGCTGCGATGGCTCTCGAAATAACGGAGTCCGCCGGGCCGCCCGGACCACAGTACGTCCATATCGGGAGCGTTGGCGGCGAGCATGATCATTAGCGCGCCTCCGCGCTGGCCAGGTTTGGCCAATCCCGCCCGCGACATCATCAGGCCGGTGAGCGTGTGAGTGAGATTGTCCATGCTAAGCCGCGCCAGCGACGCACGTTCGGCTTGCCGGCACAGGAGGCATCAGCAGGGTGAGAGCCGCGGGCGCGATCTCCACCCGAGCGCGCATGCGCCCGGCGTATTCGCCATCGATCTGTACGTGCGCCGTGGAAAGCATGGTGGCGCACGATGCCCGCAACGTGTGGACGCCGGGCATTTTCTGCACCTGGCGGAGGCCCGCGCCCAGCAAATAGCAGACGTACCGCAACGGATGCGTGCCTTCGAACAAAACGATTTCAAAGTCATCGCGGTCCAGCGACGCGCCGCGCGCGATCTCCAGATCGCCTCCGTAGTTCCGGACGCGGCTTGCCAGCGCGAAGCCGCACTCGTGAACAAATCCGTTCACGCGAATCTGAACCGGCTCGAGACGGGAGGGGAGTTGGCTCAATCCCGCGGCCCAATAGGCCAGCTTGCCGGCACGGTCCTTTAAAGCGGGGTCCACACGAGTGACGATTTTTGCATCCAGACCGATGCCGGCCATGCTCACGAAGTACCGGCGCACTTTCCCTGCCGTCAGAGAGCCCAAGGCGATGCGCCTTGCTTCATAGCAAGGCAGGCGCGACAGCGCCCCACTGATCCGCGGGCCCAAACCTAGCTCCACCGCCAGCACATTCGCGGTTCCGGCGGGCAGTACGGCTAGCGGGATATGGGAACCGGCCAATCCGTTAGCCGCTTCATTAATGGTGCCATCGCCGCCTAGCGCCAGCACCAAGTCCGCGCCGAACTGCACGGCTTGCTGAGCCAATGCGGTTGCATGTCCGGCGGCGTCGGTGGGAAGGATTCGGGGCGAAGCACACCCTGCGCGAGCCAGCGCCGCAGTGGTAGCTTGAAGGAGTCGCTCCCGATTTCTGCGGATCTTACCAGCGTAGGGATTATAAATAAGAACCGGCTGGCGATACTTTTTGATGCCTTTATTTTAGCGCGTGACCTCCGTCTCCCAGAAAATTGAAAAGCTTCGGGAAGAGCTGCGACGGCACGAGTACTTATATTATGTCCTGGACGCTCCCGAGATCTCCGACGCCGAATTCGACGCAATGATGCGCGAGCTCAAGCGCCTGGAAGAGCAGCACCCGGAACTAATCACGCCCGATTCGCCGACGCAGCGCGTGGGAGGCAAGGCGCGCGAGGGCTTTGTTAGAGCTCCTCATTCAAGTCCCATGCTGAGCCTCGACAACGCCATGGGAGAAGCGGAGTTGCGCGATTTCGACCGTCGCGTGAAAAGTTTGCTAAAAGGCGAAGCGTTCCGATATGTCGCGGAACTGAAGCTCGACGGCCTCTCGATGGCGGTTCACTACCAGCACGGCGCGCTGGCGCGGGCGCTGACCCGCGGAGACGGCATCGTGGGCGAGGACGTTACTGAAAACGCTCGCACCATCCGATCCATCCCTCTGCACACCTTAAAGCGCGCCGGCAATTTCGAGGTTCGGGGAGAGGTGGTGCTTACCAAAAAGGCGTTCGAAAGACTCAACGCGGAATGCGCGGCCGCGGGTTTGCGCACTTTCGCCAACCCACGCAATGCTGCCGCTGGATCGCTGCGAGTGCTCGATCCATCCATCACGGCTTCTCGCCAACTCGATTATTTCACTTATTTCCTGATCGAAAATGGCGCTCCGGTCTGCGCCACGCAATGGGAAGCGCTCGCAACTCTGAAGCAGATGGGTTTCAAGGTGAGCCTTAACTGCAAGTTGTGCTCCGATATCGAGGAGCTGCTGGCCTTCTGCAAACACTGGGAAGAGCGGCGCGAATCGCTGCCATTTGAGATCGACGGAGTAGTGGCGAAGGTGGATTCGGTGGAGCAACAAAACCGTCTGGGCTGGACCGCGAAAGCGCCGCGGTGGGCGATTGCGTACAAGTTTGCGGCGCGCCAGGCGGAGACGGTGGTGGAGAATATTACGGTAAACGTGGGCCGCACGGGCGTGCTTACCCCCACCGCTGTGCTCAAGCCTGTGAAGGTCGGCGGCGTCACGGTATCGCGAGCCACGCTGCATAACGAAGACGAGATTGAGCGCCTGGGCATCCAATCCGGCGACTTGGTGCTTTTGGAGCGCGCCGGCGATGTGATTCCCCACGTCGTGCGGGTGGTGAAGCCGGGCGAGCATCGGCGCAAGTTTCACATGCCGCGCCACTGCCCTATCTGCGGCGGCGAGGTGGCGCGGGCCGAAGGCGAGGCGGCCAGCCGCTGCATCAACACCAATTGCCCCGCGCGCCTCAAGGAATCCATACTGCATTTCGCCGCGCGAGGGGTCATGGACATCGACGGGTTAGGTGAGGCGCTGGTGAATCAGCTTGTGGACCGGGGCCTGGTCCGCGGCGTTGCCGACCTGTATCGACTTACGCCGGAGCAGGTCATGGAGTTGGAGCGGATGGGCAAGAGATCGGCGGAAAAGCTGATCGCCAATATCAATGCCTCGCGTAGCCAGCCGCTGCCGCGCATTCTTAATGCTCTGGGAATTCCTTTCGTGGGCGAGCGCACCGCCCAATTCCTGGCAGAGGCCTTCGGCGATCTGGACAAAATCGCCTCCGCGAGCGAAGAGGAATTGCAAAGGGCGGAAGAGGTCGGTCCGAAAGTGGCGGGGAGCATCCGGCGCTTCTTCCTGGAGCAGCGCAATCGCGAGCTTGTGGAGCGGCTTCGGGCTGAAGGCCTGCCATTTCAGTTTCAAGAGGCCCCCAGGAAAACAGGAGCGCTAGCAGGATTGACGTTCGTGCTCACGGGCGTTCTGCCGTCGCTAACGCGGGAGGAAGCCAAGCAGCGCATCGAAAGGGCCGGTGGAAAGGTCGCGGGTTCTGTGAGCCGCAAAACCAATTACGTAGTGGCGGGGGAGGAGGCTGGCTCGAAGCTGGATAAAGCAAAGGAGCTTGGGATTGAAGTCATCGACGAGGCCGGCTTAAGGGAGATGATTGAGGGACGGCCCTAAATAGCCAGTTATGGCTCCGCGGGTTGGTAGGATGAAAGCAGCCGCCCGCCTCTGTGCGGCCAGATTTGCGAAGCTTTTATAACATGTTGGCGTCCTGGGGCCCCCTGGGCGTCTTCGGGTTCGCCGCGGCGGAATCGGCCGGTATCCCCAATCCGGGGGGTACCGACCTGCTCCTGGTCGCCATGACAGCGGCCCGGCCTTCCCAATCGTGGTTATGCGCCCTGATGGCGGTGATGGGATCGCTGGCGGGCACAGCCGTTTTTTTCGAAATGATGCGCCGGGGTGGTGAGGCTTTGCTTTCGCGCCGGGCGTCGGGCCGGCGCGGCCAAAAGCTGTCCGGCTGGTTCAAGCAGTATGGAATCGGAACTGTATTTATCACGGGCTTGCTCCCCGTTCCGGGTTTGCCGTTCAAGGTCTTCGCCGCCTGCGCCGGAGCGCTAGGAGAAAGCCGGACGCGCTTCCTACTGGTGCTGCTTGCCGCGCGGATTCCGCGTTATTTCGCCCTCGCCTTTTTGGGCGCGAGCCTTGGGGACAAAAGCTGGCCCTGGATCAAAAGCCACACCTGGCAAATGGCGGCCGCCGCCGCGTTCCTGGCCGCGGGGCTCTATCTCCTGTTGCGCTGCCTGGAAGCCCGCGCACAACGGTGCATAGCGCCCGGGGGCTGTGTAGAGGAAGCGCCCGCTCGTGTGGCGGAGTGAGCGACAATCCGCCCGCAAACGCCCATTAGCTGCCGCGGCAGTCTTCGCGTTCCGAAGCCCTATCCCTTTTGCCGTTGGAGACAAAACGGAACGACATGTTAAAAAGTTCCAGCGTTACACTTCCGATCGAGCCGTGGGTTGCCCCCGGAATTTGCCCGCACGCTATGAAGACTGCGGCCCTGAGCAATTTTCTCTTCACGCGTCCGGTGTATGATGTGAGTCAGAAGCTGTGACGAAGACCGAAGCACTGCTGAACTTGCTGTGGGTCATGGTATGTGTCGGCGCCCTCGGCATGCACTTCTGGCGGAACTACTTCCGGGAAAGCGCCCAAACGCATGCCGCAGGACTGCGCCGGACTCTTTCCGTCCTGTTAGCCGCTGTCGCGTTGTTCCCTTGCATCTCAGCCAGTGACGACCGGGTGCGGCTGGGCGATATGAACTCTCCTCCAGCCCAGGAGACAGCGTTCAACCGGGCCCACGTAAACGGCTTTCTTCTTCCCATCCTTGAAGACCCCGAGCACGGCCAGACGGTCGCGCCGGTTGTTTTTTCCATCATGGCGATTTCCTTCGTCATGGTTCCATTCGAGTCCCTCAGCCTGGTGAAGGGGTTCACCTTCGGCACGCTCGGACGAGCGCCGCCCGCTTCCTTCGCGTAAGGCCACGCGGCGCGATAGCCGCCGGATCTGTTCGCTCCGCATTCCTTACGCGTTTCCTCTCGTTCAGATTTAATTTTCCAAGAGTGTGTTAAAGCGGCCCGTTTCCCTGTCGAGAAGCGGCCGCAAAGAGGCTTTCATGAGATCCAATTCGTCGCCATTGCTACTGGCAACGGGAATGCTCGTTACGAATCTGAGCGCCCAAACAGCGCTGACGTGGCAGCAGGTTAAGGAGAAGTTTGAGGCTTCCAATCCCACCCTGAAGGCAGCCCAAGCCGGCATCGCCGAATCGCGCGCCAGCGAGATCACCGCGCATCTGAAGCCGAATCCAGACGTCAGTCTGACCACCGATGGGTTTCAGCTCGCTCCCAATCAGGGCGTCTGGCAGCCCCTTAGCGGCGTGGTGCTCACGCCCGGCGCCAGCTATCTAATCGAGCGCGGCAACAAGCGAAACCTGAGGTATGAAGCCGCCAAACAATCTACTGCGGTCGCAGCGTCAAATTACCTCGATCAGGAGCGCAACTTGTTGTTCACTCTGCGCAGCGCTTTCGTGCAGACTCTACAGGCGAAAGCGATACTGCAAAATGCGCAGGAGAATCTGGCTTACTGGGACCGCGAGCTGATGGTGAACCGCACGCGTTTGAATGCGGGCGACATCGCTCAGGTGGACTTGAGCCGGCTTCAGCTTCAGCGCTTCCAATTCGAATCCGATTTGGAGAACGCGACCGTAAATCTTCAAACGGCCAAGATCCAGCTTCGCCAATTGCTGAACGACAACACGCCCTTGGAGCGTTTCGACGTAACCGGGCCGTTCGATTACGCCCCGCGGCTGGCGCCGCTCGAGGAATTTGAACAGGCCGCGATCGAGACCCGGCCGGACTTGAAGGCGGCTTACCAGAACGTGGAGCTGGCGCGGACAAATCATTTGCTGGCCATCGCCAATGGCTCTTGGGATCCGACGCTGAGCGGCTGGTACTCGCATAACGCTTCGTTCAGCAATACTTTCGCGAACAACACCGTGGGCGGCAGCATTAGCATTCCATTGCGCATCAATGATCGCAATCAGGGCGAAAAAGCCCGCACGCAACTGGACATCGGGCGCAATGAGAGCTTGCGCGACGCGACGCTAGCCACCGTGCTGGGCGACGTGGAAAGCGCTTACCGGACCCTGGCGGGGCTTGTAGGTCTGCTGGAGACGCGAGAAACATACTTAAAACTTGCCGAGAGCGGCCGCAACACCATGCGATTTTCTTATTTGAATGGCGGCGCGTCGTTGCTGGACTTTCTGGATACAGAAAAGCAGTACCGCGACACCCGACTGAATTTCATAAACCTGGTTGGATCTTACTTAACCGCCGCGGCCCAGATGAACATGGCTGTCGGGCGCGAGGTGATTCCATGAAGAACGGAGTATGGGCTTTTGCTCCCCTGATCGTCTTCTTGGCCGCCTGCGGAAGGAAGACGGAAGAAGTATCCGCCAATACTGGCCCTCCGCCCGCCGTGGTGGAGCAGGAACTCGATGCGAATCACTTTAAGGTGGACCATCCGGAGCAATTTCCGCTGGCGACCGCGGGCGAACGCATGGCGTCTCCCGAGTTGAGCGTCACGGGCATGGTGCAGCCCGATGTGTCGCGGCAAAGACCGGTGCCTTCGCTCGCGTCGGGACGAGTCGTTGAGATCGGCGCCCGTCTGGGAGATGAGGTGAAGCAAGGCCAAATCTTGTTCAAGGTTAGAAGCTCGGATGTGGCTGGCGCTTATCACGATTACCAGCAGGCTGTGCGAAACGAGAAGCTTGCCAAGACGCAGCTTGAGCGCCAGCAGACGCTCTATGACGCCGGCGCCATCGCCAAAAGCGCGCTGGAGATTGCTCAAGCCACCGAGGACAACGCGAAAGTCGACGTGGAAAATACGCTCGAGAAGTTGCGCGTGCTGGGCGCGGATCCAGACCACGTCAGCGGAATCGTGGAAGTGCCGGCGCCCGTCTCTGGCGTCATCACGGATCAGCAGATTACGGAGGCTTCCGGAGTGCAAGCGCTTACTCCGCCGAACCCGTTCACCATCTCCGACACGTCGCGCGTCTGGATTGTCTGTGACGTTTACGAAAATAACCTGGCGCAAGTGAAGCTGGGCCAGTATGCGGACATTCGCTTGAATGCATATCCCGATCGAATGTTGAAAGGACGCGTCGGCAACATCGGCCAAGTGCTCGATCCGAATTTACATACGGCCAAGGTGAGGCTGGAGGTTGAAAACCCCGGTTTTCTGCGGTTTGGCATGTTTGTCAGCGCCACGTTTCACGGGGATCGGGCCGAGCGGCGCGCGACCGTGCCTTCCACGGCGATTCTGCATTTGCACGATCGCGATTGGGTCTACATGCCCACAGACGACGGCCATTTCCGCCGCGTGGAAGTAGTCTCCGGGGACACGCTCGCCGGCGGGCTTCAAGAGATCAAGTCCGGGTTGAAACCTGGCGATAAGGTGGTCGCTAACGCTCTCGTGCTGCAAAGCACGGTCGAGCAGTGAGCGCAACGCCCCCCGGAGCGGCAGATGATTCAAGGATTGGTCAATTTCGCGCTCAACAACCGCATTCTGGTTTTGGCGCTCGCTTTGCTGTTATTCGTCTGGGGCGGGATTTCGTTTCTCAACCTTCCGGTGGAAGCGTATCCCGACGTGGCGAATAACTACGTCGACATCATCACTCAGTGGCCTGGCATTTCTGCCGAACAGATCGAGCAGCAAGTGACGATTCCGATTGAAATCGTGATGAACGGGATTCCGGGCCTGACCTCTCTGCGATCGTTTTCGATATTCGGCTTGTCCGATCTCAAGCTCACCTTCGAGGACGGGACGGACAACAACTGGAATCGCGAAAAAGTGCTGGAACGGCTGTCCCAAGTCACGCTCCCGCCGGGCGCGCAGCCGCAGATGGGCACGGACTGGAGCCCGGTGGGCCAAATTTATTTCTTCACTCTGCGCAGCACGAATCCCAAATACGACGTGATGGAGCTAAAGACCCTCGAAGATTGGGTGGTGGAGAAAGCGTTCAAGTCCGTGCCCAACGTGGTAGACGTCGCCAGCTTTGGCGGCCCCACGCGGGAATATCAGGTCCAACTCGATCCAGACAAGCTGATCGCGTACGGGCTGACCATCGCGCAAGTGGAGCAGCAGCTCTCCAACAATAATGCGAACGCCGGCGGCAGCTTCATCAACGAAGGATCACAACAGGTGAACGTTCGCGAAGTCGGCCTGGTGGACAATGTTCGGGATATCGAAAATACAGTCCTGATAACTAAGAACGGCACGCCGCTCCGGGTCAAAGACATCGCGACAGTGGCGCAGGGACCGAAGATCCGGCTGGGGCAGTTCGCGCGGGCCCGGCATCTCGCCGATGGAAAAATCATCGACAATCCGGATGTGGTTTCCGGCATCGTGCTCCTACGCAAGGGGGCCGATTCCGATTCCACACTGGAAGCGATTCACAAAAAAGTGAACGAGCTGAATACCGAGCTTTTGCCTACGGGAGTGAAGGTGGTTCCGTTCCTGGATCGCAGCGATCTGGTCCATTACACGACGCACACGGTCCTTCACAACCTGGCGGAGGGAATCGGCCTGGTGATTTTCGTGCTGTTTATCTTTCTTGGCAATGTGCGCGGCGCGTTCATCGTCGCGCTGACCATTCCGTTTTCGCTCCTATTCGCAGCGACCTGCCTTCAGTTGAAAGGGATTCCCGCGAACCTGCTCTCTCTGGGCGCGCTGGATTTCGGCATGGTGGTGGATGGAGCCGTAGTGATGGTGGAAAACATAGTCCGCCATCTTGGCCGCCGCGATTCAAACGATGCGCAAACGCCAATTGAGAAAATTCGGGAGTCCGCGCAAGAAGTGCAAAGGCCGGTGTTTTACGCTATCGCCATCATCATCACCGCTTATGTGCCCATCTTCACTTTGCAGCGGGTGGAAGGCCGCCTGTTCAAGCCCATGGCGTGGACGGTGGCCTTCGCGCTTTTGGGCGCGCTGATATTCTCCATGTTGCTCGCGCCTGTATTATCCAGCGTCTTTTTCCGCAGCGGCGCTCGCGAATGGCGCAACCCTCTGATGACCTTTCTGACAGATCGCTATCGCCGGCTGCTGTCTATGGCGATCCGGTGGCGCTGGGCGACTCTCTTGGTAGCCTTAGGCGGTTTGGCCCTGGCGATCTGGCTGGGAGGATGGGTGTTGGGATCGGAGTTTCTTCCGCATCTGGACGAAGGCGCCGTTTGGGTGCGCGGCACGCTTGCGCCGAGCGCCGATCAAGACCTCGGTATTGCAGTCGCCAATCAAGCTCGTCTCATCCTGTGCTCTTTTCCGGAAGTGCCGCAATGCACCAGTCAAGTGGGGCGGCCGGACGATGGCACCGACGTCACGGGTTTTTTCAATACCGAATTCTTCGTCGATCTGAAGCCAAAAGAGCAGTGGCGGCCGATCTTTCATCGGAACAAGGAAGAACTGATTGCCGCCATGAACCGTGAGCTTTCGAAGATCCCGGGCGTCATCTGGAATTTCTCGCAACCCATCGCCGACAACATGGAGGAAGCGGTCAGCGGTGTGAAGGGCGAGCTGGCTATTAAAGTTTTCGGCGACGATTTGAAGACGCTGGAAGAAAAGGGCGACCAGATCGTAAGCGTCATGCGGACTGTGCCGGGAATTCAGGATCTTGGTCTGTTTCGCGTCATCGGACAGCCTAACCTGAACGTCATGCTGAACCGTGAGAAGGCGGCCCGCTACCAAATCAACGTCGCCGACGTACAGGACGCAATTCAAACGGCCGTTGGCGGGACGGCGCTCACCCAAGTGCTGCAAGGCGAGCAGCGCTACGATCTGGTGTTACGCTATCAGCCGCGGTTCCGTGACACGCCGGGCGCGATCGAAAACATCCGGTTGCTTTCGCCGACAGGAGAACGGGTATCGCTGGCGCAATTGGCCGATATCAAGACCCTCGACGGAGCCTCGGAAATCTATCGCGAGAACAACCAGCGCTACGTCGCCATCAAATACAGCGTGCGCGGGCGCGACCTGGGCGGCGCGGTACAGGAGGCGATGAGCAAGGTCAATCAGCAAGTACAGCTTCCGTCCGGGTATCACATCGATTGGGCGGGCGAATACGAATCGCAACAAAGAGCGCAGCGCCGGCTGGCAATGATCATCCCCCTCACGCTTTTGTTGATCTTCCTGATTCTTTATTCCATGTTCCGCTCGTTTAAATGGTCCGGTTTGATTCTGATGAACGTCGCGATGGCGCCGGTGGGGGGACTCTTGGCCCTTTACTTTAGTGGAACGAATCTCAGCGTTTCCTCGGGCGTTGGATTTTTAGCTTTGTTCGGAGTATCCGTGCAAGTCGGGGTCATTATGGTGGAATACATCAACCAACTGCGCGTGCGGGGACGGACGGTGCTGGAAGCCGCGCAGGAAGGCGCGATTTTGCGGCTACGCCCCATAATGATGACAATGCTTGTGGCCATTCTGGGATTGCTGCCGGCGGCGACTTCGCATGGAATCGGGTCGGACTCCCAGCGGCCGTTTGCTCTCGTCATTGTCGGGGGACTGATGGCGGCGCTTTTGATGAGCATTTTCTTGCTGCCGACCCTGTATGTTTGGATGGCCGGCGGTAACGACGTTCTGCCAGAAGCGAGTTCATCGGAGGACGTATGAAGACCCAGATCGCGATGCTCGCCGTTTGGGCCAGCGTCCTGACCGCTCAGATGACCACAACGCAGACTTTAGATCTGCCCCCGGAAGGTGCGCTTCGCTTTCCCAGATCCATTGGCGAGATGACAATTGAAGGCTGGGATCTGCCGCGCGTGGAAATTATCGTAGTCAAATCCGTAAAGCCGGGCTACGACGAAAAGGACGCGGCCAAATGGCTTCAGCGCGTGAGCGTTCACGCCGAGCGGCGTGGGAACGACATCGCCGTCGACACCGTTTATCCCAAGCGCTTCCTGCTCGCGCGCCCTTTCCGGGACGGCGGTTTGAGCCCCATCGAGCTGGAATACCGCGTCAAGGCCCCCCGGAATGCGCGGCTTGCGATCGAGCACCAGTCGGGAGAGGTGCACCTGGAGTTTCTGACAGGGGATATTCGCGTGACCAATGGAAGAGGCCAAATTTCGCTCTATCTGCTGAACGGTCCCTACGCCATTGACGCGCGCAGCAAGCTCGGAGAGGTGGATTCCGATTTCCCCGGCCCTGAGCGCCGCAGGCTGGGATTGGGCCATTCCTATCTCGAACAGGCATCCGGGGCGGCCTCGAAAATCTATTTGCGCATCGGGTTCGGAGACATTACGATATTGAAGAGGCAGCAGCCCGAGGAGCCCGCGCCCGCCAAGAAATGACCAAACGCGAAGTGCTCTCCCGAATCGCTGAGGTGGGCATCGTTCCGGCTCTTCGCTTGCATGCGGCCGAGGATGCATCCTTCGCCGCCGAAGCCCTGGCCGATGGCGGCATCCCCGTCGTGGAGATTCCGTTGACCGTGCCGGATGCGGCCGAAGTAATAGACGATCTTGCAAAGCGACGTCCGGAGATCGTGGCTGGCGCCGGAAGCGTCTTCGATTTACAAGCGGCCCAGCGCTGTCTGGATGCGGGAGCGGCTTTTCTCACCAGTCCCGGCCTTGACCTCGAAATCATCGAGTTTGGATTGAAGCACGGCATCGCCGTGCTCCCGGGCGCGCTCACGCCGACGGAGGTGATGATGGCGTCGAAAGCGGGAGGAGATCTGGTGAAGATTTTTCCGTGCGCCCAGGTCGGTGGGCCACACTATATCAAAGCCCTGAAAGCGCCATTCCCAGACGTCCCCTTGATGGCCTCTGGCGGCGTGAACCAGCAGACCGTCGCGGATTTTTTTATCGCGGGCGCGTCAGCCGTCGGCGTCGGGGCAAATCTCATACAGCCCGAGGCCATCCATCGTCGCGAGCCAGGCTGGCTCAAGCAGCTTGCCCAGCGCTATCTCGGCCTGGTGAAGCAGGGCCGCGACCGGCGGAAGTCCTTCGTTATGGCCTAGGAAGGCTGCTGCTGAGTCATACAATGTAGCGCGCCCAGCCCCAGCACCAAATCGCGGCATGGAATCGGAATGATTTCGCGGTCGGGGAAAAGCCGGGCGAGCGTGCGCAAAGCTTGTAAGTCGTTCCGGTCGCTGAAGGCCGGGGCGAGCACGATCTTGTTCGCGATGTAGAAATTAGCATAACTCGCCGGAAGAACCTGCCCGTCGAAGCACACCGGCTCCGGCATCGGCAACGTCGCCACTTTCAAATCGCTTCGAGCTTTTAGCCGTTCCAGATTGTCTTTCAACGGCGCGTGGTTCGGATCGCTCTTGTCCGGCTGGTATGCCGCAACCACCGTATCGCGGGAGGTGAAACGGGCGATATCGTCAACATGGCCGTGCGTATCATCTCCGGCGATTCCGTTGCCTAGCCAGATCACTTCTTCCACTCCGAGGTATTTATAAAACGCGCGTTCCAAATCCCGGCGCGAGATTCCGGGATTGCGCGCCTGAACCGGGGAAAGCAAGCACTCCTCAGTGGTTAGCATTTTCCCGGCCCCATTGACGTCGATGCTTCCGCCTTCCAGCACCAATCCCGGGGCATAACGCCGCAGTCCCAACTTCCTGGCGGCATACATAGGCACCCGGCGGTCGTTATCAAAATTCTTGTACTTAGCCCAGCCGTTAAAGCGCCAATGGGCGATGGCGATCTCGCCCACCTGATTCTTGATGAAAATTGGCGCGTAATCGCGCGTCCAACTGCGGTTGGTGGGGTGGTGAAGAAATTCGATGGCGTGCAGGTTTGCGTGGCATTTCTTCAAAACGCGGCGTGCGGACTGTTCCGCCTCCGCGTCTTGGATAAGGATCCGCACGCGCTCCACGCGAGCCAGATGGCGCACGATCTCGCC
Organism: Bryobacteraceae bacterium; assembly: GCA_035293905.1. GTDB lineage: Bacteria > Acidobacteriota > Terriglobia > Bryobacterales > Bryobacteraceae > Palsa-187. The sequence continues at coordinate 23,435 of DATGLY010000106.1, forward strand.
ATAAAGCCAGGGAATGGGCGCGAATTTGCCGGGCCAGTCGGATTTCTCATGCGGCCAGGCAACCCAGGTGGCCTCGTGCGGCTCCCATTCGGCCGGCATGCGGAAGCCGCGCGGCGGAGCCGCTTCTACTTTTAACGGTCGAGCCATCGGGAAAGAATCGGCGGATAGGCGTCAATGCGGCGGTCCCGGAGGAAGGGCCAATTGCGCCGGACTTCCTCCACGCGGCGCGGATCGCATTCGGCGACGATCGAATCTTCCCCGTCCACGGATCCTTCCGCGATGACTTGCCCAAACGGATCCGCAACGAACGACGATCCCCAGAATTCCAGTCCTCGTTCGGGCGGACCTTCAAAGCCCACCCGATTCACCGCCGCGACATAGACGCCGTTAGCGATCGCATGTGAGCGCTGAATGGTGCGCCACGCCTCCAATTGAGCCGCGCCGTATTGCGTCTTTTCGTGGGGATGCCAGGCAATGGCAGTGGGATAGAAGAGGATGTTTGCGCCTCCCAGCGCGGAGATGCGAGCGGCTTCCGGATACCACTGGTCCCAGCACACCAGCACCGATATGCATCCGAAGGGCGTATCGAATCCGCGGAATCCGAGATCGCCGGGAGTGAAGTAGAATTTTTCGAAATACAAAGGATCGTCGGGGATGTGCATTTTGCGATACAGCCCCGCGAGCTCCCCCCGATTGTCCAGCACTGCCGCCGTATTGTGATACAACCCCGCGCCGCGGCGCTCGAACAGCGAAGCGACGATCACCACCTTCTGTTCTCTGGCGATCTTTCCTAAAGCGTCTGTCGAAGGGCCGGGAATCGGTTCGGCAAGCGCGAAGAAAGAGGCGTCCTCTTCGCGGCAGAAATATTGGGACCGGAATAGCTCGGGCAGGCACACCACTTGGGCTCCGCGGGCTGCGACTTCACGGATTCTCCGTTCGGCTTTGGCGAGGTTTTCCGCTGGATCGGGCGAACAACTCATTTGCACCAGCCCGACGCGAAAGGATTGTTGCATATCTTTTCTATTGTCGGAGACGCCATGAAGAGATTGCGCCGGAAATACGCCCAGTCCGATACTTGTATGCCGATGACGCTCCGCTTCCAAGCGCTGGCAAAAGCGGAACTGGGAGGGTGGCGTTCAAGCATCGGCTATGAACGGCCAGCGGCGCACGCTTTGGCCGGCCGTTAAATTGAAATTGTGACTGCCCAAATTGTCAAGCGCATTGCGCGCGAATGCGGTTTCGAGCTGTGCGGCGTAACGCGGGCCGAACCCGCGGAAGACTTCACCCGATATGAGCAGTGGCTCAAAACTGGCATGGCCGGCGAGATGCGCTATCTGACGGACCGCCGCGCCGAAATTCGCCGGGACCCGCGCGAGCTGCTGCCCGGTGCCAAAAGCGTGATTTGCGTGGGAAAGCTGTACAACACGGCATCCGCCAGTTCCGATCCTGCCGTTTCTCGCTATGCCTGGGGAAAGGAGGATTACCACGACGTGGTGAGGCGCGGGCTCGAGCAGATGGTTGACCGGCTCCAAGCCGTCCAGCCGTTCGAATGGAAAATTTGCGTTGATACTTCCCCGCTCCTGGAGCGCAGTTACGCGCGCCTGGCCGGGCTGGGATGGATCGGCAAGAATACCTGCCTTATCAACGAGCCGCTGGGGTCTTGGTTTTTCCTTGGCGAGCTTCTCGTCTCGCTGGATCTGGATCCGGATGCGCCGCCTCCGGACCGCTGTGGAACGTGCACGCGCTGCGTCGACGCCTGCCCCACCAACGCCATCGTCCCAAACGGCAGTGGGTTTACGCTCGACTCCAGGCTTTGCATTTCCTACTTGACGATTGAGCTGCGCGGGCCGATTGCCGAAGGGCTGGCATCCGCCATGGGCGGACACATTTTCGGCTGCGACATTTGTCAGGAAGTTTGTCCCTGGAATTGGCGAGCGCCTTTGACCACGGAGGCCGGCTTTGAGCGCCGCACGTGGCCGCCTCTGGAAGAATTGGCGGAAATGACCGAAGAGGAATATCGGAAGTTCGCCAAAGGCACGCCATTAGCCAGGCCCCAATACGCTGGATTTATGAGGAATGTAAAAATTGCGGTGGGGAACCGGCGCCGTTCCCCTCCAAAAAATTAGCGGGTCTGATCCAACGCGCTATCACGCGTCCGCCGCTTGCGGTTACGTTTGCGCGCCAGAGCAGACTTAATGCGTTTTTTCTCGCCTGGTTTCAAATAGAACGAGTGCCGCTTAATCTCTTTAATGATGTCTTCTTGAAGGACCTTTCGCTTGAAACGACGGAGCGCATTGTCCAGCGTTTCACCGTCCTGAAGCCGGATTTCGGCCAAATCAATTCACCTCTCTCTCTCATTCAACGCGCACAACAGATCGCGGCGGAATGCCGCACGTCAATGCGCGCCTTCACTTTACATTAAAGGCTACCAGCGATCGCCGCGGCTCCCTCCCGCGCCGCTCCGCCGCGATCCTTCTTTCCGGCCGCCAAAACCGCCGCCCGACGGTTTCGGCCGCGCCACGTTCACGTTCACAGCCCGGCCGTGTATTTCGGCGCCGTTCAGTTGAGCAATTGCGTTTTCCGCCTCGGTTTGATCCGTCATCTCGACGAACGCGAAACCCCGCGGCTGACCGGTTGCCCTATCGGTTACGATGCTGACTCGCTCGACCGCGCCGTATTGTGCGAATGCCGCTTCGAGCTCGTCTTGCGTCGTTTGATAGCTCAGATTCCCGACGAAAATATTTACCACTGCCTTGCTCCTTTTTTGTACTGCCAAAACAACGACCGTGCCGGAAACCATACTCGGATGAACGCGGCGGCAGGCACTCGCGGACGAGGACGGAAGCGGGCAAAGACAAACTTAGTCTAACATGGTAAAACCCGCGGGAAGATATCAAATAAGCCAAGCCGAAACCTGCTTGTAACACTCGGCCGGCAAGGCAAAGAAGGGACTTTATGAGCAACACGGAAGAACGCACGCTTTTGGTTACCGGCGCGTCGGGACATTTGGGAAGACGTGTCGTGGCGCTGCTTTTGGAGGGCGGCGCTGGCAGAGTCGTCGCGACAACTCGCGCACCGGAAAAGATCGCGGATCTTGGCGCTAAAGGGGCTGTCTTGCGCAAAGCCAGCTTCGAAGAGCCCGCCACTCTGGCCGGCGCATTTGCGGGAGCTCATCGCCTGCTCATGATCAGCACCGACGCAATTGACCAACCTGGCCGCCGTATTCAGCAGCACCGCAACGCCGTCGAAAGCGCAGCGCGCGCCGGAATTCGACACATTTGCTACACTTCCATGCCGAATCCCGAAACTTCGCCCGTGATCTTCGCTCCCGATCACCTTGGCACGGAGCAGGCTATCGCCGCGAGCGGCATGGGATACACCATTCTCCGCAACAGCTGGTATATGGATTTTCTGATTCCCACTTTGATTCAAGCGGTCGCCAGCGGTCGACTTTTCTCCGCCGCAGGAGAAGGCGGGGCGGCCTACATAAGCCGAGAGGACTGCGCGCGTTGCGCGGCGGCTGCGCTCATGGCTACGGATGCCGCTAGCCAGACGCTCGACGTTACGGGTCCCGATGTAGTCAGCTTCCGCGACTTGGCCCGTATCACCAGCAACCTCACCGCGCGGACGATTGAGTACATCCCGGTAACGCCGGAGGAACGAAAGAAACAACTCATCGCAGCGGGCATTCCTCCGCTGTATGCAGAAATTATGGTTTCATCCCAGCTCGCCATGGCGCAGGGAAAAATGGGACCGTCCAGCACGACCGTGAAGGACCTCACCGGCCGGGAGCCGATGAGCATAGAGGAGTTTCTTACAAGCCAGCGTAATGTGCTGCTGGGTGCGGCGGCCAAGGCCTGATCACTGCTTTAATCCACACGCAGAGGGTATTCACTTAATAATTCCGGCGAGTTCGCTGCGTACAACCGGACCCAGAAAAGTCCTCTCGCGAGACCTGGGGAAACCGCGGCTTCCCACTTTCCATCGTGAAGCTGCGGGGCGCCAGACCAGGCGCGGCTACCTGCGGCAGTCACCACCTCGACACGGTAAGACGCCGCCGCGGGGGCGTCGCTTAAATCGATCTGGAGCTTCAGAGGGCGTCGCGAGGGGGCGTGAAAAGCCTTGTTCAGATCCTGTGCGCCCCGAAACGAAGCCAGAGCGACAGCTACAGGGACGGCGGTTTTCTGAGAATTCAGGTAAACCACTCCTAACAAACACGCAGCGGCCCCTGCGGCGCCCCATGCCAAGGTGCGCCATCCCAATTTAGGCTGAACCAACCGCCGCCAGCCCTGCCGCCGGACTGCCGCAGCAGACGCCAGCCTTGCCGTGCCAGTCTTCATCAGGAACTTGTATTCATCGATTTCGGCGAGCGCCTTCTGGCAGCCTGAGCAGAATAACAGGTGTTCCTCCAGCGGAGCGATCTCCTCCTCGCGCAGACGCCGGAAAGCGTATTCCTCTAAGACATCCTCGGAGGGATGAGATTGAAAAGTAAACTCTTTGTGCACGTCATATCTCCAGTCCCGGGGGAGGCTTCCATTAGATCTTCCAATGTCCCGCGACCGGCGGGCCCCGCAGTCCGCAGGCCCGTTGTCAAGCCCCGCGGACGCTTGGCCCCTCGGACACTTGCGCCGCAACTGAAAACCGCGGCCTCCTGCGATGCTCTCAAGCCAAGCACTCCGCGCTGGCGCTGCCCTGGACTGGCGGCGATCGCTTATCGCCAGGCATATATCTATAAGTGGAACGAGCTAGCCGAAACTCTCATAGTAATACCCTCCAGATGTTTGCGAGTCAGTTTTTTCTTGCCCAGTTCCCCAAAACGCGCCTTTGCCCGCGACTTCAAAAGCCGAAACTGCGTCTCGGTCAACCCCATCTCCGTGCAGATTTGGTCTTGACTCTGCTCATGGAGATAAAACCGCGTCAATACTTCCCGATCTCGGTCGGATAGTTCGCTCAATACCTTTTGAATTAATTCATTGCGCTGCCGAAGCATCGCGTTTTCCTCAGGGTTTTCTCGAGGATCCACTACCCGCAGCGAAGACTCCAGCTCGGCATGATCGCGCCGGATACTCACCATTTTTTCGATATGCGCCGCGACATGCCGCCTCACCACGGTGCGCACAAATCCCATCAGCCGCTCCGGTTCCCTTAACTCCCCGCGGCGAATCGCCCGCACAACCGTCAGGTATGTGTCATGGATCTTATCGTCCAATTCCTGGGCTCCCAATTGCCGGCACAGATAAAATCGTACGCCTTTGGCGAAGATAGCGTACAGTTCCGCCATGCCGTCGGACTCGCCGCACCGAATGCGCTCGACCAGTTCGATAAAACCGGCGTATACTTCGGACTCCGTTGCGGCCTCTGCTTGCGCCCGGCGGTCGCGCGGGGCCTTATTGGGAGATTCCGCCGTCACTCGGCTCCTCCATAGAGCTGATAAGAGGCCCAAATCGCTGGAGCCGACATCCACGTTCCCGAGTGAATCATCGCACTTTGAGTCTTTTGAAGAGCTTCCGCGGGATCAGCCCTACGCAAATTGTCGTAGAATTGACTCAAAAATTCTCCGCCCGAGTCCTTCACCGGCCATTGCGTCGCGACGACCGCAGCCGCGCCGGCCAACGTCCAAGCGCGCGTCAAATTTTCCAGACCAACCCCGGCGCGCAGATCACCGCCGGCGCTCTCGCAGCCCGTCATCGTGACAAGGGAGCCGGGAATGTGCAGCAAAGCTACTTCGGACGTGCCCATCAGCTCCGGCCGGCGGCTGTCGCCTAACCCGAACGCCAATAATGCTTCATTGGTCTCGCCATGTAACGCAAAGACGTGCGTCGCAAGATGGATTGCCGCCGGTTGCGTGCTCTGCAGGGCTTGCTCAAAACGCGTCTTGGTGGCTGCCGCGCCTACCAGAACGGTGGATGGAGACCATATACGCGCCAGTGCTTCCACTTCCCGTCCGCTGCCAGGCAGGCGATTCAATTGAACCGCGTACGGGGTCGACGCCACAAACCAAGACCGCATCTGCGCCCAAAAACCTGTTTGCTCCCGTCCCAGGCGCGGATCTGCAAGATTGTAAATCGGATCGCCCACGGCTAAAAGCGGCCCATTCGCATATTTCCATTTCCTGGCAAGGCTGGGACGTGTGCCGGAGATGATTTGCAGGGAATGGGATTCCACAAGATACCGGGCGCCGCCGGACGGGTGATTGGGGATCAGCGCGGCGAAGGGCAGTTCCAACAATGCATCCTCCGGAGAGATAAGCCAATCCCGTTTGCCGGTTTCCGTCTGATTTGCCTGGCCGAACAACACTCCGTATAGTTCCTTTGCTCGCTCCGGAGCTTTTTCTTCTAAATCTAAGCGCCTGGTAGGGTTGCCCGATTCAAGAACCTCGCGAAAACCCTGAACCAGGGACCGAATTTGTTCTTTCGACGGCAGCCGGTAAGCGCTTAGGGAGTTCCGAGTCACCGCCCAGAGAAACGACTGCCGGGTCCCTAAGTGGAAGCTAAAGAGCACCTCGGAATCGCTTAATCCCTGCCGATATTGAGTAAGTGACCGCGAGGCCCGGAAATTCTCTAAATTTCCGTAGTTGAGTCCGAAATTCGCCTCCGCTTCCATTCCGGTGAGCTCCAGCCGCAACCGGTCAAGCGTGTCGCTTCTACCCCCGGCCCCCCCTTCCAACCGGGCTTCCTCCGCTCTGATCTGAGCCAAAACCAGCCAAAATCGGGCTGGCAAACGCTCCCGCAAACCGCGCACGAGAGCTTGGCCGCCGCCCAAATTGGCCGCTCGAGTCAACTCTTGGGCTAGAAAACTCTCGGCTATCAATTTCGAATTGCTGGTCTTGATCCCGTAATCCGCGGCGGTTTCGATGAATTGGGAAAATACTCGTTCTTCGGTTCGGGCGGTTGCGGCGCCAACGGACGCAAAAGCCATGGGAATTTGACTGCGCCACTTTCCGGCCAACTCTACGGCGGCGCCTAGTTGTTCCAAGGCTCCCGTTACATCGCCAAGCGCGAGCCGGATACGCCCCCGCTGCTGCCGCAGCAGAAAACCGTTCAGGCCACTTGAGCCCTGGCGGTCTAGCCCCTCGGCCTGCCGAGCGAAATATTCCGCCTCCCTTAGCAGGGCGCCGCGCTGAGCGCCGCGCTCGCTTGCCTCAGCCTGCGCCAGACGTAACTCTCCCAAATCGAAATAGGAAAACATCAAATCCCGATTGAAAAACAGCCGCCGTAGGGAGAATGCCTTCAGGAATGCCTTCTCAGCGCCCTTCAAGTCACCTCTTGAAAGCAATTGGCTTCCCAGCAGGCTCCATCCCAGAGCTTCCACGCCGTCAAAATCGCTTTTTGAGCGCGCTGATTGTATTGCCGCCAAAAACGGCCCCGCCGGATCGTGGTCTGGCGCGGGCCGTCCCGCTTCCCGGTCCGCCGCAAGCCGGGCGGTCTGCAACCGCAGTTGCGGTTCATAGGAGGCCGCAGGCGATTTTCGAGCCGCGGCGAGACCCTCTTGGGCTGCTTGATAGGCGGAATCCGGATCCCAAACCTCCTCATAAAGCGCCGAGATGTTGAGGTTAATTGCTCCCAGATCGAGCCAGTCTTGCGAGCCTTCAAAAGTCTGTTTCGATTGCTGGTAGGCCTTCAAAGCGCCCTGATAATCGTACCTTGCCCGCCGGGCGCTCGCAACTCCCGACAGAAAGCGTGCGGCCGCAATTTTATACCCATGCGCGTTGGCTCGGGCTACTCCCTCTGAATAAGTCTGTTCCGCGGCTGCATAATCCCCCGCCGCGACTTGCTTCCTCGCCTGGGCGAGCAACTTGGCCGATTCCCCGGATTGCCACCAACCGGACTCGGGCGAGCCGGCGCGAGTATCCATCGAGGGGCGTGACAGCACCACCGAAAAGGCGACTACCAATAGGAGACGATACGCCGCCATCTACCCTCTTTATTTCGGATATAGGCTAGAGTATCAGAGAAACCTGGGCTCTGCATGGAGCCGATTTCCACCAGATTTCGAGGGCCCCATCGCGCGCCGTCGTGGCTTTCCAGCCCCGATACAATATTCTCTATGAACTATTACGGTGGAAAAGAACTTGCAGCAGCCTTCCGAACCGTGCGTAACAATACGATTCGCATTGCGGAAGAGATTGGCGAGGAGCAGTATGGATTTCGGGTCACCCCGCAGACGCGCAGCGTTGCTGAGACGCTGATCCACATCTCTCACGCGCCCGATTTCGCCTATGAAGTGAACGGCGTGCAGAAGCGGAATTCGATGGAGGGATTCGATTTCATGAGCTTTGCCGGGCTGCGCATCGCGGATGAAAAATCAGGCCGGTCGAAGGCCGATATTTTGAAGCTGCTGGCCGATGGCCGGGATCAATTCGCCGGATGGCTGGAGACCCTCCAGGATAACTTCTTGGGCGAATCGGTATCCATGCCTCCCGGAGGACAACCCGCCTCGCGCACGCGCTTCGACATGCTCTTGGCCGTGAAGGAGCATGAAATGCATCATCGCGCGCAGCTCATGGTCGTCCAGCGGATGCTGGGCATCACGCCGCATTTGACTCGGCAAAGAGAAGAAATGATAGCCCGGATGCAGCAGCAAGCGGCGAAGCAGTAACGCGCGACCCTGGCTAGGCGGCTGGGCTCGCGAAGGCGTCGTCGAAGCTTTGCTGGCATGACTCTTTCGCATTGCGGTCTTCCACCACAGCGGTATTAACCGCACCCGCTCGTTATTATAGTCATCGCGATGTTCCGGGGACTCCGACTTTTTTTGCGCCCGTAACGTCTTTAGAAACGGAGCAAGTTTAGTGATCTTCCGCGAGGTCGAGGATCGCGACCTGATCGCGAAGGCCAGGCGGGGAGACGTGGAGGCCTATAACCTCCTGGTGTCCCGATGGGAAAAGCGCGTCTTCAACTATTTGCTGCGCTTGGTCTCGAATCGCCCGGGCTCAAGGGAAGACGCGCTGGACTTGTGCCAGGAAACGTTCTTGAAGGCCTATCAGAACCTCCCCAAGCTCGAGGATCCGGCCCGTTTTTCCGGCTGGTTGTTCCGCATTGCGCATAACGAAGCCTTCTCCTTGTTGCGGCGCAAGCGGCCGGAAATTCCGGACGGAGAAACTCCCTTGGAGGCCCAAGCTTCCGCCGAATCGCCGGGACGGTTGTTTCCTTTGGAATTGTCTTTGGCTGTGGACGGGGCCTTGAAACGGTTGAGTGACGATCAGCGGGAAGCAGTGCTGCTGAAGGTTTATCAAGGTTTCAAGTTCGACGAAATGGCGGAGATTCTGGATTGCCCGGTTTCGACGGTCAAATCGCGGCTCTATGCCGCGCTGGACACGCTGAAGCTGGTTTTGTCGCCGGTGATGGTGCGAGGTGGACAATGAGTTGCAAATCTTACGATTGGAAAGCCTATGCGCTGGGGGAATTGGACGGCCCGGCGCGAAGCCAGGCGGACGTCCACGCCGCGGCGTGCGCGGATTGCCGGGAGGAGTTGGCGGCGGTCCGCATGACCCTGAACGCGCTCTCGACTCTGCGCGACGAGGAGATCCCGCGGCGGATCGCGTTCGTCTCGGATAAGGTCTTTGAGCCGCGCTGGTGGCAAAAGTTCTGGAATCCCAATTTCGCGGCGGCTTGCGTGATCGCGGGCGCCATCCTGGTGCACGCCTTCGCGCGGCCCGCCGAAAATTCGGCCCGCGTACAGGCTGAGATCGATGCGGCCGTAAACAAAGCGGTGGCCGAGGTGGAGGCGCGGCGCGCGGAGCAGACCGAAAGAATCCTCTCGCGCTATGACGAGCGTTTTACGGCTATGTATAAGACTACGGCAGGGTTGGTGCGACAATGAAAACCTCGATTCGGATTGCTTCGCTTTTCGCGATTTTCGCGGGCATGGCCGCGACGGCCATTACTCCGGCGCGAATCACGCGGCCCGCGCTTCGCGCGATGGAAAAGAGCCTCGACGATCGTATCGACAGAATCTGGCCGGACAATCCTCTGGCGGTGGTGGGGCTGACGCGCGCGGTTTATTTGGAAGGTTTTGGCGCTGTTTTCACGGCCGAAGTGAGCCTCGCGTACTCGGGGATTTCGCCTATGCATGCCGTACTGACGCCTCCCGAAAAGGCCGCCGTGACGAAGACGAAAAATGAACGTGTGCCGCAATTGAAGACCGCGCTTGAGGATGCCCTGGTGAATTCGGCCGCTTCCCTCGATCCGCTGCCGGCCAACGAACAGGTGGTAATCGAGGTCATTCTCGATCGCTACGATTGGGAGGACAAGCCGGCCTATCCGGCGGAAATGATTGTTCAAGCGACGAAGCAGAAACTGCTGGAGGTGAAAGCCGCCAATGGCGCCGGGATGGCGCAGGCGGTGCGGGTGACGGAGCATTAGCTTCAATGCGGCTGGGCGAGATCCTCATCGAGCGGCGCATCATCGCGCAGGAAGATCTGGATCGCGCGCTCGAGTTGCAGCGGGAGCGCGGCGACAAGCTCGGTAAAATTCTGGTCGACTTGGGATTCGCCGCGCAGCGCGACGTGCTGGCGGCGCTTTCGCAGCAATTGGATGTCCCGCTCCTCTCCATTGAGGGGCCGCCTGCCGTCACGCCGGAATTAGAAGCGCTCGCCCCGAAGTTCTTGCGACAATTTCGCTGTCTTCCCGTGGCGCAGCACGATCATACCGTCACTCTGGCGATGGCGGATCCGCTGGATTTCGAAACGCGCATGGCGGTCGCGTCCTGCACGGGATTAGCCGTGACGCCTGGGCTCGCGGCGGAGCGCGAAATCCTGGATGCGATCGATCGCTATTACGGCCAGTCCACCAAGAACGATATCGAAGCCGGCGCGGCTGTTTCGGACGCCGAAGACCTCGAGCATCTTCGCGACATGGCCAGCGAAGCTCCCGTGATCCGGCTGGTGAACGCGATCGTCGCCCAAGCCGTAGAGAAGCGCGCTAGCGACATCCATATTGAGCCTTTCGAAAAGGAATTTCGAGTTCGTTACCGGATCGACGGCGTGCTGGTGAATCAGGATCCGCCGCCGCGCGAGTTCAAGGCCGCCATCATCAGCCGCGTCAAGTTGATGGCGCGGCTGAATATCGCCGAGCGGCGCCTGCCCCAGGACGGCCGCATCAAGATCAAAACGCTGGGTCGCGAGGTGGATTTGCGCGTTTCGACCCTTCCGACGCTGTATGGCGAAAGCGTGGTGATGCGCATTCTGGATCGCTCCGCGGGGGATTTCTACGACCTGGAGCGGCTCGGCTTCGGCCAGCGCATGCTGGAGCGCATGCAATATTACACGTCCCTGCCGCACGGCATCTTTTTGGTCACCGGCCCGACCGGAAGCGGCAAATCCACGACGCTTTATTCCGCGCTCAAGCGCGTAAATCAGAGCGACAAGAAGATCATCACCATCGAAGATCCCGTCGAATACCAGATGGACGGCATCAATCAGATCCACGTGAATCCCCACATCGGACTGACGTTTGCGCAGGGCTTGAGGCATATCGTGCGGCAGGATCCCGACGTGATCATGGTGGGTGAGATTCGGGATCGCGAGACCGCCGATATCGCCATTCGCGCGGCCCTCACCGGTCATTTCGTCTATTCCACGCTCCACACCAACGACGCACCCAGCGCTATCACGCGATTGAACGACATGGGCGTGGAGAATTATCTGATGACCAGCTCGCTGGTGGCTGTGCTGGCGCAAAGGCTGGTGCGGACGATTTGCGGCGGCTGCCGAACCCAGGCCGGCGAGGCGCATACCCCCGACGGCGAATTGATTCCGGTGTACCGCGGCGCGGGCTGCGAAAGATGTTTTGGAGGCGGATTTTACGGCCGCGTGGGAATCTTTGAATTAATGGAGATGAGCGAGGAGCTCCGCGGACTCATCATGCGTAACGAAGATGCCGCGAAGATCGCCGCTTGCGCCCGCCGGGACGGAATGCGCAGTCTGCGCGAGGATGGATGGCTGAAAGTCCGGCGCGGCGTGACGACGCCGGAGGAAGTAACCCGCGTCACGCAGGAGTTTTAGCGAATGGCTTCGGCCTTCCACTTTCGCGCGGTCGCCTCAGACGGCAAGTCCCGAACCGGCACCCTGACCGCCGAGAGCGACAAGCTTGCTGCCGAGGAGTTGCGCCGCCAGGGGCTGATTCCTGTCTATATCGGAAAAGAGGAAAAGAAGGGCGAAATCGAGCTGCGCCTGCCGTCTTTCGACCGTGGCAAGCGCCGCGACGTTCTTTTTTTTACGCAAGAAATATCGACGCTGCTTAATGCCGGAGTTCCGCTGGACCGCGCGCTGTCAATCGTCAGCGAGCTGACCACCCGAAGCAGCTTCCGCTTGCTGGTGCAAGACCTGTTGCGGATTCTTAAGGGCGGAAAATCGTTTGCCGATAGTCTGGCGGAGCATCCGTTGCATTTTTCCGAGCTGTACGTCAATATGGTGCGCGCGGGCGAAGCATCCGGTGCGCTCGAGACGATCTTCGAGCGCCTCGCGGATTTCGAGCGGACCCGCGACGATTTGCGCGGCTACATCGTCAGTTCGCTCATCTATCCCGCCCTGCTGGTGTGCGTGGGCGTCGCGTCGGTGTTGACGTTGTTGGAATTCGTGGTGCCGCGTTTCGCGCAGATCTTCTCCGACCCGCGCATGAAGATTCCCGCCCCGACGATGGTGATGATGGAGGCAAGCCGCATTCTGCAAGCGTGGTGGCTCCCTTCCCTAGCTTCTCTGGCGCTGGCCGTCGCCGCGTTTGCCGCTTACATCCGCACCGTTTCCGGGCGGTTGTGGTGGGACAGCCTGCGGCTGCGGATTCCCCTTTTAGGCGATGCGCTTCGCAAAGCCGAGACGGCGCGCTTCGCGCGGGCCATGGGGACCCTGGTGGCTTCGAGCGTGCCTCTGGTGCAGTCAATCGGGATCGCGCGCGGCATTTTGAATAACCGGCGCATCGCGGGAACGCTGGAAGCCGTGGCCTTGGGAGTAAAGCGCGGCGAAGGAATCGCCGCGCCCCTCCGCAAAGCCGGACAATTTCCGCCCCTCGCCAGCCATCTGCTCAGCGTGGGCGAGGAAACCGGGCGACTGGACGCGATGTTCCATCGCATGGCCGATATCTACGACGGCGAAACACGAACCTCCATCCGGCGGTTTACTTCGCTGTTTGAACCGCTCATCATTCTAGTGATGGGCATCGTGATCGGATCGCTGATTTTGAGCCTATTGCTCGCCATTACGAGCATCAACGACGTGAACCTATGAAGAACTCAGAAGACAGAAGACCCAACGCAGACAGAACACGCAGCGCGGAAGCCGGCGTCACCCTCATAGAAATGCTGGTGGTGGTGGTGATCATCGGCTTGTTTGTCGGCTTGGTGTCGGTGAACATGTTCAAAAAAGCCGACGAAGCCAAGCGCACCGCCGCGCGGGCCCAGATCGCCAATTTCTCCCAGGCGCTGGGCTTGTACAAGCTCGATACGGGCGGGTTCCCCGCAACCGAGCAAGGACTTCAAGCGTTGCGCGTCAAGCCAGATAACGGCGCGAACTGGAACGGCCCATATTTGCCGCAGGACATTCCCATGGACCCCTGGGGCCATCCGTACCTCTACAAGTATCCCGGCGATCATGGCGATGAACCGGATGTCGTGTCGCTGGGCGCCGACGGCCAGCCCGGCGGAGAAGGAAATAATGCCGACATTGTCAGTTGGCAGGCGAAGTAGCCAATCCGGCGTCACGCTCATCGAGCTTTTGATCGTGATGACGATTGTGGCTCTGCTAGCCGGGCTGACGTACCCCTCGGCGGTGGCTGGGCTAGATGCGATCCGCTTGCGGTCGGCGGAAAGCCAGGTAGCCTCATTTCTCAACACGGCGATGGACCGCGCGGAGCGCCGGCAACAGGCTGTGGAGTTGCGAATCGCGCCCCAAGAGAATGCTCTGGGCGCCCGTTCGGCGGATTCGAGCTTCGCCGCCGTGATGAACCTTCCCGATTCTGTCGCCATCGCCTTGATCGAGCCGGCGTTGGTGAACGCGGAGGGCCAAAATCAGCCGCGGCGGTTCCTGCTCTATCCCGGCGGCGCGCTGCCGAAAATCTCGATTACCTTGGTCACCAGAGACGGCCGCCAGCGGCGGGTCACCGTGGATCCCATCACCGGCTTGCCGCGCGTTGAAACGGTGGTGAAGTGAAACAGCGCGGATTCACGCTGCTGGAGGCGCTGGTGGCCTCGGCGATCATGGGCATCGCGGTAGCGGGGGTCTTGAGCGGCCTCGCTTCCGCCTCGCGCAACGCGTCGAGATTGACGCAATACGATCGCGCCGTGCTGCTCGCCCGCCAGAAAATGAACGAGCTGCTGGTGGACCGCGCCGCTCCCCGCAATGTTCCTCTATCGGGCAATTGGGATCCGCCCATCCAGAATGCGGGATGGAATGCGCGCGTCGAGCCGTTCGAGGCCGCTCCCGGCTCCGGCCCGGGCCAATGGGTAGTCGATCGTGTGGAGCTGGAGATTTGGTGGGTGGACGGCGCCACGCGCCGCACCTTCGCCCTGGAGGGATTCCGCCGCAGTCTGATCCAGCCCGGAGATGTAATCTATGCGCGATGAGCGAGGCGTGACCCTTGTCGAACTAATGATCGCCATCACGCTCGTGGCGGCCATCGTCGCGGGTTTGCTGTTCGCCATGCGCACCAGCCTGCTGGCCTATCAAAAAACGAGCGTGCGGCTGGAAGACGACGCTCGCGCCGTGCGCATCGAGCAGGCGCTCGAGCGTCAGGTCTCCGGCCTGGTCCCCTTGGTTCGCGACTGCCCGGCGCTCCAAGGCGACGAGCAATCCATGCGCTTCGTAAGCTCCTACTCCCTAGCCGAAGGTTCGCGCGGCTATTTGCGCATCGTGGAATATGTGGTCGCGCAGGACCCCGCCGGCGGAGTCCGGTTGATGATGAACGAGCGCCTTTACGCTGGACCGTGTTCGAAGGATCCGCCTCGCGTCGATGCAGACTCTATTGAGGCGGCGGGCAAGCTCAGATATTGCCGCATGGCATACCGCGAATCTTTTCCAGACAACATGCTGGCGGGAGATTGGGTGGCGTCATGGGACCGGCCCGCGATGCCCGGCGCGGTGCGCATCGAGATGGCTCCGGCGGACTCCTCATCGGTCCGTCTGCCAACGTTGACGGTGAACATTCCAATTCGCATCACGCGGGATTTGGGAGCGGGGTATGTGGACGATGAGCGGTGAACGCGGCAGCGCGCTGCTGGCGGTGCTGTGGATGTCAATCGCCCTGGCGGCGATTGCCTTCGCCGTCTCGGCGGAAGTCCGTTCGCAGACCGATCGCGTAAGCACAACGGCGGACGGCTTGCGCTGCGCTTACTTGGCGAGCGGATCGGTGGAGCGGGGAATCCAGTGGATGATGTGGGGATGGGAGGGCGATTACCGCAATCCGGATGGATCGCCGCGCTTCTGGACGCCAAATCTGCCTCGCATGGTCATGCACTATCCGAGCGGCGAGGCGCTGGTGGAGATGATTCCCGAATCCTCCAAGCTCAACATTAATGTGGCGGGCGCCGACGATCTCTACCGCCTGCTTTTCGCCCTTACCGACGACCCGGCGCGGGCGCGCGACATCGCCGCGGCGATCCTGGAGTGGCGCTCGCCCGGTCCTCCCAACGCGGCGCCCATGAGTCTGGCGCAGGGGCTGAATCCCGGCTTCGGTCCGACTTTTCCGCCCCGGCACGCGTCTTTTGAAGAGGTTGAGGAATTATTGCTAGTGCGGGGCGTGACTCCAGAACTGTTCTACGGGAACTTCGCGGGCGACGCCGAAGGGCGGCTGTATCCTCGCGGCGGCTTGCGCGACGCCGTCACCGTGTGGGGCGCGACCTCTTCGATCGACGTGAACACGGCCACACCCCCCGTTCTGGAAGCTCTCGGAATACCTCCCGACGGCGTCGCGCGGATCATCCAGCGGCGCGCCGCCCAGCCCTTCAGGAACCTCGCCGAAGTGGGGCAACTGGGCGTATCCTCCGCGCGCCTCGGCGTGGGCGGCGGCTACATCTGGACGCTGCGCGCCACCGCGCGATTGAAGACTCCCTCGGGCGCGCCTTCCGACGTCGTGCGGTCGGCCTCCGCGACCGTAAAATTGCTCGACCGGCAACGCTATTTCCAAATGCCAGTGCATATACTGCGCTATTACGACGACGCGTGGTCGCAGTTGGCCGTGGCCCCCCCTGGTCCAGGAGGAGCAAGCCAATGAGCCTTAAAAAGTGGCTGGCCTTCGGCAGCGGCGTGGGGATTCAGATTGCTGGGCCGAAAGGGACCGAGTCGCTGCTCATCTCCGCGGCGCGCGTCCGCCCAACCCGGGCGCAGGCATTGGGCGAGGGCAAATTCGTCATCCCGGATTTCGCGCATCGGCCTGCAAGCGAATGGGGAGCGGAATACGCCGCCTTTACGAAAAAATTCGGGCTTCGGGGAACGCCCGCGGCCGTGTTGCTGCCGCGGCACGACGTCATCGTGCGGGTCCTGCCCCTCCCCGGCGTTTCCGATAAGGATCTCCAAAGCGCCGTGCGATTCCAATTGGACGGCTTGCATCCTTACAACGAAGACGACGTGTATTTCAGTTGGAGCCGCGTGGGCCGGACGGGCGTTTTGGTGGCGGTGGCGAGAAGAGAGCCGGTGGATCGCTACGCCGCGCTCTTCGCTGAGGCCGGAGTGAAAGTGGCGGCCTTCACTTGCTCTGCGGCGGCCATTCACTCTGCGTTGCGGCTGTGGGGAGAGGCCCCGGCTTCCGAGGTGCTGGCGTGGGAGGACTCCCCGGGCGGGATCGAGATATATGGCGAGTCCGCGGCCAAGCCGGTATTCTCGGCGAATTTCGACGGGGAACCGGATAAAGCGGCTTCGCTCGCCAAAGCGGAAATGCGAGTCGACCCGGCGCTGGAAGCCAAGCCGCTGGCGGAGTTGCTGAACGCCGCCTCGCCCCTGCCCTTCGCCGCCGCCTTGCTCTCGGCGTGTCCCCGGCTCAGCCTGCCTTTGAATGTGTTGCCCGAGGATCGGAGACAATCCAGCCCCGCGCTGCGGTGGGCGGTTCCCGCGGCGCTGGGAGTCTTGGTGTTGCTGCTGGCGGTCGCTTTCGTGCTGCTGCCCTCCTGGAATCGCAGGCGCTATCTTGAAGAGCTCGATTCGCAGATCGCGCAAGTGAACCCTCAGGCTGCTCGTTCCAATCAACTTGACAAGCAGATCGATGCCATCCGGCGGAGGACCCAATTCCTGGATGATTTCCGCCGCCAGTCCAAGTCCGATATTGACCTGCTGGCGGAGTTGACGAAAGTTCTGCCGCCGCCCACCTGGCTGAACTTAACGGAAATATCGCCCCGGCAGGTGCTGATCGGAGGCGAAACCGACCAGGCCGAGCCGCTGCTGAAAGTGCTCAACGGATCGGCGCTGCTGGAGGCGTCCGAGTTTCAAGGCCCGCCGGGCCGGACCGCCACAGGATGGGTATTCCGCATCCGCGCGAACCGGAAGGATGCCCGGCCATGACGCTTCAGACGCGCGATCGTCGCGCGCTATCCCTCCTTGGCGCGGCCCTCGTGGTCTTCTCGATTGTCTATTTCTGGCCGGCGGGCGGCGCGGCTCCGAAGGTGGTCTCTTCCGTCGATTCCGTCACTGCCTCGGAAAAACGCCTGGCGCGGCAGCGCGAGCTCGCCGCTTTACTCCCGCAAAAGGAAGAAGTTTTCAAGAACGTTTCGGCGGAACTCGCCAAGCGCGAAGCCGGCCTCATTCAGGCGGGCACGGCTCAGGAAGCGCGCGCGCATTTGCTGGAAGTCCTGCGGCGGCTTTGCGGCGGGGAAATGATGGAAGTAAAATCAACCGAGCTTGGCGCCATCGGCCCCCTCGGCGACTCCTACGGAATGGTGGCCGCGGCGGTTCAGGTGGACTGCCACATCGAGCAGCTTGTCAATCTTCTCTCCGCCATCGCGGCGCAACCCGAGTTGATCGCCACCACCGAGTTGCGCATCACCGCGCCCAACGATTCCAAGGACAAAATTATCGGCGTGCGGATTGGCGTGACAGGCGTCATCCCCCGCAAGCTGGTGGGAGACAAGAAGTCGTAAAGTATGGCGAACCGGAAAATCTGGCTGCTGAACCTGACGCTGGTGGCGCTGGCGGGCTTGCTCGGATGGAGATTGCGCCTGGCATGGCTGGCGGGACAGACGCAGGAGCGCGCGTTTTTGTCGCAGGCGCCCCACGTTCGCGCATTGATCGCACCTCCGCCCGCCCCGCTGCCCGCGCCGGTAAAGCCGGCCGATTACGATCAAGTCGCGCAGCAGATGCTGTTTTCCCGCGACCGCAATCCCAATGTGATCGTAGCGCCTCCTCCTCCCCCCCCTCCGCCTCCTCCTATGCCGGCGCTGCCGTCGTACTACGGGCAGATGGCCATATTTGGTCCGCCCGTGGTGTTGCTGAGCGTCGAGCCGAATGGCGAGCAGAAAAGCTATCGCGCGGGCGACCTGGTGGGCAAGTTCAAACTGGTGGCTTTCGACAGCGATTCCATCACTTTCGACTGGAACGGGCAGAACGTCGTGCGCAAACTGTCGGAGGTTATGGGTAAGGACACGGAAAAGCCTGCCGCTCCCGCGGCGGCTCCCGCGCCCTCCGCCACTTTCGCCCCTCCCGTGGACGCTGGAAAGACCAGCATCACCGCCGAGCCGCCTAAGCCGACGCTCGCGACCAAGCCTGCTGCGCCCGGCAACGATATGGGCGCGGGCTTTCGCGCGTGCGTCGCCGGCGATGCTTCGCCCGCGGGCACCGTCGCTAACGGCTACACGAAAAAAATTGTTACCAGTCTGATGGGACCGCAGTGTTTTTGGGAACAGAATAAATGACAAACGACAGATGGCAGAAGGCAGAAGTCAGAAGACGGCCGCGGAGGGTCGGCGCGCTTTTTCTTGCGCTCGTAACCTTGGCCCTCGCACAAGCGCCGCAGCCTCCCGCGCAGCAGGTGCAAGTGCAGACGCAGCCGGCCCCGGTTCCCGTCGGCAATATCAATATTCCGAACGGCTCGTTGCGCGAGGTGGTCAATCAGCTCGCGCAGGCTTTGAAGATCAATCTGATTCCCGATTCCAAGCTCGGCGGCAACGTCACCATCAACACCTATGGCGAGTTGCGGAATCTCGATGCCCGCAACCTGCTCGAGATGATTCTGCGTATCAACGGATTCGGGCTGGCGCAGGAGGGCGACCTGTACCGTATCGTCTCCATGAAAGATCTATTGAAGCAGCCCATTCCTTTCCAGAGGCTGGAAGCGAAAGACATCCCGGAGGATGAGCAGAGCCTCCTTAATTTGATCTTTCTCAAGTACGTGACAGTGGAGGAGCTGACCAAGGTGCTCGACCCGTTCACGGGCGACAATGCCGTCATGCTTCCTTACCCCCCGGCGAATCTGCTTTTCGTGCTCGATAGCCGCCGCAACATGAGGCGGCTGATGGATCTGATCTCCATGTTCGATAGCGACACCTTCGCCAATCAACGCGTGCGGCTTTTCGAGTTGAAAAACGCCCGGCCTTCGGAAATGGAAAAGAGCCTCGAATCGATCTTGCAGTCAATTTCTCTGGACCCGAAGGCCACAACGGTAAAATTTCTACCTGTCGACAAGATCAGCACGCTGATCGCTGTGGCTCCCAACCCCGGCGTATTCGACACGGTAGCGCAATGGATTCAGAAATTGGATATTCCGGTGACGGTCAACGCCGGAGGAATCGAGAATTACGTCTACCACGTAAAATATGGACGCGCCGACTGCCTGGCAATGGCGCTGAACAGTCTGTTCGGAGCCGGAGGAGTGTACGCGCCCTATGGTTACGCCGGAGCCGCTCCCACGCCAAGCTATGGAACGCCCTACGCCTACGGAAACCCGTACTCGAATCCCTACGCAACCGGCAATGGAGCTTACGGAGCCTATGGTGGCGCCTATGGCGGCGCGGGCTTTGGTGCATACAACGGCGGCGCATATGGAGGAGCGTATGGTGGCGGTGGAACCTATGGAGCGCCCAACGCCTTCATGAATGGTTTCGGCGGCGCGGGGGCTTGCGGGGGCGGCATTCCCTCAAGCGGGGGATACGGCTATCCGGCCTTCGGAGGATTTTCGGCGCAGACGCCGCTGGTGAGTTCGCCGCCGGCTCAAGCCGCTGCGCCCGGAGGCCAGGCTACGGCGGGCGCAGCGGGAAATCCAGCCCTTGCGCCTCCAGAAGTTCCGCCGCGCATCGTCGCCAATCCGCTCGATAATTCCCTCATCATCCAAGCCGACCCGCAGCGCTACCAGAGCATCCAAAAGGTCCTCCAGGAACTGGACGTCCCCCCCCGACAGATATTGCTCGAAGCCAGAATCTATTCCATCGATCTAACCGACCAGTTCCAGAGCGGCGTCCAGGCGGCGTTTACGCGCAGGGACGGCTCGGACACTTCTTTTCTTGGCAAGCTCACCGATAGCAGTGGCGTCTTCGGGGCCGGCACACTCCAGCTTTCCGCCGGCGCATTGATCGGAAGCTCCAAGCAGCTTCTTGCTTTTTTGAACCTGAATGAGAATCGCAGCCACGTCCATATGCTTTCCGAGCCGAGTCTGATCGCCACCGATAGCATTCCCGCCGTGATTAATGTTGGCTCCCAGGTGCCCGTTTCCACCGCCACAACCACCATTCCCGGGTCAAATGGGGTGAACACCGTGCAAAATATCTCCGGCGTGAGCACCGGAATCACGCTCGAGGTGTTCGCTCACATCAACCCCAGCGGAGTGGTGACGCTCATCATCAACCAGGAAAACAGCAGCGTTCCCGCGGGCAATACTTCACTCACGCCCACTATCGGTCAGCAAGTGGTTCAAACGCAAGTCACAACGGTGGATGGCGATACCATCGCCATTGGCGGGGCAATTGAGGATGATACTACCTCGAGCATGTCTGGCGTTCCCCTGCTCAGCCGCATACCGTATCTGGGCGCCTTATTCGGAGCCAAAACCTATAGCCACGAGCGCAAGGAGCTTATCCTGTTTATGACTCCTCACGTCATTAGCGATCAGACGGACCTGCTGGAAGCAAGCAACGAGCTTAGAGCGCGGGTGAAGAAATTGCAAAAGTATATCAAGTTCTAGTTATGTGCAAATCGTTTCGCTGAAAGCGGATAGCTAACGTTGACAGTCGGGCCGCCGATTAAAAAATCATAAACTTCAAACCCAGTAGAAAGGTCGCTCTTCAGAGTCGTTTTCCACAGGGCGTATCCATTCGACGTATGGATTTCGCCGTTCAATTGCATTTTGAATCCTTTCCATGAAAATCCAATTGCGTACGCTTTGAAGCGGTCCGCCAGACGGAGCGGGGATACGCCGCAACTCGCACTTTTTCCTTGACTTGGGCGGCGCGACTAGTGTTAACTATAATCTGACTGCGTCCAGGGTGTAACAGAAGTTCAGGCGGCATTCATTGACCGTGAATCCCGCGAGCACATAGACAGCGAAAAAGTAGTCAAACGAAAAGTAGGCAAACAACGATGAGCTTTCAAGCAGTTCAACCGGGGAAGAAGCAGCCGGCGGCGAAGAACGACCGAGGGCGCACCCGGGTCCCCGCAGTCGAGAGCCTGGCAATGCAGAGGGTTCGCGCTTGAGGGATTGGAAAAGGATTGCAAGTCTGAGGCTCAGGTTGATAAGAAGTACTTCCATCAATTCGATTTTGAAATTTCACAAGGAGAAGGAAATGGCAGATTTTCGCAGACTGTTTTATGCGCTTGCCTTGGTGGCCCTGCTCGCGGGGCTTACCGTTCCGGTGAGCGCTCAAGCCCCTGCGTTTCAGTGTACAACCAACGCCGGCGTTCCCCCGATTGTGCGCGGCGAAGGCTACGCGGAACTGGTGGGCGACTTGGTGCTGAACTGCACGGGCGGCACGCCTACGGCGGCCGGACAAGTAGTGCCCCAGGTAAACTTCACGATTTTGCTCAACACGAACATCACCAGCAAGCTGTTGGCGGCGGGTGTCTGGTCGGAAGCGCTGTTGATTATCGATGAGCCGCATTCGGCGGTGAATCCTACTCGGCCGATTTTGAACTGCGGCAACACCAATCAAGGGGCTCCCGACAATGGTCCGTCTGGTCCCGGTGTGTGCTCCATTGTCAGCGACGGGAACCCGGCGGATACGTACAACCCTCTTATTGCCAGCACGCCTGCCGGTTGCACCCCAGTGGGAACGACGAACGCTTATGGTTGTGGACGCCCTAACGTCTTCCAGGCGCGCACGGGCAGTCAGCAGAATCCGGGTCAATTTAACGCTGTGACCTGGAGCGGCGTGCCGCTGGATCCTCCGGGAACCACCACCACCCGCACTCTGCGGTTCACCAATATCCGCGCGGATGCGGTTTTCCTAGGCGTCAGCTCGACTTTCACCACGAACTTCGTTCAGGCGCAGATTTCGGTGAACGGCAACACCTCGCTGGCCATCAATAATCCGCAGCAGATTGTCGCGTTCGTGCAAAAGGGCTTGATCACTCCGCCAATTACTAGTGTGAGCTTCTTGCAGTGCGTTGGGCAAAATACGGCCGCATTTATAAGCGGAACGGGAACAAGTCTCTCGAATTCGCCCTCTACGCCAACCTTCGTATTCCAGGAAGGATTCCAGAGCTCCTGGAAGGCGAAAAATATCGCCATGATTACCAGTCAGTTTGGCAACGGCACGCTTGCCTCGGGTGCATCGTACTGGCAATACACCGGGCTTGCGAATTCGCCCACTTTCAACTATCCGTCGGATCTGAATCAGAACGTTCCTGGAGCAATCTATAACACGGAATCCGGGTTCATGTATCCGCTGGGGGGAGTTGATCCAAGTCCGAATCCGCCCCAAGGTGTCGGGACGGTTCCGGTGACCGCTACGACGAATGCTTTCAATAATGGGACCGGGATCAGCACCGCCGGCGTCGCCACTCAGGGAACCCGCTTGGCTATCCAGATCACGAACATTCCGAACGGAAGCATCGTGCTGGTGCCCCAAGTGATCTTCCTCTCCAATAACGGTACGAACCATACTGGAGTGGCGGTGCTTACCACGACTGACGCCAATGGAAACGGTCCGTACTCACCGCCCTCGGGTGCACTCTCAGCCAGCAACTTCGTTGCGGTCCAGTCCAGCGGCCTGGTCGTGTACGAGGTCCTGTTCGCCGATCCTTTCAGTATCGAGACGGCCTCCGTGCCGATAGCCGTTGCGTGGGCCGCCAACCTGGCGTCCAACCTGCCAACGCCTAATGTCACTGCTCAGGCGGCCGGCAGCTTCGCTCCGTTCTATAACACGGCGGCTGCACACAATCCGTCCAGCACCCTGCCGGTGCCTCGGTTCGTGCCTGGTACGACGCCGCAGAACCTGTTCACCATCTTCAAGTGCTCTTGCGACGTCCTGTTCCCGTATGTGGTCTCCGCTGGCGGATACGACACAGGCATCGCAATCGCGAATACATCGCTCGATCCTGGAGCGGCGTTTGGCTTCAGTGGCGTGCCACAAAGCGGAGCTGTCCAGTTCTGGTATTACGGCAGCACCGCCAGCGGTGGCGCTCCGCCGGCGACTCAGTGCACCAACACCAGCAGTCCGGGCACTTGCCCTGGAACCACGGTCGTTCCGCAAGGCCAGGTGCTCACATACGTGCTGTCTAGCGGCAGTACTACGTGGGGCCTCGACAACCGCGCCAATGGCTTTATTGGATACATCATTGCGCAAGCGCAATTCCAGTATTGCCATGCGTTCGCCTTTATCGGCGCACTCGGCCAAGGTCCGCTCAACCCAGGTGTTTCCGAAGGTTATCTTGGGTTGATCATGACCAACGGCAGTACGCTCAATCGAGTGGCGCCAAGCGCGGAAGCTTTGAATCAATAGACTTTAACAGTCAAGCGGCAAACCTCAAGGGAGGGGCTTCGGCTCCTCCCTTTTGCCGTTTTTGGCCGGCAAACATTTGCCGGAAATTTGTTTTCTCCGTTCCCGCCGTTCCGTAGTATAATTCTTTATCCGCCCGCGTCTATTTCCGCTTTTGAGAGGTATTTCCATGTCGATTCGCAACGTGTCTCTAGCCGTGTGCCTGCCAATGGCGGCTTCCGCTATTTTCGCGCAGGCCACCTCTGGCGCTAGATACGTGGTCGAGATCACGCCTAATAGCGCCGGGACGCGCTTCCAGGGTTTTTCCGCGGACGCCAACTCGCAGAACCCTGTGTTCGACAGCATTGCGGATCCCACCCCCTTGGCCGGCGTAACCCAAATGATCGCCAAGCCCGATGGATCAAAATTCTACGTTCTGTCTTCCGCCGGAATCCAATCCATCGATCCCGCCTTCTCCAGCACGTCCTTCAAGCCCATCAATGGCGTCACCGGAACGTTGAACGCAATGGCCATTTCTCCGAATGGCAAGTACCTCTACGTGTCAAGCTCATCTGGCCTTTTTATTCTGGACACCTCTACCGATAGCGTTCTTTCCAACACCGTGCCGATCACCGGCAACAGCGTAGCCGGTGTGGTGTTCAGCGCGGATTCGCAAAACGCGTACCTCTTGACGAATGCCGCCTTGGGAAGCGCGATTCATCAGGTGAATACCAGCACGCGGGCGCAAGTGGGTCAGCCGCTCACTCTCCCCTACGGCTGCGACGTGAACGCTGCCGGACAGCCTCTCTGCGCGATCACCATGTCGCCCCTGCAAACAATCCACGTCACCAACGGCGGGTATATTTACGAGATAAATCCATCGACCCTGTCGGTCACCAACACCATCACCACCAACGTCTCGACTTTGGGGCCGCTGCGCTATACGCCGGACGGATCCTTTGCGTATGCAGTCAATCTCACGCCTTCGATCGGAGGGCGCGCTATGGTGCAGGTGAACCTTTCCGCTCACACCTTCGCGGAACTCAACTACGCCAACAGCGGAGTGACGCCGCCCACCTTCAGCGATGTTTTCCCGGCCAGCGCCTCGCAGATTTTCGCCGTGACAACTTCTGACGCCGGCCAAAGCAGCCCGACCACTCTGTATGACGTCGCGCCGTCGCCCTTTGCCGCTGCGCCCAGCACCAGCCTCGCCGCGCTAGGGCCTGCCGTGCTTGGCAATGTTCTGTCTGCGACGCTTTCCAACGAGCAGGCAGGCGCCCGCTACCTGTATCTTTTGGTCGCCAATGGCAACCAGACCAATCTCGATAAGGTGGACCTAGCCAGTGGAACGATCGTTTTGACGACGCTGGCGATTATCGGCAACGGCGTCCTTGAATTTGTTAACGTGCCGCCCCAAACCGGAGCCGCCAATTTCGTTCAATTCAATAACAACCAGACCGTCACCGCAAACGCGACTTCCGCGCCCATGGGTGTCGTAGTGGTCAACTCAGCGGGCATTCCGGTTTACAATGTCCAGGTTTCCTATACCGTGGATCCTTCCACAGGGGTGACGATCAACGGCGGAAATCAAACCACGAATAAAGACGGATATGCTTCGGCTACGGCAACCATGCCGGCCACGTCCGGAACCTACACCGTTACCGTTACCGCCGGCTCGGCCACGGCCACCTTCACCCTCACGGTGCCGGGAGCCGGGACTCCTTCGGGAGGTGGATCGAGCCAGGTGACCATCGTGGGAGGAAACGGACTGCTGTTACAGGGTCTTCAGGACCGCTCGCCCATCTACGATCCCTTGACGATCAAAGTAGTGGATACCAGCGGTAATCCGCTGTCCGGCGTGCCGGTGACGTTTGCGGCACTTTCCGGCCCCGGAGGAACGATCGATAACCCCTCCACCACCACGGATCAAAACGGCTTGGCTTCCACGGACTTTCTTCCCTCCATCCCGCAGCAGGGGCTGCCTTTCCAGGCGATCGATATTAACGCCTCGACTCCGTACGGCTCCGTCGATTTCGTCGAGACGACGTTTCAGACGCAGTTTAATCCCAGTGGCCCTAGCACGGGCGCGCCGCAAATCAGTATTGTTCAGCCTACGGAGAACCAAGGCTTCGTTATTACTGCGGGCGAGGGCGATGTCGTTCCAAACGCCATCGTCGCCTCCATTTTTTCCTCGCTTACTCCTACGCAACCGATTCCGAACGTTGGCATACGGCTGGCTCAAGGCAACGATATCACTCAGCTCGCCCCCGCCACGTGCCAAGGTAGCACTCTGTCCGACCAAAACGGCCTGGCGCATTGCAATTTGGTGGTTTCGTGCAAAGCCGGCGTGAATACGCTCATCCCGATTTTGATCGACGTGGGGGATCAGCGTAATTTCTCGTACACCATCAACGTCGTGAAGGGTTCCACCCAAACGCTTACCATCGCCGGCGGCAACAATCAGACCGGCAATGTGGGGCAGCCGTTAGGCCAAGTGCTGCTTGCCACCGTTACCGATAATTGCGGGGCGCCGGTTCCTGGCGCCCAAGTCACATGGAAAGTAACCGGCGGTTCGGCTACCTTAGCCAACACTATCTCCACCTCGGACGCCGGTGGCCATGTTTCGACTAAAGTCGTGCTCGGCTCGATTCCCGGCGCCATCACCGTCACCGCTACCGTAGGGACCTCTACGGTTACGTTTACCGCTACGAACAACGTAACCGTGGGAGGCATAACCTTGCTGAGCGGCGGCGGACAGACGGCCCTTGAAGGCGCAGGCTTCGCGCAGCCGCTGGTGTTTGCGGTGAAAGATATCAACGGAAACCCCGTGCCGGGGGTTCAGGTGAATTTCTCGGTCGTTGGCGGCACGGCCGCGCTGGGCGCTGCCTCCGCTACTACGAATGCCTCCGGCCAGGCCTCGGTCACGGTGACAGCCGGGGCCACGCCCGGGACTGTCACGATCCAGGCTTCCTACAGCACCTTCGCCGCGACCGCCTCCCTCACCGTGCAGCCCCCCGGGCCCGTACTCACATCGGCCAGCTTCACCAATTCCGCCAGCGGCAAGACGGGTTTGGTGGCCTGCGGCATCGCCACGGCAACTGGATCCGGTCTTGCTTCCGGAGTCAGCGGAACGCTGCTGGGCAATCCGTTGAACCCGCTTGGCGGCCCTCTGCCCTACACGCTCTCGGGGTTGTCGCTGAGCGTCAATGGCATCCCCGCGCCGATCTATTGGATCTCTAACTCCAATGGAGCTCAACAGGTCACTTTCCAAACTCCCTGCGAGAACGCTGTAGGCTCGGCAACCGTCGCCGTAACCACCGGCGCAGGCACTGTCAGCTCTGCCACCACTATTGTTACGGGCGTGCAGGTCTTCGCGGCGCAACCCGGCATCTTCACCTACCTCGGACCCAATTCCACGTTATTCGGAGCCATCATCCGGCCGGATGGAAGTTATGTCTCGCCCAGCAACTTTGCGCAGCGCGGTGAGACTGACTACCTCGTCGCCACCGGCCTGGGCTTGCCTGCGCCAATGCCGAAAACGGGCTCAACCGGCAACGGCCAGACGCTTCCCGTCAACCAGGTGCTCGTCGGCGTTGGCGGCAACGGCCTGCCGGTTGTTTCGGTGCAGTACGTGCCCGGAGCCATCGGGGTATATTATGTCGGCTTCCAGCTCTCCAATCCTAACTTGAAGCCTGGTCCCAATCAACCGCTGGCTCTCTGGGTTTGCACGGCGGGGTGCGGGACCTCCAATCCCCAATACGCCATGGACAATCAAGGGGCGCTTTTCCCCGGCGTCCAATAACGCCGGCGACGCCAAGGGCGACGGCCCGTCCGCCGTGTTTGCTATATTTATAGATGGCCTGACGGACAGGTGGGTGAGTGGTTAAAGCCAACAGACTGTAAATCTGTCACTCCTTGCGAGTTACGAAGGTTCGAATCCTTCCCTGTCCACCAAAACGCTAGGCCGTCAGGCCTCGGCGATCAGCGAGATTTTTGCCGTTGTAGCTCAGTTGGTAGAGCGCGTCCTTGGTAAGGACGAGGTCACCAGTTCAATCCTGGTCAACG
Source organism: Bryobacteraceae bacterium (assembly GCA_035293905.1). Classification (GTDB taxonomy): domain Bacteria; phylum Acidobacteriota; class Terriglobia; order Bryobacterales; family Bryobacteraceae; genus Palsa-187. The sequence goes on from DATGLY010000106.1 coordinate 51,317, forward strand.
GCTCCAATTTTTTATTCACTCCATAGGAGCGAATTTCGAAACCGCAATGGCGAAGGAAAAATTCGATCGCAGCAAGCCGCACGTCAACGTGGGCACCATCGGGCATATCGATCACGGCAAGACCACCTTGACGGCGGCCATCACCAAGACGTTGGCCAAGCACAATCCGAAGGTGAAGTTCCGGAGC
>DATGLY010000107.1:0-4513 GCA_035293905.1 Bryobacteraceae bacterium
ACATCCAGAGTCCCAGCGACTTGCTGAATCTGTTGCCTGGACGCAGCGTCATGGCCACGCTGACTTTCGGCTACGCGCCGCGCCGCTAGATGCGCCTGATTCCCCGCCAACCGAAGGACGCAAGGCCGAACCCTCGGCCGCTGCTACGCTGAAATATGTGACCCTCACATTTGAAGAGGCCCGCGCTTGCGTCCTCCGCAACGCGCGCCGCGGCGGCCGGGAGACCGAATCCGTGCGCCTTACCGGCGCCTCTGGCCGAGTCCTCGCCGAATCCATTGCCGCCGACCGCGACTACCCCCCGTTTCATCGCTCCGCCCGCGACGGTTATGCGGTCCGGTCTGCCGACTTGCCCGGCGATCTGCGAGTGATTGGCGAAGTCCGCGCCGGCGAGTTGTTTCGCGGCTCCATCGGCGCGGGTGAAGCCGTCGAGATTATGACCGGAGCGCCTTTGCCCGAAGGAGCCGACGCCGTGGTCATGGTCGAGCACGTCAACCGCAACGGCGACTCGGTCCATATTGGGCGCACTCAGAAACCCGGCGACAACTTCAACTTGCGCGGCGCCGAAGCTCATCAAGGCGATATCGTGATCGCCGCCGGTCAGAAACTCGGTTTCGCTCAGATCGCCGCTCTCGCCATGGTCGGCCGCGAATGCGTGAACGTCTATCGCAAGCCTCGCATCGCCATCCTCCCCACCGGTGACGAGTTAGTCAATCTAGGCCAACGTCCCGAGCCCTTCCAAATCCGCAACTCCAACCTGTATTCGCTCGCTTTTCAAATCGAGGCCGCCGGAGGAATTCCCGAGCCTCTTCCGATCGCCCGCGACCAATACCAATCCACGCGCGCCGCCATCGAGCAAGGACTGCAAGCAGACCTGCTTGTTCTCTCCGGTGGAGTCTCTGCGGGAAAATACGACATCGTTGAAAAAGTACTCGCCGATTTGGGCGCGGAATTTTTCTTCGATCGCGTCAAGATTCAACCCGGGCAGCCCTTGGTGTTCGGACAAGTGCGCGGCAAGCAATTCTTCGGATTGCCGGGAAATCCCGCCTCCAGCATGGTTACTTTCCAATTATTTGCTCGATCCGCCGTTGAGCTTCTTAGCGGAGCAAGCGAAACCCCGCTGCTCCTTTTGCGCGCCTCCTTATCCGCCGATTTTCGTCACAGGCCCGGACTGACGCGCTTCCTGCCTGCCCGCCTGAGCGCCGATGGCTCCTCGGTTGCGCCGGAGCCTTGGCAAGGCTCCGGCGACATCGCCGCGCTCGTCCGGGCCAATGCCTTTCTGGTCGCCGACGCGGATCGCGAATCCTGGTCCGCGGGCGATTTCATTCGAGTTTTGCTCAAATGAAGAAGCTTTCGCACTACGACGCCGCCGGCCGGGCGCGCATGGTGGATGTCTCGGAAAAGAAAGACTCCCGCCGCACCGCTCTCGCGCAGGCGTTCGTGAAAATCCGGCCCAGCGTCTTGAAAAAGCTTCCTCAAAATCCCAAAGGGGATCCTCTCGAAATCGCCCGTTTCGCCGGAATTTCGGCCGCCAAGCGCACGTGGGATCTAATTCCGATGTGCCATCCGCTCCTTCTGACTCATGTCGATGTGAGCGCGAAGGTGGAAAAGGGTGGAGTGCGGATTTTCTCCTCCGCCGCCACCACCGCGCCCACCGGAGTGGAAATGGAGGCGCTCACCGCAGCCGCCGTCGCCGCGCTCACCGTATACGACATGACCAAGGCGCTCGATAAGGGCATCGAGATTCATGACATTCATCTCGTCGAAAAGACCGGCGGCAAATCGGGCGACTACAACAAGAAACGATGATCCGCGCCGCGATTCTCACCATCAGCGACTCGGTGGCCGCCGGAATGCGCGAAGACCGGTCCGGCGCCGTTCTGGCTGGATTCGCCGCCGAAATTGGCTGGAGCGTTGCCCATGCCAGGGTGGTGGCCGACGAGATCGAAGAGATTGCGGCGGCTGTGAAAAATTGGGCCGATTCCAAACAAATTGACCTAATCCTGTGCACCGGAGGCACCGGGCTTGCGCCGCGCGATGTCACGCCCGAGGCCCTGCGCATGGTGGCGCCGCGCGAGGCCCCCGGCTTCGGCGAATTGATGCGCGCGGAAGGACGCAAGTCCACTCGTTTTGCCGCCCTTTCGCGCAGCGGAGCCTTCACCCGCGGCGAAACGCTCATCCTGGCCCTTCCCGGCTCCCCCCGCGGCGCCGTAGAATCATTAAATGCCGTGGCGGAGTTGATCCCTCACGCCGTCAACCTCTTACATGGCCAAACGCAGCACGAATCGAAACCCTCTTAAGAAGGGGAGCATCATAACGTAGAGACCAAGCCATGAAAACGAAGGCGCTTCTTTTGTTTTTCGCCCTGCTTATCGTCGCGGCGCTGCTTGCCGCCCAATCGTCCAACAGGCAATCCTCCGCGCCACTCCCTGCCGTCGCGCAAGGATCGGCCGAGCCGCAGCCATCCGGCGACGACGATACCCTCCCGAAATTCGTGCAAAGCGTCAAGGAAGTCATGGCCCCAGTGACGGTGACGGATCGCCAGGGAAAGGTTGTCAACGGACTTACCACTCTTGATTTCCGCCTGCTCGACAACGGCAAGCCCCAGTCCATCTCTGTGGATACCATCGCGCATCCAATCTCGCTCGTTGTCGCGGTGCAAGCGAACGCCACCGTGGAATCCATCATTCCCCAGATCCAGAAAATCGGCAGCGTGTTTGACGACCTCGTGATTGGAGAAAACGGCGAGATGGCGGTGTTGGCCTTCGATCACCGCATTCAAACCATGACGCCGTTCACCTCCGACCCCGATAAGATCCATGACGCGTTTAAAAAGATCAAGGCCGGCAGCTATGCCAGCCACCTAAACGAAGCCACCATGGAGGCGCTGAACCTTCTCCGCAACCGCCCCGCGGACCGCCGCCGGATTCTCGTCTTGATCAGCGAATCGCGCGACGCCGGCAGCCACTATCACGTGCGCGATGTGCTGACCGAAGCCGAATTCGCCGATATCGTCATCTACCCCATCGATATCTCCCATCTGCTCAGTTCGCTTACCGCCAAGCAACTTCCCAATCGCCAGCAGTCCGTGATCCCGCCCGGCGGAATTTACCTTCCCAACGGCCAGGTGAATACTCCCACCCTCGATCTCCAACAGAACCAAAACGGCAATTTCGTGCCGCTGTTCAAGGAGATGTTCATCGCGGTGAAGGCCATTTTTGTTCCCAATCCTCTCGAAGTCTATTCCACTTTCACCGGCGGCCGCGAATATTCTTTCATGTCCCAGCGCGGATTGGAAAGTGCCGTCTCCGACATCGGAGAAGAGCTGCACAGCCAGTATTTGCTCACTTACAGTCCTAATAATCAGGACGAGGGCGGATTCCACGAAATCACGGTCACGGTGACCAAGCCGGATCTTAAGGTCCGCACCCGCAACGGATATTGGCTCGCCGCCAAGCCCCAATAGTCGTCCTCCAGCCGTCTAATCGAATTCGCCTTGGTTCTTCGGAATCCAAGCCAAGGCCGCGATTCTCCTAAGCTTTTGATTTAAAAATAAAAATCAAGACTGTACGGACGCTTGCGGGGGCCTTTTCTGCACGCTATAATTGGGATGGCGGCATGAAGGCGAGGCCCGAAGCCCCCCATTGAAAGCTATTTGAAAAAAATTGCGGAAAGCTCTTGCAGGACCAACTAGGGTCTGCTACAGTAACAAATAGCGGTTTTGGAAATGTTCCATTCCGCGGGGTGCAGGTAGCCTTTGCATAGCGCAAAGTGAAGCCGCCTATTCTGAAAGTAGTTCTTTTCAGATTCCCAAATTTTCCCGGGTGCAGGATATTGGTTGTAAGCCGGCTGCGCCCAAAAAGTTTCGAGGCGGCGCCTCACAGACCTTCGAAAGATCGTCTGGCCTGTCGCGCGGGTTCGTGCGGCACTTAGGGAGCGCGCGGATATTTGACAATCTGGTTGGACGCGAAAGCGGTTTTCGGGCCGTGACCGTAACGGTGCGGTTCCGAGAGCTGCAAGTAGAAACAATTTCGTCAGTAATCTGAGTTTCAATCCGGAGTGGTAGACAAGCTCGGCAAGCCGCAACCGTAAGGAAGCGGCTCGGGTTTGTTTCAAATCTAAAGGTTCAAACGAGAGTTTGATCCCGGCTCAGAATCAACGCTGGCGGCGCGCTTAACACATGCAAGTCGCACGAGAAAGGGAGCAATCCTGAGTAAAGTGGCGTACGGGTGAGTAACACGTGGATGATCTACCCTTTGGTGGGGAATACCCCCGGGAAACTGGGGACAATTCCGCATAAGCCTGCAAAGGGAAAGCCGAAAGGCGCCGAAGGAGGAGTCCGCGGCTGATTAGCTTGTTGGCGGGGTAATGGCCCACCAAGGCGAAGATCGGTAGCCGGCCTGAGAGGGCACACGGCCACACTGGCACTGAAACACGGGCCAGACTCCTACGGGAGGCAGCAGTGGGGAATCTTGCACAATGGGGGAAACCCTGATGCAGCGACGCCGCGTGAGCG
>DATGLY010000108.1:0-8057 GCA_035293905.1 Bryobacteraceae bacterium
AGCGACGAACGCCACAGCCGCTTGGGCTGCCACGCTCGGAATGAATATGCAGTCCTCAACCCTCAAATTCGACGAGACTGGGGAACCATTCCACATCCAACAAGCCGCGCAGATTCGTGCGTTTCGTGAAGCGTGGAGGCAGGCCGGCCACGCCCGCACTCCGCGCATTTCCGTCAGCCGCAGTATTTTTGCGTTGGTCAACGATCGCGACCGTATGTATTTCGGACGAGGAGGTCAGAAGGACGACCAGATTGGCTTTCTTGACCAAAACACACGAGCGATTTTCGGCCGCAGCTACGCAGCCGAACCGGATATCTTGATTGAAGAGCTTAGGAAAGACGAAGCGATCGCCGCAGCGGACACGCTATTGCTGACCGTCCCGAACCAACTGGGCGTCGCTTATAATGTTCATGTCATGGAGGCGATTTTAACCACGGTGGCGCCCGCTCTCGGCTGGCGATAATCACCGATACAGCTGCTCAAAGCGCCGCGTGAATCGTTTTCATAGGCTAGGGCGCGCGCCAGGTGCTGAGGCTTGAGCCGCTAAGGCTTGCTCCACGGCATCGGCCCAAGGCAGCGAATGGACGCGCCGGGCGCGGGCTTCGCGGATGAGGCGGAGATTGCGCGCGGTGGTTGCAGGCTCCCACGGCTCGCGGACGACGGCGAGGGCTTGGGCGAGCATTTTCTCCGCTTCAGATTGATCTTCCGCAAGAATCGCGATCTCGAGCAACGTCGCGTAGTCCCAATAGTCCGGGCGTCCTTGTGCTATTTTTCGCTCGACGGCGAACCTGACCACGGGAAGAATCTTTGTCTGTCGATGGTCGGGCGGATCAGCGACTTCCATCAAAGTCACAGCGTTGACGCCGGGATAAGCGTCGCGGGGGTCGGCTTCGAAGCCGGCGAGATAGGCGTCGATCGCTTTGTCGAGGCATGCGGCGTCGCGGGTTTCATCCCAGCGGTCTTTGTAAACGCGGCCCAGGATGGCGCAGGTCTCGCTCATCGGACCTCGCTCTTGGATCAATTCGAGAAGAATGCGTTCGGCTTCATCCCGCCGGCCCAGTCGATTCAACGCCCAGGCGGTTTGCTCGCGCACCAGAACAGTGCGTGCGAGAGGAAGAGGCATGCTCGAGGCATGCTCTACCATCTCGCTCCAGGCCGAGGCAGCGCGATACGAAAGTAGACGGTCGACTAAAGCGGCGGCTTCTCCGCTTCCCGGTTCCAGGTTCCGGAATTGCTCCCGGAAGGCATCGGTTTTGGTGTGATCGGCGGCGGTTTCCAGGAAGTGAAAGATCGGCCGGGCGGGCGTGATTTTGCGCAGGCGCGCGAGAGCCTTTGTAACCGAGGGACGGGAGGCGGCCAACTCGCTGCCTGGCTGGTAGACAATGGGCCGCGGAATTTCCTGGCCGGCAGGCGGCGGAGCCCCTTCGGCAATCGCCAGAACTGCCGTGGCGGGACGCCATGCCTCCCGCACGCCGAGGTAATACAACGTCTCCACTTTCCACCCGGTCATGTCCACGACGGCGAAGGGGCAGAGCAACATTTGCTCAAAGATCGCGGCTGAAGAGCTTTGCGGCGCAGGGCGGAATGGCTCCAAGCCGGCGTTGTAAACAGCGGGAACGATCAGTTCGCGATAGACGTTTTCATGAGAAGTAAGAATGAAGCAAAGGGGAGCCGGCATGGACTATCTCAATGTTAAGCTAGCAACGCGCATTTTATCTTCCGCATTCCTGATGTCCTCCCTAGCGTTTGCGCAGGAGCAGCCATACGAGATCGGGGCTGACGTAGGGTATGGAATCTATCGCAATGGGACCATTTACTCGAGCGCGGGAATCGCGGATGCGGGAATCCGCAACCGCTTTGCCGCGGGTATCAACCTGGGGTACGATTTTTCCAAATACGTCTCGGCGGAATTCAAGTATCTTTATCACGACGGCCACCCCTTTCTGCAAGCGCCCGGAGTGAAGGTGGATATCCAGGGCAACTCCACCGCGCTCACCCTGGGGCTGCTGTTTCATTTCAAGGATCGCGGCCATCGTATGCGGCCCTACATCGCCGGAAATGTGGGAGCGAAAGGTTACATCATCGCCGGGCCGGAGCCGTTCCCGCAGCCGATTCCCCAGATCGCCAGTTTGATCGATAACGACGTATGGAAAGTAGCGTTCGCGCCGGGTGGAGGCGTGAAGTACCGGCTTCAAAAGCACGTGGTCGTCAGAGGCGAATTTTTGGATTACATCACGACGTTTCCCCGGACCCAGATCGTGCCGGCGACGCACAACACGGCGCGCGGCGTTTTTGAGCAGTTCACGCTTTTATTTGGAATGAGCTATACGTTCGGATTGTAAGCCTACGTGTGGCTCCCTGCGCGGCCGAAGAAGCGAATGCGGAACACAAAATGACGGCCTTCGGCCCCGTAGAACTGGCGAAAGCCAGGCGCGCCGGCGACGTTGTTGACAGCCGTCGGATTTAAGCGACCCGCGATGTTGTTCATTCCGCCGCGGACCGCGAAACGATAACCATGGAAGACGACCGTGCGCTCTAGGGCGATATTCAAATCGAACTTTAGCGGATAGCGGTAAGAGTCGATGGACCCTATGACAGCGCCGTCTTGGTCGCGGATCGAAAACGGAAAACCGCTGCGGACGTCGGCGAGCGCGGAAACGGCCCATTTTTTCCATGGCAGTGGCAGATACCCCCATGCCAAAAAGCGGTTGGGAGCGTCCCAGGGCATGGGGACAAGACTGGGGAGAATCTGCAGCGGCTGAGGCAGGCTCGGATCCAGGACCCCGTTGGAAACGGCGCGGGAACGCGTGAACGAAACCATCCATTCGAATTGTCCGGAAAGCGTCTGGCGGAGCGAGAGCTGCAAGGAATCGTAATCGTCTCGGCGGAGGTTCGTCAGTCGGTACAGGCCAGGCGAAGCTCCGTTGGGCAGAGGCAAAAGGGATGGCGGAGCGTCCGGAGCGAGCGTGTTGAGAAAGGCGAATTCGTCCGTACTGCGGCGGCGCAGATACTTCGCCGCCAAGTAGAGACGGGCGGAAAGCTGGCGATCAAGGTTCAGATTCCAGTTAGCTGCGCGAGGGAGCTTGAGTCCGGAGCTAGGCGAGGTGAAGGTCGTGGCGGCAGGCGGCCCAGCCGGTGCGCCATTGGCGAGGTAGCTGGTGGTAAAAGCGGTTTGGTCGAACGGCCGTCCGAACATGTCGAGCGTGACGGCGCCCCGGGTGACGCTGTAGCCTCCTGAGATGCGCGTGCGGATGGAGGCCCACGGCGACCAGGAGAAGGAAAAACGCGGGGCGACGGCGGCCGAATGAACGCGCCGATCCCAATCCTGGCGAAAGCCAAGGTTGAACTGAAGACGCTTGGAGATTCGCCACGTATCGAGGAGATACGATGCGGCTTCGGCGTCGCCGACGTGAAACATGGCGGGCGATGAAAATAGCGTCTGCGAGATGAGCTCGCCGGACAGGCCGAGCAAATCATAACCGGTGCGCCGGAAATCTCCCGAGTAGCTGAGCCAATCAGCATCGCCGCCGGCTTCGAATTGATGCGATCCGAGAAATTCGAATCTCGGCAAGTAGGCGTGAAGCAGGCCCTCATCGCGAGACCCGGTTTGCAAGGCGTTCACGAAATAGTTCCCGCTTGCGCCCTCAGGAGAGATGACGTAGAGATCCTGGCCCTGCGGACTTTGAGCAGACGAGTAGTAATTATGCGCAAAGCCGAACTCCACCAGCGTCCCGTGCCCGAGGTAGATCTGGTCCTTAAGGCTGGCAAAATACTCTCGCGTGTCGACAGAAGTAGTAGTGGAGACGGGGCTCAAGGGACCGAGGCCCACGCGTCCTTCGTTGTCGGCATTGAACAGAAAATCGGCGAACAGGATCTGGGAAGGCGTCAGGTTCCACTGGGCATGAACTAGATTGGCTCCAGCCCAGCCGCTGCGGGTATTTTGGCCCCTGGCAAGGCCGGGAACGATGGCCTGGTTGTATTCGGAATTGAAAGTGTCGGAGAACCAGGCGCGCCCGCGAACGATCGGACCCGAAACGCCCGCTCGCGGATACCAATTGCCGAGGTGAAGCCCGTTTTGGACGCTCAGCCCCGGAAGGAAATCCGTAGTAGTGAACCGGAACGCGTCCGTGCCGTTTTCGGCGTTGATGGCGAGAGCTCCAGCGGAGCCTTTGCCTAGGTCGGGCGAGGAACGGCCCGAAGTAAGATCCATCGAGCGAATTCCCTCAACTGCGAGAACAGTTTGAAAATTCCCGGAGATCGGATTCGCGATGTCGAATCCGTCGAGAAGATACTGAAGCTGGTTTTCCGAAGAGCCGTTGGCGTGGAGCGAGCCCGCCGCATCCTGGATGACTCCGGGCATCAAATTCACGGAATTTCGCAGGCTGTGGCTGTTCGCATAGAAAATGTCGTTGATTTCCGTGCCGGTCAGCTCCTCTTGATTTTGCGCCTGCCCAGCCTCCAGAGGAGAAGTCGTGGCGTTCACGTCGGCGGATTGAAATACTTCGCGCACGGAACTGATGGAGAGCGTTAGCTCCTGGCCCGGCTCGACATGCGTAGCTTGATCGGCGAGCGCGTAATAGCCTTGTCGCCGAACGCTGACCAGGAAATCGCTGCCCGAGGGAACAGTGAGAGAAAATGCGCCGCTGGGACCGGTTTCCGCCCTCCAACCTTCCGCGGGAGCGGAGATATTCGAGCCGGGAGCCGGGCGGAGGATGACCACGGCGCCGCGCACGGGGGCGTCGTCTTCATCCACGACGCGGCCGCTTAGCCCGATGTCGGCGGCGAAGAGGGGGGCAAAGGCGCAAAGCAGCGTCAAAACGGAAATACTGCCGCGAAAGGGTCGCCGATCCTGCTGCGAAACTACCAAAGAAGTGGACAGTGTATCACGCGTATGTTACGCCGCCGACGGGGGTCGGCGACGCGCCCGTAACATAATTCGGCGTAGCGGGAAAGGCGACCAAGGCTTTTATCGGCGGTCAGCCCACTAGCCCTCGCTGGGGTGTAAGATACATGTTCGAGACGGGAGAAGCCGATGTTCACAGCAATTTGCGGCCGGGCGGTTTTTGCGGCTGCGGGTTTAATTTTGGCGATTGGGACGGCGTGGGCGCAGCAAAGCCCGACGCAGACGACGGCAGCACGGGGCGGGTCTCGGATCGCTGGGCGAGGTTCTTCGCGGGCAGCGATGAACTCACCTCGTTTCGTCGACGGCCATCCGAATTTCAACGGGGTTTGGCAGGCTCTGAACACGGCCAATTGGAATCTTCAGGATCATCCGGCGTATGCCGGGCCTATGTGGGAGATGGGCGCGATCGGAGCGGTTCCGGCGGGCCAGGGCGTCGTGGAGGGCAATGAGATTCCGTATTTGCCCGCCGCGCTGGAGAAGAAGAAGAAAAACTTCGAGAACCGGCGCACCGACGATCCCGAAGCGAAATGCTACATGGGCGGCATTCCACGATCGAACTATATGCCTTATCCGTTTCAGATTGTGCAATCGCCGGTGGGGATTCTGTTCGTTTATGAATATGCCAGCTCGAACCGCCTTGTGAACATGGGCAAACCGCAGGAAGCTGGGTCGGACACCTGGATGGGCACGAATAACGGACATTGGGAAGGCGACACGCTCGTCATCGACGTGACAGGATTGAACGGCTTGGCGTGGTTCGATCGGGCGGGCAACTTCGCCAGCGACAGCCTGCACGTGGTGGAACGCTGGAGCCTGGCGGACAAAGATCATCTGAATTACGAAGCGACCATCGAAGATCCAAAGACTTTTTCCCGGCCCTGGAAGATTCGCATGCCGATCTACCGGCGAGTGGAGAAGAACGCGCAATTGTTGGAATTCAAGTGCGTGGAATTTTCGGAAGAGTTGTTGTACGGCAAGTATAGAAAGAAGTAGTCGTTGGTTTTCCGTCGTCGCTGGAGGTTCTTATGAAGGCTACTGTGATCGCGGCGCTGATGACCTCGGCCATCGCCGCAGCATACAACCCGCCCAAGACGCCCTGGGGAGATCCGGACCTCCAGGGAACCTGGCCCGGGAACATGGGCGTTCCGATGCAGCGGCCGGCGAACCTAGGCACGCGCGCGGAACTTACCGACGAGGAGTTCGCGCAAAGACAAGAGCAGGCTCGCCGTCAGGCCGCCGCGGACGCCGAATCTACGGCGACGAGCGATACGCGTCCCGGGATCGGTCCTCCCTCCTATTGGACTGAGCGCGGAAAGCCGACGCGCCAGACTTCGTTGATCGTAGATCCGCCGGATGGCCGGCTTCCCGGTTTGACGCTTCAAGAGCAGGAGCTTCGCAAACAGGCGCGCGATGGCCGTGGATTTCCCGGCGAATGGCGCGGTGAAGCGAACTCGCCGGACGACCTGAATCTTTACTACCGCTGCATCACGCGCGGGCTCCTAGGCTCGATAATTCCAGTGGTTTACAACAACGGCAACCAGATTATTCAGGCTCCGGGATATGTAGCGATTCGCAACGAGATGATTCACGAAACGCGGGTAATTCCGCTGGATGGCCGGCCCCACGTTGGAAATGCGATTCGCTCTTATATGGGAGATTCGAGGGGGCACTGGGAAGGCAACACTTTGGTGATTGAGACGACGAATTTCACCGACAAAGACGCCATCGGCTCCAATGGCGCGGGCTATCCAGGCGATCCGGGCCATCACAGCGCGGATCTCAAAGTGATCGAGCGGCTAACCCGCGTGGACGCGGAGACGATTCATTACGAAGCCACCGTCGTGGATCCGGCGACGTGGGTCAAGCCTTGGACGATGCTGATCGTTCTGAAGAAAGATCCCCGTTATCAGCTTTTGGAATACGCCTGCCATGAGGGCAATTACGCCCTGGGCGATATTTTGAGCGGCGCGCGGGCCGAGGAAGCGGCCGGCGGAAAAAGCCGATAGACTGTAGAAGGCCTTGTAAGGAGAACGGATACGAATGCGAACGAAATTGGCGATGCTCGTTTTGGCCGCCGGCCTGACGGCGGCCACCGCGCCGGCTTGGGCGCATCACGCATTTCAGGCGGAATTTGACGAAACCAAGCCCGTGGATCTGAAGGGCAAGGTCACCAACATGGAATGGATCAATCCGCATTCCTGGATACACATCGACGTGACGAATCCGGATGGCACCGTGACTAACTGGATGGTGGAGTGCGGCAGTCCGAACATCATGCTTCGGCGCGGCTTCACCAAGCGCTCTTTAGAGGCCGGTACGGAGGTGGAGGTGAAGGGTTACCAAGCCAAGAACGGATCATTTCGCGCCAATGGCAGCAGCGTCACGTTCAAGGACGGAAAGAAACTTTTTGTGGGTGGATCGAACCCGGATATTCCGGAGGATCAGCGATGAAAAAGCTTCTGTGCGTAGGACTGCTGATGGTTTCGGCGGCGGCGCTGGCCCAAAAGCCGTCCAAACCGTACACTCCGCCCAAAACGCCGTGGGGCGATCCCGATATTCAAGGCCAATGGCCCGCTTACGCCAACATCCCCTTGCAGCGGCCGCCGAATTTTGGGCTCAGAAACACTCTTACCGATGAAGAAGTGGCGCAGCGGCAGAAGCAATCCGTGATTACAGAGGAAGCGGATCGCGAGGAGTTCGTCACTTCTAAAACCACTCTGAGCATCAATCCGCCCTCGTATTGGGTAGAGCACGGGAAAGTGAATCGGCAGGCGTCGCTGGTCGTCGATCCCCCAAACGGGCGCACGCCCCCGTTGACGGCCGAGGGCCAGGCCGTAATCCGGTCGCAGCGGGGCGGGCTGGGACCCGGCAGCCATTTTCCGGACAAAGTCGATTCCTGGGAGGATTTCGACATTTATTCCCGTTGCATCACGCGCGGCTTGGTGAGCAGCATGCTTCCGACGCTTTACAATTTCGGCAACCAGATTATTCAGGCTCCGGGCGTGGTGGTCATCCGCAACGAGATGATTCACGAATCGCGCATTATTCCCCTCGACGGCCGGCCGCACGTCGGCCAAGATATCCAAACTTATATGGGCGATTCGAGGGGACACTGGGAAGGCAACACGCTGGTCGTGGAGACGACGAATTTTAA
>DATGLY010000109.1:0-11672 GCA_035293905.1 Bryobacteraceae bacterium
GCTCCGGAACTTCACCTTCGGATTGTGCTTGGCCAACGTCTTGGTGATGGCCGCCGTCAAGGTGGTCTTGCCGTGATCGATATGCCCGATGGTGCCCACGTTGACGTGCGGCTTGCTGCGATCGAATTTTTCCTTCGCCATGTTCTGACTCCTGTCTGTTGAAACCTGTTACGTGCTGACTTTTCCCTGCGCCCTGCTGGTGATCTCTTCTGCGATATTTTTGGGCACTTCTTCGTACTGTCCGAAATGCATAGTGAACGCGCCGCGGCCTTGCGTGCGGCTCCGCAATTCGGTGGCGTATCCGAACATCTCCGACAGAGGAACCATCGCCTTGATGATCTGCGTGGAGCCGAGGATCTCGGTTCCTTCCAGACGGCCCCGCCGGGAGATCAAATCTCCATTCACCGGCCCCATATATTCGTCTGGCACCACCACTTCAATTCTCATCACCGGCTCGAGCAGCACTGGCTTGGCTTTCCGCGCCGCTTCTTTAAAGCAGATGGAGCCGCAAATCTTAAAGGCCATCTCCGACGAATCGACTTCGTGATAGGCGCCGTCAAACACCGTCACCTTTACGTTCGAAATCGGATAGCCCGCCAGGACGCCGTGCTCCATGGCCTCGATAACGCCCTTCTCAACAGCGGGAATAAATTCCTTCGGAATCGCTCCGCCCACGATCTCGTTGACAAACTCGAACTCATTCTCGCTGTCCGGTTCGACGCGCAGCTTGCAGCGAGCGTACTGGCCCGCGCCGCCCGTTTGTTTCTTGTGCGTGTAATCGTATTCGGCGGCGGCTCGCAACGTCTCGCGGTAAGCCACCTGCGGCTTGCCGACATTAGCCCCCACGTTAAATTCCCGCTGCATGCGGTCCACGATGATTTCCAGATGCAGCTCTCCCATGCCAGCGAGAATGGTCTGGCCGGTATCGGGATCCGTAGACACTTTGAGCGTCGGATCTTCTTGCACAAGCTTGGCGATCGCCATGCCCAGCTTTTCCTGGTCGGCTTTGGTCTTTGGCTCAATCGCCAACTGGATCACTGGAGCCGGAAAATCGATCGACTCCAGAATCACCGGCGCTTTCTCATCGCAAATCGTGTCGCCGGTGGAGACGGATTTTAATCCTACCGCCGCGCAGATGTCGCCAGCGAGCACTTCCGTGATCTCTTCGCGCTTATTGGCGTGCATTTTCACCAGCCGCCCGATGCGCTCCCGGCGGCTCTTGGCGACGTTGTAGATCGTGTCGCCCGCGCTCAGGCGTCCCGAATAAACCCGAATAAAAGCGAGCTGGCCCACGAACGGATCCGTCATGATCTTGAACACCAGCGCGGCAAACGCCTCGCTATCGGAGGCCTTGCGCTCGACGGTTTTAGAATTATCGTTCGCGTCCACGCCCTCGACCGGGGGAATATCGAGAGGCGAAGGAAGATAATCCACCACCGCGTCCAAAAGATTCTGCACGCCCTTGTTTTTGAACGCGCTTCCGCACACGACCGGAAAAACCTTCTGCGCGATCGTCGCCTTGCGGATGGCCGCTTTCAGCTCTTCCTGCGTGATCCTTTCCCCCTCGACGAACTTGGTGAACAGATGGTCGTCCGATTCGGCCACCGCCTCGATTAATTTCTCATGAAACTCCTGCGCCTGCTCTTTCAGATCCTCGGGGATCTCGATATCGTCGTATTTGGCGCCAAGGGTTTCGTCCCGCCACACGCGTGCGGTCATCGTGACTAGATCCACCACGCCCTTAAACTGATCCTCGGCTCCGATGGGAAGCTGAATCAGGGCGGGCCGCGCCTGCAACCGATCCACGATTGTTTCCACGGCCCGGTAGAAATCCGCCCCTACGCGATCCATTTTGTTGATGAAGCAAATGCGCGGAACCCGATATTTATCAGCCTGCCGCCACACCGTTTCCGATTGCGGCTGCACGCCCGCCACGGCGTCGAACACCGCGACGGCGCCGTCCAGGACGCGCAAGCTGCGCTCCACCTCGGCGGTAAAATCCACGTGACCGGGCGTGTCGATAATATTGATCGTGCAATCCTGCCACTGGCAGGTTGTGGCCGCAGAAGTGATCGTAATGCCCCGCTCCTGCTCTTGCGCCATCCAGTCCATCACCGCCGTCCCTTCGTGGACTTCTCCGATCTTATAGGTCCGGCCGGTGTAATAAAGGACCCGTTCAGTGGTGGTGGTCTTACCGGCGTCGATGTGCGCCATGATGCCGATATTGCGCATCTTTTCTAATGGAACGGTTCTGGGCATAACTTCGACCCGGCCTTACCACCGGTAATGCGCGAAGGCCTTATTGGCCTCCGCCATTCTGTGCACGTCGTCCTTCTTCTTAATTGCTCCGCCGCGCATGTTGGCGGCGTCGTTCAATTCGTTGGCCAACTTTTCCGGCATTCCTTTTTCGGGCCGGCTGCGGGCATTTTGTAAAATCCAGCGAATGGCAAGAGACGTGCGCCGGTTTTGCGGCACTTCCACCGGAACCTGGTAGTTGGCGCCTCCCACGCGACGCGTCTTTACCTCCAGCAGCGGCTTGCAATTTTCTACCGCTTTTTTAAACAACTTCAGCGGATCGTCCTGCGTGCGCTCCCGGATTTTATCCATCGCCTCATAAAAGATGCTCTGCGAAACGGCCTTTTTGCCGTCCCACATCATCGAGTTCACGAACTTTTCCGCCAAGGTCGAGTTATAAACCGGATCCGGCAGAATTTCGCGGGCTTCAGGTCTACGTCTGCGTGGCATACGTCTTTATTTCTTCTCGCGCGCACAATGCATTTGCCGTGCGCTCACTTCGTTGTCCCTTTCGGCCGTTTTGCTCCATATTTCGACCGGCTCTGCTGCCGACCAGCGACGCCCGCCGTATCCAGCGTGCCCCGCACAACGTGATACCGCACGCCCGGAAGGTCTTTCACGCGACCTCCACGGATCAGCACGATTGAATGCTCCTGAAGGTTGTGACCCACGCCGGGTATATATGTGGTAACTTCGATCCCGTTCGTGAGCCGCACGCGAGCCACTTTTCTCAGCGCTGAGTTGGGCTTCTTGGGCGTTGTCGTGTAAACGCGCGTGCACACGCCCCGCCGCTGCGGACAAGCCTGTAACGCCGGGCTGGCCGTTTTGTACCGCGTGGGGCGCCGCCCCTTCCGCACGAGTTGATTGAAAGTCGGCATTCCTTCTTAAACCGCGCACCCTGCCAGGAACAGGCTTCGCGCTCTCCCAAACCGCGCACGTTCCCACGACCTGGCCTTGCGCACTGTTTCTACGCGCCCACACGCCGCAACCATTCAGGCCGCGCCACGGCGAGCACTGTCACAATTCTTGGTTCGAACTCGGATCAGGCGCGGCTAGTAATTAGGACGCGCCGTCCCATTGCTCTTAACGCACAACGTACTTGCTGCGCGCTCAAAACCTGCGAGGAAAAGACTTCGGACTAGCCCATACCCAAACGGCGTAAAATCCGTCAGAGCCTCGGGGCCGACCCCCGGCCGGATCCGCAACATACGGATGGTAGCACGGGAGCAGAAGACGACTCGCGAACCTCTATCGAGAATAGCACATGCGGCGCGAGGATTGTCAAATCCACCCGCCGGGAGATGTCGATTTCGCCTGCGGGGCCCAATTCTCGCGCCAACTCGACTGGATTTCACCGCCCAATTTAGGCCAATTTGGGTCATTGCCCCCCGGGCGCAGCTGTTATAGACTTGCGCCAGTCTTCGCACCTGGAGGTGCTTCATGCGGTGCTTTGTTCCCGTCGTCTCCTTCTTTCTGTGCGCACTGGCGGCCTCTGCGCAGAGCGATCGTGGCTCCATTACAGGCGCGATCGCGGACCTCACTGGCGCCGTCATTGCCGGAGCCAAGGTTGAGGCTAGAAACGTCAGCACCGGCGCGACCTACGAAGTCGGAAGCTCCACCACCGGCAACTACGTACTGCCGGAGCTGCCCACCGGCGCCTACGAGCTCACCGTCACGGTCACCGGATTTAAGAAGTACATCCAGCAGAACATCTTCATACCGGTTGCTCAAACGGTGCGCGTCGACGTTACGATGCAAGTGGGATCGAACGCCGAATCGGTAACGGTGACCGAGGCGGCGCCGCTGCTCAAAACAGAGAGCGGCGAAATCAGCCATAACGTCGCCATCGACCGCGCCGACAATCTTCCGGTCCTAACAATCGGAGGAGGGCAGGGCGGCCTCCGCAATCCGTACATGGTTACGAATCTGCTTCCGGGCTCCAGTTATTCGGTGGACAGCACAATCCGGCTAAATGGCATCCCGTCCAACACCCAATCATTGCGGATCGAAGGTCAGGACGCCGTAACCGAAATCTACACAAGCCTCCAATCCTGGACGCAGCCGAGCGTGGACGCCGTACAGGAGGTCTCCATCCAAACCAGCAACTATGCCGCGGAATTCGGGCAGGCAGGCGGCGGCGTGTTCAACACCACCATGAAATCTGGCGCCAACCAGTATCACGGAAGCGCCTACGATTACATGGCCAACGAAGCGCTAAACGCCGGCACACCCAACACACAGCGGGCCGGAGATCCTAACGAGCACATCCGAAACCGCCAGCGGCGCACGGATTACGGGTTCACGTTGGGCGGTCCGGTGCGCCTTCCCAAGATCTACGATGGACACGACCGGACTTTCTTCTTCTTCAGCTTCGAACAATATCGCGAGACGATTGTGACCTACGGCGGATCCGTAAACGGCGCAAGCAGCGGCATCAAGACCGTTCCGACTATGGCCATGCGCAATGGCGATTTTTCGGCCGTCTTAGGAACTACCTCCATCGGCACGGATCAGCTTGGCAACAATCTTTACAACAATGAAATCTTCGACCCCTGCTCCACAAAGACTGTGAACGGCATCCAAACCCGTACGCCGTTTCCGGGCAATATTGTTCCGCTGGGCGCCGCCTCCTGTCTGGCAGGACCCTACTTGGACCCGGTAGCCGCCAAAATCCAGGCCCTGATGCCTCTGCCCACCAACAACAATCTCAATCAGAATTACTACGTCACGTTCACCGATCCGAAGCGTCAAACGGTGCCGTCCGTCAAGTTCGATCAAAATCTCGGATCGAAACTGAAACTCTCGGCCTATTGGGGCCGGACGTCGCTGCAAAATCCGAACAACGACGGAATGCCTTTCCCGATCACCAGCTCGCGCGGCGCCGACATCATTACTCATACGGCGCGAATTAATTTCGACTACACCATCAATCCAACGCTGCTTCTGCACGTCGGAACCGGCCTCCTGGACACGGACTACCTTGAGAAAGTGCCCCCGCTAGGGACGCAATACGATGTACTCGGCTTTTTCGGCTTGAAGGGAACGGGAACGACGCAGGTTTTCCCGACGATCTCGGCCGCCTCGTTATCTACAGGCATCAACGCGGCCTACGGCGGATACGGACAGCAGATTGGCCCGTTCACGCAGATTGAGATTCTGAATCTTAAGCCTACCAGCAACGCCAGTTTGACGTGGGTAAAGAGAAATCACACCTTCAAATTCGGCGGCGAGATGGTGGTTGATGGATTCCTCAACCATAGCAACACCTATGCGGCGCCTTGGATCAATTTTTCCTCGAATGAGACCAACACTCCTGCGGCTCAGGGCCAGATCGTCACAGGCGGCACCTCCGCCGGTTTTACATACGCCAGCTTCCTGTTCGGGCTGGCTGATAACGGCTATACCTCGGTCCCCAATGTGACTCGGCTTGGAAAAAACGCCGAAGCCTGGTTCGCGCAGGACACTTGGAAGGTCACGCGCAAGCTGACACTGGACTACGGTCTACGTTGGGATTTTCAAACGTATCCCAAAGAGCACTATGGCGAACAGGGCGAAATCGGTTACTATACTCCGAACCCGATCGCCGGCGGACGCAATGGCGGCACGATCTTCGAAGCGACCTGCCACTGCGTTTTCGCCCATAACTACCCGTGGGCCTTCGGACCGCGTCTCGGAATCGCCTACCAGGTAATCCCCAAAACCGTAATTCGCGTTGGCGCCGGTCTTTCTTATACAAGAACGCCCGCCGACAACTATCAGTCATACGCCGTGGCGTCCAATACTCCTTATGCGGCTCCGTCCTATGGAACGCCCGCGTACGAGCTGAGGAATGGATTGCCGTATCACGTGACCTTCCCTAATTTCGATCCCGGCCAGTTGCCTTACGCGGGTGTTCCATCGAACATTTTGAACGATTTCGACCGAAACGCGGGACGTCCGGCGCGAGTGGCGCAGTGGAGCTTTTTCGTGCAGCGCGAATTAAGGCGGGATCTGGTCGTGGAGGCGGGATACCTGGGCAACCGCGGAGCGTGGTTCCAGACAACTTCAGGCAAGAACGACAATACTCTCACTGCCGCGAGTCTCGCCTCCCACGGTCTGAGCCTCAGCAATCCCACCGACCGGCAACTGCTGAATTCGCAGATCAGCTCGCCGCTGGCGATTTCGCGCGGATTCGGCAATCTTCCCTATCCATTGTTTCCGGCCAATCAGAACGTGGTTCAATCGCTGCTTCCCTATCCCGAATACACAACCTTGTTATATCTTTGGTCGCCGCTTGGCAGCACCAAGTACGATTCACTGCAGACCAGCGTCACCAAGCGCTACTCCCACGGCCTGGACCTGAACGCGAATTTCACCTGGGCCAAACAGATGGAGAATGGAGTGGAAGGCGATCCCTTGGGCGCTGGCTCGATCAACGACGTCTTCAATCACAATCAGAACTGGTATCTTTCGGCCAACAATCAGCCGTTCTTGTTGGTCATCTCGGCGACCTATACCGTTCCCAAGCCCACCTTCCGGATGCTTCAAAATCGGCTGGTTTCGCAGATCGTGCGGGACTGGCAGCTCGGAACCGTAACACGCGAGAGCAGCGGATTACCGATCACCAGCCCGGCCTCCATCAATCAACTCAATACGGTGCTCGGTCCGGGCCGCAGCACGTCTTACGATCGGGTAGATGGTCAATCGCTATACACCCAGAATATAAATTGCCACTCCTGCTACGATCCCACCCAAACGCTGGTGCTCAACCCCAACGCCTGGGTGGATCCGGGGGCCGGCAACTGGGGTACTGCCGCCGCCCGGTACGCCGATTACAGCGCGGCCCGCCATCCCGCCGAGAATCTGAGCCTAGGACGGAATTTCCGCTTCCATGAGAACAAAATGAACTTTCAGATTCGCGCTGAATTCACTAATGCCTTTAACCATTGGTATTGGCCAAACCCGACCGGAACGCCGAACACTCCGGTGCAGCGTAATAATCAGGGTCAGATCACGCAAGGATACGGTTTCATAAATTTGACGGGCGGCGCGGGCGCAACCCCGCGTAGCGGATTGCTGGTGGGGAGGTTTACGTTCTAGACGAGTAAGCTGGTTCGATCACCACGCCGACAAATGGCCCGCGTCGTTCGATCTGGGAATGGCGATCGAGAATCCCGGCGGCTCAACGCCCGCCGTCAATAGGCTGTGAGAAGAAGACTCTAGTCCTGTCCGGGCCCGGCGGTTATGGGTTCAAGCGATTAATGCTGCATCCCAGCGCGGGAGTGGACGCCTTGGCGACGATCCTGCCCGTTAACACTGCGTCGAGCGCATCGCGCAGGTCGTGCTGCGTAGCTTGTGGGCGTCGCTTGCCAAAGCTTTCATATTGATTATCGATGCGGCCGAGATACTTCAAACTTCCGCCCGGCGCGATAAGGGCGGCTTCCGGAGTCGTGGTCGCATCCGTGAATGTCACCAGAACTTGATTCGGATCGATCAAGATGGGGAAGGTGTAGGCAAACTCCCGCACGTGCTTGCGCACATCGTCAATGGGTGTATCGGTGTCCGCGATCACGCCGTAAAACCGCACGCCACGCGCCTCATAATCCTGCGCGATGCGGTTCATCTCAGGCACATAGCCGTTGCTGATGGGGCAATCCGTAGTGAGGAAGTAAAGGACAACCGCCGGAGCCTTGCGCAACTCGCTATCGGTGTGTTTGACGCCTCCCGTGTCCGCCAGCGAGAACTGTGGTAAGCTCGCGCCCGAAACCGCGCCCGACAGCAGCAGCAGCGTCATCCATGGTTTCATGAGATCCTGTTCGCATCTTACAACAGGACATGGACCGATGTCCGAGCACGTTCAGCGTCCGGCTTGTTCCAATGCCTCGCCCGCGTCTTCCGTTGCGTCTACCGCTGCCTCGTGAAACCTGGCCAGAGTGGAAGGTTCAAATTCGAAGTGTTCCCCCAGGAGGTCTTGCGCACTGAAGTAAGGCTTTGCCACGCCCCCAGAATCGTGCTGGCGAGTGTTCGTAAGTATGTGAAATAGCTCGTGACCGATCAGCCGGCCCATGGCGCGGCCATACAGGTAATCGCGCCGGTTCTCAGTCGCTATCAAAGCCGGCGACAACATCCTGGAAAGAATTCCGCACTCCAGCCAGCTAAACGGCAGCACGTCGCCATTCACCACCGACGTGGATGCTAGGCTGGCAGGTTTTAGCAGTAGCGGCAACTGTTCGCCCCGCCCCGGCGCCCGGCAAACACCGCGCAACTCCACTACCACGAGGGAGACGTCCACGACCTCGCCAGCCGAATTTGAAAGATTGCGCCAAGTGAGCGTGTAACCGGCCGGCTCTAGCAAAGCGCTGGCTTCACGCTTCATTTCCTCCACCGGTTGAACGGGTTGGGCGGCAGCGGTCTTTAGATACACAACCACTTCGCGCCGCTGCGGATTCACCGATTCCGCCCGCGCAGAACAGAGCGCGATATCGAGCAGGCAGCACCCGGCCGCCAAAGCGCGCGCGAACATGGCGCAAGACCAGATTCATTATACAGATTTTCTCAACTGGGAACGGTAAACTCTTGGTATGCGGATTTTGGTGGTGGAGGACGAAAAGCGGATTGCCGATTTTTTGTCCCGGGGGCTAGAAAGCGCGGGGTATGCGGTGGACGTTGCTCACGACGGAACGCGAGCTATAGAGCTGGTGCATGCCGCCGAATACGATTTGGTGATTCTCGATCTTGGCTTGCCCGACATGGACGGCTTGAACGTGCTTCAGAAGGTCCGCAACCGCAAGATCAGCCCGCCTGTGCTCATATTGAGCGCCCGCGGCGCAGTGGACGAACGCGTGAAGGGCCTGGAAGGCGGCGCCGATGATTACCTGGTGAAACCGTTCGCTTTCGTCGAGCTCCTGGCTCGGGTTCGCGTTCTTTTGCGGCGCGGCCAGCCGACGCCGGAGCGCCTGCAGGTGGGCGACCTGACGCTAGACTGCATCCGCCGCAAAGTGACGCGCGCAGGCGAAAACATCGAGCTTGCGCCCAAGGAATTCAGCATTTTGGAATACCTGATGCGCAACCGCGGACGCCCTCTCAGCCGCACCATGATCGTGGAGCACGTCTGGGATATGGATTACGACGGCCTCACCAACATTGTGGACGTTTATATTCGGCATCTACGCAGCAAAATCGACGACAAGTGGCCGCAAAAGATGATCCAGACCGTGCGCGGCATCGGCTATCTTCTGGAGGCTCCGGAAGGCGCGAAGAGCTGAAAGCCATGGCGAGATTTACGCGCGCCTTCGGACGTTCCACCTTGCGCGTTCGCTTCGTGCGCGGATTGCGCTTCCGCCTGACGCTGAGCTATGTGTTTTTTTTCGCGCTGCTGCTGGCCGCGATTGGCCTGTTGTTCCGCCAGATTCTTAAGACCCAGCTCGAAAACCAGGTGCAAGCTTTGCTTGATGACGATTGGGGCGCCATCAAAGGTTGGGTAAGCATTGAGAACGAGCGGCCCGTATGGGAGGTGGCGAACGATGAAGATGAGCAGAGCATCGTGGCTCAGCTTAAGCAGGTGTATTTCATCGCCGACCGTGACGGCAACGCCCTGGCGTATTCCGAGACCTACCGCTCGCTGGGATTCGATTCGCGCCCGGATATCCAGCGAATTTTACGGCTGCCCGAGGGATTCACGGAATACGCTAACCGTTCTGATCCCGATGGCGTCCCCTATCTGATCAAACGCGGCTGGCTGGCCGGACAGCGGCACAGGCAGCGGTATTTCCTCGCAATGGGCCGCTCGCTTGCCGATAGCCGCAAGACGGTTGCGAAATTGACGCGGATTTATTTCCTCATCCTCCCGGGACTGATCTCTTTGTCAAGCCTGCTCGGATGGATGTTGGCCGGCCGCGCGCTGGGGCCGCTAAATTCCGTGGCTCAAGCCGCGCACAACATCACCGGGTCGAATCTCTCTCTGCGCATCCCTCCCCGCGGCGCGGGCGACGAGCTTGACCGTTTGATCGTAAGTTTTAACCGCATGACCGCGCGATTGAGCCAATCTTTCGAGCAGATTCGCCGCTTCTCCACCGACGTTTCCCACGAATTGCGCACGCCGCTCACCTCGATTCGCGGCCAGTTAGAGGTGGCTCTTTTCACCGCCGAGACCACGGAGCAATACCGCGAAGCAATAACCAACGCCTTGGAGGATGTGGAGCAGCTCTCCAGCATTGTCCGCGCTCTGCTCCTGCTTTCGCAGGCGGAGTCCGGCCAGTTGGCGCTGCAAAAGGCGCCGCTGGATTTAGGCGATGTGGCGCTCGACATTGTCGAACAGTTTCAAATCCCAGCTCAGGAAAAGGACCTGCAGCTCAAGGCGAACATCGTCCCGGGTTGCGTGGTTCCGGCCGATCGCGTGCAGATAGAGCGGCTGATCTCGAATCTGCTGTCGAACGCCGTGAAGTACACGCCGGCCGGCGGTTCGGTGTGGGTCCGAGTGGGGCCGTCGGAATCGCCGGCCTTCGCCGGCGTCGAAGTGGAAGACTCGGGAGTCGGCATTGCGGCGCAGGATCTGCCTCATATTTTTGACCGATTTTACCGGGTTCGGAATGCGGAAACCAATCAAATTTCGGGCCTGGGATTGGGTTTGAGTTTCGTGTCCTGGATCGTGGAGGCGCACGGCGGCCGCATAGACGTGGCGTCCACACTGGGAATGGGAACCAGGTTTCGTGTTCTCCTTCCGCGTGGCGGCGAGTTCCCCGCGGCCCCCGAAGCGCGCGAGAGCGCGGAGAAGGATGCTGTCCCCGGCGTCGCGCTTACTTGATCGCAACGCATAATGGCCGCTAAGTTACACTAAATGAGGAGCGGATTCGGAGCGCGCAGGGACTCGCTTGACATGAAATCATCGGGACCCGCCGCGTTGTGCGCGATGCTATTCGGAGAGATGGCCGAGCGGTTGAAGGCGCACGCTTGGAAAGCGTGTATAGGGGAAACTCTATCGAGGGTTCGAATCCCTCTCTCTCCGCCATTTATTTTCAATGACTTACGAGGAAAACTGTACCCGTTTTTGTACCCACGGACGGTTTAACCCTCTTGTAATCAATAATCTATAAGCCGCGGTTATCCACTTACAAATCTATCCAGAAATGTTTTAATGAACCTACTCTCATGGCCAAAGCTAAATGGGCACGGAAGTTCGACCAGTGCGTAAGCTGTCAAAGTAATAAAGTTCCTCACCGGACACGCGGAATGTGCGCGAAGTGTTACGCGCGTGATGAATGATAAAGCAACTCCCTTTCTGTAAATTTCATTCCGGCTGCGGCGAGCTGCTGTTTTCCACTCGCATATAAATTTTCTCCGTTTCCCACTCCTCGCTAACTTCCATGAGAACCGCGCTGACCAGGCGAAGCAGCGAAGCC
>DATGLY010000110.1:0-4020 GCA_035293905.1 Bryobacteraceae bacterium
TTCCAGTTGACCCATCCCGGTCACTTCAAGCAGGATAAGAACGTCAGCGTCGCTTCGCTCCGATCGTGATGATTACGACGCCTCGGAAACATCCATCACGATCCCGTCGGAATCACCCATCACCATCATCGGAATCCGCAATGAGGCGCTCGCGCACTTCGGGCGAACCTTCGAGCCAGCGCCGCCGGGTTGGGATGCTGCCCTCGGAGAGCAACGCATATTCTGCGGCGAGGCGGGGCTGTTGCTGGTAAACCAGCGCCAGGGCGCCCCACGCCTCTTCGCTCGGCCCGGCTTGATAGGCGAGCAATTCCAGCCGCCCCAGCTCGCGCAGCGCTTCGGCGATTCGCAGCCGCTCGGAACGGCACGCCGCCAGGAAATTCCGCGCCTGGCTCTCGGCCCTCTTGCGCGCTTCCATCTGCCGGAGATACTCGGCCTTCGGGATACGCCGGTAAACGCCAGGCTCTTTCATTAGAGTGACGACGTTACCCTTCCACTGGCATCTGTGGCAGTAGAACGCCTCTTCCGAATGCGTGACCGTCCGAAACCCGCCGCACTTTGGGCAATCGTGCCGCGTGCCTCGCGGCCGCGCTCCGGCTTGCTCCAGCAATGCCACGATGTCGGGTTGGGTTGGGGCGTTCACTGTTTCGTCTCCGCCGCGTTTCCCCAGTACCAACTCCGTACCAAACTCGGCGATGCGGGCGGATGGCAGGTTGCACAAGTCAGCACATTGTGAATCGAGTGCCACCACAGCCAACCGCGGCAAGCCGGGCACTGGGTGCGCTCCGGCAGATCAGCGCCGGGGATTTCAATGGCTGAATCCTTCCTTTGGGGCTTGTCGGCTGGCATCATCCCGCAGTCTAGTGGGGGGCTATTTACGCCCCCGGCAGTTACAGAAGTTACAGAAGTTACGATGTTGGGGAAAAAGTTTTCTCCTCCACCCACCGCCGGATCGGACGCCGTTGTGGGCCTGGGACTCTCCGGCGGAGCCGGCGCCGAGAGCGCCCTTATCGCCGCCAAAGCTCGCTCGACTATTTCCCGATTTGCCGCCATTTTTCCTGTCCAACCTTCCCAAAACCCGCTTTTATCCGCTACATCCGCTACAAGCCGCTATTTATGCGCCTTCCATGCACTTTTTGCATCCGCTACAGATGCCCTTTGTAGCGGATCGAAAAACTCAATTTCCTCCAGTATTTTCGCGGCTTGTAGCGCTTGTAGCGGATTCAGGGCCGATATAGCGAGAATGCGCGACTTTCACTGACTCCAAAAGATAGCCCTTCTTGACCCCGTAGTCCGTCCGAATGTTGCGGGCAACGATCTCAAAGGGGCGAAGCATCCTCGCCAGCCGCCGCGCGGTCAGCTCCATTTCTGACCACGGAGACTCCGGTTCGCTCTTAAGGGCCGTGAGCATGTCTGCTGTTGCCCAATAAAGCTCCCCTTCCGGCCAAAGGCGCATTAGGTCGTCCAGTAAGCGAAGGCTAAGGGAGTCGTCAACGGTGTCGCTAGTTTTCGCCGCGCAAAGAGCCTGCGCCGATTCGGAAAGCTCACCTAATCTCGAGGGGTAGAGAACAGCGCAGACGGCAAACAGCGGCGAAAAAATTTCTTCATCTCGGTCACTTAGGAATGGGAGTTCCGGCAAGTTCAGGTAAGCTTCCCGAATTTCATCGGCAACGGCCTTAACGCCTTCCCCAATCTGATGACGGATCGGCTCGGCTTCCCGTTGTGCGCGCGAAAACCGGAACCGCTCGACTCGCTCGCCCGGCCCCCGCCGCTGCATGGGGACGATAATACTGCGATCAGAGAGCGTGGGTGGTAGATGGCCAATGCAAGCAAATGCCTTCGGCGAATACACGCGAAAGGTCTGAAGCTCGTGCGAATTGGCTTTGCAGCGGGGAACGGTTTGGCCCTTTTTGTAGCCGGCATTTAGAATCGCCAAGACCGCCGAGTCGCGCTCACTTGCCTTGCGTTGGCCCAAGCTCTCGACTTCGTCGAGTAGAAGCGTAGGTTGCCGCTCCTCGATAAAGCGAAAAAGGGCGGCCTCGGACGGGGCGGTGCCGCGCCAGGGCCGCGCACATAGCAACTCGAGCACTTCAAGCAGGCGCGTCTTGCCGCATCTCGGCGTTGGGCTTGAAAGGCTCAGGTAGGGGAACGCATCAAAGCTCTCGAACGTATGGGTCGCAATCGCCCATAACGCAACGGGAAGCCGTGCCGCTGGCGGCAAAACGACATAGCGACAGACAAATTCTTTTGTGCGCTCCACCACCGCGCCGCTCGTCAGGTCGCCTATCGGGATGTCAGTCCCAGGCAGCACCTCGCGGCCATTTCGAAACTCGACTTGAACCTGCGATTGAGCGCTCATGGCTCGGTCAACTCCAATGTCGCAGCAACGCCCTGAACCGCCAGCACCAAGGCCCGGCAGAGCGCGGCATCGACGGAAGCCTCGTCGCAGCGGATCACGACAAGCCGAGGCTCCGCCGGAGGGGCTTGCACCCAGGAATCGCCGGGCTTGGCTGGCCGATTTGTGAACTCGGCCACGGCGGCGTGAAACTCCGAGCTATTCATGGCACACCTCGCGGGCAGGGATGACGTTTGAATAGATAAGCCGCCTCAGTTCGCTTTCAGGCAGACGGGTTGCCCCGCCGACCTTGTGAACCTTAATTTTCCGCAGTGTCGCCCACTTCCTTAACGTGCATTCCCGCAGCCCCAGTAGGGACGCGGCCTCCGACAGCCGGTACTGCTTTTCGATGGGGTTGTTCACAAGCCATATCCTCCTTTCCGTTGACATAATGAGATTTTTGAACTATAGTGTCTACATAAAAGTTCGACCTTTTTGGTAGAGTTTGTCGAATAAAATTCCGCAGGTTACCATCATCCCCGACAAGGTTGACCGCCATAAGGCGGCGATGATTGCAGACAACACGATCAAGCAGGTTAACTACCCGGCAGGCGATCCACGGCACCAACCGGTGCTCAGGCAACTGGTCGGATCGTGGGTGGCTTCAGGGTGCGCGTTCGGGCGCTGGAAGAGAGAGCATCCACAGTACGCAGAGAGGTTGTCCCGCGAAGCCGCCCGATGGGCGTTGCTCTTCGCGGCGGGGCCGAAGGGGAAGCCCCTTCCCGTGCTGTCCAATCACCCCTTGCCGGATGAGGGGAGACGCCGCATCAACGTAGGCGAGTTTATCGGATACCAGGCCTTTGCGGCTTTCCTGTTATGTGCCGCGCCAAGGTATGACGTTGGACGATGCGACAGGTGCGGGGCGTTCTTTTGGAACCGATGGGGTCATGCGAACAAGCGATGGTGTAGCCGGAAGTGCACCATCATCGGCTCCGCGAGTGAGCGGCAGGCGAGACGGATAAGCAAGCAGCGTCGTGAGAAGAACGCGAGGATCAAGCGGGCGATCGCCGCACTGATTATGGAAAAGCCCGCCACAGTTGACTGGAAGGAATGGGTTACGAGCCGGGCCAGGGTCACGCGCTCCTACCTCACCCGCGCCCTCCATCGGGGCGAGCAAGGGAAGCCGGACGGTCTGAGACTCACGAAACGGCAGGTTGAGCATCTTAGAAGACTCTCGAAAGGGAGGTAAAGCATGGCACTCTATAGACGCGGTAAGAGTGGGGTTTGGTGGTACTCATTCAAATTCGCGGGCCGGCGCATTCATGAAAGCAGCAAATCAACCTCCAAGACTGTTGCGCGTGAAGCCGAGCGGAGCCGCCGAAGGCAGCTTGAAGAGGCCTGGAATCAAATCGCCCGGCGGACGTTGCCGCCGTCCTTCGAGCGAGCCGCCGATGACTGGCACGAAGCAGTCAAACCCCACATCTCCGAGCGAACCAAGTCCATCTACGGGGACGCGCTGAGGCTCCACCTGAAACCGGCGTTGGGGTCTCTCTTGCTTTGCGATATTGACGCAGACCGGATTGCGTCCTATCAGGCCAGGCGTAAGGCCGAAAAGGCCTCGGCGCGAACGCTGAACAAGGAACTTCAGGTGCTCCGTATGATCCTGAAGAAATACAAACTCTGGGCCA
>DATGLY010000111.1:0-24689 GCA_035293905.1 Bryobacteraceae bacterium
CGCGCCCGCCCCCGAGCCCGTTCCCGTCGAGACGGCGAAGGACGCCGCGGAGACGCCGGCGCCGCCGAAGCCCGCGCCGCCCGTTCGCCCGCCGTTAGCGGGAGGCGCGCCTCTCACGCCGCCTCTTATGACGCCCGCCCAGAAAGGCGTTATCATCCCGTCCCGGCCCGCGCCCCCGCCGCCGAAACCGGGACAAATCCTCTCTGGCCCTCGCCAGCCTCTTCCGCCCGGATTGGCGGAGATTCCCAGACCCGTGTCGCCCGCGGCCCCGGGAACTCCCCGCCCGCCCGCCGCTCCCGGCGCGCCCATTGCGCGGCCTCTTCCCCGCCCGCCTTCCGCGGTGGCTCCCGCCGCGCCCCCTTCCGGCGCCGCCCCGTCGATCGGCGGTGGAGGACCGCTTCGCCCGCCCGCCAAACCAAATCTCGCCGGACAGCCAAGCGCCCGGCCCGTAGTTCCCCCCAGACCCGATCTGGCCGCCAAGTTGGCGCAGCGCGGACCCGGCGCTCCCGCTCCCGCCGCGCCTCGCCCAGGCATGCCTTCCAGGCCGGCCGTCCCGGTTCCCGGGCGTCCCATCTATACAGGTCCCGTTCGTCCTGGCCAGCCGCTGCGCGGCCCTGGCGCGCCCGCCGCTCCCAGACCCGCTGGCCCGGGACGCAGCCGTCAGCATCCCACTTCGCCGCTCCGCGCCGAACCGGCCACGGTGCCCACGGAAGCGGGCCGCCGCCACGCCACCAAACCCGGAGCGCGCGACCGCCGCCGCGAAATCGAACAAGAAGAGGGCCGCCTCCGCCCCGTCGTCAAGCGCCAGGAAGCCTTCGAGCCGCCTCCCGTCGATCGCGAAATCACTATCGCCGAAGGCATCACCGTTAAGGAGCTTTCCGAAAAATTGGGCGTCAAAGCGACCCTGGTCATCAAGCGCCTGCTGGACAAGAAAATCCTCGCCAATATCAATCAGACCCTCGACGTCAAATTAGCCGAAGAGCTGGCCCGCGACTTCGGCGCTTCCACCAATCAGGTCAGTTACGAACAGGAAACCACCCACGAGATCGAACAGACCGAAGTCGAAGCCGACCGCGAAAGGCGCCCCCCCGTGGTCACCATCATGGGCCACGTCGATCACGGAAAAACGTCTCTCCTCGACGCCATCCGCTTGACCAATGTCGCCGAAGGCGAAGCCGGAGGCATCACCCAGCACATCGGCGCCTATCACGTCGAGAAAAATGGGCGCACCATCGTTTTCATCGACACCCCAGGCCACGAAGCGTTCACCCGCATGCGGGCCCGCGGAGCCAAAGTCACCGATATCGTGGTCTTGGTCGTCGCCGCCGACGACGGCGTCATGCCCCAAACTCTGGAGGCGATCGACCACGCCAAAGCCGCCGGAGTTCCGATCGTCGTCGCCATCAACAAAATCGACAAGCCCGACGCTCAGCCCGACCGCATTAAGCAGCAGCTCGCCGATCGCGGCCTGTTGGCCGAGGATTGGGGCGGCGACGTCGTCATGGTGCCCGTCTCGGCTAAGGCCAAAACCAATTTAGACCTGCTGCTGGAAATGATTCTGCTCGTCGCCGATATGCAGGATCTCAAAGCCAATCCCTCGCGTCCCGGCATGGGCACCGTGCTCGAAGCCCAACTCGACCGTGGACGTGGCCCCGTGGCCACTGTGCTGATCCGCAACGGCACGCTGAAAGTCGGCGACTACTTTATCTGCGGATCCGTGTTCGGCAAGGTCCGCGCGATGTTCGACGATCGCGGCCAGCCTGTGCGCGAAGTCGGCCCCTCGATGCCCGCCGAAGTCTTGGGCTTGGAGTCCCTCCCCGAGGTCGGCGACACCGTTCAGGTCGTCACCGACACCGCCAAGGCCAAGCAGATCGTTATCTATCGCGAAGGCAAGGCGCGCGAAGCCGCCATGTCCAAGACCAACCGCATCACGCTCGACCAGTTGCATGAGCAGCTCAAGGAAGGCGAGACCAAGGAGCTGAACATCATTCTCAAAACCGACGTCGGCGGCACCGCGGAAGTGATCAAGGACACCCTGGAGAAGCTCTCCAACGACAAAGTCAAGATTCGCGTGCTCCACTCCGGCGTCGGCGCCATTACCGAAACGGACGTCCTGCTGGCTTCGGCCTCCAACGCCATCATCGTGGGCTTCAATGTCCGGCCGGAGCGCAACGCCCAAAACACCGCCGATCAGGAAAAGGTGGACATCCGCCTGCATACGATCATTTACGAGCTGGCCGACGAGATCAAGCGCGCCATGACCGGACTGCTGGAGCCGGTGTTCAAGGAAGTGTACAAAGGCCGCGCCAAGGTGCGCGAAGTGTTTCGCATCTCGAAAGTCGGCAACGTGGCGGGCTGCATGGTCGACGACGGCGTGCTCGCGCGCAACAGCGAAGTCCGCCTGCTGCGCGACAATGTGGTCGTTCACACCGGCAAAATCGAATCGCTCAAGCGCTTCAAAAACGACGCCAGCGAAGTCAAGGCCGGATTCGAATGCGGCGTCTCCATCGCCAATTTCAACGATATTAAGCCCGGCGACGTGATCGAAGCCTTCATCACCGAGCGCGTCGCCCACGAAGTTTTCGCATAGCGCGTGCCCGCGGTTGGCGTCATCACGCTCGAGCTCAGAATCGAACAATCGCTTTCCCTTAAAGACAAGCGTCACTACGTCAAGGGCCTGAAGGACCGGCTTCGCAAGCGCTTTAATGTCGCCGTCTCCGAGATCGCCTATCAGGACTCCTGGCAGCGCGGCTTGGTGGCCGCCGTCACCGTGTCCCCGGATCAGGCGCGAGCCGAGCAGATTCTCCAATTAGTCGAGCGCGAGGCCGCACTCCTGCTCGGCCCGCTGCTCGTCGACGCCACCACGGAGTGGCTGGCCTAAGGGCTCGTTCGCCGCCTTCGCTATCCCAAAAAACCCACGTTCGAAACCGGAAAGTTCGCCAGGTTCGGAAAGATGGCCGCCAGCGCCGTCGCGGGGATTCCAAACCACGAGCACAGCGTTGCGCCGTATTGCTCAATGGAAGTCGTCGGTATCCAGCGGCCGCGGACATCGGTGTCGTCCGGACCGCCCAACTCGAACGTAGGGAATTTGCCGTAGATCTGCCCGCCCTGCACGGCGCCTCCCAACACAATATGATGGCTGCCCCAGGCGTGATCGCTCCCGTCGGTCGTGGTGGGTTGGAACGTGCGGCTGAAGTCGGATTCGGTGAAAGTAACGACATTCTGCGCCACCCCCAGCTCTTGCGTCGCGTTATAGAACGCGGCCAGCGCCGCGCTCAATTCCCCGTAAAGCGTATTCAACGTCGCCGTCTCGTTCGCATGGGTATCGAAGCTGCCGAGCGAGGCGAAGAAGATTTGCCGGCTCATGCCCAAATACGGCTGTACCTGAATAATCTGCGCCACCTGCTGGAGTTGCGCGCCCAAGCTCGTGTTTGGAAACGGAGTCTTAAGCGGGCTGCCCTTTGCAAGCGCCGCGGATAGAGCGTTGGCGTCGGCAAGGCTGTGTGCGAGAGTATCGTCGGCGGCTTGCACCAAAGCCAGCCCGCTGCCATCGGCCACCAGCGCGGTGAGCGCGTTGTGCCGCGCCTGGGACGCCGCCGAGTTGTTGAAGCCGGTGAGTTGCAGCGATTGGCCGGGTGACAGCGCTACCGGTTGCGTCGATGCCCCGGTTCCTTCCAGCGTGTTGCCCGCGACCGAGAAAAACGCCGGGAAGCTGGAGGAATTCACGCCCGCTTGCGCCAGGTAATCCGCCACCCGGCCTCCCCAGCCGGTGGGGCTGCGGCCCTGCGCAACCGAAGTTTGCCAGGCGAGCTGCTGATCCGAGTGGGAGAACAGATTCAGCGGGATCGGCCGTTGCTGCTGCTGGTATTGTGTCCGCGTAAGCGGCTGAACCAGAGCCCCGACGTTCGCCACCACCGCCAGCTCCTTGCTGGCATACAGGCTGGCCAGATCGGCAAGCTGGTAGTGGAAAGAAACGGGCGGCCCGGAGGCGCTGGTCACCGCCGCGGTCAGTTCGCTGGTTGTCAGCGCCAAGCTCCCTCGAATCGAGCTATAAGCCGAAAAGCTGCTATCCATCGGAACCACCGTATTGTTCGAGTCGTTGCCGCCGAACAGAAAAACGCAGACCAGCGCGCGATAGTCGGTCGGGCTTTGCGCCAGCGCCGGAAGCAAGCCGAAAGGGCGAAGCGCCAGCGATCCGATGGCCGCCGATGAAACCCGAAGAAAATTGCGGCGCGTGCATGCTTGGCACATTGGAAAATCTCCTTATTGAACGATCTGATACTCGGCCGACGTCAGCGCGATATACAAAGCCGCCTGGGCCTTGGCGAGGGGCGTGGGGGCCGCGTTCACCGCCGCCGTGGCCTCGGTTTCAAGCTGCGGCGACATCGAACCGTGCAGAAACACCGAGGCGATGGAATCCAGCAGATTGGCGGCGTTGCCGGCTAACGCCACGTAAGGCCCCAAATCCACCTTGATGCCGCCCAGCCGGCCGTAGAGAATTGTGTTCACAAGATCGGCCCGGCTCGCTGCGGTTTGCGTCGAATAGATCTGGAATTCAGGCCCCAAAAGCCCGTGCTCGGTGCGGGATTGCGGCGAAAAATAGCTGAATACGCTCGGAGCGTTAAACAGATTCTGCCCCAGATTCGCCGCGCTGGCCGCGGCGGCGTTCGAGCAGCTATAGGCGAGATTTCCGGCCGTCGCCCCCCTCTCCTCCTGCCCGCGCCGGTGCATCTCTCGGCGGCTCTCCGTTTCCGCCTCCATCTCGCATCCCGCGTCCACCTCCGCCCCCAACCCGCGCAGAACGTTCGTAACGAACAATATCGGTTCGCGCAGATGCCCAAAAGTGGGCGGGATCGCGTTCGGCGATGCGTCCCCGGCTCGCGCCTCCGGGTCGGTGAGAATCGCCCGAATCACCGCCTGGAGGTTTCCCGTAACGCCCGTGCCGTCGTTCCGGAACACTTGCGCAACCCGCTGAATGTAGCCCGGGCTCGGATTGCTGGTGACCAAATGCTCAATCAACTGCTGGGAAATGAACGGCGCCATCGTTGGGTGTTGCATGAGCGCGTCCAGCAGGGAGTTGAGGTCTTGCCCGGCGGTTTGCATCGCCGGAATCTGGAGGTTGTTGAAAATGGTCTTCGCGCTTGTGTCGTGCTCGGACTCCACGGCGAACATCTGCCCCAAATAATAGGCAGGATTGTTGGTCTTCGGCGTCGCTTGAGGAGCGGTGGGATAGGTCCAACCGGTAAGCATCTTGGCGACGTTCGTCACCACGTTCTGGTCGTAGGTGGGAACCGGATTCTGATTGGCGTCCACCACGGCCGAGCCGTCAAGATTCAACTGCGTCAGCCCCAGCGTGAACAATTGCATCAGTTCGCGCGCATAATTTTCGTTGGCGGCGGTTCCTTTCGTCGGGTCTCCCTTGTTGTTATTGGCCATGTTGAGATAGCGGCCCATGGCTGGGTTTAGGGTGACGGCCTTGATCACATCCCGGTAGTTGCCAAAGGCGTTGTCGCGGAAGATCCGCCAATAGGGGGGATAAGCGTATGCGTTCGGAACGCCCGAAGTAGCCGAAACCACCCAGATTTGGCTCAGCACGAACGCCACGCGCTGGCGAAGCTGATCCGGTCCCATCACGGCGTTTTGGAAAAACGCGGCTTGCACGGGCGCCAGATTATTGTTGGACGTTCCCGCCGGAGTGAGAATCGGCTGATCCGGCAGATCCGACGTTTTCATGGCGAACTGGATCGCCAGCCATTTGTCGATGCCTATGCTTTGCAGATAGGCGATCGAGCCGGGACTAGGACCCCAGGTCGCCTGATCGAGAAAGCGGGCCGCCGCTCGCGCCGTCAACGCCTGCGCCATACAAGCCTGTCCGGCGGCCGCCGCGGCAAGGGCAAACGGAATAAGATGTTTCATCCGGCAACGCCTTTCCACAGCGTTCCCGCTGCTCCGCGGAACGCACATATTCCTCAAACACCGGCAGCTCCAAGAAGTTTTCCCGCTGCTTAGCCGCCCGGCCCCACAATCTCGATATAATCCAGCGCCGCTACCTCCCCTCCGTCCGGCCAGCCTTCCACGCGGATGCGGTCGCCCGGCCGCAGCGCCAGCCCGCCAATCGTGCGCCGCGTCGAAGACGAGCCATCTATTTTTTGCGTGGGCAGATGGTCCGCCGCGGTCCATTCGTCAACCATCTGATCGTTCACCCAAACGCGATAGCGGGCCGCTCCATTATTCTGATCGAAGTATTGGACCCGCACATCGAACCAGCCCGGCCGCCCCGAGTACGAAAACTGAGCGGTGCATCGAGCCGAGCCGCACACCGCCGCCTTGCCTCCCGACGCGGATTCCCACGGCGTCACATCGGCCGCTTGGTAGCCTTGCAACTGCGCCGACTCCGCCTCCCAACGGCCGGGATAGCGCCCCACGCGGCCTTTCGCGTCCGGCGCTTTCGAGGCGCGGAAAAACCAGTTCGTCACCGCATCGCGCCAAACCTCGGCCTGCCCCGCCTGATATTCAAGCTGCGCCAGCACCTCCTGGTAGCGTCGCTCGTCCACCAGGCCCCTTAGCTCCCGCCATTGCTTGACATAGCCTTCCACCGCCTCCGCGCCATCATAATGGGAGTCGTAAAGGGATTGAATCACCGTTTTTCCCGAATGCAAAACATGTGTATAAGCAACGTGATGCATGAATAAAAGCAGGTCGTCCGGGCAAGTGTCGAGCGATTCGTAGACGCGGGCGACTTCGGGCCAATACTGCCCGATAAAACCCGTGCCGGTCGCCACGCTGCGATCCATCCCTACGCCCTTGTCGTCCGCCCGGTGCCACTGGCCCCAGCCGTTGCGCTCGGAAGCCTCCACGTTGACTCCATAGTGATTCCCCGTAATGTCGGTCAGCGTTTGCAGCCCCAGCGGGCCGGTATAGTTCTCGTACGTGCGCCACGAGGTAAGCAGAATGTGGCTCACCACATCGGCCACCTTCAAATTGTCTCCAAACGTCAGCCGCGCCCATTCCCCGGCAATCCTCTCCGAGGAAAGACCCGGGTTCCACGCCAGCCTGCCGAAGCCGTACAAATTCGCCTGCGAAAGATGATTGCCAAACCAGTTTTCATCCAGCCCGGCGTTGGCCACCCCAATAATGCCGCCCTTCGCCAAACGCTTCACCGGCGTTGGTTCGCCCCGGACGCGAAGGTCGAAGTCCAGCGTCTGCTTCCACATCGGCGCCAAAAACACGGTGTGCCGCGCCTGGCCCATGTATTCTTGGGTGATCTGAAGCTCCAGGCTTGGGTTCGTTTTTTCGAGCGCCCCGAAAAGCGGCGATACTGGCTCGCGCACCTGGAAGTCGATCGGCCCGTTCTTGACCTGCAGCACCACGTTGGCTTCGAATTTTCCATCCAGCTCGCGAAAGTTGTCCACGGCCGCCCGCGCCCGGTCGTTCTTCAAATTGTTCCAGTCCATGTGGTGGTCGTAGACGAAGCCGCGGTAAAACAGAAGGCCTCCGTGCGGCTTCAACGCCCTTGCAATCACGTTGGCGGCGTCCGCATGCGTCCGCCCATACGCCGACGGGCCCGCCCGCCCTTCCGAATCCGCCTTTAAAACGAATCCCCCCAGATCGGGAATGGCGCGATAGATTTCATCCGCCTTCGCCTTCCACCATTCCGCGACGCCCGCATCGAGCGGATCGAACGTGTTCAGCCCGCCGATGGTTTTCGGGCTGCCGAAATCCACCGATAAAACCGTCCGCACGCCCCACCGCCGCAGCGCATCCGCGATGCGCACAATCTCGGGAAGAAGATCCGAGGCCAGAATCCGCGGGTTTGCGTTTACGTTGTTGATCGAGCAGCCGTTAATCCCCACCGAAGCCAGCAGCCGCCCATAATCGCTTACCCGCCTTAGATCGGCCCGGGCGTGCGAGTTTTCCCAGAAAAGCGACCGCCCTCCGTAGCCGCGCTCGATGGAGCCGTCCAGATTGTCCCATTGGTTCACCCAACGCACATCGAACCAAGGCGTCTGTCTCTCATTTAGGTTTTTCACCGTTTCGCCCAGAGCGATCTTCCGCAGCAGCGCGAAAACTCCGTACAGCACGCCGCGATCGGTCGCGCCCGCCACCACGATGGAGCCCCCTTCCCCCTTGAGCTCAAACCCATCCGGCAAGCCGGAGTTCGTGCTGCGCAAAACGATCGCCCCTTCTACCGGCGGCCGCGGCTCGATCCGGAGAGTCCTGCCCAGCATCCCGCGAATGCCCCGAATCAGCTCCTCGCGCGCGCTCGCGATTACCGCCGAATCGCCCTCCGCCACCACCGCCGCCGGCAGCGGGTCGCGATGTTCCACCGGCCGATACCGCAGCCAGGCGTCGTAACCGGATTCGCCCCAAACGCCCTGGGCCAATAAGATCGCGCTAAGAATTAACGCCCGACGCAAGGTATCCTCCATCCACCGCGATGCACTGCCCCGTCAAAAAGGCCGCCCCATCGGAGGCCAGCAGCACGGCCGCTCCCACCAGCTCCTCGGGCTTGCCGAAACGCCCCATCGGCGTGCGCATCAAAATCTCCCGCCCCCGCGGAGTGTTGAGCAGCATTTCGCGATTCATATCGGTCGGAAACACGCCCGGCACAAGGGCGTTCACGCAGATTCCGTCCCGCGCCCACTCGCAAGCCAGGCTGCGCGTCAGCGAAACCACCGCCGCTTTCGACGCGCAGTACGCCGCCACTTCGTGGAACGCCAGAAACGATCCTAGCGACGCGATATTCAGGATACGCCCGCGGCCGCTTGCCTTCAACGGCTCATAAAAGGATTGGCATGCCCGCAGCACGCCCTTCAGGTTCGTATCGAAGATCGAACTCCAGCGCGCTTCGCTCACGCTTCCAGTCGGCTCGCGGAAGGTGAAGCCCGCCGCGTTCAGCAGTATGTCGATGCGGCCGAACTCCCGCAGCACCGCCTCGCGCAGCGCGTCCACCGATTGGCGATCGGTCACGTCGGTCGTCTGTCGCAGCGCGCACCCCATCTCCCGGCACGCCGCGTCGACCGCGGCCGCACGCCGGCCCGTCGGAACCACCCGCGCTCCATGCTCCCGCAATCCCGCCGCGATTGCCCGGCCCAGTCCGCTCGTTGCGCCGATCGCCACCGCCACGCGGCCCGAAAGATCGAAAACCATCACGCAATCCCTGGAGTTCGATCGTCCTTCGGATCGGCCCAGCGATCGTTGGGAACAATCGCGTTCCATCCCCGGCGCCCCGGATCCTGATCGTAACGATAGCCTCCCAACTCCTTGTACAGCTCGCCGTACTTTCGAAGCTTTTCCCGGTCCAATTTCACTCCCAATCCAGGACCGTCCGGAACTCCCATCGCTCCAGCCTCATAGCGCATCGGCCCCCCCTCGATAATATCGTCCGTCAGATGATGATAATGGGCGTCGGCGGCGAATGACAAATTCGGCAGCACGGCGCCAAGATGAAGCATCGTTGCAAGCTGAATTCCCAACTCGCCGGAGGAATGAACCGCCACTCCCAGTTGAAACGTTTCGCAAACCGCCGCCGCCTTCACGCACGCCCGAATGCCGCCCCAGAAAGTGGTGTCGAGCAAAATCACGTCCACCGCCGTCTGGAGAACATTCGAAGCGAGCTGCTCGAAATTCACAACCACCGTATTGGTCGCAAGCGGAACCCGCACCCTCTCCCGCGTGCGCCGCATCCCGTTCAGCCCGAAAACCGGGTCTTCGAAATAGTCGTTGCGCAAACCCTCGATCGCCTGGCCAAACCGGATCGCCTGCTCGGTGGACCAAACCGCGTTCGGGTCGAAGCGCAGAGAATCCTCGGGAAAAGCCGCCGCCAGCGCCCGATAAATCTCCAGCTCATAATCGGGTGGGAATACCCCGCCCTTCAGCTTGTGCGTCGTGAATCCGAAGCGGCGCTTCAGTTCGCGGGCGTGCTGCACCATCTGT
The DNA here is from genome assembly GCA_035293905.1 of Bryobacteraceae bacterium. Classification (GTDB taxonomy): domain Bacteria; phylum Acidobacteriota; class Terriglobia; order Bryobacterales; family Bryobacteraceae; genus Palsa-187. Next base: position 9,937 of record DATGLY010000111.1, read on the forward strand.
TCGGCCGTCCGCACCTCGCCCTTGCCCTCCGCGTTGGCGTAACGGAAAAAGCAATAGGACGCAAACGGCACCCGCTCTCGAAGCCGCCCGCCCAAAATCTCGCAAACCGGCGCGCCCCAAGCCTGGCCCAGCAAGTCGAGGCAGGCGAATTCCAGCGCCGCCAGAACCTGGGTTCGGTTGTTATAAAGCGACGCCGTCGGGTTGGCGATCCGAAAGCGCATCTCCTCGATTCGCGCCGGATCGTGCCCCACAAGGTAGGAATTCATCGCCCGAAAAGCCGCTTCCGCCGATTCCCCGCCCCCGCCCATCTCGCCCAACCCGATCAGCCCGTTATCGGCCTCCACTTCCACGACGGTGCGGACAAAACGCCCCCAGTGGCATCCGTTGGCGTGCCGCAGCGGCGCTTCCAGCGGAACCGTAACCGTCGTGGCGCGAATATCTCGGATGCGCATGGACCCTGCCTGGCGTTCTTCCAATGATAGAGGATTACGGTCCCGCCTCCCCTTTCGCCTTCGATCGCCGATTCCGCGTTCCTCCGGCCGGTATAGACCCGTTGTAATCCTAACCCATTGCACTACAATCATTTATCGATTCGCTGGCGCATGAAACTGTTTTAATTCGCGCTTAAGGCAGGCTTCATGTCCGGCTGACATGATGGAACCTGTAAGGCGGCCCGGAGCCGCTCTAAATTAATTAAGGAGATACACCAAATGAAGAAGATCATGAGCCTCATGCTCGGCCTTTCGCTCCTCACTGGCGCCGCCACGGTGGCCTTCGCTCAGACCGATACCGATACCGGCAAGGCGAAGGGCAAAAAAGGCAAGGGGAAGAAGGGAACTGACACGGACAAAAAGTCCGACAAGCGGTAAGTTCTGAAGCGTTAGTCCGCTTTGGTGCAGATGCGCATGGCCCAACGCCGTGCGCCAAAAGAAAAATGCCGCGTGGGCGCTTGGGGTCTTGAGCGTCGCGCGGCATTTTTCTTGCCGCGCCCGTCCTTGTAACCGCCCACGGCTATCACGGCTTGCCGCCCGCCCAATCCCAGAATACGTCGCACTCCGCAATGTGAGCCCGCTGCCGGTACAGTTGCGCCAGTTTGCGATCCTGTATCCAATCGTCATCCTCGCAAGTCTGCAAGGTCGCGTAATCTCCTTCCGCGATTCTTCGGTCGATCTCCGGCTGCGGCACGATGTGGACGAATTCCGAAAAAGCCGCGGGCAGCCGCACCTTATGGGAGGAAATGTATTCGTTTCCCGACGGCGGCGTGCGGCGCGTCAAAAAGTAGATGTGCTCGTCGGCCGAAAGCGGGGCGCCCGGCGGAGTCACCTCGCTTACCTTGCGGGCGATTGCTTCCATATCCTGCCAGGACCGGTCGTCGCGCCGGTCATAAAGTTCTTTGACCAAGCCCAGGGAAACGAGCAAACACACGCTGAGCGTGGGCCACAAAGGTCTCTTGATTCCGAGCTGCGCCGAAGCGGCAAACAATCCGACCGCCGACAGGATCGAGAGAAATGGAGTCGTAAAAAGATAGTACTGGGTAAACGTCGGATGCGCGGTGGAGACATAGAGCGCCAGCGCGAGCGAAAGCCATCCGCAAAGATACAGTTCGCGCCTTCGCCCCGGTTCCCAACCGCTGCGGCGGGCGATGAACCACAGTCCCGCAGCGGCTAAAATTCCCAGGGTCAGGGCCTGAGGAGAATCGATCCACGCCGCGAACATCTCCAGATCGTGCCGCGTTGCGCCGGGCCAATCCGAGCGCCGGTAGAACATGTGATACCGGAAGACGTCGAATATCACGCGCGTCGGCGACTGCGCCAACAGCACAAACAGCGGCGCCAGCGCAATCCCTGCCCCCGCGACAAACGCCGCGCCTCGAAAAAGCCGTTTTCCCGGCGGGCTGCAGTAGATCGTCCAAGCCAGCAACACGGGCGCGGCCGGTCCTGTCAGCAGCGTCGATCCGGCGGCCCCGCCCGCGCAAAGCCCCGCCAGCCCAGCTAGCGTCTTCCGGTCTCGGTCTACTGCCGCCACTGTGAGCCGAAACGCCGCCACCGTAAGCAGCAACCCCACCGCGTAGGCTTGTCCGATGGTTCCAAAGATGATGGTTTTGTTGTTCGCCCCCGCCAATACCACCACCGCGGCCAGGCTCGCCGCTCCCCATGGTTTGAAGCGCGTCCGCAGAAAATCCGCGGCCAGCACCACCGCCGCCGTTGTGGTTAAAGCGTCGGCAGCCTGAATAACCCGCCAGTTCTCCCCGAAAATGCGCATCAAAAATGCGTTCCAATACGCATTTAGCGGAGTCTGCGCGAACGCGAAATCCAGGTATGGCTTCTTGCCGTGCTCGATCAACTGAGCGGCCAAAAGATGAAACCCTTCGTCCCAGGTGAATGCATAAGTCTGCGAATACCAAACCAGGACCGCGCCCAAAAGCGCCGAACAGATCACAAATAACGCCACAAGCCTCCATGATCGCATCCGGGGCCGCGAACTTCCGTTCAGCGAAGCACTTTCCAAATCAGCGCCGCCGCGCCGGCGAGAAACCCAGCCAGCGCTTCATATTCGCGATTCCGCCGGTACAGAGGCCATCGGAACGCCTGGCCCGCCGGAACCGGGCCGAATCGCGGCAGCAGCCTCGGCACGCGCCGCGCGTAGTCCTGGAAATCGGGAAAAAGGCGGCGGAGGTGTTGCTCCTCAAGCTCCACCACGGGCAGATACACAAGCCAGAAAAACGCCGCAAATAGCAGGCCGAGTCTCCACTCGCGCGCCGAGATCACAAGACCGGCGGCCGCAATTAGCGTCCCAAGATACAAAGGATTGCGCACCCGCGCGTAGGGACCGCTTCGCGCCAGCGATCGATTCTTCTCTAGATGCCCCGCGGCCCAGCCGCGCAAAGCCAGGCCCAGAATGGAAACCGGCAATCCGGCCGCCAGCGAGACGGCGCTGGGAGCGGAAAACCATAAGAACGCGCCCGCTAAAACAAAGCCCGACGGCACCCGGAGTTTCGCAACCGAGTCGGCGTACGATTTCGGAAAGTTCACGCCGTAAAGCCCGCCCGCATCGTAGGATGCTTCGAGCTGGACGGCTTCAGCCCGTCGCTGTTCAACGCCTCCCGCAGCGCTTCCAGCACCTGGCTCGGCCGGATGGCGAGCATGCTCGGGTCTTCGCGACTCCGCCGCTTTTGGCTGGTGGTTGCGTCCGGCGCGCGCAATACGCGAATCGTGCCGCCATAAGGGCCGTGGACGGCGGGATCGCTAGGGCCGTAGATCGCCACGCCCGGCTTGGAAAGCGCGGCGGCAAGATGCAGAGGGCCGCTGTCCAGTCCGATCACGGCGCTGGCGCGCCGCGTGGCGTGGATCAATCCCGCCAGGCCCGAAGTATGAACGTGTGCGCCGGCCCGCGCTAGGGACGCGGCCGAGCCAGGCGGCCCATTAAGCACTAGCGGAATCTCCAGGCCGCGCGCAACCTCGGCGAAATGCTCCAAGGGCCACTGCTTGGCTCCCCAACCGGCGAAAGGGCAGGCCAGAACGAATTGGCCGTCGGGAAGATCGCCTTCCGGTTCGCCTTCCGGTAAAGGAAAAACGCGAAGCAGACTGGTGGCGCCGGCGGCCGCGGCCAGTTCCAGATTACGCTCGACGCGATGCGCCTCGCGCGTCAGCACGGCCGTCGAATAAAACAACGAAGCCAGGCTTTCGCGCGCTTGCGAACGATGAAGCCCGACTTTCTTCTGCGAGCGCACGGAGGCCGCCACCAGCGCCGACTGGATCAAGCCTTGGAAATCCACCACCAGATCGAAGCACTCGCGCCGCGCCGCTCTCCACGAGCGAATCAATCCTTGGAGCCCTCCTTCCACGGAAATGACGCGATTCACGAACGGATTGCCCTGAAGCAGAGGCGTCCAACGCTTTCGGACGATCCAGGAAACCGAACTGTGCGGGAAGCTGTGCTTCAGGCTGGCCGCGGCGGGCAGCGTATGGATGACGTCTCCCATGGAGCTCAGCCGAATGACAAGGATGCGGAACTCTGGCATCGGCTCAAGCGTTGCGCGCGTGCACCCGCCGAATCAACTCTTTAAATCGGACGCTGTCTTCTTCCTCCAGCCGAACCTGGGGAGCGATGCCGTCCGGCGTCTCGCAAACGTAGTCCACAGCCCTCAGCCCGGCCAGCAGTTCCGCCCGAGCGCGGGGCGGCAGGATGGGTTTTTCCGGTGCGGCGATCAGAACCAATAATGGACCGCGGCCCCGCTTCAGTTCCTCCAGCCGCGACACATGCCAGGCGAGCAGCGGATCGAAATATCCGCTGACGACGGTCGCGCCCGAGGCGGCGATCAAGGCGGCATGTTGAGTCGGGACGATCTTGGTCCGCGTATCCACATCCATCTATTTCACCAGTTCCAAGGCCGCCTCCGCCACTTGCGAGGCTTCCACGCGCGTCATGCAGCGATGATCGATCGGGCATTCGCGCCGGAGGCAAGGACTGCATTCCACCGGTTCACGAACCACGCGCGCCCGCGGCCCCGTCGGTCCGGTGGCCACATGGTCGGTGGCGCCAAAGATGGCGATGGTCGGCACCCCGAGCGCGGAGGCGATGTGCATGGCGCCGGAATCGTTGGTGAGATAGGCGCAGCAGGCGGCGGCGAGCTCGATAAATTCGGCGAGCGCCGTCTCGCCCGCGAAGTTTTTCACGGGCGCCGCCACCGCCGAGCAAACTTGGGCGCACAATTCACGCTCCGCGTTGGAGCCGAACACGGCCACCGCCGAATTCCACTCCCGAGCCAGGCGAGTGGCGGCTTGCGCGAATCTGTCCGGAGGCCAGCGTTTCGCTCCCCCATACGCCGCACCCGGGCTGACGCCGATCACTTTGCCCTTCCATCCAAGAGCGCGGAATCTGGCCAAGCCGGCTTGCTTGGCGGCGAGCGCTCCATCCAAGCGGATGGCGTCGCTGGCCGGCATCGACTCCAAAATGCCGGCGCGGCGCAGCAGCTCCAGATAATAGAAGCGCTGGTGCGGCGGGATTTCGCCTGTGCGCGGCACAGCGACAGCGCGCGTCAGGAGAAAGCTCCGGCCGTCCCGGGCATAGCCGATCCGCTCGGGGATGCCGGCGGCGAAAGCGATGGCCGCGGCCTCGAACGCGTTTTGCAGAAGGATCGCGCAATCGAAGCGATCGGCCCTTAGCTGCCGCGCGGCCATCCATTTGGACGAGAGACCGGCGGCTGTGTAAGGAATCAGCTCGTCGCAAAAAGGCTCGCGTTTGTAGAGGCCCTCCACCCACGGCTTGGCCAGAATCGAGATTCGAGCGCCGGGAAACCGGCCGCGCAAGGCGCGGAGCGCCGGCAGCGACATCACCGCGTCGCCAACCCAATTGGCCGCGCGGACGAGGATGCGTTGGTAACGATGTTTCACTTGCTCTCTCGCAAGGCTACCGCGGCGGCGCCGATCACTCCCGACGCCTCTCCCAATTCGGCCGGGAGGATGGGGATTTCGCGGGCATAGGGATTCACCGTCCAACGGGGGGCAACCGCCCGCAGCCGGCCGAACAAGGGCTCGCCGATCCGCGCCACGCCGCCGCCAATTACGACGACGCCGGGATCGAGCAGGCTGATGACGCCGCCCAGCCAAGCGCCCAAGCGACCCACAAGCTCATCCAGCTCCTCTTCGGCGGCGTCGCCAAAGACGCGGCCGGAGGCGAGGGCCTCGATGCAGCCGGCCGCGCCGCATCCGCACGGGACGCCGCCGCGGTAATCGATCGAGATGTGGCCGGCTTCCGCGGCCGCGCCGTGGGCTCCACGAAAGATCTTCCCATCAAGCACAATGCCCGATCCAATCCCGGTTCCGATGGCTGCATAAAAGACGTGGCTGTATCCGCGCGCCGCTCCATAGAGAGACTCGGCGAGCGCGGCGGCGTTGCCATCGTTTTCGACCGCGACCGGCAGTCGGAATCTTTGGCGCGCGAGCTCGGCTAACGGAACCTGGCGCCAGCCGGGCAGGTTGGGCGGGTTTATCACCAGGCCGGTTGCGGCATCCAGCGGTCCGGGGGCGCAGAGGCCGATGGATTGCACCTCGGGCGTCAGCGCCGCTTCCATCGCCTTCCAGAGCTGGCGCAAGGAGACCTCCAGCCCCCCGGCGGCGAGAGTGGGAGTGATTTGAAACGCCGTCATCTCCGCAGCTTCGTTGACCCGCCCGGCAGCGATTTTCGTTGCGCCGATGTCCACGCCGAGGACAAGCACGGTTCTTCTACAATAGCGTTTGATGAGGATGGCCTCAGCGCTTTTAAGCAACAGCCGCACCACGAAGGCGGGCGGCGGCTCCGTCGCCGAGGCGAGGCGGGCGCCCGCCCCGGCGCGGTTTGGATGGCACTGCTGACGATCTCCGGCGAGCCCGCTTCGCGATATGAGGAAGTGGCGCAGGCCGCAGCGGCTTTGATGCGCATGGAGACGATCGGCGAAACGCGCCTGAGTCAACTGCTGGCCGAGGAGTTCGGCGGAACGGAAATTCCCGATTGCGCCTGGCGGCCGGCCGCCGCCTGCGTGGTGGCGCGCCTGGCGGCGGCGCATCATCTGGTGGTGGCGCTGCCGGGCTCCGAGTCGCTGCTGGCCCCCATGCCCGCCCTGCTCCGGGCCGGGGTCGTGGCTTCGCAATCTAGCCGCGCGAGCAACGTCATGATCGACCGGCGGCTGGAGCGCTCCGAAGCCATGACGGCGCTGCAAGCGATGGATGATGAGGCGCGCCGGCGGCGGAAGGCGCGCTTTGGAAGAGCCGTCGCGCCCCCGGAGAACTTCGACATCCTTCTTAACGGCGAGCAGATGGATGCGTTTCAAATGGCGGAAATCTTGCGCGCCGCCGCCCGGGCCCGGGGCCTGACGGAGCAAAGCTTTCTCTCCGCCCAGGCCGAAGCTGATTTGCAATTCCGAACCCGGCTGGAGCTGGCGCGGCACGGCATCAAACCGGCTGGGCGGGCGCAATTCAAGCCGGCCGCCTTTGGACATCCGAGCGAAGAGGTATTCGCCAATCTTTTGGATTTTTACGGCATTCCATGGGAATATGAGCCTCGCAGCTTTCCCCTGCAATGGGATAAAAACGGCAACGTGACGGAAGGCTTCACGCCGGACTTTTATCTTCCGGGCCTGAATCTTTATGTGGAGATCACGACGATGAAGCAATCCTTGACGACGCCAAAGAATCGGAAGATCAAATTGCTGCGCGCCATCTATCCGCACATCAACATTCAAGTGTTTTACCAGAAGGATTTCGAGGATTTGATCTTTAAGTATGGGCTGAGCCAGCCAGTTAGGGGAGAACGAGAGCCGTGAATGCGCCGCGCGGCGTTCCCTCGAACATCGAAAGGGTCCTTTTCAGCGCGCAGGAAATCGCGGAGCGAATCCGCGAGGTGGGGGCGGAGATCGGCGAACGGTATCGCGGCCGAGAGCTGAAGCTGATCGGAGTGCTGCGGGGCTCGGTGTTCTTTCTGACGGCATTGGCGCGCGCGATTGAGATACCGCTCCAGATCGATTTTCTATCCATTTCGAGCTTTGGAGGACAAACGGCGAGCGGCGCGCCAGGGATGGTTCGGATCGCGAAGGATCTGGACGATCCGATTCAGGGCCAGGACGTGTTGCTGGTGGAAGACATCGTCGATACGGGCCTCACCGCCGGCTATCTTTTGCGGACTCTGGCCGGACGGGGCCCGAGGTCGCTGGGGATCTGCACGCTTCTGGACCGGACGGCGCGGAGGATCGTTCCGGCGCCGGTGGAATTCCGCTGCTTCGAAATTCCCGACCGCTTCGTAGTGGGATGGGGGCTCGATTACAAGCAGCATTACCGGAATCTGGATTACATCGCCGTAATGAATCCGGAAAAGATATGAAGGAGCTACTCTCCGATATCCTCGTTCCACAATTGGGGCTTGGCATGAATGAATTCGGTCATTAAGCGGACGCATTCGACATCGTTGACGATATCGAGTTTCACTCCGTGGCCGCGCAAATAATCTTCCGCGCCGCGGAAGGTTTGGTTTTCGCCCACGACGACGCGCGGGATTTTATATAGGACGATGGCGCCGCTACACATAGGGCAAGGCGAAAGAGTCGTATAGAGGATGCATTCGCGATAGGTTTGGGCGGTCAGGCGGCCGGCGTTGCGCAAGCAGTTCATTTCGCCGTGATCGATGGGGCTGCCGGTTTGCACGCGGCAGTTGTGGCCGCGCCCGACGATTTTTCCGCGATGGACCAAGACGGCGCCGATGGGGATGCCGCCTTCCCACAGGCTTTTGCGAGCCTGCTCAATGGCGGCTTGGAGGAATGGATCTTTCTCCATGGGAGGGAGTCTGAGCTCAGCGCAGCAGATCCTCCAACTGGAGGCGAGCATCGGTGTTGGCGTCGCGGTATTTGACGATGACGGGAGTATAGAGGGAAATGCCCCAGTCCTTGCCGGGGCCGTGAGACACGGCGCGCGCGCCGGCGACGACCACGGCATTTTCGGGAATTACGAGGGGATGGCCGTCGGCGGCTTTATATACCTGGCCGCGGACCAAATCGTAGACCGGGGTGGAGCGCGTCAAGATGGTTCCGCTGCCCAGGACAGCGCGGCGCTTCACGACGGTTCCCTCGTAGACGCCGCAATTGCCGCCCACCACGGTTTCGTCTTCGATGATGACAGGCAGGGCGCCGACGGGCTCCAGGACGCCGCCGATTTGGGCGGCGGCGGAAATATGACAGTTGGCGCCGATCTGAGCGCAGCTTCCCACCAGGGCGTGCGAATCGACGACGGTTCCCTCGCCGACCCAGGCTCCCACATTGATATACATGGGAGGCATGCAGACCACGCCCCGGCCGATGTAGCAGCCGTCGCGAATGCTGGAGCCACCGGGGACCAGGCGAACGCCATCGCCGGGCCCGAGCCGCTTGAGGGGAAAGGTGGCTTTATCCAGCATGGGAAGGCGGGCGGGATGGGGCGACATGTCCACGATGGAACCCATGCGGAAACCGAGCAGAATGCCCTTTTTGACCCAGGGGTTCACGCGCCAGCCGGTGGGGGCGGACGAGTCGGGCTCGGCCGACCGGACGGCTCCCTGGTTCAGCGCCTGCTTGAATTGGGCAAACAGACGGAAGTGGTCCTCGGTGTAGGCGGCGGGCTTTTCATCGAAGAGCTTTTCGATCTGGCGAGGCAAGACGCCGCTTTGAACGAGCGCAACGGCCGCGGCGGGGTCAGTCCGCATAGGAGCTCCGGGCGAGCAGACCGACGGATGTGAGGACGGCCTCGATTTTCGCCTGATTGGCTTCCGAAGGCGGGCACAGGGGCAGTCGCCAAACGGGCTCGATCAGGCCCATCATGGCCATCGCCGCTTTGACGGGAATCGGATTGGACTCAACGAAGTTCACTTCCATCAGAGGGAGCCAGCGCTTTTGCAAAGCGCGGGCGCTGGCGAAATCGCCGGCCGCGGCAAGACAGGCGAGCTTAGTCATTTCGGCGGGAATCTGGTTGGAAACCACGGAGACGACGCCGCGGCCTCCCAAAGCGATTAGGGGGATGGCGATGGCGTCATCGCCGGAAAGAATGTGGATGCGTTCGGGGAGCTGGTGCGCCATTTGCGCCACTTGGCCGATGTTGCCCGACGCTTCTTTAATGGCGACGATGTTATCGATCGCGGCCAGGCGTTTCATGGTGGCGGGCTCGACATTGCAGCCGGTGCGTCCCTGAACGCTATAGACCACGATCGGCAAGGGAACGGCGCTGGCGATGGCCTTGTAGTGGAGGTACAGGCCCTCCTGGGTCGGCTTATTGTAATAGGGCGTAACCGAGAGAATGCCATCGACGCCCAGGCGGCAGAGTTCCCGGGCGAGCTCGATCACTTCGGCGGTGTTATAGCCGCCGGCGCCGGCCACGACGGGCGTGTTGCCCTTGGCTTGCTCGAGAGTGATTTCGACGACGCGCAGGTGTTCGGCGCGCGTGAGGGTCGGGCTTTCGCCGGTGGTTCCGCAAGGGACCAAGAAGTTAACGCCGGCGTCGATCTGCCGCCGGACGAGACGGCGCAGGGCGTCTTCGTCCAGCGATCGATCCGTACGGAAAGGAGTGATTAAAGCAGTGCCGCATCCGGTGAACATAGTCGTCGCCTCCCAAGCCGCGCGTTAGCCAGCGCGGTTTGACTGAAACAGAATCTCCTCGAATTGGAAAATGCCGCGCTTCCCCGGCAGCCATTGCGCCGCTTTGAGGGCGCCGCGCGCGAATCCTTCGCGGCTTCGGGCCGAATGGCGCAGGGTGATGGTGTCGGCGGCGGAATCGAAGCCGACTTCATGGGTGCCGGGGTGGGCGCCGGCCCGATTGGAGCTGGCATCGACGGGACGCGCATAGCCCGCGCTTCTGATTTCTTCCAACAGCTTGAGCAGGGTTCCCGACTGGGGGTCCTTTTTGGCGGCATGATGGATCTCCCAAGCCCAAGCGCCGTATTGCGGCTCGGATTGGAGCAGGCGGGCGGCCTCGCGGACCAAGCGGAAGAAGACGTTCACGCCGATGGAGAAGTTGGGGCTCCAGAGCAGGGCCGCGCCGTGCCGCTCGACGGCGGCGCGAACGCGGTCCATCTGGCTCAGCCAGCCGGTGGTTCCCACTACAGTGGACACGCCGAGAGCCGCGAGTGTTTCGACGTTGCTTACGACGGCGTTTGGCTCGGTGAACTCGACGGCCACGTCGGCTCCGCGCGCGGCGGCGAGGGAGCCGCCGAGATCAATGCGGGCATGAACGGCAAAGCCGTATTCGGGCGCAAGCTGCTCGATGAGCCTGCCCATTTTGCCGTAACCGACGATAGCCAACTTTTGAGGCATATGAAATTCTTGCGCTCCCTCACGATCCCGGCTGGGAAGCGGCCGCATTTGGGCCGAAGAACTCCCGGTGGAGCGATTCTATCGCGCGGGGCAAATCGGCATCGGCGACGACCAAACTGAGGTTCAACAGGGAGGCGCCCTGGGAGACCATGCGGGTCTTGACGCCGTTCAGGGAGGCGAAGGCCCGGGCGGCGACCTCGGGGCGATGACGGATGTTTTCGCCCACCAAACACACGATGGCCTGATTGGGCTGCACGGCGACCTCGGCGAAGAGTTCGATTTCAGCGCGGATGGAGGCCAGAGCGCGGGGGTTGTCGACGGTGAGGGAGACGCTGACTTCGGAGGTGGCGAGCATGTCGACGGCCGTTTCGAAGCGGTCGAAGACTTCAAAGATGCGGCGCAGAAAACCATGCGCCATGAGCATGCGGGAGGAGACGATGTTCACCAGGGTAATGTTGCGCTTGCAGGCGATGGAGCGAATGGGATTGGGAGAAGGCGGGGGATGGGAAACGATCCGGGTGCCTTCGACCTCGGGCCGGCGCGAATTCAGAATCCGAACGGGAATGTTTTTTTCGATGGCTGGGAGGACGGTGGCGGGATGCAGCACTTTGGCTCCGAAATAGGCTAACTCGGCGGCTTCGGCGAACGAGCACGCCTCCAGGGGGCGAGCGGCGGGGAGAAGGGCGGGATCGGCGGTGAGCATGCCGTCGACGTCGGTCCAGATTTGAATTTCCGCGGCGCCGACGCCCGCGCCCACGATGGCGGCGGTGAAATCGGAGCCGCCGCGGCCGAGGGTGGTGGTGATTCCATCTTCGGTCGAGCCGATGAAGCCGCCCAGGATGGGGACCAAGCCGGCGGCGATGGAGGGAAGCAAATTCTGCTGGAGGAGCGAATAGGTTTTGGGAAGCAGGGGGGCGGCCTGGGTGTGGCGGGCGTCGGTCTTAATAAAGCAACGCGCGTCGCAATGCGAGGCGGGGATGCCCAAACGCTGGAATGCGCGGGTCACGAAGACGCTCGACAGGCGTTCGCCATAGGAGCAGATGGCGTCGGTGAGGCGGGGCGTCAACTCGCGCATGACCAGGAGCGCTTTGACGAGCTCCTTGAGCTCGTCAAATTGCGCCTGCAGGCCGGCGGGGCCGCTTTGGAGGCTGTCGTCCAGGCCGAGCTCGGCCGCCTGGCGAAGGTGAAAGTCTCGCAAGTCTTCGAGCATGGACAAGGCGGCTGAATGGCCGCCGCCAGCGGACTCGGCCATTTGCAAAAGGCGGTTGGTGGTCTTGCCCATGGCCGAAACGACGACCAGGGGACGGCGATCGAGCCGCTGGCGGACAATCTCGGCGACGCGCGCCACCGCGGAAGCCGATTCGACGGAAGTGCCGCCGAATTTCATGACGATCATCGTTCGGCCTTAACCTCCCATGACCGCTTCGCCGCGGCCGCGGCTTAGAGTGGCGTTTTGCAGCAGTTCGGCGATCTGGACGGCGTTGAGGGCCGCGCCCTTCAGCAGTTGGTCGCCGGAAACGAACAAGGCGAGGGACCGGCCGGAGGGGTCGCTGAGATCCTGCCGGATGCGCCCAACCAGGACGTCGGGCTGGCCGGAGGCGTCCTGGGGCATGGGGAAGTAATTGTTTTCGGGATCGTCGACGAGGCGCACTCCGGGCGCGCCGCAAAGCGCCTGGCGGGCTTCGGAGGGCGTGATGGGCCGCTCGCATTCGATGGTGAGGGCTTCCGAATGGGCCCGCAAGACGGGGACGCGCACGCAAGTGGCGCTCACGCGGATATGGGGATCGGCGAAGATCTTGCGGGTTTCGCGGAGCATTTTGGTTTCCTCCTCGTTGTAGCCGGTTTGGGGATCAATTTTGGAGTTGTGGGAGAAGAGGTTGAAAGCGTAGGGGTGGGGGAGGACGGAAGGGTTGAAGGCGCGGCCTTCCAGATAGGCGCGTGTGGATTGCACCAACTCCTCCATCATGGCGGCGCCTCCCCCGGAGGCGGCTTGATAGGTGGAAGCGATTAGGCGGCGGATAGGGTTGCGCCGATGAATCGGCCACAAGGGCAGGATCGCGATGATGGTGGAGCAGTTGGGATTGGCGATGATGCCGCGATGAGAGGCGATGGCGCCGGGATTAACTTCCGGAATGACGAGCGGCACCTGAGAGTCCATGCGGAAGGCGGAGGAATTGTCCACCACCACGGCGCCGGATTCGACCGCGGCGGGCGCGAATTGGCGGGAGATGGCGCCGCCGGCGCTGAAGAAGGCGATATCGACGCCGCGAAAACTGTCCTGGCGCAGTTCCTCAACTTCGATCTCGACTCCGCGGAAGGCCAGCTTCTTGCCGCGGGAGCGGCTGGAGGCCAGCAGCCGCAAAGCGGATACGGGAAAAGCCCGGGTCTCCAAACAGTTCAGGAATTCCCGGCCGACGGCGCCGGTGGCGCCGGCGATTGCGACTCGATAAGTGTGGCTCATGAGCGTATCAATTGCCTCGCTATGGTTTTGTAGATTTCGACGGCTTCCAAAAGATCCGCCTTGCGCACGCGCTCCTGGGAGGTGTGGGCCAAATGAATCGCGCCAGGGCCAATCAGGAAAGGCTTTCCCCAAGTTTCGCCGAAGGCGGGGATATCGGTGGTGAAAGAAACGATGGTGGTTTGGAAGCCCGTTGTATCGAAAGCAGGCAAGCCGAGGCGGAGCGCGGGAAGGCAGAGGATTTCGCGGGCTTGGGCGAGGCCCGAGACGGCGTGCTCAAACTGTTTGCGGGTGGAATGGCCGGAGTCCACCAGGCGGACAAAAATTTCGGCCGAAGCTTGGTCGGGAATCACATTGGGCGCACGGCCGCCTTGAATGGTGCCGATATTGAGCGTGCTTTGGCCCAACAGGGGATCGCGGGGAAGCTGGATGCGGCGAATGCGGTCCAAGGCGTCCAGCAATTTTTCGATCGCCGATTCGCCCAATTCCGGGTAGGCGGAGTGGGCCATTTTGCCGCAGGCGGAGATCTCATAACGAAGGGCGCCCTTGGAGCCCAAGGCGAGCATGTTTTCGGTGGGCTCGCCATTGACGAGGTAACGGCTGCCCCGGCCCTGCTGGGAGGCGCGATAGGCTCCAGCGCTGTTGCGCTCCTCGCCCACGACGAACAGGAGCGCGAGGCCGCGCAAGCCTTCCTCGAGGAGGCTTTCCACGGCGCCGATCATGGCCGCGGCAATGCCCTTGGCGTCGCAGGCGCCGCGGCCCCAGATCCATTCGCCATCGTCGCGCGAGGGCCAAAAGGGAGGCACGGTGTCGATGTGAGTGGAGAAGGTGACTACGGGCGGGCCCCAAGAGGCCAAAACATTGAAGCGGCGATGCTCGACCTCCATGCGCTCGACGCGGCCGCCAGCGTCCGGGGCAAGACGCGAGAGATAGTCGAGCAGATACAGACCCACGGCTTCCTCGTTCGGGGTGACCGAGTCGATATCGACGAGCGCGCGCGTCAACTCAAAAACGTTCATAAAAATGCGAGTAGAGGCGCGGCCAGGAAACGGCCTGGGAAGGCTTCCCGATAGCGCTCCATTCGGACCCCCAACCAGAGCCGCGCAAACGAAGCCATGCGGCTGGGAGCGAGGATCGAATGACAGTGGATAGGCGTTAACCTTTTCCACCAACCGGAACGCGTTCAACTCCGCGACCCGATTTCGGCGAGGCCGCCCCTTTCACCGTTCCGCGCACAACGCCCTGAACTGTGCGCGGATTGGCGCTCCGAGTTTGACGGAACCGCGCGCCAGGCTACTGATGGCCCTCGCTCCTCTACCAGAACTCATAGTCAGGATAGCATGGGCGGATCGGCGGATTCCTGGGCTTGGTCCGAGCGGAGATAGCCACGCCAGACGATTTCGCGGGCCTGTGTGAGGCGACGATCGAGCTGGAGGCGGCGGAGGACGGCGGGTTTTGAAAAAACGAACCCAAGCGGCTGGGATTCGGGCG